>JBBQTF010000016.1:2500-82211 GCA_038234675.1 Steroidobacterales bacterium
TGAAATCGATCCGGGTGGCCTGCGGATCGAGGATTTTGAATATCTGTTGTTGGTAGGTGCGCGCGTTGGCCTGGATTTCCTCTGTGGTCAGGCGCGGACGGGTGGCGTTGCGCCCGGTCGGGTCCCCGATCATGCCGGTAAAGTCACCGATCAAAAATGTGACCTCATGACCGTATTGCTGAAACTGCCGAAGTTTATTGATGAGCACGGTGTGGCCAAGATGCAGATCGGGCGCGGTCGGGTCAAACCCCGCCTTGATGTGCAGCGGCACGCCGCGTCGGAGCTTGCGCTCAAGATCGGCAAGCGTCAGCACTTCGGAGGCGCCGCGCTGCAGCTCGATGAGCTGTTCGGCTACCGGCACACTAATCTTCGTTTTGGAACTCACGCCCGCCCCTGTCGCGCGCGCTGATATTGCGGCGTCTGGCGCAGACTTTAGCAGGAGTGCGGCGCAGGGGGTTCCGCGCGGGCCGCACCGCAAGCTCGCCCCCGTAAAGGCTGCAGTCGCCCCGAGCGACCTGCTGGCTCCCAAAGCCGCCTCCTCGAGGAATCTGCGGTTTTTTGGCGGCCTTACCACAGTTGTCTTGCGCTCCGCCCTTACAATGGCAACCTTAAGCCGCCGCATGCGAGTCCGCCTTGGATCAATTGCCCCTGCACGCACCGCAGAACTTCATCAACCGCGAACTGGCGGCGCTCGAATTCAATGGCCGCGTGCTCGCCCAGGCCGAGGATCCGCGCGTGCCGCTGCTGGAACGGTTGCGCTTCCTGTGCATCTGCTCCTCCAACCTGGATGAATTCTTCGAGATCCGGGTTTCCGGTCTCAAGCAATTGCTGGAGCTTGGCACCACGCAGAATGCTCCCGACACGCTGAGCATCAGCGAGCAACTCTCTGCCATCCAGGGGCGGGCGTTGCGCTTGATCGCCGATCAGTACCGCGCACTCAATGAGGTGCTGCTGGGGGACATGTATGCCGAGGGCATCGAACTGCTCGCGGGCACCGAATGGGACGCCGATACGCGCACCTGGCTCGAGCAATACTTCGTGAACGAAGTCGAGCCGGTGCTGAGCCCGTTGGGGCTCGACCCGGCGCGGCCGTTCCCACGCATCCAGAACAAGAGCCTGAACTTTATAGTCAAGCTCTGCGGCAAGGACGCCTTTGGTCGCGACGGGGACATGGCCGTCGTGCAGGCCCCACGCTCACTGCCGCGCATCCTGGTATTGCCCGCGGCGGGCGGGCGCCAGCGGCTGGTGGCCCTGTCCACCATCGTTGAGGCCTTCGTCGCGCGTTTGTTCTCGGGGATGCAGGTGCTGGGCTGCTATCAGTTCCGGCTAACGCGCAACAGCGACCTGTTCATCGACGATGAAGAAGTGGACGATCTGCGTCGCGCGCTCGAGGGCGAACTGGCCCATCGGCGCTATGGCGCGGCGGTGCGACTGGAAACGGCCGCCAATTGTCCACAGGAAGTCGTGGATTTCCTGTTGCGGCAATTCGCTCTAGGGCCGCTTGACTGGTACTCGGTGCCGGGCCCCGTTAACTTAAATCGTTTCTCGGCCATCTACGATCTGGTGGCGAGGCCCGATCTGAAATATCCGGTATTCACGCCCGGGCTGGCCGAAGGTTTTAGCGGCGCCTACGACCTGTTCGATGCCATACGCCAGCGCGACGTCTTGTTGCACCACCCGTTCCAGAGCTTCACGCCGGTCATGGACCTGCTGCGCCAGGCAGCAGCCGATCCCATGGTGTTGGCGATCAAGCAGACGCTCTACCGGACTGGCGATCAGTCACACATCGTCGACGCGCTAGTGGCGGCGGCGCAAGCCGGCAAGGACGTAACGGTGGTCATCGAACTGCGGGCGCGCTTTGACGAGGAGGCGAACATCGAGCTGTCGACGCGCCTGCAGGAAGCCGGTGCGCACGTCATGTACGGCGTGGTCGGCTACAAAACCCACGCCAAGCTGATGTTGATCGTGCGGCGCGAGGCACACGGCATCCGCCGCTACTGCCACCTGAGCACCGGCAACTATCATCCCGGGACCGCCCGCGTTTACACAGACTATGGTCTGTTCACGGCCGATGAGGCCGTGGGCAACGACGTGCATGAAATCTTCCTGCAGCTGACCAGCCTGACCCAGACTCCGCGCTTGCGCCGACTGCTGCAGGCGCCCTTCAAGTTGCACGAGGCCCTGCACGCGCTGATCGAACGCGAGAGTGCCCACGCGCGCGCCGGCAAAGGCGGGCGCATCATCGCGAAGCTCAACGCCCTGGTAGATCCTCAGACCATCGAGTGTCTGTACCGGGCGTCGGGCGCCGGCGTGCGCATCGACCTGATCGTGCGCGGAGTGTGCGCACTACGGCCCGGGATCGCCGGGGTCTCGGAAAATATCCAGGTGCGTTCGATCGTGGGCCGTTTCCTGGAGCATTCGCGCGTCTTCTGGTTCGAAAACAACGGCCGACCGCAACTGTATCTGGCCAGCGCCGATTGGATGGAGCGTAATTTCTTCCGGCGCATCGAGGTGGCCTTTCCGATCAGTCAGGCAAGGATGCGGACACGCATCCGGGACGATCTGGAACGCTACCTGACCGATACTTGCAACGCCTGGTTGCTGCAAAGCGACGGTAGTTACGTGCGCGCAACCGGCACCGCCCGGATCGATGTCCAGGAGCAGTTGCTGGACGCCTATGCGGCCGCGGTGCGACTCCCGGAGTAGACCCTAAGTTTCACGCCCAGCTCGCGCAGGTGTTCGATTTCCTGGTGCACATCCTCCGCCGATAGCGCGTGCTCCTTGAGCCAACGGGCCGGAAAGCGCAGCTCCAGTGTCCGACCGCTCGCGCTTAACTCTATCGGCGGCAGCGCGGTGCTGCTGCGCCCCCGATGCAGCAGCACTGCAATTCTCAACAACGCGATCAAATATATGGCCAGGCGGTCCCAGGGCGGGATCAGATCCTCCACGCCCGCCAATAGCGGCTTGCGGCGATGCGTGCCCACCAGCCGGGCCAGCAGCAACTGCTCCTCGCGCGCGAAGCCGGGCAGGTCGGCATTTTCCAGCAGATACGCGCCATGGCGGTGATAGCCGCTGTGCGCCACATCGAGTCCGATCTCGTGCAGCCGCGCCGCCCACTTAAGCACCAGCTCGGCGTAATCGTCCTCGAGGTCCCAGCTCTCGGCCACTTGCCCGAGAAACGCCAATGCGGTGGCCTCGACGCGCTCCGCCTGCGCAATATCGACGTGATAGCGCCGCTGCATCGAGCTTACGGTGCGTTCGCGCGGATCCTCATCGGTCAATCGACCGACCATGTCATACAAAAGTCCGTCGCGCAGCGCGCCCTCGGCCATTCGCAAGTGCTCGATGCCGAGCGCCTCGAAAAGCTCGGCCAAGATCACCACGCCCCCGGGGAATACAGGGCGCCGTTCATCGGTGAGCGAATTCAGTCCCAGCTCACGGCAGTCAGAGGCGTGCTTCATCTCGGCCAGCAAGGCCTCCAGACCCTCGGCGGTGACGCCTGTGACCTGCGGGTTACGTTCCTGCAGGCATTCGCCCACCGCGCGCACCGTACCGGAACTGCCGACTACCTGTTCCCAGCCTCGCTGCAGGAAAGCGGTCTGCATCGGCTCAATTTCCACGCGCGCCGCAAGTTGCGCACGCTCAAAGCGCTTCGGCGAGAGCCGCTCATCGCTGAAGTAACGCTGACTCAGCGACACGCACCCCAGGTTAAGACTGGCCAGCAGCTGTGGTTCGTAGCCTTCCCCTATGACAACCTCGGTACTGCCCCCGCCAATGTCGATCACCAGGCGATGCCCGGGTTCCGCCGGCAGCGTATGCGCAACGCCAGAATAGATCAGCCGCGCCTCTTCCATGCCCGAGACGATTTCAATCGGATGCCCCAGCGCCTCGCGGGCGCGCTCGAGAAACGCCTGTTTGCGTCGGGAAATGCGCAGCGCATTGGTGCCCACCACGCGGACGCTGCGCGCGTGCATGTCGCGCAGCCGCTGTCCGAAGCGTTCCAGACAGGCGAGCGCTCGGGCCGCCACCTGCTTGTCGAGGCGGCCGTCGGGCCCCACACCGGCGCCCAGGCGCACCATCTCGCGCATGCGGTCTATTACGACCAGCTGGCCGTGCGTGTAACGGGCTACTACGAGGTGAAAACTGTTTGAGCCCAGATCCACGGCCGCCAGCACCTCGGGCACTGCGCGGGCAGGGCGACTCACGAGGGGCTCAGGCCGTGGTGAATGACGATCCGCAGCCGCAGGTCGTGGCAGCGTTGGGATTGCGGATCACGAACTGCGCACCATCCAGGCCGTCGCGAAAATCGATTTCGGCGCCACCCAGATAATTGACACTCATAGGGTCAATCAGCAGCTTGACGCCCTGGTTTTCGACGCAGGTATCCCCATCCTGCAGCTGCTCGTCAAACTCGAACCCGTACTGCAGACCCGAACAGCCTCCACCCTGCACGAACACCCGGAGCATCAGCTTCGGATTGCCTTCGTTGCGGATCAGGTCGGCCACTTTGAGCGCCGCGGCGTCGGTAAACACCAACGGGCCCTCGTGGGAATGTGTGTCTTGTACGGCGGCATCCATGTTAGCCCAGTGTAGGCGCACCAACACCGCCCGTCAAAAAGCCAAGTGCAACGGGCGAATCGCCTTGAATTTACACAGCTTGTGCAGCTGCGGCATTTCCTGGAATGAGCCGTCCCGTGATCTCGGCGCCCAGCGCCATCTCGATCACGCCATAACTGACGTTGCCGCGCACGCGCGCCTTGGCGCCCAGAATTACGCGGTCCGAGGCGATGATGTCGCCATTGACCGTACCATTGAGCACCACGTGGGGCGCCTCCACCGAGCCCTCGACCACGCCGTGCTCACTGACCGAGACCGACGCGTTTCCGCCAGGGGCCACCCGCACGTTGCCCGCCACCTGGCCGTCAATGTGTAGCCCTCCGGAAAACTCAACATCGCCCTGGATGCGCGCTGAGCGGCCAATCAACGTGTCAACGTGGGCGGATTGCTTTTCGCTGCGGTTAAACATGATGTCCCTTTATGCAGTGTCGGGATTCCAAACAAAGGTCTGGCGGTAAGGCGGCGCGCTCTTTTGTGCGGAACGAATTTCTATGGTGACGCGCTCCGCCTTGAAATCCGCGGGCAGTGTCACCAATTGTTCCACGTTGGTGAAATATCGGAAACTATAGGGCAGCTGCTTGGTCTTGTCCGCCGTGATCGACGCCAAACTGAGGCTTGCGGCGGTTCCGCCCCGCTCGCCATCGACCGTCACGCCCAAAGTGCCGCTGGTCGTTTCTTCCGGCCGCGTGGGCCGGTTCAGCGCAAACCGCAACGTGAAAGTATGAACGGCCGGGTCGGCCGTCAACACCCTGAACTGCTGAACGCGGACCGAGCCTTGGCTCTTGGAGGCAGCGGGGTTGGCGATGGCGCGATAGAACTCAAGATCCTGCTGAGCACGGGCAAGTCCCGCCTGCAATTCGCCGATGGTGCGCGCAAGCTCAGCGCGCTCCCGCACTTGAGACACCTGCGTGCTCGCGTCGGCGGCGACCTGAACTCGCAGCTCGTGCATGATCTGCTCCTGGGCTGCAAGCCGGCTCTCCAGAGCCGAACGCTGCTGGGCTGCGGTAATGTCGTCGAACCCCGCCTGCTGGCGTCCCATCTCAAAGGTCAGGAACAAGGCCACCGCCCCCAGCAGCAGCAGCGAGCCCAGTATTATCCAGCGCCGCGCCGGCGCGTAGGTGCGCACCACCAACTTGCCGGGGATGTGCATCTACGCTCCGCTCGCGTGGATTGGCCCCTGGGCCATCGATTCACTTCGCCACCAATCCGGATATTGGGGCAAGCCGTCGGGGAACGCCTGCGTGCCCAACTCGTGCAGCGCGCGCGCATAGACGGCGCGCTTGAAATAAATAACTTCGCGAATTGGCTGCCAGTAATCTACCCAGCGCCAGCGGTCGAATTCAGGCGCGCCCGTCACATCGAAGCGGAACGTCGGGTCCGGCCGATTAAGCCGCAGCAGGAACCAGCGCTGCTTCTGCCCGATGCACAACGGCCTGGAATTGCGACGCTGGTAACGGGCGGGCAGTCGATAGCGCAACCAGCGTTGGGTCTGACCTATGATCTGGACGTCATCCTGGCCCAGTCCGATTTCTTCGTTAAGTTCCCGATACAGCGATTCCTCGGCCTTTTCACCACGCTGCATACCGCCCTGCGGAAACTGCCATCCCCGTCCCCCGGAACGGCGTCCAATAAACAGCCGGCCGTCCTGTTGCATCAATATGATGCCCACATTGGCCCGAAACCCGTACCGGTCGATCACATCACCCATAATCTGATCGTTTTACCCTGTCCCGGTGTCCCGGCTCAAGCGATTGAGTCTTGTTATGGGCCGGGGCCGATGCTTAGGCTCAACATATGATCAGGCCGACGCAATTCTGGACCCTGCTGGTGCTTGGCGCGCTGGCGCTCGCATGCCTGCTGGCTTCGCTTCTGGCCGGATCCGCGCACCTGTCGCTGGCGCAAGCGCTGGCGGCCCTGGGGGGCGGCGGCGATGAGCTCTCGGGCACAATCGTGCGCACCATCCGACTGCCGCGCACGATTTCCGCATTCGCAGTCGGCAGTCTTTTGGGCCTGGCGGGCGTACTGCTACAGGCCCTGTTTCGCAATCCGCTGGCCGATCCATTTGTATTGGGTGTGTCTGGTGGCGCCTCGGTGGGCGCGCTTGCGGGCATGCTTGCAGGCTTTTCCCTCGGCGCCCTCGAGTGGACCGCGACCGGCGGTGCGCTCGCGATCGGAGCGCTGGTGTACTGGATGGGGAGCGGTGGGGACTCGGGACGCCTGTTGCTTTCAGGCGTGGTCCTGGCGAGCGCCTGCGGGGCAGTAATTTCGGTACTGCTGGCGATAGCCGATAACGGGCAATTGCGCGGTATGGTGTTCTGGCTGGCCGGTGATTTGGGCTGGGCGCAGCATCCCTGGTTTGATCTGACCGCAGCCGCCTTCGCCGTGCTCGCCTCACTGGTCGGCGGACGCGCCCTCAACGTGCTCGCCGCAGGCGAATTGCGCAGTGTCATTCTCGGCCTCGACGCGCGTATCGCTCGGCCGGTGGTATTCATGATCGCGGCCGCACTGACCTCACTGGCAGTGCTGGCAGCGGGTCCGGTAGGCTTCGTCGGACTGGTGGCCCCGCACCTGGTCAGACTGGCCTTAAGGACTTCGGATCACCGGCTAGTGGCGCCTGGCGCCGCACTGTGCGGCGGCGCGCTTCTGTGCCTGGCCGACATCGCGAGCCGCACCATCGCCGCGCCAAGACAGTTGCCGGTCGGGGCGATCACCGCGCTGATCGGCGCTCCGGTATTTCTGTTGCTGTTGCGCCGGCAGCGCTAGGCACGGCGTTGTCTTAGGCTTTCCCGGCCCTGCGTGTACTCACGCCCGGCATGCATGAGCGCGGCGAATCGCGCCTGATCACCGCTTTGCACCGCGCTTCGCAAGCTCTCGACCGCCTGCGCGAGCGCGTCCAGCGACTCGGCCCCGTACTCGTTCAGACGCTGGATCTCGAAATAAAGCTCGGCACTTTCCCCGGCCACCGCGCTGGCGATATCGAACTGCGCATCGAAGGTGGTACTCGACATTTGCACCAGGCGTGGTGCCCGCTCGCCGCTACCGGCGAGGGCCGTGAAAAATGCGATGTTCACGGCATGCGAAAGTCCCAGAACGTAAGCAATCAGCCGATCATGCTCATCAAGGCTCATTACCACCTGTTCGACCATGGTGGGCGCAAACAGCGCGCGCGCGCGGTCCAGCGCGTCGCCACGCTCTAGGTCTACAAAGACCACGTGACGGCCGGAAAGCAACTCCGTATTCGGTCCGAACATGGGATGTATCGAAGTCACGCGCAGGCCTGCCGCCCGCAGTGCCTCGAGGCCGCCACGTAATGGCGTTTTAAGGGAACCGACGTCGAAGATCACTCCGCCAGGCCGGCGTTCGGCCAGCTCACCCAAGATTGCGTTGGTCGCACCCAAGGGCGCGGCCACCACGATGTAATCGTGCCCAAGCGCGCTTTCACGCCAATCCTTGAGGGTGCCCTCGCCGCCGGCCGGATCGGCGATCTCGACCGCGAAGCCTTGCGAGGCGAGAAAATGTGCGAACCAGCTCCCGATCTTGCCTGCACCTCCGATCACCAGCGCGCGCTGTCCGCTGCCCGCACCCTGGGCCGCAACGCTCGCCTGCTCCTGGGTGGTGAGCGAGGAGCGAATCAACACGCGCATCACCTCCTCGGCCGCGTCTGCAGGCACGCCAAGCTGCGCGGCGCCGGAACGGACGGCCAGAATGACTTCTCGTTCGCGCACGTAATCGCGGGTCGGATAGCCCGTGGCGCGCTTGACGCGCGCAATCTCGCGGCTGGTTTTCTGTCGTTCGGCGATCAGTTCCAGTAGCCGTCGATCCAGGCCGCTAAGATGCTGGCGGAGTTCATCGAGAGTCATGCAGGATATCCACTTGGCTGGGGGCCTACGCCTTTGTAATGGCAAAGCCTGCGCTGGGCAAGTTTCGGGTGCCGGGGCACGCTCCTCGCCGGCTCGTGAGCGTTTATGGCATGGCGTAACATGCACGGCATGAAATGGCACCGCGAACATTTGCCCGATCCGCTCCCCGACGAGCCTTTGCAGTTGGCCGCGGAATGGCTTGCCGAGGCCACGCGAAACAAAGTCCAGCCCAATCCCAATGCCATGGTGCTGGCCACCTGTAACGCGTCCGGGCAGCCCTCCGCCCGTGTGGTGCTGTGCAAGGAGATCCTGCCGAAGCCGGGCTGTTTGACCTTCTACACAAATTATCTATCCCGCAAGGGACGCGATCTGCAGGACAATCCGCGCGCTGCGATCGTGCTGCACTGGGACGCGCTGCATCGTCAGGTGCGCGTCGAGGGTCGGATCGTGAAAATGCCGGCGACCGAAAGCGAGGCCTACTTTGCCACTCGCAACTGGCAAAGCCGGCTGGGCGCCTGGGCGAGCGAGCAAAGCCAACCGATCGGCTCGCGCGCGGAGCTGCTCGGTAAAGTGGCGAAAGCGGCGCTGCGTCTGGCGCTCCCGGTCCCCGACGATGAGCAGCAGCAGGATCCTGGGTTGCGTATTGCCCGCCCACCGCACTGGGGCGGCTACCGGCTGCGGGCGGAAGTAGTGGAACTGTGGGTTGAAGGCAGCGCGCGCATTCACGACCGGGCCCGCTGGCAGCGGAGCGTCGGTGAGGGGCCCGATGGATTTGCTGCCGGACCGTGGTCGGTCACGCGACTTCAGCCCTAGTTTTGGCGCAAGGCAGGCAAGCTCGATGTGGCGCAACCTCCGCCGAACCATCCTTGTCGGGATCCTGTTTTTCGTCGCAATCGACAGCTGGTTGGACCAGCACCGCTCGACCAGTTGGGAAAACACGGTGCGCGTAGGTGCGTTTCCGGTCGCCGGCGACGCAAGCGCGATCGCAGCGTCCTATGTGGCCGAGCTGGATCTAGCGCAACTGCAACCCGTCAGCGCATTCGTGGCGCGCGAGGCGCACCGTTACGGCGTGTCAATCGATGAGCCGATCCACATGGCACTCCATCCGCCATTGGCCACTGCACCACCGCTTCTGGACCCAAAGGCTGGCATGTTCACACGCATGTTGTGGAGCCTGCGGCTGCGATATTACCGCTACAAGTCCATCGGTACTGTTTCACGGTCTCGACCGCAGATTGCCTTATTCCTGGTGTACCACGACCCGGCGCTGGCCCCGGTACTGCCCCATTCCGTCGGCCTGCAGCGCGGACTGACCGGTGTCGTGCACTTATTCGCGACCCATTCCCAGGACAGCCAGAACGCGATCGTCACGGCGCACGAGTTACTGCACACCTTCGGTGCTACCGACAAATACGGTGACGGCGGTGCGCCGTTGTACCCGAGCGGTTACGCCGAACCATTGCGCGATCCGCGCTACCCGCAACGCTACGCCGAGATCATGGCAGGGCGCGTGCCGCTGAGCGCCAATCGCCAGGAGATGCCCGACCATTTGTCGCAAACGCTTGTCGGCCCTGCGACCGCGCGTGAAATCGGCTGGATCAAGCACTGATGGACGCTGCATTGCTGGCGGTGACGGGGCTGAGCGTGAGCGCCGGCAAGCGCGTCTTGCTCGCGGAGCTGTCCTTTGAGCTGCAACCTGGCGAATTTATTGCCGTGCTGGGGCGCAACGGCTGCGGCAAGAGTCTTACGCTCCACACCCTCGCCGGCTTGCGCCTGCCCGCCGCGGGCCACGTGGCACTCGCAGGCCACATGCTGCGCCATCTGAGCCGCGGCGATATCGCGCGCCTGCTCGCGTTCCTGCCCCAGGATCGCGAGGATTCGCTGCCGCTGTCGGTATTCGAAGCAGCGCTGCTGGGGCGCCACCCCCACATTGGCTGGCTGCGGGGCGAGAGCGCCGCTGACTTGCAAATTGTCCAGCGCGCACTTGCACGGATGGACGTGGATAGCTGTGCGGAGCGTGCACTCGCCACGCTCTCCGGCGGCGAGCAGCGGCGCGCGGCCATGGCCGGACTCCTCGCACAGGAACCAGGAGTGTTTCTGCTCGACGAGCCCACCAATCATCTGGATCCCCACCATCAGGTCGACGTGCTGCTCGCTTTTCGTGAGCGCTGCAAAGCCGGAGCTGGTGTGATCGCGACCCTGCACGACCCGGCGCTGGCGGAGCGCTGTGCGGATCGGGTGTTGCTGATGTACGGCGACGGTCGATGGCGCTTGGGCACCACGGCCGAGCTACTCAACGCGGCTGAATTGTCCCTCTTGTACGCGACTCCAATGAATGAATTGAGCGGCGGCGGCCGCCGGGCATTCATTCCCGCCTAGCGCCCGCCAAGACACTTGTGCTTGGCTGCCGTCTTTCCCGGCTACAAAGTAATTCATCACAAGCTGAATGTCCTTAATGACTACTTTCTGCTTTTTGCAAAACCTTTGTCCTGTCTCGAGGGAGACCCCACCTACCTGCCCGATCGCGAAATGCGGATCGAGATGCACGACTCGGACATCGGCAAGGTCACTGGTCATTGGGTTGTATTTTCTAATGCAGTCTATTCGTCTATTTTTGACAGGTACATCGATCGGAACCACGCACGCCTTGTCTTCATCAGACCAATACGAGGAGACAGAAACGCCGGCACACCCATTTGGAAAACCTATGTGGCCCGGCGCTCCATTCTCACCTAGGAGTTGCCTCGATCCGCCCCGCCGGTAGCGGCTATATCTATCGGTGGTGTCTCTCGCCGGTGTTCGCGCAGGGCATGAAATCAGTCCTTCGTCGATCAGGTGACGTTCCGTTCCAAGCGATTCATCGAGGTACCAGTCGCCATCTCCTTATGGCTGCGTTAGCGGGCTCCGCGACGTATCGAGAAATTAGGGCGGAACCAGACGCTGAGGCGCCTAAAAATACGATTAGACCAAGGCACCAGGTGGCGCTGTTCAATTGTTTCAGATTGATAATTCCTCGCATCAGGGCGAGCACAATGATATGAAATAAATACAGTTCATAGCTGTGTCGACCCATCCACAACAACGGTCGGGCCCAAGCTCTCAACGGCGTGGAAGCGTCGACACCCGCGCATCCCCAAATGTAGATCGCCGTACACACTGCCACGGCGGTAAACCCGAATGCTTCATGCCCCTCTATGCCAATGAGAAAGGCTGTGGCCAATCCGAGCCCCGCTATTGCACGAATGTATGGCAACAATCTACCTGGCGATTGAGTAGCCCTACGAGCCAGCGCTACCAGGCAGCCTGTCGCTATGGCATCGAAACAAGCAAAATAACCACATTCAAAATAGAGCTCGTCGGCTGAATGCGCGGCCCGGTATAAGGGCCCTAATAGGATCAGCACGACGCACAAAAGAACGATCAACCCGTTCCGGCGCAGAAGCAAGGCCACCAGTGGGAGTGCCAGATAAAATACCTCCTCAACAGACAGAGACCAATAGATATTAAGGCAGTAATTGAACCAACCCCACGACTGCATCAGGCGGTTATGCCAGAAGGTGAATACCGACAGCGTGGCTAAGCCAAAGCTGGACGGTGGCAAGGGGTGCCCATGAATCTCGTTGCTGAAGTAAGGAACCTGGAAGAGGCCGAGACTCACAATGATAGCGACGGCTAGGACGAGACAGGGAATAATGCGCCCGAACCGATATTGGTAGAACCGACGCAATTGGATGATCGCCAGTGATCCCCAGCGCGCCACGGATATCGAGGTAATGAGGTAGCCGGACACCACAAAGAACATGGTTACGCCATAGTTGCCATTCAGGAACAAGGCCTCTGTGGCACGCTGGCCGATGAGGCGTCGCAGTGGGAAAAGATCCGTACCGTACGCCAGCCCATAGTGGAGTAGTAGTACTGCGCAAATCGAGACGCCTCGCAATAGATCGATTCGACTGTTACGGATGGCCACGTTACTCACACATCACGTTCACACCTGGTGTCAACAACATCCGCTATCTTGGCCGGTCCTACGCTTTATCGACATATGTTCCGTACGTTAGCTTCTGGCCGTTAGGCGCCGCGCAGGCGTACTCGCCGCCACTGCGGCGTGACGCAAGCTTTAGGAACCCTGCAGGTCGGGGAGCTGTTCGATCTCGCTCGCCAAAACAGCCGCTTCGGTCACGTGTTGAACGCTGGTGTCAGTAGATCGCTGCACGTCGCCCACAAACCCCCGCGATGACACTCGGTGACCCGCTGGCGGACGATCTCCCTTTCCCCATCAATCGCTGGCAAACGCAGCGGTGCCGCCATGCTCCGATGCGAAGCATCGGAGACCGAGTGTGTTACCGCTGTTCTCGACAAAGGTCTGCGCATCTCCATGGCCGTAGGTGTTGCTCACCTGGGCAATGGACTGAAAGCCCAGCACACAGCGCCCACCGAATGTCCGGAGCCGGGCGGCGCATCCTGGTGTCCGTCGATACTGCCCAGCGCGTCCAACTCGTCGATGGCGAACCACAGCTTTTGGTCCCCTTCTTCCGCATTTATCGTCTCGAAGATCGCTATTCGTACACAGGTGCTGGTGAGATTCAGGAGCGAGGCGATTTCACGCGCTTTATATGGTAGTAACACAATGGCGGCTCGGCTCTCTTGCACCCATCGTCGAATCGAAAACGCTGCTCCACCGGACTACCGGGCCAAGTGTTCAAACCCCGCCAAGTGAGTCGATGTCACCGAGCGGACCGACTCAAAGAACTTCCCATTGTCACGGCCCAAGAACGGTGCGGCGGGAGTCGATTCGAGTAGGTCGCTCAGCGCATCAGGGGGCCCGGGGATCGGACTCACGAGAACCGGGTGGGACGGAAAGATTCCCATTTATGTGTAAAAGCCTACGAAAGTAGGGGTGCGGTACCGCGTGTCTTGCAGGAGCGGACGGTAGCGTTTTGGAGTCTTTATGGGGAAAGTGTACTTAAGCAGAGCGAATGATGGCCGCGGGATGATGGCTTGGGTCACAGCTTGACACTAAATCCGCCAAATAGGCCTAACGCGGGCTGCAGAAATCCGGTCGGATTCTGGTAGTGCCTGTCAAACAGGTTGTCGATCCGTCCGAAGACAGCGAAGTGGCGGTTGAGGTCGTACGTCGCCGCCAAGTTCACGGTCGTGTACCCCGGAGCAATCAAGGCCTGTGTAAAGTCACGACTACGATCCGCCCAGGTGCCTACCCACAGCACGTCCATATTGACAAGCAACTCGCTTGTGGCCTGCCAGGAGGCACTGAAGTTGCCTTTGTGCTTTGGCCGGCGCAGCAGGGGTTCGTGCGCTAAGTCGTCGTAGGCTTGCGTAAAGGTGTAGTCGAGGCGCACCGTCAGCGTAGACAGCGGTCGATATTGCATGAAACTCTCGACGCCGTTCGTCGTGGCACGACCAATGTTGGCGTAGGTCGTGAACGTCGCGTCGCTCGTGATCAAGTCGCGGATGCTATTGTGAAAATACGTCGCGCCCAGTTGCACGGCGCCGCCCACGATGTTCTGTTCGAAGCCCGCATCCCAGCCGATGCTGGTTTCGGGCTTCAGGTTCGGGTTGGCGAAAAAGAAGAACGCCGGGAAGTCCTGGTACAGCTGACTTAAGGTCGGCGCCTTGAAGCCGGTGCCAATTGAAGCCTTGAGCTTGGTGTCGGTGGCCGCGATCACGTAGGTCGGCGCAAACCGGTAGGTCACCTTGCTGCCAAAGCGATCGTGATCGTCGTAGCGGACGTTGAGCGCGGAGAACCAGTGCTCGCCAAAGTTCGATAACAGCTCCGCGTAGCCGGCGGCAATGCGATCGGCCGCGTACAGTGGCTCGGTGATCTCGTCACGCTGGTACTCGGCACCGAGCACAAGGGTCTGCGTGGGGGCCAGGTGCAGGTTGCCCTGCCAGTCGGCCTTCTTGCGCTCGCCGGTGTTCAGCGCCTCCGGCGACTGCGGCACCAGCGTCGAGGTTCGCTCGCGCGAGTAGGCAAGGCCGACGGTCTGCTCCAGGAACCCATCGAAGGACTTCAGGTGCGTGCTGAGGCGCGCGTAGGACTCATCGCTCTTCGTCTCGGTCTGCTCAGGGGCCGGGAAGGAGAAGAAGGTCACCGGATCGAAGACGTCACTGGTGGTGCGCAGGTCAATGGTGGAGTAGCGCGCCACGAGCCCTACCTCGAAATCCGGCGTGAAGTCGTAGCCGAGCTTGGTCGAGACGGCGAAGTTGTCCCAGTAGTCGTCGTTGCGCTTCTCGCCAGGCTGCAGCAGCTCAAGCGGCGTCACCGGCGTCCCGCCGGCGTGGTAGTGCGACACGTTGGCCGCGTAGTTAAAGGCATCCTCCGATCCACTGGCCGATGCCGCCTGATTGAACGTATCGAACGAGCCACCCTCGAGCAAGCCTGAGGCCTTAAGTGGTCCGGAGCCTTTCTTGGTGATGATGTTGATCAGGCCACCGATCGCATCCGAGCCGTACAGGCCGCTCTGCGGGCCGCGCAGCACCTCGACGCGCTCGATGTCCTGCGTGAGCAGTTGCCCGAAGTCGAAGGCGCCGGTGGAGTTGCTCGGATCGCCGACGTCGATGCCGTCAATCAGCACCTTGGTGTGGTTAGAGTTGGTGCCGCGCATGAACACCGACGTTGCCCCGCCCGGGCCGCCGGTCTGCACCACGTTGAGTCCGGGGATGTCTTTGAGCACGTCAGCGAAGGTGCGGTCCTGCCGCGCCTCGATGTTAGCGGCCGTGACGATCGTCATGCTGCTCGCTATTTCAAGCAGAGGCGTGACTACACGCGTAGCCGTGATGACGACTTCACCCACGGAATCATCAGTGCCCACGGCTGCCGTAGCATATTGCGCCAATGCAGATAGCACGGAAAGAAACACGCAGGTGGTTTGCACACCTGTACGATTGCGCATGGTCATTGACAACTCTCCAGGCCATGCTCGCCCGCATGGCTTACGCTCAGACCGAGTGGCCGCGTTGCGGAGAATGCGGGGCGTTGCCGAGTGTCGGGGACGAGCACGGGCGCCGCCCGATGCCCTCCGCACCGCGGTTCAATTGCCAGGTCGGTCTCCGGGCTTACGAGCGGCCATGCTGCGCATGGCGAACATCATCACCTTCCCAAACCCCAAGGGTTCAGTGGTTGTTGCCTTTAACGAAGGCAACTGACGACGCTACGGCTCGATTACCGTTGCGGGGGCAGCATCGGAATTGCAAGTGAATACTTGCGCACCAACTTCCCATTTCACTGGATCGCGGAGCGACCCAACACCTGACACCGCCCATGGTGCTGGGCAAGGTTGCGGGTGTCAAGAGCATGTATTGGGCCAGTACATCCTGCACGGCTGATGGACGAAGTTGGAGATTACGTCGATCGGTGTTCGTAGCGCCAGAGCGTGGTGGGGTCGTTCGAGGTTGTACCAGCCGAGCCACTCGAACAGACGGTTGTTGAAGGCCTTAGATATCGGTGAACAGAAGTTCTTCCTGGCTGGGCGTAGCCGCTGTTGAGGCGGGGTACGGCCAGGGCGAAACCGAGGCGATTGGCCAAGTCCGTGGAGGTCATCAGATGGCGCTTTTGCCCGTGCAGGCGCCGCTCGATGCTGTCCCAGGCCAGGCAATCGCCGGGGTGCTCGGGCCGATACCCTTTGGGCTTGCGATCGCGGGTGCGGCGCACGCGGCGGCCCTGGTGGAAGCGTGACTCTCGCCGGGGCGCGTGGCGCATTTTGTCCGGGGCATCGGCGATCAAGAGCGATCGATGGTGCGCACGCTGGGCACGGCATACGCGTGCTGGCCGCAGAAGTGTTGGATGAAGGAGGAGAGCTTCTCCTTGCCCAGGTTCGCGTGCGCCTGGCGCAGGCGGCGGATCTCAGCGATCAGCGCCGGCGGCCGCTGCCGATGTCGCAAACGCTTGGGCCGTGTAGACCCGGGCGCGGCTTTCCCCCGCCCGCCCGCAGCCGGGCTCGCCACGCAAACAGCGTCCCGCGTGACACGCCGAACGCCTCCTGCGTGGCGAGCAGGCCGTGACGCTCCCATAACCTCAGCACCTTCAGGCGCTGCTCGGCACTTTGGCAAATCATGTCCCAATACAGGTCACGATCTGCGACCGAAAGAAACCCTTTTACCCGGTAGCCAACACATCGGATCTGCACCCGGCACCCTCCCGGAAGGAGTGCAAAATGTTTCTGGCCCTAATCAGAGCAATATAACGAGGCAATCACAGGTCCAGTGGTTGTCGCGAAACGCGCAACCGTGTTCGAAGGAACTGCGGCGGCCGAAGGCACCGCCGCAAGCTCTTCGCCTCATCTATGGCCCGGAAGATCAAACGCCCTTCGGCGTGGTCCGCTGCAAAGTCTCGCAGCTGGTGGAATCGTGTCGAAGTATGGCCATGACTTCGGTCCGTCCTGGCGCGCGAATCTTGCGCTCCGCACCGCCTTGCACGCCCCTGAAAGTACCGACCTTTACAGCATCGGCGGCAACACGGCGTTGCACTCCGAGGTCTCGCGCCAAGGGCAGTTGGTAGCGCAGTGGCACACGACCCGCGAGCAGTTAATGCGATTGTCGGCGTTCGAAAACGACATCGGCGTCTTTATCGATTACCACCCGCTCACTTTCCAAGCAAAAAATGTGAACCGCTCTCGCATCCGCGGCGCTGAGCTCGAATACGAATGGCGGGGCACCGCCTGGCAGGTCCCCAGCGCCTACACCGTGCAGGATCGCAGAATCTGACGACCGGGCAGCTGCTGCGTCGTTCGCATCACAACTTCGTGTTTGGCGCCCAGTACGAGCATGGGCCGCTAAATTTCAGCCCGGACCTGCAGCTGTCAGCCTACCCACAGACTTCGTTGGCTTTGACCTGGGGACTGTGGGCGGCTACACCCCCGTCAATCTTGGTATCGAGTATCAGTTGGCGCAGAAATGGTCCGCGCAGTAGGGGCTCGATAATGCGCTGGACCGGCATTACGAGCTGGTCAGCGGCTACCAACACCGCCGGCCGGGGTGTGACCCTCGCCATGCGCCTCCACATCAGGTAGTTTCCTCCCCTGTGGGAAACCGCCTCTCAAAGATCGTGACGCGCACCGGCGATGACGGCAGCACCGGCCTGGCCGACGGCGCGCGCGTGCCCAAGGAGAGCGCGCGCATCGAGGCCTGCGGTGCAGTTGACGAACTCAACAGCGCTCTGGGCATGTTATTGGCGGCCGCAGATCTGCCAGCGCCGATGGCCGAACAACTGCTCGAAATCCAGCACGACCTGTTTGACCTGGGCGGAGAGCTGGCGATTCCGGGCAGCGTGGTGGTTTCCGCCCGGCAAGTCGAGGCAATTGAGGCACTGGTGGAGCACTGGAACGCCGAGCTGCCGCCGCTCCGGGAGTTTGTGCTGCCTGGCGGCGGCGCGGCCGCCGCGACTTGCCACTTGGCGCGCTCCATCTGCCGCCGCGCCGAGCGTCGCTGCTGGGCGCTGTCGCGTGGCGAAGCGCTGGGGCCCCAGGCACTGCGCTACCTCAACCGGCTCTCAGACCTGCTGTTCATACTGGCGCGCGTGCTGGCCCGGCGCGCCAAGGGGAGCGAGGTCATGTGGCGTCCAGAGCGGGTGCGCCCCGGGTAGATAGTTTCAGGACAACAGCTCCCTCAGTAATTTCCACTCAAATCTAGCGCCCGGGTCGCTCTTGCGACCGGGTGCGATATCGCTGTGGCCCACGACACATTCCCTGGCCAGAGTCGGATAGGCATCGCAAAGCGCAGCAATGAGCGCGGTGAGCGCCCGGTATTGGGCGCTCTCATACACCCCCTCGTCCGTGCCTTCCATTTCGATTCCGATCGAGAAATCATTGCAGGCGCTGCGGCCCCGCCAACTGGAAACCCCGGCGTGCCAAGCCCGCAAACCGAACGGTACAAACTGCACTGCGCACCCATCACGTCGTACCAGCACGTGTGCCGAGACCCTGAGGGCCGCAATGGTCGCGAAATAAGGGTGTGCATTGCGATCGAGGCCGCCCGTAAACAGCCGCTCGATCCACGGGCCTCCGAATTCCCCCGGTGGCAGGCTGATGCCGTGCACTACGATCAGCTCGGGAGTCATTCCCGGCGGCCGTTCATCGCAATGCGAGGAGAGCACCTGGCGTACTTCGCGCAGGAGCCCGGAAGCAGGATCAATGGAAAAACCGGACTGCATGATTGCGCTCATGATGCCAAAATGCCCACGTGACCCATAGCACCCGCGAAGGCGGCTCCCAGACCGCCAGCTCTGTAGACAATGCCACATTCGCGGCGCGCGATCTGCGGCACGTTTGGCATCCTTGCACCCAGATGAAGGATCACGAGACCATGCCGCCCATTCCGGTGCGGTGCGGCAATGGAGTGTGGCTCGAAGACTACGAGGGCAAACGCTACCTCGATGCCATCAGCTCTTGGTGGACTAATCTGTTCGGGCACGCCAACGAGCGCATCAGCGGCGCGGTGGCGGCACAGGCCAGATGCCTGGAGCACGTGATGCTGGCCGGCTTTACCCACGAGCCGGCCATCTCGCTGGCCGAGCGCCTGGCGGCGCTGGCGCCGCACGGCCTGACTCGCTGTTTCTACGCCGATAGTGGATCGGCGGCAGTCGAAGTGGCACTGAAAATGAGCTTCCACTACTGGCTCAACCGCGGCCTGCCTGGCAAGCGCCGGTTCCTCACTCTTAATAATAGCTATCACGGCGAGACACTCGGCGCCCTGAGCGTGGGGGACGTGCCGCTCTATCGCGAGATCTACCAGCCGTTGCTCCTGCCCGTGATCACCGTGCCCTCGCCCGATTGTTATCTGCGCGAGCACGGAGAGAGCTGGGCCGATCATTCGCGCCGCAGCTTCACCGCAATGGAAAGCGCGCTCGAGCGTCACGCCAGCGAATTGGCCGCGGTGATTGTCGAGCCGCTGGTGCAATGCGCGGGCGGCATGCGTATGTACGATCCGGTGTATCTGCGCTTGCTGCGCGCCGCCTGCGACAAGCATGCGGTGCATTTGATTGCCGATGAGATCGCCGTTGGCTTTGGGCGCACCGGCACGCTCTTCGCCTGCGAACAAGCCGATATTTCGCCCGATTTCCTGTGCCTGTCGAAAGGACTGACCGGTGGGTACCTGCCCCTCTCGGTCGTGCTCACTAGCGAATTGATGTACGGTGCGTTCTACGATGAATACGCCTCATTGCGCGCATTCCTGCATTCGCACAGTTTTACAGGCAATCCGCTGGCGTGCGCCGCGGCGCTGGCCACGCTGGACATCTTCGCCACCGAGCCGGTGCTGGAGCGCAATCGCGCACTGGCCGCCTACATGGCGGGGCGGGCCGCGCCGCTGGCGGATCATCCGAATGTCGCCGAGGTGCGCCAATGCGGGATGATCCTCGCCATCGAAACGGTGCGCGATCGCAACACGCGCGAACCCTTTCCCTGGCAGGAACGCCGCGGGCTGCGTGCCTACCGTCACGCGCTCGAGCGGGGCGTGTTGTTGCGCCCCCTCGGAGGCGTGATCTACTGCATGCCCCCGTATGTGATTACACCCGCGGAAATTGATCTCATGCTCGATGTGGCGGCCGAATGTGTCGAGTACGCCTGCACGCGCTAGCGCGGGGCAAAAACTCAAGTACACCGTTAAGGCAGATGCGCAGCACCCGGATATACGTTGATCTCGCGCTCGCCAGCGGACAGGAGCTCGTGCTGCCCGCGACTCAGTCGACGCATCTGCTGCGGGTGCTGCGGCTTCGCACCGGTGCCGGGCTCACTCTGTTTGATGGTCGCGGCGGCGAGTATGCGGCCGAATTGATCGGCGTCAGCAAATCCGGCGCTCGGCTGGCCGTTGGCGCGCACGCCACGGTGGAGCGTGAGTCACCCCTGCACCTGACCCTGCTCCAGGGCATCGCGCGCGGCGAGCGCATGGACTCCATCGTGCAAAAGGCCACCGAATTGGGAGTGCAGCGCATCGCACCGCTGGCCTGCGAGTTCAGCGTGGTGCGGCTTGAGGCGGCCACCCGGCAGCGCCGCGCGCAACACTGGCGCGCGGTGGCGATTGCGGCCTGTGAGCAATGCGGACGAAATCGAATTCCGCACATCGAACCCATCGGGGATTTCTCCGAAGCCTGCGCCACCAGCGACGCTGAACTGCGGCTGATGCTGCTGCCACAGGCGCCCGAATCTCTGGCTTCCCTGGCGGCGGGCCTGCGCCGCGCGGTACTGCTGGTGGGGCCGGAAGGAGGCTTGAGTGGGCGCGAGCAACTGCTAGCGCAGCGCAGCGGCTTTCGGGCCTGCCGGCTCGGCCCGAGGATTCTGCGCACAGAAACCGCACCGGTGGCCGCACTGGCCGCGCTCCAGGCGCTGGCTGGTGATCTGAACTAGGCGGCAGAGACCGTGGTTTCGTCAGCGATCAGCACCTCAAGTCGCTCCAGGTCCGGGATCCACGGAGTTTCATTGAGCATGCGTACGCGGCACACGACCGGATCGTCCTCCGGCACGACGTAGGAAGGATCCGGCCGGACCACATCGACACTGACCCGGACCAATTGCGGGAAGCCCTGCGACACCAGGGCGTAAGCGCCGGCGTCGACTCGCTCGCCGATGGCGTGCATAACCACCAGCCGCGAGCGCGAACTGACCGCAGGCATCGGGTGTCGGCACAGCCCCTCGAACGAAATCAGCGGTATGGCTCGTCCGTTCCACTGCACCAGGCCCAGATACCAGGGCGGCGCCCCGGCCATGGAGGCGGGCGCCTGGTAGCCGGCTATTTCGGCGACACAGGCGCGCGGCACCAACAGCCGGGCATCCGCCAGCGGTATCAGCAGGCTATAGATTTCACCACCGCTTTCGCTCATCGGGCGGCGCCAGACATCTGCGCCGCGGCACGCCGGCGCGCCACCAGTGGCGCAATCGCGTCGATGAGCTGGCTTTCCTGGTAGGGCTTGCCGAGGTAATCGTCGACCCCGAGCTCGATAGCATGCGCACGGTGCTTGTCACCGACGCGCGAGGTGATCATGATGATTGGAACATCCTGCAAGCGCGGATCGGCGCGCACCTGTGCGGCGACTTCATAACCGTCCATGCGCGGCATTTCGATGTCGAGCAGGATGATGTCCGGGACGTGCTCGGCCAGCAGCGCCATGGCATCGGCGCCGTCGCGCGCTGTCATGACCCGCATGCCATTGCGCTCCAGCAATCGCTGGGTCACGCGCCGCACGGTAATCGAATCGTCCACCACCAGCGCAAACGTGCGCCGATCACCGCGCTCGCGCAGCGGCGTGGCCGCAGCCCGCACCCGCCATTCGGCGCGCACCAGCGCGGTGATGTCCAGAATAATGACCACGCGTCCGTCACTGAGGATGGTTGCTCCCGATATACCGCGGATCGATGAGATTTGGGGACCGATGGGCTTCACGACGATCTCACGGCTCCCGATCAGCTCGTCGGCCACCAGACCCGTGGAATGCTCGCCGGCGCGCACCAGCACGATCGGAATCGCCGCGTCGGTCTCCGAGATCGGAGAGGATTCCATGCCGACGTAAAGCGCCAGCGGCTGCAGCCGGTATTTATGCTCGCCATAGGTGAAGGTTGCGCTGTCGCTGCGCAGGTGCGCTGCGACTTCATCGCGCGGTAGGCGGACCACACCCTCGATCGTGGGCAATGGCAGGGCGTAAAACTCGTCGCCGGTGCGCACCACCAGCGCGTGGCTAACCGCGAGGGTCAAGGGCAGGCGGATGGTAAAGCGCGTGCCCTGGCCTGGCTTGCTGTCCATATGCAATGCGCCGCCGAGCTTCTTCACCTCGGTAGCGACCACGTCCATGCCCACGCCACGGCCCGCCTGCTGCGTCAATGCGCCAGCGGTCGAGAAGCCCGGCTCGAGCACCAATTGCATCACGTCATCGTCGGTGAGCGTTTGGTCGGGCGATATCAGTCCCAGCGCCAGACCCTTGTCCCGAATCGCGTTCAGGTTCATTCCGGCGCCGTCGTCGCTCACCTCGACGATCACCTCCGCGCCTTCGCGCTGCAAATGCAGGAGAATGCGTCCGGTCGAAGCCTTGCCGCGCGAGCGACGCTCTTCTGGCAATTCGATGCCGTGCACCACCGCGTTGCGCAGCAGGTGCTCAAAGGGCGGCAGCATGCGTTCGAGCACCTGACGGTCCAGCTCACCCGCCGCGCCTTCGATCACCAGCTCGGCGCGCTTGTCGGTATCGGCCGCCGCCTGACGCACGATGCGGGCCAGCCGCTGCACATGGCGCTGGAAGGACACCATGCGGGTGCGCATCAGTCCGTTTTGGAGCTCCGTAATCGTGCGCGCCTGGAGCTGGAGCTGAGTCTGGGTATCGCCCACCATGCTTTCGAGCAACTGCTGGAGGCTGGCCACGTCGTTGGCGGATTCCGCCAGTGCACGCGAGTATTGCTGGATCGATGAGTAGCGGTCGAGTTCCAGGGGATCAAATCCCGGACGGTGGCCGGTCTCCTGGTCGTGCCGGTGCAATACCTGCGCCTCGGTTTCCATCTCGAGTTTGCGCAGTTGCTCCTTGAGGCGTGTAACGGTGCGCGAGAGTTCGGCCAGATTGAAATCAACCATTCCGAGCTGCTGTTCGAGGCGCGCGCGAGTGATGCTCACCTCCCCGGCATGGTTGAGCAGCTCATCGAGCAGCTCGGCGCTGACGCGAGCCATCTCGCCCCGCTCCGCGCCGGCCACCGGCTCGCGCCCGGGAGGCACCGGAGCGGCCGGTTTGATATTGAGTGGAGCCAGGGTTCCATTCTGCTCGACCAGCGCGGGCGCAGGGGCCCGAGCGCTCATTGGGGCCGCTGATTCCAGCGGCCGCGCAGGAAGCGGAGTCTTAGTTTCGCGCGGCGCAGCGGTCGCCGCCGGCGCTGGGGTTGGCGGCGGCGCTTCAGCCGTAACCGCGGCAGGCGGGGCGGCAAGTTCGACGGGCACTTCCGCGCCGCGGGCGATCGCCTGGATACGGTTAATAAGTGCCGTAGCGGGTATCGCCGCGCGGCCGCCGGCAACCTGCTCGCGCATGCGCGCCAGCTCATCGAGCGCCTCCTGGGCGATGGCGCGGGCGCGCTGATCGCCGCTGGCGGCCCCCAGGTCGATCTGTACGATCAGGCTCTCCAATTCGTGTGACAGATCGCCCATGGCGCCGACGCCGGCCATGCGCGCTCCGCCCTTAAAAGTGTGGAGCGAGCGCTTCAGTGATGCGAGCTGCTCGCCGCCGGCCGCGGGCGCCGCATTCCAGGCCTGCAACGCCGATTGCGATGCTTCAAGCAACTCACTGGCCTCTTCACAAAAAATCGCCGCAACGTCCGGATCAAAATCGATTACAGGCGCGCTGACCGGCGCGGCCGGAGCGGGGGGCGGTTCAGGCTGGCGCAGTGACTGCATGGCTGGCAATGCATGCAGGCCGGTGCGCTCGCTGTGCTCGGTTGCTTCGGCAATACGTCGATCGAGTTCGTGTTCGGCTCGCGCGATGCGCGCACGGAGCGTGTCATGCAGGTCGAAATGGCCCGTGTCTTCATCCAGGTGAGTTGCGACCACGGCCATGGCATTCATGCAATCGGCCAGCAACAGCACGTCTGAATCGTCCAGGCCCACGCCGCTGTCGAATGACTTGCGTAACCAGTGATTGAGCGGCTCGGCCAGTCGCGTGCCGTGGCGCGCCTCGGCCATCCGCGAACTGCCCGAGAGCGTATGGCAGGCGCGATAAACCTCTTCGGTCAGGACGTGGGGCGCTGGGTGCGGTTGCTCACGGCTGAGCCATGAGCGCACCGTGAGCACATGGCTGGAGGTCTCGCGAGCGTAGATCTCCCGCAAGGCCACATCTGCGCCCTCGGGGAGCGCCTGGTCGTTCTGCGCCAATGGTGCAATCAGTTCAGTGGCCGCCCACTCAGGCGCCGGCGGGGGCGGCGCGACCGATGCAGGCTTCGGAACCTGGACAGGGGTCTGCGCGAGTACTTCGGGTAAAGCGGCCGCCTGCGGTGCGGGCACCTCGTGACCGGCAGCGAGCGCGTGCGCGCGGGCCACTAGGTGGGCCGGCTGGGTGCGCGCCGCGGCGCTCTCGCTCAGTTCGCTTACCAACTGGGGCAGCAACGCCACCGCGTCGCGCAGCGTGCTAAGGATTTCGGGCGAGCGCGCCAACGTGCCGTCGAGGAGACGGTTGACCAGATTTTCCATCGCCCACGAGAACTCGCTCAGTTCACGCGCGCCCACCATGCGGCCACTGCCCTTGAGCGTGTGAAATGATCGTCGCACGGTGCTGAGCGCCTCGGAGGCGAGCGGATCCTGATCCCAGGCCGGGTAGTACCGGCAAATCTTCTCCATCTCCTCGTGCGCTTCTTCGGCAAACAAGCTCACCAACTCCGGATCGCTGACCGAAGCGCTGTGGAGCGGCGCCGCCGTCAGAACAGGCGGGCTCAGTGAATGGCTGGTGCTCTCGAAATCAACGGGATCGGCCACAACGACATGGGGCGGCGGTGCGATGCGCACGGTGCGTGCGTAATTGGCCGGGCTGACAGCGGGCACGGTCGGCACGACCTGTTCGGGTTCGCGCTCGAGCACCTCGAGGCAGGCCTGGGCGTTGTCGAGCATGTACCACGGATCGCTCCGACCGGCCTGCAGGGTCTCGATGTAGTATTCGAGGCTGACCACGGCGTCGGCGAGCCGGTCCAGGTAGGCGCCCGAAAGCGGCATGCCACCCGGCTGCATTACCCGCCGCAGTTGCTCGGTGATAGCGTCCACGACTTCGACGGCGCGGGACTTGCCGAGCATCAACAAGCCGGCCTTGATACCGCGCATCAGATCCAGCCAGCTGTCGAAACCAACCGCCTCGAGGGTGCCGCTGACACTTTGCGCGATGCTTTCTTTGACGCGCGCCAGGTTGACGACGCACTCGCGCAGCACGGCACTCTGTACGGGCTCAAAATCCAGATCGGGAGCGTCCTCGCCGCCGGCGGTGGGCGCCTTCTTCGGCATGATCAGTCCAACCAGCTGCCCGTCCAGGTGGTCTTCGACCTGGATCAGGCTCGCCGCCACCTGGACCAGCGTCGCCTCATCGGCGCTCTCGCGTCCTGCCACCACCGCCTCGAGGCGCGCGTTGGCCTCCTGTACGCGACCGCGCAACTCTCCGAGCCCCAGTACGCCGAGCGTGTCGCCGATCTTGCGCAGCAAGACGATTTGCGGGGTGAGTTCCTCGACCTGTCCGCCGCCGCGGCGCACGAACATGTCGAGCACATCCTTGACGCGCGTAAGATCCTCGCGGATCGCAGCGGCCACCGTGTGCATGAGCTTTACCGAAGGCGCAGAAAGGTTTTCCCGTTCCTGTTCGACGCTGTCATCGACCGGTAGCAGTTCATTGAGCCGGAACGAGGAACGCACTGCGACCACGCGCGGGCCGGCGGTCGTGGAGCGCGCCACGTAATAGAGCAGGTTGTTGAGCAGTTCGATGGGCGGAATCTGCGCGTAACGGGTCTCGCCCTGTTCGTAGAGGCGGCGAATCTCGCGGTCGGCCAGGCCCAGCAGGCGCTTAACCGATACGCTGCTCTCGACCCCTTGCTCGCCCAAAGCCTCGAGCAGTGCACCGACTACCCACCAAAGCTGGAATACACATTGCTGCGTCGCCACCTGCTCAAGGCGCGTGGCCACGGTCGCCAGGATTTCGAGATTCTGTTCCAAGCGTTCGCCGCGTATCCAGCCCACCAGGCCGGCCTGGAAGCGCGGCCGCAGGCGACGCGCCCATTGCGCGGGAGTAAGGGGCGGCTCGCCCGGAGCGGGCGAAGTGGGTTGCGCCTGCCGGTCGGACTTAAGATTGAGCAGCAGTAGCGTACCTTCGGACAGCAGCGCGCAGCCGCGCACCGCACGCAGGTCATTGAGCAGCGGCAGCAGCACCAGGGCCAGGTCACGGCTCCCCGCGAGCACGCGCTCAAGGTAGCCTGGCAGCTGCACCATGGCGCGCATCAATGCATCGAGGGATTCGGACTGATTCTTGCGTTCATCGCGAGCGCCGATCAGATAACGCGCCACCTGCTCCATTTCCTCGGCCAGCAGCGCGGCGCCATAAATCTCCAGCACCCGCAACGCGCCCTGAACCTGGTGCAGTTCAGAGCTGCAGCGCTCCAGGAGCGAGGTGTTCTCGGGCTGCTCGACGTGTGCTTCCAGCGCGGTGCGCGCCTCCGACAGCGCCGCGCTGATTTCGCGCGCGGCCTGCTGCATGGTTTGTGTGGCGAGTTCCGTCATAGCTGCGGCGAGTGCTCTAGAGGCCGCCGAGTTTCTTAAGGCGTGCCTGTGAGGCCGTCGCATCCGCCGGCTGCGCAGGTGCGCTCAAGCCCGGACGCGAGGAGGTGGCGGCGATCGGGTTGGGCGCGGGCGGCAACCGGAAGCCTGAAATTGACTTGCGTAACTCGCCCGCCAGGTCGGCCATCTTAATGATCGCCTGCGCGGTGGCGTGCGTGCTGTCGGCGGTCTGGGCGCTGATCTCGCGCAACACCTGGGTGTTGCGCGCGATATTTTGCGCCGCCACGGACTGGCCGCGCGCCCCGCCCGAGATATTCTGGACCAGGCTCGCGATCTGGTTGGAGACCTGTTCAATTTCCTGCAGGGCGGCGCCGGCATTTTCGGCGAGTAGAGCCCCACCGACCACATCCGTCGTGCTGCGTTCCATCGAAACGACCGCCTCGTTGGTGTCGGTTTGAATCGTGCGAACCAGCACGTCGATCTGCTTGGTCGCGGTGGCGGCGCGTTCCGCCAGCCGCTGCACTTCGTCGGCCACAACCGCAAACCCGCGGCCGGCCTCACCGGCCATCGAGGCCTGAATCGAGGCGTTAAGGGCCAGAATGTTGGTCTGTTCGGCGATATCGCTGATCAGCTCGACGATGTTGCCGATCTCCTGCGAACTCTCACCCAGCCGTTTGATGCGCTTGCTAGTTTCCTGAATGGTCTCGCGAATCGTATTCATGCCATCGATCGTACGGCGCACGGCTTCCCCGCCCTTATGAGCAACGTCAACCGAGTGGCGTGCGACGTCGGCCGCACGCTCCGCGTTGCCCGACACTTCCTCGGTGGAGGCGGCCATTGCCGCGATCGACTCGGTCGCTGAGGTGATTTGTTTGGTCTGCACCGCACTGGCCTTGCCCAGCTGCGCGCCGAGCGCCTGAGTTTGGCGGGCCGAGGCATCGACCTGCATGGCCGACTGGTTGATCGTGGCCACGAGCTTGCGCAGCGCCTCGACGGCGTAATTCACCGAGTCGGCGATGGCACCTGTGATGTCTTCGGTGACGGTCGCCTGCACGGTCAGGTCGCCGTCGGCGAGGCTGGCCATTTCGTCGAGTAGCTGCAGAATCGAGCGCTGATTGCGCTCGCTCTCGTGGCGTTGCGTTGCGGTGGCCTGGAGCTGCCGCTCCGTGGCTCGCCGCAAGGCCTGCAGCTGGCTCAGCAGCATGCCCGCCGGCACCAGGGCCAGCAGCACCAGAGCGGCACCCGTCCAGGCGAGCGCGGTACGGTCCGAACTGGCCAGCCACAGCGCACTGCCGAGCAGCACCAATGCACCGATCGCCAACGTGAGGCGACGGAGGCGTTGCGTGTCGACCAGATCCTCGGCGTTCATCAAGCGGAGGCCGCGGCAAACGCCGGATCTTCCAGGAGCCGACGCAGACTCAAGACCGGCAACTGATCCTGGTCCTGGCGAAAAGATCCGGCCAGGTACCGGCCACAGGGCACGATCGTAGTGGGCACCTCGGCGCTAAATTCCGCTTCCTTGAAGCGCCGGAACCCGAGGACCTCATCGACCACCAGTCCGGCGGGCACGTCGCGATGATTGACGACCACGATGCGCGTCAGGCGCGTAATCGGCGTTGGGCCGCCCCCCAGGTACTGGCGCAAATCGATGATCGGAAATAATTGACCGCGAATGCTGGCCAGCCCGAGGACCCATGGTTTTGCGCCAGGCACCCGAGTCAGCGGCGAGGGGATGCCCAGCACCTCGCGGGCTTCCTCGCGGGCCACCAGATAAAGTTCCCCGGCCATGCGCGCGGCCACTCCGACCCACTCGGCACCGGCGACGCCGGGCGTCTCGGGGCTGGCGGTTGCGTTCCGCCCACGCCGTTCGAGCTCCGCGAGGAGTTCATACGGTTGATCGCGTAATGCCTTTAACGGAGCGCTCGCCAGCATGTTCAGGCGGCGAGCGCGGCCTGCGCCTTCTCGACAAGCTGGTCCATCGATACTGGCTTGACCATGTAATCCACGGCTCCCTGGCGCAAGCCCCAGATGCGATCGGTTTCCTGGCCCTTGGAAGTGACCATGACGATCGGAATTTCGCGGGTGTTGGGGTCATTCGAAAGCGTACGTGTGGCCTGATAGCCATTGACGCCGGGCATGACAATGTCCATGAATATAAGATCTGGATGCATTTGCCGTGCGAGGCGAATGCCCTCTTCGCCATCTCCGGCCACCGCAGTACGATACCCGTGGCGCTCCAGCGCCTTCTTCATGACGTGCACTTCAGTGGGTGAATCGTCGACAATGAGAATCAGCGCCATGGCCTATCTCCCGATGTGCGCTTCGATGGCACCAAGCAGTTCATCCTTGGTGAAGGGCTTGGTCAGGTAATGCTCCGAACCGACAATGCGGCCACGGGCACGGTCAAACAGCCCATCCTTGGAGGACAGCATGATGACCGGAATAGAGCGGAATACCTTGTTGTGTTTGATCAGGGCACAGGTCTGGTAGCCGTCCAATCGAGGCATCATGATGTCGACAAACACAATGTCAGGCTGGTGGTCGGCAATCTTGGTGAGCGCGTCAAATCCGTCAACCGCTGTGAATACCTCGCAGCCCTCCTTGGCCAGCAGGGTCTCTGCAGTGCGCCGGATGGTCTTGCTGTCGTCGATGACCAGCACTTTGAGGCCACGGAATGGCGAGGCATCGTCGCTCACGTCCGACTCACTCCTTTGGGCATTGAATTCCATGGTCGTTCACCTGCGGGCGGGTGTGCTGTGATCTGCGCTACGCCCTCGATAGATATGAGCTTTTTAACATATCGGCACCCCTCCGGCTATGCCACCTGCGTCACGTTTCGGAAAGCTGGAGGTGCGTCGCTGCGACATAACTCGCAATCGGGCCCTTGCCACTCGGGGGCCAGACTATGAATGTGCCTTTTCGGCTGCTGGTGGTGATGGATCCGATCGATCACATCAAGTACCTAAAGGACACCACCTTGGGCTTGCTGCTCGCCGCTCAACAACACGGCTACGCACTGCACTACGCCGAGATGTCCGACCTGAGTCTGGCCGACGGTGTGGCCCTGGCGCGCACCCGCGCGTTGACGGTGCACGCCGATCCGGAGTCCTGGTTCACGCTGGGGGCCAGCGTCACCAGCAAAATGGGCGAATTCGACGTCGTGCTGATGCGCAAGGACCCCCCCTTCGACGCTGAATACATCTATGCGACCTATATTCTCGAGCGCGCAGAAAATGCCGGCGCGCTGGTCGTAAACCGCCCCCGCGGCCTGCGCGACATGAACGAGAAGGTCTATACGGCCTGGTTCCCGCAGTGCTGCGCGCCCACACTGGTGACACGCGACATGGATGAAATGGGCCGGTTCGCCGCCATGCACGGCACCGTGGTGTGCAAGCCGTTGGACGGCATGGGCGGTCGCTCGATTTTCGTGGTGTCTTCAGGTGACAAGAATGCGCGGGTGGTCTTCGAAACGCTTACCGGCTATGGCCAGCGCTTTGCGATAGTTCAGAAGTATCTGCCTGAAATCGCGCTCACCGGCGATGCACGAGTGTTGCTCATCGATGGTGAGCCGCTACCCTATGCGCTGGCGCGCATCCCCGCGGCTGATGATCACCGGGGCAACCTTGCCGCCGGGGCCAAAGGCATCGGCCGGGCGATCAATGAACGGGATCGTTGGCTGAGCTCGCAGATTGGACCGGCCATGCGCGAGGCCGGCATGCTGTTTGTGGGATTGGACGTCATCGGCGGCTTCGTCACCGAGATCAATGTGACCAGCCCCACCGGCGCCCGTGAATTGCAGCAGCAGTTCGGCATCGACGCTGCCGATCTGCTGATACAGGCGATCGCAAAACGCCTCAAGCAGGGGCGCGCCGCCCGAACACCGTGAGCCACGCGGAACCACAGCGTCGACTGACCTTAAGGGGGCTGGCCGGATTGCGTGAAGCCGGGGCCCCGGTGCGCGAACGACTGATGACGATGTTGTTTCTAGCCGGTATCGCCCACGGGATTTTGATTCTCGGCCTTAGCTTTGCCGCCGGGGGAAAGGCGGGCGGAGCCGCCCCGGGCATGGAAGTGCTGCTCGTCACCGAGGATCTGCCCGAAGCGCGCCGTAACGATAGGGCCAGCTACCTAGCGCAACGCACTCAGATCGGCTCGGGCAACACCCGCGCGCTCCCGACCGGGAGCCCGGAAGCGCACGCCTCGGCCGGACCGCAGAGCCTCCTCGGCGGCCTTGAACAGTGGGCAGCAGCGGCGCAGGTCAGCGGCCAGGAGCGTACGGTGAGCACGCAGGCTCCGCAGCCAACGATTGTCTGGTTCGGACAGGTGGGCCAGCAAGCGGCAGCCACCGCCTTGCAGCGGCACCTGGATACGGGAAGCACGGCGCGACATGGCCGCGGTGATGCCCCGGAATTGGTGCTGCGCGGCGATCCTAAGACCGGGCAATGGATCAGTCCGGACACCAAGGCCTCTAATCTGGCCCCCTATCTGGACGCCTGGCGGCGCAAGGTGGAACGAGTCGGTACCCTTAATTTCCCTTCTGCGGCAAGGCGGCCGGATTTTTCGGGCAGTCCGGTCATCGAAGTAGCGCTTTCCTCCGACGGCCGCCTGCTCGAGGCCACGATCCAGCGAGCCAGCAGCCACGCTGAGATTGACCAGGCGGCTTTGCAGATCCTGAGGCTTGCCAGTCCCTTCGAGCCCTTTCCCCCGGCCCTCGCGCACCGCTACGGGTCGGTGCGCTTTGCTTACCAATGGGAGTTCTTTGGCGGGGCGCTGGGCACCGGTACGGTGACCGCCGGGGCGGGTGCCGGGCAGGCCCCTTGAGAGCGCTCGACCCCGCCCCCATACTTCGCCCATGAGCCAAACCACCTCGCTCGCCAACAACCTGCTGGTCGCGATGCCTTCCCTGGCGGATGGCAACTTCGCCCAAAGCGTCACCCTGATTTGCGAACACAGCGAAAAAGGGGCGCTCGGGATCGTGTTGAACAAGCCCCTCGACATGAAGCTCGGTGACGTATTGGCGCAGATGAAACTCGACGCCATGCAGGCGGCCACCGCAGCGCAGCCCGTGTTGCGCGGTGGACCCGTGCACACCGATCGCGGATTCGTGCTGCACCGCCCAGGGGGCGAATGGGATTCGACCCATAAGATTTCCGATTTCATCCAGGTGACGACCTCGCGGGACGTGCTGGCGGCGATCGCCCGGGGGGAAGGCCCGCGCGATGCCTTCGTCGCACTGGGCTATGCAGGCTGGGAGCCTGGCCAGCTCGAGCGCGAAATGCTCGACAACTCCTGGTTGTCGGTGCCCATGAACGAGCAGCTGGTGTTCGAGGTTCCCTTCGAGCAGCGCTGGCAGGCGGCATGGCAGCTGCTGGGTGTAAACAGCTCGCGTGTCAGCCTGGTGGCGGGCCACGCCTGAACGGCGGCACCGCGCTCGGATTTGATTTCGGGCTGCGTCGCATCGGCGTGGCGGTCGGCGATTCGCTGACCAAGGCGGCCGCACCCCTGGCCACCGTAAGCCACGGCCCGCATGGTCCGGACTGGCCGAGCATCGATCGCCTGCTCGCCAACTACAAGCCGGTCACTCTGGTGGTGGGCTACCCTTATAATGAAAACGGCACGCCAGGCTCGCTGGCGGGCGCCGCCGGTCGATTTGCCGACGAGCTGGCCCTGCGTTCCGGACTGACGGTTAAGCGTGTGGACGAGCGATATTCATCCCAGGAAGCGAGCGCGGAACTGAGCTCACGCCGTGCGGCGGGCACCCGGCGCCGGCGCGTACAACGCACCGATATCGACAGCCTCGCGGCCGCGATTATTCTGGAACGCTGGCTGCGGGGCGAGAGCTAAGTCGCAAGAGCAGCGTGGACTTAGGACACATGACAAACCAACGGCGCAACGACGGCTCCCTGCAACACCTGATCACCATCGATGGGCTGGCGCGCGCGGAGATCGAATCGCTCCTTGACCACTCGCAACGCTACGTTCGTGCGCTCGGCGAGCGTGCGCCCACCAGCCGCGCACTCGATGGCATGACGATCGGTAACCTGTTCACAGAACCTTCGACGCGCACGCGGGTGTCCTTCGAACTGGCAGGACGACGGCTCGGCGCCGCTGTGATCAACGTCGAGGTACAACTGTCCTCGCGGGTCAAGGGCGAGACGATGCTCGATACGATCTATACGCTCGAATCCGTGCATTTTGACGGCTTCGTAATACGCGATGCGGAGCCGGGCGTGATTGCGCACGTGGCCTCGCACGTGGCCGCGCACGTCAGCGTGTTCTCGGCAGGAGAGGCCCACCTCTCCCATCCGACCCAAGGGTTGCTCGATGCCCTGACGGTGATGCAGCACAAGGGCGAACGCTTCGAGAACCTGTGCCTGGCCATCGTGGGCGACATCCGCCACTCGCGCGTGGCGCATTCGGCTTACGCGGTGTTCACCGCCTTGGGCCTGCGCGAACTGCGACTGGTCGCGCCAGCGGCGCTGATGCCGGCGTCCGCGGATTTTCCGGCCGCCAAACGCTGCCACACGCCCGAGGAAGGACTGCGCGGCGCGGACGTGGTCATGGTGCTGCGCATCCAGCGCGAGCGCATGGCGCAGGCCGACATACCCGATGGCGATGAGTATTTTGCGCGCTACGGCCTGACCGCGCCGCGGCTGCGCCTCGCTCGGCCGGACGCCATCGTCATGCATCCTCAGCCTATGAATCGCGGCGTCGAGATCGATTCAGAGGTGGCCGACGGACCTCAATCAGTGATTCGCGACCAAGTACGCAACGGCGTCGCGGTGCGCATGGCGGTGCTGGAAGCGGTGCTCCGGCCCCGTGCGGCGCGCGCATGAGCGCGGCCGCAGACGCGGTGGCCGGAGCCGCGCCGCGTGCCCATCGCGGCACCATTGAAATCGAGGATGGCACGATTGTGCAGCACACAGCCTGCGAGGCGCGCCAATACATACTGCGCATTCAAGCACCGCGAACTGCGCGTCGCGCCACTCCCGGAAGCTTTGTGCACCTGCGCTGCGATCCGAGACTTCCGATGCGACGACCGCTGTCGATCATGCGCGCCGCGCCCGATCCGGGCTGGATCGAAGTGTTGTACAAAATAACCGGGCCCGGCACCGCCGCACTCGCTTCCCAACCGGTGGGCGGCTCGGTCAGCGTGCTGGGGCCCATCGGCAAGGGCTTTAACCCGCGCCTCGATCGCCCGCGCGTGCTGGCGCTCGGCGGCGGAGTCGGAATACCCCCGATGGTGTTCCTGACCGAGAGCTTGCTGGCCGATTCTCTCGTGCATTGGAAACCGTTGGTGCTGATGGGATCAGAGCTCCCCTTTCCATTTCGCGCGCGTCCCTCGCGCATCATGGTGCCCGCCGCACCTGCCGAGGCGATCGCCTGCATGCCATTGCTCGATGAGTGGGGCGTGCCCTCGCGCCTGGCCAGCAACGCCGGCTACGCCGGTTGCTTTAGCGGCCACGTCACGGAGCTGGCCTCGCGATGGCTGGCAGCCCTCTCACCCCAGGAACTGGCTGAGGTGGCCATATATGCTTGCGGCCCGACGCCGATGCTCGAGGCAACGGCCGGGTTGGCTCGTGCACTGAGCCTCCCCTGCCAGCTATCGCTGGAAGAGTACATGGCCTGCGCCGTGGGTGGCTGCGCAGGCTGCGCCGTGGAGATCCGCACAGCCCAGGGACGAACGATGCAGCGTGTCTGCGTCGACGGGCCGGTATTCGACGCTTACGCGGTCTATCCCGCAGATTAGCTCGCGGTGACTGGCTTTGGCTTTTCCGCGGCCCACGACCAGTTCATTGCCATCGGCTCACGCACGTTGCCCACAATGTGACGGCGCTGTCGTAGCTCGTGCATACCCGGAGCGCTAATTTGCTGGTGCGGCCCTTGTCATAGCGGCCCATCCGACCCAGCCCTCCCAGGTTAGACTCCTGCGAAGTGGCACCATGCCGTAGGCCGAGCGGTTGGTACCGCGTCTATAGAAGAGCGCGCGCCTAAGGTCGTAGCCGCGAAACATAATTAAAACATGCCGATGGTTGCGCTAAGTGGATTTCGAGCGCGCATTTCATCACAACGAAGCGGGCCTTTGTGCTAGGGTGGATTGCTGCATTCACGCCTCAAATCGAAGGCTGGACGCCGCTTCCGCGCTGAATTCTTCACCTGGGGTGGTGTGGCGCGCCTCCCGAAAAGACTTGGGTAGAAACGATCTTGGCTAAGCCTAATTACCGTCATCAAAAGAAGCAAAAAGAGCAAGCCCGTAAGCTCCGGCAGGCCGAAAAGCAAAGCCGCCGGCTGGCCGCTCGCACCGACGCACAGGGCACGGTGGCCCCGGAAGATTTGACAGCGGCCTCCGAAACCGCGGTTACCTCCGGGCAGGCCGACACATGAAACTCACTTCCCGCAAGGTGCCCACCTTTGGCGAACAGCGACGTGCTGGCCGCCAGAATGACCGCCTGCAGGCCCCAACCCTGCGTAGCCGCTACGCGACGATTGCAAAGCTGCAGATCGACCTTACCTTTGCGGGCACCAGCCGCCCGGTACCCTCACCGCAATCCCACAGCTTTTTCCCACCGGCGCGTGCGTTCTTTCGTTTCGCCTGCCCTTGCTCGGAGTGCGACGGCGAATTTGACCTGAGCGCCAACGTCGCCGAGCTCGCCGAGGTCAAGCGCCCGTCCGCGCGCACCGCATCGGGGCGGATGAGCTGCGAAGGTGTGCACTTCCGCGAGCGCACGACCGCTGCGCCCTGTCCCATGGCGCTGAATTGGCGCCTGGTTATTGTCCGTTCCGACTGAGCCCTGTAGGCCCGGGAAAACCACCATGATCGAGCACCTGCCGCTAGCCGGCGAACCGAATGCCGACTACCGCGCGCGTATCGCCCGCCGCCAGGCCGAAGCGGCCGAGATCCGCCAGCGAGAGCTGATCGAGCAGACCTCGACGATCAACCCCCCGGAGCTGCGAATCCGCATCTGGGAACGGCTGCACGAAATCACGATGCCACGCGACGCCTCGCACCGCCTGCTGCGCGTTATTGCGGCTCAGACCGGGCTGAGCATGGCCGAGGTCCAGGCCGAGCAGCACAACCGCGCCAATCCGACCCCGGCCTCGCCGGTCGAGGCGGGCCAGAGTCCACCCAGCACGCCGGCGGCAGCCCTTTAGCCCCCCAGACCCCCGCTCGGGCCGGTTTCGCTGCTAATGGCGGCCCACAGCAAAGCCCGGACAGCTGTGATAATCTAGCCGTCGATCGTCTATGTCCGTGTATCGCCCCTTGCGCCTCATTTGGCGCCATGAGCCCGAGCCGAACTTCCTCGATCAGGTGACAGGATCATTGGTTCGATGGCTCGCGGGAGTTCCCTCCTCAAGACCTCTTCCGAGTTCCTGCCGTGTAAGCAAGGGTGCGGTTTGCATATTTCATGGCGGCCGGCCCATTTGAGTTGGAGAGTGTCAATTTATGGCTAAGATTTATGTGGGCAACCTGCCCTTCACTGCTACGGAAGCGGAAGTCCGCACTCTGTTTGCCGAACACGGCACGGTTGAATCCGTGTCGTTGCCGACCGATCGCGAGACCGGCCGGCCGCGCGGCTTTGGATTTGTCGAAATGAGCCAGGCCGATTCAGCCCGGGCGATCCAGAACCTGAACGGCAAGGAACTGGGCGGCAGACCGTTGCGCGTCAACGAAGCGCAAGATAAACCCCGTACCGGCGGCGGCGGCGGCGGCGGTGGCTATCGCGGCGGTGGCGGTGGCGGCGGTGGCGGCGGTGGCTATCGCGGCGGTGGCGGTGGTAGCGGCGGCGGCGGCGGTGGCGGCGGCGGCCGCTGGTAACACCAGCACTGTAGACAAAAAAAGCCCGGGTTACTCCGGGCTTTTTTTAACCAAAGTTGATCTTGGTCTCCAGGTTGCTGCGTGAATCGGCGGCGGCCAGTGCATCCTCTAGGGTGATCTGGCCGGCCTGGTAGAGCTTGAGCAGCGCGACGTCGAAGCTCTGGATGCCGCGCTCGCTGCTAAGCGCGATGGCCTCTTTGATGCCACTGACGTCGCCACGTTTGACCAGCTCGGCGATGTGCGGCGTATTGAGCATCACTTCGACCGCGGCGACGCGGCGCTGATCCTTGCCCTGCACGAGGCGCTGCGCCAGCACCGCTCGTAGGTACTGCGAAAGGTCGAGCGTCACCTGCTTGTGCTGATCGTGCGGGAACATGTTGATGATTCGGTCCAGGGTCTCCGCGCAATTGTTGGCGTGCAGCGTCGAGAGCACCAGGTGCCCGGTACCCGCCAGGCCGATGGCCGCCATCATGCTCTCCCGATCGCGCACCTCCCCTATCATGATCACATCCGGGGCGGCGCGCATGACCCCGCGAAGCGCGCGTTCGTAACTTCTAGTATCCAGCCCCACTTCGCGCTGGTTGACGATCGAGCGCTTGTTGGCGTGCAAAAATTCGATCGGGTCTTCGATAGTGACAATATGGTCCGAACAATGTTCGTTGCGGTGATTGATCATCGCGGCCAGCGTCGTGGACTTGCCCGAACCCGTCGCTCCGACCATGAGAATGAGCCCCCGGCGCATCACGATTAGGTCGCGCAGAACATCAGGCAGGCCCAGCTGATCGAGCTTGGGCATGTCGGCGGTGATGTAGCGCAGCACCATCGCTGGATAGCCGCGCTGATAGAACACGGCCACGCGAAAGCGCCCCAGGCCAGGCTCGGAGACTGCGAAGTCGATCTCCAGCTCGCGCTTAAAATATTCGAGCTGCTCGGGTGTCATCATGCCGAAGGCCGCGGCACGAATTTCCTCCGGAGACAGCACCTGTTTGTTGACGGGCATGATCTGCCCTTCGATCTTGATTTTTATCGGCGCATTGCAGGTGAAGAACAAATCCGAGGCGCGCCGCTCGACCATAAGCTTGAACAGCGGCTTGGTATTGAGCGTTGGCTGGGAACCACTGCTGGTCACCTTCAGATCGGCGAGATTGGTCAAGATGTCGTCTCGGCGAGCTACCGGCCCCGACCCTCGGCTTCGTCCTCGACAATCATCAGATCGCCATCGCCCTCGATCGGTTTGTTTTCACGCTTGCTTTCCAGCTTGACGCGCAGACGCAGTTCGTTCTTGGAGTCCGCGTTGCGCAAGGCATCCTCGTACGAAATCATGCCCTTTTCGTACAGGTCGAACAACGCCTGGTCAAAGGTGTTCATGCCGATGCGGGTCGAACGACCCATGACTTCCTTGATCTTGGCAATCTCGCCCCGGAAAATCAGATCCTGAATCAGCGGCGAATTAAGCATGATCTCCATGGCTGCGATGCGTCCGGAACCTGCCTCGCGCGGTATTAGCCGCTGGGATATCAGGGCGCGGATGTTTAACGACATGTCCATGAGCAGCTGCTCACGGCGCTCTTCGCTGAAGAAATTGATAATCCGGTCCAGCGCCTGGTTGGAACTGTTGGCGTGCAGTGTAGCCAGCACCAGGTGCCCGGTCTCAGCAAACTGAATTCCGTACTCCATCGTTTCACGATCCCGGATCTCACCAATCATTATCACGTCGGGCGCCTGGCGAAGGGTGTTCTTGAGTGCTGCGTGCCAGGAATCGGTATCAACGCCGACTTCTCGCTGGGTAATCACGCAGCCGCGATGCGGGTGCACGTATTCCACCGGATCCTCGATCGTGACGATGTGCCCGCGGGTCTTTTCGTTGCGGTATCCAACCATGGCGGCCAGGGTGGTGGACTTGCCGGAGCCGGTGCCACCGACCACGATCACCAGCCCGCGCTTGGACTGCACCACTTCGCGCAATATGATCGGCAGGTCGAGTTCTTCGAAAGTTGGAATTTTCGCATTGATCACGCGGATGACGCAGCCCGTGCAGCCCTGCTGCACGAAGGCGCTGACGCGAAAGCGGCCGATGCCCGGCGGTGCGATCGCGAAATTACACTCCTTGGTGGCGTCGAATTCCTTGGTCTGCCGGTCGTTCATGATCGAGCGCACCAGCAGCGCGGACTGTTCGGCATTGAGCGCCCGGTCCATCTGCGGGCGCACTTCCCCGTCGATCTTGATGGCTGGAGGGAATCCGGCGGTTATGAACAGGTCAGAGGCGGTCCGCTCCACCACCCGGCGGAGCAGATCTTGCATCAATGTAATGGCTTGTTCACGATCCACGATGGCAACCTCGCAACGCAGCGCTCAGAGCGCGTCCTTGTTTTGGGCCTTGTAACGCGCCTCTTCCTTGCTGACGTGGCCTTTGCTGACCATCTCGGCCAGGCATTGATCCAGCGTCTGCATACCGGCCGAGCCGCCGGTTTGGATGGAGGAGTACATCTGCGCGATCTTCCCTTCACGAATCAGGTTACGGATCGCAGGGGTGCCGATCATGATCTCATGCGCGGCGATTCGCCCACCACCGGTGCGCTTGAGAAGCGTTTGCGAGATGACCGCGCGGAGCGATTCCGAAAGCATGGACCGCACCATGTCCTTTTCGTCGCCCGGAAACACGTCCACGATGCGGTCGATGGTCTTGGCCGCCGAACTGGTGTGCAGGGTCCCGAATACCAGGTGACCGGTCTCGGCAGCGGTCAGCGCCAGCCGAATGGTCTCCAGATCGCGCATCTCACCGACCAGCACGATGTCCGGATCCTCGCGCAATGCGGAGCGCAGTGCCTCGCTGAAGCCAAGGGTGTCACGCTTGACCTCGCGCTGGTTGATCAGGCACCGTTTGCATTCGTGCACGAATTCAATCGGGTCCTCGATGGTGATGATGTGATCGGGTCGATTATCGTTGCAGTGATCGATCATGCCGGCCAGGGTCGTTGACTTACCCGAGCCGGTCGGTCCGGTGACCAGCACCAGGCCGCGCGGCAACATGCACAGGTCGCGGAATATTTTCGGAGTCTGCAGGTCGTCCAGGCTCAGAATGGTGGAAGGAATGTTGCGAAACACGGCGCCAGCACCGCGGTTCTGGTTAAAGGCATTGACGCGGAAACGCGCCATTTTCGGAATTTCGAAGGAAAAGTCGGTCTCGAAGAATTCTTCATAGGTCTTGCGCTGTTTGTCGTTCATGATGTCGTACACCATGCCGTGCACTTCCTTGTGGGTAAGTGCCGGCATGTTGATGCGCTTGACGTCGCCATCGACGCGGATCATCGGCGGGACTCCTGCCGACAGGTGCAGGTCGGAGGCATTGTTCTTCACGGCAAAAGCCAGGAGTTGTGCGATATCGACTGCCATCAGTGTTCCTTGCCGTATTGCGCGCTGCGAGTACAGCGGGCCGCGTCAGTATAACGGAGGGTATCGGCTCTCAATATGTTAATCGCTCCGCAGAATTCACTAACCGCAGAGGATCTTGCCGCACGATACCGGCAAGTGCGCGCATCGATTGCCGCCGCCGCTTCGGCAGCAGGCAGGAATGAGGACTGCGTCACGTTGTTGGCGGTGAGCAAGGGCCGCAACGCCAACGCAGTGCGGATGCTCTCGCAGTTAGGCGTCGAGAATTTTGGTGAAAACTACCTGCAGGAGGCCGTGCCGAAACTCGAGGCGCTTGCGGGCCTTGAGCTCACCTGGCATTACATTGGAAAGCTGCAGGCCAACAAGACCCGCACTGTGGCGGAACGTTTCTCTTGGGTGCACGGACTCGATCGAGTGCGCATCGCCGAGCGGTTGTCCGCGCAGAGGCCCGTGGCCGCGGCCCCGCTCAATGTTTGCATACAGGTCAAGCTGGCCGATGTTGCTGCGCGGAGCGGGGTTGGCTCCGCAGAGGTCGCGGTGCTGGCCAAAGCTGTTGCGCAACTGCCGAGCCTGCGGCTGCGAGGCCTGATGTGCATGTTGCCCGAAGAACTCGACACACAGCGGCAGCTGGAACTTTTTGGTGAGGTACGCTCGTTGTACGAACAGCTCAATCGCAGCGGCGCCCGCCTCGACACGCTATCGATGGGCATGAGTGGTGACTTCCCCTTAGCCATCGCAGCCGGGTCCACGATGGTGCGGATCGGTACCGCGCTTTTTGGCCCAGTCGCCGCACCGGCCGACCCGCAGGAAAAATAATGCCCCAAACTACGTCGCTTCGTTGGCGCACGGTGACAGAGCCTCTTTGGAGCGTTGAAAGTGACACCATGGCTCGCGCGAAGAATCAGGGTTGGTCTGCCGCGTTGCTGGTTCGCAACTGGCGCGTAAAGGGCGCGCGGGGCTGCAGTGCCCCGGGGCGAACAGCCAGTCCAGCCCGCCCTAGCGCGCACCAGGGGCCGACCCGGCCGGGATCGGTGAAAAGGCGCCGATGACCCTGGAAGAGAAGGTTAGATAAACTAGTGGCTACCGCCGTTGGGGCGGACGCGGGGGCACGGTACTTACCGTTTCTCAGCGTTCAGGTCAGCGCCATTTGAGCGGCACGACTGAATACATAAAAGGAATGGGCGCACGATGGCTGCACTTCTGTATTTAATTGACACACTGCTGAGCCTTGTGCAGCTGTGCTTCTTGCTCCGGCTCCTGCTGCAGTGGGCGCGCGCTGACTTTCGTAACCCGCTGCTAAGGGCCATCGTGCAACTCACCAGTCCGGTACTGGTGCCCCTCCGGCGCCTGTTACCGGCTATCGGTCGGCTCGACACGGCCTCGGTGCTGATGGTCATTGGCCTGGCCTTGCTGCGCGTGAGCATGGGCAGCTTGCTGAGCGGTGCGGGATTGCCGCCTTTGCTGTTGTCGGTCGAGATCGCAGCACTGCAGATCGTACGGCTGGTGTTATGGACTTATTTCTTTGCGATCTTCCTCTACGCGATGTTGTCGTTTATCGCACCCGGCACTTATTCGCCTGCGCAGGGGCTGCTGACCTCACTGTGCGAGCCGGTATTACGGCCTTTTCGCAGGCTTATCCCGCCACTGGCGAACCTCGACCTCTCGCCACTGTGGGCGGGGATCCTGATTCAGGCACTGCTAATTCTGGTGCGCTAGGTGCACGCGCAAGCGCGTCGCAACTGCCAATCCAGCCAGAGGTTTAGCCACTCATTCGCACTGCTGTTCGAGCAGCGAGTTGCTCGCGTTCGCCGCGCGAGCGAACACCGGCGCGCCAAAGCCTAGGAAAAAAGGCATTTGCGCCGCGCGCTGCTTGTGCTATGTTGCGCCCCGATTCACGAAATACGTGATTCCTAGTTCTGAACTGAAGCCAAACTCGAGGAGATTCAGCAATGGCGAAGAAAGGTGGGGCGCCGACCAAGTCGGAAATCCTGGCGACAATTTCCAAGGACACTGAGCTTTCCCGCAAGCAGGTGAACGAGGTGTTCGACTCGCTCAACGGGATCGTCAAGAAGAGTCTGCGTGGCAACGGGTTGTTTACTCTCCCGGGCCTGCTCAAGCTCAAGGTTGTGAAGAAGCCCGCCACTAAGGCGCGCGAAGGCGTGAACCCCTTTACCGGCGAAAAAATGATGTTCAAGGCCAAGCCAGCGAGCAGAAAAGTACGCGCGCTGCCCCTCAAGAGCCTGAAATCGATGGTGAATTAGAGCCCGTCGAGGCACTTGCCGGGCTTAAGGCTTGGCAATCGATCGCCATTGTGAAGGGCCCGCGACTGCACCTCAGTCCGGGCCCTTTTCCTTTTATAAGTCGGCCGGATTCGGCAGCGACCGCACCACGCCACGGGGACCGAGATGACTTTGCTTGCCGTGGGAGCGGGTTAAGTAGCGTGCCCGCATTGAATCGAGTCCAAACCGGGGCGGGGCACTACACAAGACCATCGGATTGAGCGCCATGGCCTGTCTGGGCACATGGGCACTGATCGCGCCCGCCGCAGCGGCGGACCTCGCGGCACAGCGTCAGGCAGATCTGGCGTACGCACGATCAGAATACGTCGTGAAGACCCTTGCGCTGTCGCCCGAGCACAGGCGACAGACCCTCGCTTAGCTGGAACACATCGCACCACGCGTTGCCTCCATGACCAACGCCGAGTTTCTGCTTGCGATCGCCCGGATCCCCACGTTTGCGGACAACGGACACGACGTCTTCAACAGCGGCGAGGGCGCCTGTTGGCCCGATACCCGGTTGCCTTTCAGGTTGGTTTGGTTTCCCGATGGCCTGGTCATCGCCGGGGCGGCGCCGGAGCTAAGCGAGTTGCTCGCGGCGCGCCTCACCGGGCTGGAGGGCCTAAGTTCCGAACGCGGAAACCCTGAGCGACCTTCCGGCCGCACCGGTGCAAAACCTCGTGTTTGACCTGCGTTTTGATGTCACCGGACTTCCTGCGCGAGACCACGCAACTGGTGCCTGGTCGGATCGACGTCCTCATCAGCCGCTATACCTTTTCTGCCGGGATCGTGAGCGTGGCGGCCCTCGAACACGACGCCGGCCCCGCGTGATCCTGGTGGGCGAGGAGGTCGGCGACCGATTGCGGTTTTGGTCCGAAGGGGAGCCCGATTGCCTGCCGAATTCGCATGTCTGCCTGCGCCCGACCTCCGGCTTGTGGGACCTGAGCGTTGGCTGCAAGTCGGATCCCGCCTGTTACGGGGATCAATTTGAGGCGACGGCGGGAGGTCTGCGCCCGCAACTGAGCGCGCCGCTGAGTGTGGACGCGTGGTTGGCAGGGCGGGACCTGGCCATGGAGCAAGTGGCGAGGGACCTGCGCCATCACTGAACCATGGGCGCTTGCGGCCCTAGGTCACCCCCCAGCTTGAGTGCGCGCGGCCATTCTTCGCGCACACACGCCTGCAACTCATGCAACCGCCCGTGGAAAAAATGCCCGACGCCATTCAGCACTCGCACTCGCGCCTGGGGAGCCCAGCGAGCCATCCACTGCAACACCGAATCGGGAGCGATCACCTCGTCCGCATCGCCCTGGACCACCAGCCAGTCACAGCGTGGCAGGTTTAGCGGCTCCAATCGGACGCGTTCCACCGCCGGGGCCACGGTGATCAGCCAGGCAGGTCCAACTGTGCCGGCCGCTTCGATGGCCACCGCTCCCCCGAAAGAGAACCCCGCCAGTACCAGCGGCAAATCGGGCCAGCGCAATCGTGCCCAAGCAATGGCCGCCAGCGCATCCTGCAGCTCGCCCGCACCGTTATCGTGCGTCCCTTCGCTCGCACCCACGCCGCGAAAATTAAATCGCAAGGTTGCGGCACGTTCGGCACGCAAGCTTCTGGCCAGTGTATGCACCACTTTGTTGTGCAAATTGCCGCCGTAGAGCGGATGGGGGTGGCATAGCACAGCGGCCAGCAATGGCGTTCCAGTTGCCAAGGCGGGCTCCTCTACCACGGCCTCCAGACCCCCGGCCGGCCCGGCGATCGACACACTCCCGGGCGCGTTGGCCGGCACCCCTGCGCTCACTTGCCCTTTGCCGTATCCGGCTGGAAGGCGAGTGAGGCGGAGTTAATGCAATATCGTTGGCCGGAGGGCTGAGGGCCGTCGTCAAACACGTGGCCCAGATGGGCCTCGCACTTGGCGCAAGTCACTTCGGTGCGCGCCATCCCCATCGAGCGATCGCTGCGGGTGCGAACGTTTTCGCCCGCCAGGGGCAGCCAAAAACTCGGCCAGCCTGATCCGCTGTCGTACTTGGTGGTGGAACTGAACAGGTCCGCACCGCAGCAGACACAGCGATAGACCCCGGCTTCCTTGTGGTGGGCGTAGGCACCCGTATGAGCACGCTCGGTGCCCTTCTCACGCGTGACTTGGTACTGCAGCGGCGTGAGGCGTGCGCGGAGTTCCGCGTCGCTCGGGAGGGTTCCGGCTTTGGGCTCAGTCATGTTCGCTCTCCTGTGTTCTATTGCACCGCAGCCAAACGCACCAACAAGCCATTGAGGCGGCGCGAGTATTCCGCCGGTTGTTCAATCTGGCCTGAATCGTTCAGACGCGCCTGATCGTAAAGCACCTGGATAAGTTCGTTGAAGGTGTCACCCTGCGGGAGCCGATCCAAGTACTGCACCAGCGGGTGATCGACATTGAGCTCCAGGATGGCGGTTGCGGCCGGCATGGTTTGTCCCTGGGCCTGAAGAATGCGGCGCATCGACTCGGACAAATCGGCCTCGTCACGCACCAGACAGGCCGGGGAATCGTTCAGCCGGGTACTGGGGCGAACCTCGCGCACCCGCTCGCCCAGCGCATCCTTGCAGCGGCGCAACAATCCCTTACTCTCCTTGAGTGCGGCCTCGACTCGCTCCTGCTCGGCGGCGTCGGCCAGTGCGCCGAGCTCCAGATCACCGCGGGCCGCGTCCTTGAATCGCTTACCGGAATACTCGGTAAGCTGACCCATCACCCATTCATCAATCCGATCGCCGAGCAACAACACCTCGATGCCCTTGTTGCGCAGGCGTTCGATGTGCGGACTGCCGCGAGCGGCGGCGTGGTTATCGCCGGTAACGTAATAAATACGCTCCTGCCCGGGAGCCATGCGGCCGACGTAGTCGGCCAGGCTGACCGTCTCCTCATCGCTCTCGGTGGCGGTGGTGGCGTAACGCAGCAAGGGCAACAGCCGCTCGCGGTTGCCCTGGTCCTCGGCCAGACCTTCCTTGAGTACACGCCCGAATTGCTTCCAGAAACTTAGGTATTTCGCGGGCTCCTCGCTCGCCAGACGCGCCAGCAACTCAAGCGCTCGGCGGGCGAGCGCCGAGCGCATGGCCTCGACCTGCTCATCGTTCTGCAGCAGCTCGCGCGAGACGTTGAGCGGCAGGTCGCTGGAATCAACGATTCCCTTGATGAAACGCAGATACAGGGGCAGGAACTGCTCGGCGTTGTCCATGATGAACACACGTCGCACGTACAGCTTCAGGCCCCGGGCCGCTTCTCGCTGCCACAGGTCAAAGGGCGCCTGCGAGGGCACATACAGCAAACTGGTGTACTCGCGCTTTCCTTCCACGCGATTGTGGCTCCAGATCAGCGGATCGGCCCCGTCGTGGCTGACGTGACGATAGAAAGCGCGGTACTCCTCGTCGGTGATTTCGGTACGCGGACGCGTCCATAGCGCCTGGGCCTGGTTGACCGCCTCGTATTCCAGGTTGGCGCCCTCCTTGGGCATACGCACCGGGAAGGCGATGTGGTCGGAATAGCGGCGCACCAGCGCGCGCAGCCGCCAGGCATCGGCGTATTCGCGAGCGTCTTGCTTGAGGTGAAGTACCACTGTGGTGCCACGTTGGGCGCGTTCCAGCGGCTCGATAGTGAATTCACCATCCGCGCTCGACTCCCAGTGGATGCCGGCGGCCGCAGGCTCGCCGGCGCGGCGGCTGAGGACTTCGACCCGGTCAGCGACAATGAATGCTGAGTAGAAGCCCACTCCAAATTGGCCGATGAGCTGCGCGTCGCGCTGCTGGTCGCCTGTCAGGCGGCCGAAAAATTCCGCGGTGCCGGATTTGGCAATGGTGCCCAGGTGGGTTATGGCTTCTTCGCGGTTAAGGCCGACCCCGTTATCGCGGATGGTCAGCGTGCCAGCCTTGGCGTCAAAGTCGATCCAGATGGCCAACTCAGGATCGTCGGCCAGCAGCTCCGGGGCACCCAAAGCGAGGAATCGCAGCCTATCGTTGGCGTCGGACGCATTAGAAATCAGCTCACGCAAGAAAATCTCGCGGTGGCTGTAGAGCGAATGGATCATCAGCTGCATGAGCTGACGCACTTCGGCCTGAAAGCCGTGCGTCTCGCGCGAATTGGTCATGGGATACGCCCTCGGAGCCGGATATAGCGCCGGCTTTGGACGTTTTATGGGGCTCACGGCCCCGTAAATCAAGTCAGGTTACGTAATACGTGCCGGGCGGCGGCGAACCAATCGTCCATCTCGTCCCAAAACAGTAGTAGCACTTCCAAGCACGTTTCCTTGCGCGACTCCGGAGTATCGTAGGAGCGGGCAACGCGCTACGGCGTGTTGCGCCTCACAACGTGAGGCCTCGATTGGGTGTCACGCAGCTTGCAGCACTGCGCTACGCTGCGTACGCTCTGTGTTTCGAACATAAGCGGGTGTGCCCGCCCCGAGGTCTGGCCATGCAGAGGATCGTCGTCCTAAACCCCAAAGGTGGGTCGGGCAAGACGACGATTGCCATAAATCTGGCCAGCTACTATGCACTGAACGGGGAACAGCCCGCGCTGCTGGACTTCGATCCTCAAGCTTCCGCCGCGCGCTGGGCGCGCAAGCGCCAAGCGTCCCAGGCGCCTATCCACTTAATCACGGCCTTTGAGAAGGACAGCCGCGTGACCAGGGCATTCCAGCTACGGATCCCGGAGGCCACGCGACGTGTCGTGATCGACACGCCGGCGGCGATCGACGCCAGCGAAATGCCCGCGCTGACGGCCAACGCCGACAAGATCCTGGTGCCCGTGTTGCCATCCGATATTGACATCCAGGCCTGCGTGCGCAGCATCGCCAGCCTTTTGCTGGTGGCTAAAGTGCGGCGAACTGACAACCGACTGGCCATCATTGCCAACCGGGTGCGGCGCAATACGCTGATGTACCAGTCGCTGACGCGCTTCCTGACCACGCTCGACATCCCGATCATCGCCACACTCCGCGACTCGCAGAATTACGTGCGTGGCGCCGAATTGGGGCTAGGGATACACGAAATGAAGCATTACCAGGTCAGCGAGGACCTGCAGAGCTGGGAACGGATGCTCGCTTGGCTGAATGAACCGACCGGACGCGCTATGGCGCCAGTCGCGGCTGCGCCGCCGCTATTTGCCTGATTCGGGGTCCCAGGACGTGCGGACCTTGTCGGCCCAGGTCTTGTAGTTCGACCAGGTGTAAAGATTGCGCGTAATAGCCGCGTGACGTCCGCGGGTGCGCTGCATGTGCTGGAGCCAACGCGCGTAGGCTTCGGCGCCCCCTTCAATCGACGGCGCCTCTTCGGCGGCGCCTTTTGCGCCGTCCGGTCGCGAGGGAGGATCGATCTTGTTCATAAGCGCTCACCTGTTGGTTGAGGGCAGCGTACGACGGCGCGGGCAGCCACGTGAGGAACTGGGTCACATCCGCAGTGCTGGAGTAGCGGCAGATTTGCCTATTTTAACAGTCCGCCGCCCGCTAAGGGCCTAGGCCACCAAGCGATAACACGGGCGATACCGGCTGCCCGGCAGTTTCATCCGCTGCTGATGCACGAACGCCGCCAGCAGGCGATCGAGCAGCGCCATCACGGCCGGATCGCCCGAGAGTTCGTAGGGTCCGTGGCGAGCGATTGCTTCCACACCCTGCTGCTTGACGTTGCCGGCAACGATGCCCGAAAACGCCCGCCTGAGGTCGGCGGCCAGTTGATGCACCGGCTGGTCACGACTTAAGTTGAGCGCGCGCATGGCCTCGTGCGTGGGCGCGAACGGCAGTTGCAGCGCCGGCGGCACGGTCAGCAACCAGTTGAAGTTGTAGGAATCATTGCGGGTGCGCCGAAACTCGCGCACCTCTTCGAAGGCCTTGACCATGTGGCGGGCCACCGCTTGTGGATCGTCCATGATGAAGGTTAGCCGGGCCAGTGCCGTCGCGCCCAGCGTACCCTCGATAAACTCAGAAAGCTGCTCGAACCAGGCCGCGCTTTCCCGCGGGCCGGTGAGCACCACGGGCAGCGGCAAGCCCGCATTCGCGGGCTCGAGCAGCACGCCGAGCAAGTACAGAATTTCCTCGGCCGTACCCACGCCGCCCGGGAAAACCACGATACCGTGCGCCAGACGCAGGAATGCCTCGAGGCGTTTTTCGATATCCGGCATGATGACCAGTTGATTGACGATCGCGTTGGGCGGCTCGGCGGCGATAATCCCCGGTTCGGTCAACCCCAGGTAACGGCCGTTGGCAATGCGCTGCTTGGCGTGCGCGATTGCCGCCCCTTTCATCGGCCCTTTCATGGCCCCGGGACCACAGCCCGTGCAGACATCGAGCTCGCGCAGCCCGATTTCATAGCCGACGCGCTTGGTGTAATGATATTCGCCATCCGCGATCGAGTGCCCGCCCCAGCACACGACCAGGTTCGGGCGCGCCTTGAAATCCAACACCCGCGCATTGCGCAGGATATGAAACAGCGCGTTGGTGATCGCCGCCGGGTCAGAGCTGTCGAGGCGGCCGGTGCCGACAATTTCGTTGGCGGTGTACACCACATCGCGAAGCACCGCAAAGAGGTGCTCCTTGATGCCGCGGATCATCTGGCCATCGACGAAGGCCGCGGCCGGAGCGTTGGCGATCTGCAGCTTGATGCCCCAGGCGTGACGCACGATCTGCACGGTAAAAGCCCGGTACCGTTCCAGGATTTCGTGGGCGTTATCGATATCGCTCCCGGCGTTGAGCACCGCGAGCGCGCAACTGCGGAACAACGGGTACAGGCCCTGGGCGCTGGTGTCCAGAAGCTTATTGATTTCCGCCTGCGAGAGGTTCTCGAGGCTACCGCGCGGCCCGACGCGGGCATCGACGGCGTCGGCAATGACGACACTGGTTTCCATAGCGGCTGGGTCTTGCGGATAGCGACGAGTCGAGCGAACACGCCTCAGGGCGTGATCTCGATCGTCATGTTATCGGGGCTGAGCAGCCAAAATTCGACCATATCGGCATTCGAAAGTGCGATGCACCCGTCGGTCCAGTCCGTGCTGGCATAGTAATCGGGCGGGTGGCGAAGGTTGTTCGGCAGGCCGTGCACCATGATCGAGCCCCCGACCTCCCACCGATTGCGCTGCGCGCGCTGCAGGTCCTCGGCATTGGGATAAGAAACCTGTATCGAGAGAAAATAGTCGCTGTGCGGGTTGCGCCGCGTTAATTGATAGATGCCTTCGGGAGTGCGGAAATCACCCGATCGTTGCTTGGTGCCTGCGGGAACCAAGCCCAGGGCGGCTCGGTAACTGCGCAACACGGTCCCGTTCTTCATCAGATACAGGCGCCGCTCGGATTTGTGCAGCACCGCACGATCGGCGATGGGGAGCGAGACGGGCTCCAAAGGGCGGGCACCGCCTTCGGCCCCCATCGGCACAATGGTATTGCCCACGCCCGGCTCGGCCACAGCCACGGTGGCGGCCAACAGCGCAAGCAGGATCCGGACCCAGGGCGACATGAGGGTAATTATAAGGACCGGGACCCCACCTCGCGACCGTGCAGGCCTCACACCTTTCAAGAAGCGCCTTCAACCTTCGGCAGCACGATCACAGTGCCGGGCTTGAGCATCGCGAAATCGACGTCGGGATTGTACTGCTGCAAGAGCCATACCGGCATGGCTCCGCGCTGGGTCACGCTCCACAGGGAATCGCCACGCCGGGCCACGTAATTGTCGCTCCCGGTAATACGATGCGCGGCAAAATACTCCGACTCGAGCTGCTGGTGATAATCGCGCCGGCGTTGTTCAAACTGTGAGCGACTTACCTTGGTAAAGGCGAGCTTGAAGTGACTGCCGATCAGCACGGCGTTGCGGCCGTGCAGGTGATTGAGGGTACGCAGGGTCGCCGCAGAAACATCGAGCCAATCGGCGTAATGGCCAACGGTCTCTGCAGCCACCACCACGACGCGGTCGGAAGTGTCCACGCTGTAGTCGATCGGATCGGCCGAGGGCGGGGGCGCGGGGTCGGCGAGCAGGGCCGGTCCCTGTGCTTGGGCCTGGGCTGCGGACACCGCAGGTTGGCTGTGCGCGGCCACCGTCTGGGCCCTGACCTGGTCCTGACGATCCTCGGCCACCGCCCGCGCGGCCAGCAACGCGTCGGGCCCGGCGCGCTCAGATCCGCCTTCGAGCTCCAGTCGCTGGCCTTCGTATATACGCTCGCTGTCGCCCAGCCCATTGATCACCATCAGCCGCGCCGGATCGATGCCGGTGCGCAGCGCAATCGTGGCCAGCGTGTCGCCCCCGCGCACGATGTACAGCGCGTCGTAGGCCGCGCTGGCGGCGGCGAGTTCCGCCGCACTCAAGCCCGCGCGGGCGGCGGGGCCCGGCCCGGCAGGCGGCGGACCCAGCGCGGCGACCACGGGCGGGGCACTCTTCAGCGCGGAGGCGCGGCTGGGCGCGCGCGCCGGCAAAGCGGCAAAGACCAGCGAAGGACCCGTTGCGTTATGGGCTAGCTGCGCGGCCAGGGACTCACCGGTCCACGACTTGACGGTGTCGGGCAGGCGCAGGCGATATCCGCTTGGGATCGGTTTTTGCAGGGTCCAGACCGCATTACGCAACGCGGGATTGAGCGTGCGCAGGGTGTCGCGATCCAGTTGCAGCACGGACGCGAGCGAATCGGCGCGCACCGGTGCCGCCAATTGCAGCTCGTGAGAGGCGGCCACCGTCTCAGGCGTTACGTTGCCAAAGTACTTTTCCGGCTCGCGATCCAGGCGCAGCGCTGCGAGAAATGAGCAATAGTAATTACGCGATGCGAAACCAAAGGTTGGACTCTGATACTGGCGCACGATACGCACGATATCGTCGGTGCCCAGCTCATCGCGCGCTCGGCGCATGCCCCCGGCGCCATGATTGTAAGCGGTGATGGCCAGTGGCCAGCTACCGAGCAGTCGGTAATTGTAGGACAGAAGCTGGGCGGCGGCTTCGGTGGACCGGTAGGGATCGAGCCGCTCATCGACCGCGCCATCGATTCGCAGGTAACGGCGTCCGGTCGAGCGGATAAACTGCCACATCCCGGCGGCCCCGGCCTTGGACATCGCGGCGGGTTGAAAGGATGACTCCACGTGTGGAAGCGCCGCGATCTCGGGCGGCAATCCCCGTGCGGCCAGCGTCTGGGCGATGTGGCTTTCCCAAATCCCGGCCCGCTGCAGCCCGGCGCGGAATCGATCGGACTGGCCGAGCTGAAAGCGAACATCGTCGGCCGCCTGACGCAGGCGGGCCGGTACGACGCCTGTCCACAGCTCTCGCACGCGCTTTTCTTCGCCATTCTGCGGCTCCGCGCCGTCGCCGAGCCGCCGCAGGATATCCTGGTAGTGCTCGCGCGCCGCCGTGACCTGCAATTCGCGAGCACGCGGCGGCAGGCCCGGATCAAAGTGCAGCGTGTCGTAGACGATGGCCAGATCGCGCTGATCGTGGATGAAACCCGCGTTTGTGGATATCTCGCTGTAGACGCGCATCCAGAAGTGGATGTCCGGCTCCAGGGCGGCAGGTTCAGGGATGGCCGGAGAGGCACTCGCCCCTAGAACGGGGAAAATCAGCAGCAGGCAGGCAAGGCGGATCTTCATTCCGCAGTTGAATACCATAAAACTACGCTCTGCAAGGGCGGCCGAGTTCATAGTTCCGAAAAAAACGGGAAGCGTCTGAGGGGCGCCTCCCGTAAGTCGCGACGTCGAGGAGACGTCGCGTGATCAGCCGATTGGTTGAGCGTGGCCGATCATCCGCATTTGGAGTCCCCGCAGTTCAGGCAGGTCTGGCAATCATCCATCATCACCACGGCCGCGGTGCTGCACTTGACGCACAGCTGCGCGCCTTCCGGAAAATGCGACTTGGCGAACGCATCCTGCTGCTTCTTGCGGGCCTCGTACTCACTGCGCTTGTCGTCGATGAGCTTCTTCTGGTGTTCATCGAGCTGAGGCTTCTGCAATAGTCCGATGGACTGCAGGTGTTTCTCGATCACGTAGCCGAGCTCGGCGATGATGGAGGGCATGAACTTCCCGCCCGGTTGCCAGTACCCACCGCGCGGATCAAACACCGCCTTGAGTTCATCGACCATGAAGGTGACGTCGCCGCCCTTGCGAAACACCGCAGAGATGATGCGCGTGAGCGCCACTATCCACTGGAAATGATCGAGGTTCTTCGAATTGATGAAGATCTCAAAGGGTCGGCGCTGCTCGTGATCGGTATCCTCGTTCAGCAGGATATCGTTGATGGTGACGTACATGGCGTGATCGGACACCGGGGTCTTGATCTTGTAGGTCGAGCCAATCAGCATCTCCGGGCGCTGTACCTCCTCGGTTAGGCGCACCACCTTGGCGCGGCGGCCGTCGCGGCCGGTGCTCATGTCTGCTTCCGCGGCTGCTTTGGCGGCAGCGATCGCCGCGTCCTCGGGCCTGCGAACCCGGAACTTGACGATGCGCTTGTCGATACGCGTATTCATGTTCAAAGTTTTCCGTAATAGCCTTCTTTCAGGGCGTCGAACAAATTGGCGGCGCTGTGTTTATCGCCGTCATATTCGATCTGCTCGTCACCACGCACTTCCACCTCGGCGCCGTCCTCCAAGGTGAACACATAAGTGGTGCTCTTCAGGTCAGCTTCCTTGACCAGCACGCCCTGGAACGCCTCCGGATTGAAACGGAAGGTGGTGCAGCCCTTGAGCCCCTTCTCGTGCGCGTATAGATAAATGCTCTTAAACTGCTCGTAGGGAAAGTCGGTGGGCACGTTGGCGGTCTTGGAGATCGAGGAATCAATCCATTTCTGCGCCGCGGCCTGGATATCTACGTGCATGCGCGGGGAGACGTCATCGGTGGTCGTGAAATATGCAGGCAGCGCCTCGGCAGCGGCGGTGGCCCCCGGCATGGCGCGTTCGTTCACGAGCTCGCGGTAGGCCAGCAATTCAAACGAGAACACGTCGACCTTTTCCTTGGACTTGCGGCCAGCGCGGATCACGTTGCGAAAATAGTGATGCGCAAACGAGGGCTCGATGCCGTTGCTGGCATTGTTGGCCAGTGACAGGGAAATGGTGCCGGTGGGCGCGATCGAGGAATGATGGGTGAAGCGTGCACCGACCTGCGCGAGCTGTTCAACCAGCTGGGGCGCCACGCTCGCCACGCGCTGCAGGTAGCGGCTGTAGCGCGCGTGCAGCAGGCGCCCCGGGATCTTGGCGCCCGGCTTCCAGCCGTCGCGCTCCATCTCCGGGCGCTTGCGCAGCATTTCCTTCGTCACTACGAACTCTTCGTTCATGATCGGCGCCGGGCCCTTCTCGCGCGCCAGCTCGAGGCCAGCTTCCCACCCCGCCACCGCCATCTCGCGCGAGACGTCCTCCGTAAATTGTACCGACTCGGCCGAACCGTACTTCATACCCAGCAGCGAGAGCGTAGAACCCAAACCCAGAAAGCCCATGCCGTGGCGGCGCTTGCGGATGATTTCCTGGCGCTGCGGCTCGAGCGGCAGGCCATTGATCTCAACCACGTTATCGAGCGCGCGCGTAAAGATGTGCACCACTTCGCGGTACTCGTCCCAGTCGAAATAGGCCTTGGCCGTGAACGGCTCACGCACGAAGCGCGTCAGGTTCACCGAACCCAGCAGGCAGGAGCCGTAAGGGGGCAAGGGCTGTTCGCCACACGGATTGGTGGCGCGAATATTCTCGCACCACCAGTTGTTGTTCATTTCGTTGACGCGATCAATGAGGATAAAGCCTGGCTCGGCAAAATCGTAGGTCGAGGACATGATCAAGTCCCACATGCGGCGCGCCGGGACGTGCTTGTAGATGCGGCAGGCGACCAGACCGGCCTCGTTGACGACGTAGCCCTCGTGCTCTGGCCATTCGCGCCACACAAACTTCTCGGCGTCCTGGAGGTTGGGTTGCTCGGCCGCGAATTCCCCCTGCGCCAACGGAAAGGCCAGATACCAGTCCCGATCGTCGCGCACCGCCTGCATAAATTCATCGGTGACCAACAACGAGAGGTTGAACTGGCGCAGGCGGCCGTTCTCGCGCTTGGCGCGGATAAAATCCATGGCGTCCGGATGACCCACTTCGAAGGTACCCATCTGCGCGCCACGCCGGCCGCCGGCCGAGGACACGGTGAAGCACATCTTGTCGTAGATATCCATGAACGACAGTGGACCGGAGGTGTAGGCGCCGGCGCCGGACACATAGGCGCCGCGCGGCCGGAGCGTAGAGAACTCATAGCCAATGCCGCATCCGGCCTTGAGCGTCAACCCGGCCTCGTGCACCTTGGCAAGAATATCGTTCATGGAATCGCGAATCGTGCCGGACACGGTGCAATTGATCGTGGAGGTGGCCGGTTTGTGTTCGAGAGCGCCGGCGTTGCTGATCACACGGCCGGCCGGAATTGCCCCGTGGCGCAACGCCCATAAAAAGCGCTCGTGCCAGGTTTCGCGCAGTTCCGGCCGCTCCACGTCCGCCAGAGCGCGCGCCACGCGCTTGTAAGTGTCATCCATCGAGGCATCGATCGGCTTACCGTCCTTGGCGGTCAGGCGGTATTTTTGATCCCAAATGTCGAGCGACGTTTCCTGATACGGAATCGTGCTGACATCCTTATGCTCGATTTTCACGACGGAATTCATCTCTAGTCCGCACTCCCCTGTCAACGCACAATCGCCAGGCTCCTCGTCTGAGCCGTGCTCGCCCCGGTTGTCCCCCGCCCCCGTCAACTACAAGATGTAGTTGAGTGAAGCGGCGAGACTAATCACGCGCGCTAGCGCGGTCAAGATTGCCGCCCCCGTCCGGTCCACTGAAAATAAACTTCTATTTCATGAGGTTATGAAGTTACAGGCCATACTGGGCGGAAAAAAAATGCCTGGCGGCCGTCCAAGTCGGGGTTCCAGCGGAAATCAAGATGTGGTGTTAACCCCTGTCCCACAGCTAACCCACACTTTATCCACAAGCTCCGCGCTGGTCGCACTTGAAAGTAACCGGTGCGACCACACATCTGCTTTCAGTGCCGCAAACAAACGGATTTTAAATCGGGAGTATCTGACATGAACATCATGCGATTTGAGCCGTGGAGACTGATGGGCAATTTCCATCGCGAATTCGATCAGGTTTTTGCCGACACCCAGCCCAATACAGCGAATTCGGGGCAGACACCCGCCTCATGGGCCCCGGCCGTGGATGTGCACGAGGAGCAGGAGCGCTTCACCGTCCATGCCGACCTTCCGGGGGTCCAGCCGGGCGACATACAAGTCACCGCCGATAAGGGCGTGCTAACGATCAGAGGCTCGCGCCGTACTGAAAAGCGCGACGGCCAGAAGGGGTACGAGCGTCTGGAGCGAATCGAGGGCGATTTCCTACGGCGTTTCACTCTGCCGGAAAACGCGCGCGCCGAAGAGATCACGGCCCGGCACAGCAATGGCGTGCTCGAAGTCGTGATTCCTAAGCAGCCGGTGGTCGAGCCGCGCCGAGTCAACATCGAAGTGAACTGAGGACATTGCGCGCAGCAGCCGGTCAGTTGGCCGGCTGTTGCTCGCACAATGCGGCACGCGCCCCCGCCGGTCCGCGCCCCAGCGCGCGCACCGCGGCATAGTAGGCATCGAGATCGCCGCGCTGCTGAGCGAGCAGGCGTTCAAAACCAGGCACACAATCAAAATACGTCGCAATTGATGCCAGGTGCGCATTGTTAAGGCCCGCATCGAGCCAGGCGTCATAGCCGGTGCGCACACCCAGCTGCCCCTCGAGCTCGCGCACCCCAGCGGTCACAGCGGCCAGAGATTCTTGTTTACGCTCGCGACGCTCGGCCACCGGCAAGGACTCGCGATAGAGCGCCGCGAGCTGCGCCCGTCCGCCCGCAAATCGCTTGATGATCAGCTCCTGCTGCTCCTGGCGGCTGCGGTATTCGGCCAGCTCCTCCCCGCGTCCCTTGGATTTAAGCCACCGCGCCACGCCTTCGCGCTCCACACTCATGGCAAACGCCTCGTTGAATTCGGTGGCGTTCTTCACGTAGATGAGCTGGTGCGCCAGCTCGTGAAAGATCGTGCCCACTAGCTGTAGATCGCCATAGGGCAACATGGTGTCGAGCACTGGATCATCGAAACGGCCCAGGGTCGAATAGGCGCTCACGCCCGCCACCAGCGTGTCATAACCCTCGGCAGCCAGCCCAGCGGCAAACTGCCGGGCATTGGCTTCGCGGAAATAACCCCGGTAGGCGACAGAGCCGGTGATCGGGAACCACCAGCGTTTGGGCTCCACGGAGAATTCCGGTGCCGCGACGACATTCCATACCACGTAGGGACGCCCCAGTTCGCTGTAGCTGCGGTAACTGCCGTTATCGGGTAAGCGCAGCTCGTGGGTGGCGAAGTCGCGCGCCTCGCGGACCATTTCCAATCGAGCCTTGAGCAGCGCGTCGGTAGATTCGTTGGCAATGAGCTTGTCGAGCGGCTGGCGGGCGCGCAGCACGTGCCACTGGCCCTGACCTGCTTGCAGCAGGTAGCCGATTCCACAACCCGATAACGCAAAGGAACTCATCACCAGCCAGGCTCCTGCGAGATGGCGAATCGTGTGGCCACGGGCCTCGGTTACCATATGCAGATGCAAGTCTACCTCGTGGGTGGCGCCGTCCGGGACGAACTGCTGGGTCGCGTGGTCAAAGAGCGTGACTGGGTCGTCGTGGGCGCTGAGCCCGCCGAATTGGAGCGCCTCGGATATCGCCCCGTGGGCCGCGAGTTTCCGGTGTACCTGCATCCGGAGACTCAGGAGGAATATGCGCTGGCGCGACTGGAACGCAAGGTGGCGCCAGGCTACCGCGGCTTTGTCACCGAGCACTCCTCAGCGGTAACGCTCCAGGAAGATTTACTGCGGCGCGACCTGACCATCAACGCCATGGCACGCAGCGCCGATGGACACATCATCGATCCGTATGGGGGCAGGGCCGATTTGCGCGCGCACCTGCTGCGACATGTTTCTCCTGCTTTTGTCGAGGATCCGGTGCGAATCCTGCGGGTGGCGCGATTTGCGGCGCGCTTTGCTGATCTGGGCTTCACCGTGGCCCCGGAAACCATGGCCCTGATGCAAACCATGGTCGCGACTGGGGAGGCCGGCGCACTGGTGAGCGAACGTGTGTGGCGGGAGCTCGATGGCGCCCTCAGGGCAACGTCGCCCCAATGCGCCTTCGAGGTACTGCGCGAGTGTGGCGCATTGGCGGCGTTGCTGCCCGAGTTTGCTAACTCGAGTGACACCGCACTTGCACTACTTGCGCTCGAAACTGCCGCAACGTCGGGCTCTGCAAATCCAGTTCGCTTTGCATCGCTGCTCGCTGGCCTGGCCGCCGCCGAGGTGGATTCCCTGTGCACACGCTTGCGGGTTCCTAACGACTACCGGGATCTGGCATTGTTGTCCGCGCGCCTGCGCGAGAGCCACGGTCAGTATCGCGAACTGGCGGCAGTACACCCGCCGCAGCTGCTGTCGCTGTTCGAGCAGGCCGACGCCTTTCGTCGCCCGGATCGATTCGCGCAGTGGCTGGAAGTGCTCACTGCATGGCGTGAGGCCGCCGGCTTGTCCGCTGGAGAGACCGCAACACTGCTCGATCGCCTGCGTAACGGCCTCGCGTCCGCAGCGGCAGTGCAACTGAGCGAGGTGGAACTGCGGACCCATCACGGCCCGCAAATTGGCGCCCTGTTGCGTGAGCGGCGACTCGAATCTTTGCAGGCGCTGCAAGCTTAGGTTTCGCGCCTAACCGATACTGCCGACCGAAGGAGCTACAGCAGCCGGCGCAGGTCCTGCAACCCGAAAGCCGAAATCTTCGGCACCGCCCCGCGCGTGAGCAACATGACCTTGAAGGTTTCGCCCATCTGCTCCGGCATCAGCAAGGCGCGCGCCGCGCTGGCAGAACGCGCGCGCTCGATCGGGCTGCCCTCGGTGGCGAGCTCGGCCTCGATCCCCGCGCCGAGCAGGAATGCCGCCTGCGTGCAATAACCGGCGACCTCGAGACCGGCTGCGCTGGCGGCCTCCGCCACCCGGGTAAAATCAACCCAAGCCGAAATGTCCTGCAGTCCGGGATGCAAAAACGGATCTTCATGCGCGCGATGGCGGTACTGACAGCGCATTGTGCCCGCGTCCCTTTGGGGATGGTAGAGTTCTTGTCGGCCGAGCCCGTAGTCGAAGAGCAATACGCACCCGGCCTCCAGCGCCGCCGCGAGTCCGGCGACCCATGGCCCGATGCGCACGCACAATTCACTTCGGTAGCCCGCCGCGAATGGGCGTCCGATCGACTCCTCGAGACGCGCGATCTCGGCGCACAAGGACGCCGCCGCCGGGCGGGCGGCCCAACCGAGCCTGCCCTCATGGTCCATCGCCACGCCGCGCTCTTCGTAGCCGGAGGCGTTCGCCTCAAAGCACTGGAACGGCAGGGCGTCGGCCACTTCGTTGGCGAGGATTACCCCCCGTAACGGGCGCTGCGGCGGGGCATCGAGCCATTGCACACGCGTGTAGAGCGCGGGTGCCAAGCCACTGAGCCGCGCGCGCTGCCGCTCACGCAGATCGGCGCTGACCTCAAGAATCAAGTACTGTGCCGGCAGTGCCCCGTCGGCGGCCAGGCGCAGTAGCAGCGCTTCGGCGAGCGCGCCGCTACCGGCCCCCAGTTCCAGCAATTCGCCTCCCTCTCGCGTCAGTGAGGCGCACTGCCTGGCGATGCACGCACCGAACATCGGTGAGATTTCCGGCGCCGTGGTGAAATCTCCGGCCCGCCCCAGCTTGGCGGCTCCGGCGCTGTAGTAGCCCAGACCCGGCGCATACAGCACCTGCTCGAGGTATTCATCGAACGATATCCAGCCGCCGCGCTTCGCGAGGTGCGCGCGCAGGGCCTCGCGCATGGCGGCCACTTGCACGAGTTGCGCGCCCTCAAGCGCGGGCATTGTGGACTCTAGCGTGGGCGTCATAAGCTTCAGGTATGGGTAGCGAGTCACTTGCACTGGCGGGTCAGACCGCCCTGGTCACCGGAGGCGCCAGGCGCGTGGGGGCGGAAATCGTAAAGCATCTGCACGCCGCCGGCGCGACAGTCGCGATTCACTACCGTAGTTCGCTGGCCGCAGCGCAATCTCTGGCCGCTGACCTCAACGGGCTGCGCGCAAACTCTGCGGCCATATTCGCCGCCGACCTGCTGCAGACAGATTCGATTCCAGCACTGATCGCGGCTGTCACAGCCCGCTGCGGCGGTCCGCACATATTGGTCAATAACGCCTCGAGCTTCTACCCGACTGCGCTCGGAGAGGTCACTGACGCGCAATGGACGGAGCTGATGGGGAGCAACCTGAAGGCGCCGCTCTTTCTGGCGCAGGCCGCGGCCAGCGAGCTGCGGCGGTCGCGCGGAGTGATCATCAATATTGTCGACATTCACGGGCTCCGTCCGCTATCTGGGTACATCGTCTATTCCACCGCAAAAGCAGCGCTCATACACCTCACCAAGGCGCTGGCGCGAGAACTTGCCCCGCAGGTTCGCGTCAACGGCATCGCGCCGGGGCCGGTACTGTGGCCCGAGACGGCCATGGACGACGCGCAGCGTCAGGAAATCATCAGCAGCACGCTGCTGCAACGAGCCGGAACGCCGGCAGATGTGGCGCGCGCGGTGTGTTTTTTCGCAACCGCAGCGCCCTTTGTGACCGGACAAATACTGGCCATTGACGGGGGCCGGAGCCTGCGCTGGTAGACTGCCCCCAGGATGGGCGGCCGGTCGCTAGGCATCGAGTGACAGCGCAATACTCTGGAGAGTGTGCGGTTTACGCGCCAATTCCTGCCAGTGCTCAGCCATAGTTCGCCCGGTCGTGGGATGCCTTAGGCCCGGCGCAATTTCAGCCAGAGGCCCGAGCATATAGCAACGACGCAACAGATCCGGCCGTGGGAGTCGGTACGTGGCGGTATCGGCGATGGCGTCGCCATGCAACAGCAGGTCGACGTCCATGACACGGGGGGCCCACTTCGGATCATCGCGCCGCCGACCGCAGATTTCTTCAACCTCGTGGCAGTCGCTCACCACCTCATCCGGGGAGCGTGCGGTATCGAAACCCGCGACCGCATTAACGAAATCGGCACCTTCAAATCCGTAGGCCGGATTTCGATAGCACGAGGAAAACCGCACTCCCGGATAGCGGTGCCGCAGCTCGGCCGCGGCCACCCGGAACCAGCGCTCTGGATCGACGTTGCCGCCGATTGCGACATATACGCGCGACATCATCGGCCGACCCACACTACTGGCCGACAGTAAGGTGGGCACGGCACCGCTTGATACTGACGCCGACGTCTCGGGAATGGCGAATGGCCCCGGGCTTGTTGAGATCTATCTTGATCCACTGGAGCGGGAACTCCTCGAGCACCATCAACGCCAGACGGTGTGCCAGGGTCTCGATCAGTAGAAACTTCGATCCCTCAATAAAGGCCAACACGCGCTTGGCGATCTGCTTGTAATCCACCGTATCGGCCACCGTATCGCTGACCGCGGCGCGCTCGCAGTTGCATGGGAATTCCAGATCGAGAACCACGGTCTGCGGCACCTGGCGTTCCCAGTCGATGAATCCGATGATGCACTGGCACTTCAACCCGCGCAGGTGGATGCAATCCTCGGTGGTCATAGTCGGGGGGCTCCGTTTCCTGTAGAGATCACGCGGGCGCTTACGCCGCCGGCGGCCGCAGCTCCGCCAAGGGCCAGCGCGCGCGCACCTCGATGCCGACGGTAGCGGTTTCTCCGGCCTTAAGGCGCATCAGGCCCGCGACCGCAATCATCGCGGCATTGTCGGTGCAGAATTCCGGGCGCGGAAAATAGGCCTGGCCGCCGCGCGCGCTCATTTCGCGACTCAGGCGGGCACGCAGTTCGCGGTTGGCGCCGACGCCGCCGGCCACGACCAGGTGTCGGTGGCCGGTGGCGTCAATGGCCCGTAGCGTCTTGACGCACAGGGTATCGACGATCGCCTCCTGTACGCCGCGCGCTATATCCGCCCGCCGCTGCGGATCCAGGGAGGACTCCCGTACCGCGAGCGACACGGCCGTCTTCAGACCTGAAAAGCTGAACTCGAACCCTGGCCTGTCGAGCATCGGGCGCGGCAATGGGCAGGCGCCCGGCCGACCCTGCTGCGCGAGTTCAGCAAGCTGCGGCCCTCCTGGGTAGGGCAACCCCAGCAGCTTGGCACTCTTATCAAAAGCCTCTCCGGCAGCGTCATCGCGGGTCTCGCCCAGTAACCGATAGTCCCCCAGGCCTAGGGCTTCAATCAGCATCGTGTGGCCGCCCGAAACCAGTAGGGCAAGGTGCGGAAACGCCGGGGCCGGGGATTCGAGCAACGGCGCGAGCAAGTGTCCTTCCAAGTGATGGATCCCTATGGCCGGCAGTTGCCAGCCATGGGCCAGGGAACGTGCAAGCGCGGCCCCGCAAAGCAGCGCACCCACCAAACCGGGCCCGGCCGTATAGGCGATCCCCTGCAGCTCCTCGGGCCGCGTGGCCGAAGCACTGAGCGCGCTGCGCACCAGGGGTAACAGGCGGCGGATGTGATCGCGAGAGGCCAATTCCGGCACCACGCCCCCGAAAATCCGATGCAAATCGACCTGGCTCCACAACTCGTGGGCCAGTAACCCGCGCTGCTCGTCCAGCACCGCAACGGCACTTTCATCGCAGGACGACTCTATGGCGAGTACTCTCATACGGGCCGAAGTATGACCCAAGGATGGCACCTCGTAGAGCCCGACGACCCCCTGTTTTTGCCTTTTGCCGCCAGCCTCTTTAGAATCGCCGGCCCCGCTTGTCCGGGCCGCCGTAGCGCGGCTACTAGCAAATAGAGGTCGAGTTCGATGCCGAGTGTCAGAATCCGGGAAAACGAGTACTTCGATGCCGCGCTGCGGCGCTTCAAGCGCGCGTGTGAAAAGGCGGGGGTACTTGCGGAGCTGCGACGGCGCGAGTTCTACGAGAAGCCTACCCAGGAACGCAAACGCAAGAAAGCCGCGGCCGTGAAACGCCACATCAAGCGGGTATCCCGCGACTTCGTGCGCACCGCGCGCTAGCGCGCCCGACCCGCCAGGCATCTTCAATGACGCTAAAGGCGCGCATCCAGGAGGACATGAAGTCCGCCATGCGCGCCGGCGAGAAAGACAAGCTCGCCAATATCCGCATGGTCATGGCCGCAATCAAGCAGCGCGAAGTCGATGAACGCATCGAACTGGACGACGCCCAAGTGCTGAGTGTCATCGACAAGATGGTGAAGCAGCGGCGCGAATCCATCGCCCAGTTTGCCGCCGGCAACCGCGCCGATTTGGTGGCCAAAGAAGAAGCAGAACTTCGCCTGCTGAGCGACTATTTGCCAACCCCGCTCACGGACAGCGAACTCGACGCATTGATCGCCGAGGCGGTGACCGCTACGGGCGCCGCCTCAATTAAGGACATGGGCAAGGTCATGGCCGCGATCAAGGCCAAAGCCGCAGGTCGCGCCGATATGGGCGCTGTAGGTGCACGCATCAAGGCGCGGCTTTCCACCTGAGCACCAAGTAGGCGAGCACGCTGGCGGTGATCACCACCACCAGCCCCGTGATCTCCGCGCGCGAGGCTAATGCAATCAGCACCAACATGCTGACAGCCGCCACTGCCATCGCAGCGCCAAGCCAGCGAAAATTAAGCGGTGGACCGGCCTCGGCCACGCCGCGTCGCCTCAGGTACCAGGCCGCCACGCTGCCGCCGATGTACAGCGGCGCCACCGCAAGTGTAGACAGCACGGCCAACTCCGCGAACGTGCCCGTCAGCGCAAGCGCCACCGCAATGGCCGCATGACAGACTATTGCCACGTGAGGCGCATGACTGCGCGCGTGTACGCGCCCGAGCGCTTTGGGCAGCAAGCCGTCGCGTGCAAATGCAAACAGGATACGGGGCCCGCCGAGCAACTCGATGCTCATCAGCCCAAACATTGAAATGGCCGCCCCGGCCAGCATCAAAAGGCGCAGCGCCGGGCTGATGCGGCCCATCGCATCGGCCAGGGGGACCGTGGATAGGGCCAGCGCCGGCCCTAGGATGCCCTGGGCGACAACCTGAATGGCGATGTATAACACCGTCACGATCAGCATGGCCAACATCAGAGCGCGTGGAATGGTGCGCGCGGGCTGCGCCACTTCACCGCTCGCCGCCAGCGAAGTCTCCATGCCCGTAAATGCGAATAGCGCGAGGATCAGGGCGCGACCAAGACCCGAGGTGCTGAGGGAGACAGACTGCCCGAAATTATCACCATGGATGGCACTCGCGCCGACGATGACAAAAATCGCCAGGGGAATCAGCTTAAGCATGGTTGCCGCGCTGACCAGTCGCATGCCGCGCATCACGCCGCCGACGTTGACCCAGGCAATCCCGCCAATGACGGCAACAATGACCAGTACGTGCGCTGGCGCCTTGAGCGACGCAGGCAACAGGCTTACCACGACGCCCGCCAGCGCCGCGGCCACCCCGCCGCAAGCCAGAATATTGCCGAACCAGGAAAGTGTGCCCGCAACGAATCCGGCCAGCGGTCCAAACGCGGCGGCCACGTACCCGTAGCTGCCGCCGCTGCTGGCGATGCGGCTACCGCCCTCCGCAAAGCAGATGGCGACCGAGCTTACCGCCAGCGCGCACACCAGCAGCGCCAGTGGCGCGTAGGGACCAACACTGGCCGCGAGCGCCCCGGGCACTGCAAAGATGCCCGCCCCCACAACATTGCAGACGGTACTGGCCGCCAGGGTCCAGGGCCCAACGGCGCGCAGTAGCCCGGCGTCGCGTTGTTTCGCATCCACCACAGTACCGTAACATCATCACCACAGAAGGCACATGGAAATCTCGCGAGGTGCTCATAGCTATCGGCGGCTCTCAGGGCTTGAAGCGTCCCGGAGTGCGAGGCGATTTTGAGCGCGTCGAATGCCCGATCTGAAATCGTCAATACATTTGCGTTCGATGCGCGGGCCGACGCGAGCGATTCTCAGACTTCACCGCGGTGCGCGAAATTGCCGATGTGATGCGCAGCACGAAAGGCCAGGGCCTGGATGGTCATGGTGGGCTGGCCGCGCCCGGAAGTGACCAGGCTGCTCCCATCGCACACGAACAGATTCGCGATATCGTGCGAACGATGATACTTGTCGACCACAGAGGTGGCCGGATCATTGCCCATGCGGCAGGTGCCGAGCAGGTGCATCGAAAAATTCTGCCCGGTAACGGGTGCCTTCTCCACACTCAGTGCCCCCGCGGCATCGAGGACTTCCGCGGCACGATCCTGTAAAAAACGCGCGTTGGCAAGATCGTCGGGATGGTCCTTGTACGTTGCGCGTAGCGCCGGCATGCCCCACGAATCTTTCAATTCGGGATCGAGACTCACGCTATTGGTGGCAACTGGAAGTGAAGTGCCGTGCCCGGCAACGAGCATGGTGCGCGCGAAGGCCGCTAGACGTTGTTTATAGGCGCTGCCCCAGGAGGGCCCATAGTCCGCCAGTCGCTGCGCCCAAATGATGGGCTGGGGTCCGATGCGCGCGTCGAGCCCACCGCCACCGTAAAAGCCGCGCTTGGGATCGGACTGATAGAAGTCATGCAGGATGCGCGTCGCCTGCACACTCTTGTATTCATTTAACTCGTGTTCAAATACGCCCTGCGCGCGCGAGCTGACATTGAACATCAGGTATTTGCCGACCAGGCCGCTCGAGTTCGCGAGCCCGTGCGGGTATCGTGCATTGGCCGACATCAGCAGTAATCGCGGACTCTCCGCCCCGTTCGCGCTCACTACCACGGCCCGTGCTTTCTGGAACAGCTCGCGTCTGTTGCGATCGAAATAAGCCACCCCGGTCGCGCGGCCCTTCTCGTTGGTGTCGATGCGTACGACGTAGCTTTCGGAACGAACTTCGCACTTCCCGGTTGCTTCAGCCTCCGGGATCATGGTGGTAAGGGTCGACGCCTTGGCCATGACTTCGCAGGCAAACCCGTGACAGAAGCCGCAGTGCACGCATGCCGGGCGACCCCGGTAGGGCTGCGAGTTAATCACCAGGGGCGCCGGAAATGGATGCAGGCCGAGCTTGCGTGCGCCGCGCTCGAAAAGGACCCCGGAGGATTTAACTGGAAGTGGCGGCATCGGATAGGGCTTCGTGCGCGGCGGGTCGAAGGGGCTCGCGCCGGCCAGACCCGACACGCCGATTTCCCAGTCCACCTTGGTGTAGTAGGGTTCGAGCTCGGCATAGCTGATCGGCCAATCCTCGAACCCGGTTCCGGCAATCGGGCCAAGGACGCTGCGCTCGTTAAAGTCAATCTCGTGGAAGCGCCAGTAGTTCGCAGTGTAGTGCAGGCTGCTCCCCCCCACGGTGCGCGCGTACCAAAGGGCCGGCCTCAGCGTGGCCTGTGCCGCCCTGCTTGCCACATCGCTACGGAAGGTCTGTGGATTTTTTGCCGGGTCATTGGTGATGCCGCCGAGAAACCAATACTTGAATTCGTCGTGTTCGAAATCGGCGGGCGTCAGACGCGGCCCCTGCTCGAACAGCACGACGGAAAATCCGGCCAGTGAGAGTTCGCGTGCGATCACTCCGCCAGCGGGACCCGACCCGACGATTGCAAAGTCGACAGTCTCGGAATTGCTGTAGTGGCGCAGGCTCACGTGGGCTTGGGCAGTTCGCTGCCAAATCCGGGATAGCCGCGGTCGTAGTGCCCAAACGGAGGCTGAAACGCATGCAGATCCTCGAACCCGAGCAGCTTCCAGCCCAAACCGTGGCGATTCCCGCCATACGCGGGCATGGAAAACATGCCGATGACGGTCAGCAGTCGCATCGAGTCGAAGAACGGCGTGTGATCTACGGTGCGCAGGAACTCAATTTGCTCGGCCGATGGCAGCGCCGAAAACGAATTGGCTAGCGGTCGCCATTTTCGACATGCGCCCTGAAACTCGGCCAGCCCCGACCGGAGGGTGAGGGCTTGATGCGCGTAAAAACTCACGAGAGCCCGGTCCAGAAATAATAAAACGCCAGCTTCGCGCGCGCCGGGCGTGGAGTCGGTTGGAATGATCTGGGCGCAGATCGCCTCGACGTCGGCGGCTTCCTCAGCCGTCAGGAATTTCGTGGCATGTGATCCGGAAGAGATGTCTGTGGCCGCCTGCCCGGCCGCCTGCACAATCTCGCTCCAATTGAGCGCCAGGCATGAGGCGCCCAACGTGCCGCCCATCAACCTCAGGAACGAGCGACGTGCAGTTGCTGCGTCGTTATTCGAATCCAATTCGATGCCCTACCGGTGCGGAAGCTTACTTGGCGCTCGGCTCGTGCGTGCGGACAGCAATTCCCTGCACCTCGAAGTGCGCACCAAGTACCAGCTGTGCCACTCCAATGAATGCACGCGCCGGATAGTTCGCGTGAAAATAGCCTTTGTACACTGCGTTGAAGGCGTCGTAGAGACTCAGGTCGCTGCAGTACACAGTTACGGACACCATGTCATCCATGCTTAGACCGGCGCGTTCGACGGTGGCCTTTACCGCGTCGAGCACCAACTTCGCTTCGAGCGCTGCGTCCGGCGGCACTTTTTTAGTTGCGGGATCGAGGCCCAGATGGCCCGCCACATAGAGAGTGTTGCCACCCCACACGGCTTCGCTATAGGGCAGGCTCGCGCGGGCCGCCGAGTGATCGGCAACGATGTAACGCGCATCATCAGTGGCAGCGTCTGCCACCGCTGTTACGGCTATGGCCACAATGGCTAGGGCTATTCGTTGTGTCATGTGATGCTCCGCAGAGTTGGACAGTGCGCCGCAAGATCCTTCAGGGCAACTCTATCACGAGGTAGTTCCAGGCACCGCGCGCCCGTGGTCCTCCAGTAGCGCCGACCCCGCCAGATAATGTAGCTTGAGTGTGCTCGTTGTCGAATAGCAGGGGGGGCGGGATGCCTACCGTGTCAGGAGTACTTGTGAGCAATGGCGGGATAGGCGGATGAATTTTTCATGATGACTTCTGACCGGTCTGCCATCCCCGACCAGCGCGTTTTGATCGCCGAGCACCAGATCGAGCGCGCAAGCGGTGCGCTGAAGAAGGAACTGCGCCTGCCTGACCTGGTCGGTATGCAGATACTGAACATTGTCGGATTGTTCTGGGTGGGTACGGCCGGCAAACTCGGTTCAGCCCACCTGATGTTCTGGGTGCCGGCGGTGCTGCTGTTTTATATCCCATCCGGAATCGTGGTCGCACATCTGGTCAAGGAAATGCCGCTCGAAGGAGGCCTGTACCAGTGGGCGAAACTGCGTTTCAGCCCGTTGATTGGGTTTTTGGTGGCCATGGATATCTGGCTATATAACATCCTGATCGTCTGCAAGGTCGGCGTGATTGTTACCGACAACGCCGCCTATGCCCTCGGGCCTTCCGGTGCGTGGTTGTCATCAAGCAAGCCCGCGATCATCCTCATCAGCTTGGCCGCCATCTGCGGGCTTATGTTGCTGGCCTGGCGCGGTTTGGGAATAGGAAAATGGGTCAGCAATTTCGGTGGTTTTGCCATCGTCATGCTGTTCGTGGCGATGATCGTGGTCGCCGTGCCGCGCTGGTTCCATGGCGTTTCAGGGGTCCCCCCGGTGACCGCTCCGCTCGCCTTCACTATGCCCGCCCTTACGCTGCTCAACCTCAACTTGTTGGGAAAAATGGGTTTTGGGGCCTTCGGAGGGTTCGATGCCGTGGGCATATTCGCCGGTGAATGCCGGTCTACAGACGTCGCCAAGGCCATCCGCCGCTCGGTCTGGCTGGCCGCGCCGCTCATCTCAGTTATGTTCATTGCCGGCACGGCCAGCGTGCTGGCATTCTCGCGCCCCGAATCGATAGACCTCGTTTCACCCATGACGCAGGTGTTGAACGGTGGCGCTCCGCAACTTGTTGCCCTGTCGGCCCTGCTGCTGATCGCGGCGCTGCTGGCGCAAACTTCTTTGGGCTTCAGCACCATGATTCGTTTGCCGATGGTTACCGGGTGGGATCATTTGCTGCCGGCGTGGTTTAGCCGCCTTGACCCCCGTTATCGCACCCCGGTCGGCTCGGTAATTTTCGCCGGGGTTGTGGCGGCCGTAATCGCCGTGCTCACCAATCTCGGGTCCGGAAACCAGGAGGCTTTTCAGCTACTCGATAATTCGGGCGGCATCCTCTATGGATTTACCTACCTGGTGATGTTTGCGATACCCATGATCGCGCGCGGGGAGAAACCCTCCGCGGCGGTGCGCGTCGCCGCCTTCTCGGGCTTTGCGATGACCCTACTGTATGTATTGCTGTCGGTATTTCCGATCATCCAGGTGCAGAATACGTGGGTATTCACGGCCAAAATCATTGGCCTGGTGGTCGGCCTGCAGTGCGCTGGCGCGGCATACTACTGGCGAGCGCGTTAAGTCGGCCACTTCAGTTTTTGCACCAGTGCCCGAAAGCGCGAGTCACCCCGCAGAGTGGCCAACCATGCATCGTAGGTCAGGTAGGTCACGCCGGCGTCGAGTTTGCGGTATGAGCGAACCAGCCATTCAAAGCTTTATCCTTCTCGCCTCGCCACACATAGATCTCGGCAATCTGAGAGCCTCAAACATTGCCGTGGTGAGTCAGTAGAAAACTGACCGAGCGCTGCGACTCGGCGCCCCGGCGGGCAGCCGTGTCCACTGCAATTCACGAAACCGGTCCGGCACCTGTCCATCGTCATCGCCGGTTTCCTCGACCGCGACCGGTAACAGGAAAGTCCTGCTGGTGATCATCAGATGTGAGCGATCGACCGCCAGCTTCCACTGCAGGCAGAACTTCTTCGCGGGCGGGCGCACTGCGCGAGATTACGGGTATTAATAATGCGCAGTTCTTGATCTGCGGGCGGATCGCCGCGTCCCAGGCGCCGCCGCGGCGCAGTGCATTCTGCTCAAACCAGACCTCGATACCGGCCGCTCGAAGCGCCTCGCAAATGCGTCGCGCGGCATTCGCATCTTGGGAAGCGTAGCTCAGAAACACAGCCCCGGAGGGCTCTGTCATACACTTGTGCTCCAAGCGACTGCGGCGCAAACCTGACGCCGGCTAGCGCGCGCGGTGACGGACCGCAGTTTATCGGGAAATGCCCGCCGCGCTCGAACGCGGAGCTCAGAAGACGCTCTAAGAACGGTGGAATCGGTGTTGGGCGCTGAATACACTAGTCGTGGTGATACGGTCGATCACTCTAACCGCCCTGAGCTTGGAGAATGGCGTGGCAGATCGCGAAAAAGTCACGGTAATCGTCAAAATCAACGAGCCACATGTCCGGGTCCTCGAATATCGTTTCGCTCCCGGAGCCGAAACCGGTTGGCATCGCCACGACTACGACTACGTCGTCGTACCGATGCTCGATGGCAAGTTACTGCTGGAAGAGCTCAATGGCGCCTCGCGGATCGCCGAGTTGCGGACCCACGTGCCCTATGAGCGGCGCGCGGGAATCGAGCACAATGTTGTCAACGCCAACAGCTACGAATTTGCATTCTTAGAGATCGAAATCCTGCGTTGAGTGCCGGACGCGCGAGGCCAATGCTGGCCCGTTGCCAGCCATGCTGGGGGTATCCTTATGGACTATTCGACAGCACCGGGAGTTTCGCAATGACTTATCGCGGCGCAGTTGCAGTGATTCTGGCGCTCACCAGTGGCGGGGCACTCGCAGCTGCTTCCCAGAGCACCACCGTATCGGTGCCTGATGTCGCGGCGCTTGAACCCGAGCTCGAGGCTCTCTACAAGGATCTGCATCAACACCCGGAACTGGCCTTCCACGAACAACGAACGGCCGAGGCATTGGCTATCCGGCTCAAGGCCCTGGGTTTTGAGGTCACGACGGGTGTCGCCCGAACCGGCATCGTGGCGATCATGCGCAATGGACCTGGACCCGTTGTCATGCTACGCACCGAGCTTGACGCCCTGCCGGTCGAGGAGAAAACCGGATTGGCGTACGCAAGCAAAGTTACGACACAGGATGCCAGCGGTGCGACCGTGTCCGTCGCTCACGCGTGCGGCCATGATTTGCATATGACCGGCTGGTACGGCACGGCCAAGATCATGGCGAAGCGGCGCGGCAGCTGGCACGGCACGTTGATGCTCGTCGGACAACCGGCCGAGGAGGCTGGAAACGGTGCTGAGGCGATGCTGGCCGACGGACTCTTCTCGCGATTCCCGAAGCCGGATTATGCGATTGGCATGCATGACGAACCGACGTTGCCTGCCGGGCAGGTGGGCTTTCATGCGGGCTACTTTCGCGCCGCCTTCGATTTGCTCGAGGTAACGATACATGGCCGTGGCGGCCATGGCGCGCGTCCACAGAATACGGTCGATCCGATCGTCATCGCAGCACGCTCGGTTCTCGGATTGCAGACCATAGTCTCGCGCGAGACCGACCCCCTGACTCCCGCTGTGGTGACCATCGGCGCCATCCACGGCGGCACCGTGGGCAACATCATTCCCGACGAGGTGCGGATGCTGATCACGGTACGCAGCTATGAATCCAAAGTGCGCGAACACATCCTCGCCTCGATCAAGAGGCAACTGGACGCTGAGGCGATGGCAGCGGGCGCTCCGGCGCTGCCTTCCATCAAAAACTTAAGCGGCACCAACGCGGTGTATAACGATCCGGCTCTGACCTCGCGCCTGGTAGCGGCCATACGCCGCGATCTGGGCCCGGAGAGCGCCATTGAAATGCGGGAAAAAATGACTTCGGAAGATTTTTCTCAATACGGGCGGGCTGGTGTGCCCTCCGTCCTGTTGCACATCGGCGCGGTGGCTCCAGAGGCACTCGCCAGTGGCAAAGCGCTGCCGGATCTGCATTCACCCGAATGGGCTCCGGAGCTTGAACCCACTCTTCGGTCCATGGTCAAGGCGGAAGTGGTCATGCTTACCGAGCTGCTCAACGCGCCATCCTCGGGTAGTTGATTGCTCGGGTAGACTTGGGTCCATGGCCGGCCGCATTCCCCAAACCTTCATCGACGAGCTGATCGCGCGCGCGGATATCGTCGAAATTGTCGGCAGCCGCGTGCCCCTAAAGAAGGCCGGACGTGAATTTAAGGCTTGCTGCCCATTCCATGACGAGAAGACTGCGTCTTTCTGGGTGAGCCCGGAAAAGCAGTTCTACCACTGCTTTGGCTGCGGTGCGCACGGGACCGCGCTCGGGTTTCTCATGCAATACGAACAGTTGCCGTTTCCGGAGGCGGTGGAGGAAATTGCCACGCGCCTGGGACTTGAAGTGCCGCATGAGGGCGGCGGCATCGCAGCGCCACGAGGACAGGAGGAACTCAGCGAATTGCTCGCCCGGGTGGCGGCTTACTACCAGGAGTGTTTACAGGGCAACGAACGGGCCCGGGCGTACTTGCAGGAACGCGGCCTTGAAGCTTCCATTGTGGATCGCTTCCGCATTGGCTATGCCCCCGATAGCTGGAATGAAGTCCTGCGGCGCTTTGGCGCCACCGACGAAGCGCAGCGTGCATTGTTGGCCGGCGGCCTGATCGTCGAGCGCGACACACCGCGCGCCGGAAGTGAACCCTGGTATGATCGCTTTCGCGACCGCATTATATTTCCGATTCGGGATCCACGCGGGCGTGTGTTGGGCTTTGGCGGTCGGCTGCTGGCGGCTGGAGAACCCAAATATCTCAACTCCCCGGAAACCGCGCTGTTTCACAAGGGCCAGGAACTCTACGGCCTGCACGAAATACGCCTCACACGCACTGCGCTCAAGCGGCTGGTGATTGTCGAGGGCTACATGGACGTGGTGCGGCTCCACCAGGCCGGTATCGCCTTCGCCGTAGCCACTCTCGGCACGGCGACTACCCCCGAGCATCTTAAGCGCGTTTTCCGGCTCGTCAGCGAGGTGGTGTTCGCATTTGACGGAGATCGGGCCGGACGCGCCGCGGCCTGGCGCGCGTTGCAAAACGTGCTTGCAGAGCTGCGCGAAGGTCGTGAGATCCGATTCCTGTTTCTGCCGGAGGGTGAGGATCCCGACAGCCTGGTTGGCCGCGAAGGCAGCGCCGCTTTCGAGGCGCGCCTCGCCAGCGCCGTGCCGCTGTCCGAATATCTGGCGACGCAGTTGCGCGAACAGGCTGATCTGAGCCATGCGGACGGGCGGGCGAAGTTCGTCGCCCTCGCGCGCCCGCTGCTTGCGAAGATTCCGCGGGGCGTGTACCTGGAACTGCTGCTGGCTCGTATCGCGCAGGATGTGGCACTAAGCGCCGATAGGCTGCGGGAGCTATTGCGCTCCGACCTCGCCGAAGCGCCTCGTGCCGAGGAGCGCCCGGCTGAGACCAGTTCGCAGAGGGAACGTACGCCGTCACGGCGCATGTCGGCGCGCGGCGTGGGCCGGCGCGGCCTGGTCACGCAGGCGATCCAGACTCTGCTGCATTTTCCGGCGACTGCGGCCGCCCTCTCCCGGCCCACGTGGGAGCGCCTGCAAGACATCGGCGAGGAAGAACTGGGCGGCATCACCACGTTGCGCGACTTGCTCGCCGCGCTGCGCGAGCGTCCCGGCCGCAGCGGCTCCCAGCTCCTCGAACAGTGGCGCGAGCGCGTCGAACACCGCCGCCTGGGAGAACTGCACGCCGAGCGGGTGTTGCTTGACGCAGCGCAAGCCGGACCTGAGCTGCTCGGTACTATCGATCGCCTCATCGCCCAAGTGAGGGCCGAGCGCCAGTCACACCGTTACGATCAGCTGCTACAGAAGCTCGATTCCGGCGCCGCTACTGCAGAAGAACGTGCTGAATTTCAAGCACTTAACAAACGCCCGGCGCACCGCCCCCCCTAGGCGTCGAATCGGCCACACCGGCAAGCCCACCGTGTGACTTGACCATGCCCCTTTTGCCCCCATATCTGGCCATTCGCATCGTAAATTCCGTATAATTGCAGGATTTTCCGACCCATTATTACCCCTTCCGGCGCGTTCCCTAGAAATTGGGAACTACGGTTGAGGAAATCCTGTCCTGACGTTTTTATCTATAGGGACTGCAATGCCGACGAGCCGCAAGTCGAAACACGCCTCGATCATCAAGCATAAGGGCGGCGCTCATGCGGCGTCCCCGCCGAAGAAGTCACGCCCAGCGCTGGCCAAGCGCAGCGCCGCGCCGATGAAAGTGGCTGCCGTTTCGCGCGCCGCTCCACTAGTGGCGTCACACAAGCTGCCAGCGGCAGGCAAACTTGCTCCCAAGCATCCCGCCGGGGCTAAGGTAGCGGTGATCGCCCCGGGCAAGGGCACGAATACCAAGTCGCACCTGACACCGCCGGTGGGCAAAGCCGCCGTGGGCGGAAAAGGTGCCGCCGTAGTGGCCCTTAGTGAGCGGCGCGTAAGTGTTGTTCCGGAAGATCGCCAATCACAGCTCAAGCTGCTGATTGCTCGTGGCAAGGAACAGGGGTATCTCACTTACGCCCAGGTCAATGACCATTTGCCCCCGGAAATCGTCGATCCAGAGCAGATCGAAGATATCGTCAACACGATTAATGACATGGGCATTCCGGTGTACGAAAAAGTACCGGACTCCCAGTCACTGCTCGCTTCAGACCCGGCCTCGCCCGCGGACGAAGAAGCCATCGAGGAGGCGGCCGCCGCGTTGGCTGCGCTCGATGCGGAACTTGGCCGCACCACCGATCCGGTTCGCATGTACATGCGCGAGATGGGTACGGTCGAACTGCTCACCCGAGAGGGCGAGATTCGCATTGCCAAGCGCATTGAGGAGGGCCTTGACGCGGTGCGCCTGGCGCTCGCCAGCTATCCGGCAACGCACGAGCACCTATTGCACACCTACGAGCAATTCAAGGCCGGACAGGCGCGCATGGTCGATCTGGTGGTGGGATTTATTGATCCGAACGCACCTGATGTTATTGCCCAGCCGCAAAATCCAACCAAGGTCGAGATCGTGGTCGAGGGCGAGAAGCCCAGCGAAGAAGGGGCCGAGGACGCCGATGGCGACGATGAAGTGGTCGACACCGGCCCGGATCCGGAGGAAGTCTCCCGACGCATGGGGCTGATCCGCAAGCACCTCAACACGGTGCTGGTAGGGCTGGCCAAACAAGGCGCAGACGATCCGCGCACCCAAAAGGCGCGCAAGAAGCTGGCCGACGAATTCATGGAGCTCAAGCTCTCGCCCCGCATGTTCGACGCGCTGACCGCCCAGCTGCGTGCACACGTCGGAGAAATACGCCAGATCGAGAAGGAGATCATGAGCATAGCGGTGCGTGATGCCGGAATGCCACGCAAGGATTTCATTAGCAGCTTTCCACGCAACGAAACCAGTGCCCGCTGGATCGCCAAGCATATCAAGGCCGGCAAGAAATATTCAGCGCCGCTCGCCCGTCTGAAAGAGGAAATCGAGCGGCGGCAGAAGAAATTACAGGCGCTGGAGGTGACATTCCACCTGTCGATCAGCGGCGTGAAGGACATCAACCGCGAAGTCTCGATCGCCGAAGCCAAGGCGCGCCGTGCCAAAAAAGAAATGGTCGAAGCGAATCTGCGCTTGGTGATCTCGATTGCCAAGAAGTACACCAACCGCGGCTTGCAATTCCTCGACTTGATCCAGGAAGGCAACATCGGTTTGATGAAGGCCGTCGATAAGTTCGAATACCGGCGTGGCTACAAATTCTCAACCTATGCGACCTGGTGGATACGCCAGGCCATCACGCGCTCAATTGCCGACCAGGCGCGCACCATCCGCATACCCGTGCATATGATCGAGACCATCAACAAGCTCAACCGCATATCCCGCCAGATGTTGCAGGAGATGGGTCGCGAGCCGACCCCTGACGAGCTCGCCGTGCGCATGGAAATGCCCGAAGACAAGGTGCGTAAGGTGCTCAAAATCGCCAAAGAACCGATTTCCATGGAAACGCCGATTGGCGATGACGAGGATTCGCATCTGGGCGACTTCATCGAGGACACTTCGGTTACATCACCGATCGATCAGGCCACCAACGAATCGCTCAAGGAAACCACCCATTCGGTGCTGGCGCAGCTCACCCCGCGCGAAGCGAAGGTGCTGCGCATGCGATTCGGCATCGACATGAATACCGATCACACCCTCGAGGAAGTCGGCAAGCAGTTCGACGTCACGCGCGAACGCATCCGGCAGATCGAAGCCAAAGCGCTGCGTAAGCTTCGGCACCCCAGCCGCAGTGAGCAATTGCGCAGTTTCCTGATGGATGACTGAGAAAGCCTCGCTGTCGTGTCTCGCAGGTGCTAACTGTTCGAGGGGACGGGGATGAGTGATTTATTCCAGGCAGTGTGGCTGGGAATCATCGAGGGCGTCACCGAATTCCTGCCGATCTCCAGTACCGGGCACCTGCTTATAGCTGAGCATTGGCTCGGCGCTCGCTCGGAACTGTTCAACGTCGCCATCCAGGCCGGCGCGATACTCGCGGCGGTCGTGGTTTTTTGGCCGCGACTGAAGTCTTTGGCGTTGGGCCTTAACGAGCGCAGCAATCGCGATTATTTGCTCAAGCTGGCGTTGGCCTTTGTGCTCACCGCTGTGGGTGGGCTCATCGCAAAAAAATTGGGCGTGGGTCTGCCAAACACCATCGCCCCGGTGGCGAGCGCGCTGATCGTCGGTGGCGTAATCATGCTGCTGATTGAGTGGTACCTCAAAGATCGAGCGGCGGTGGCCCAGGCTACGTGGCGGGCGGCATTCTGGGTGGGCGTATGTCAAATACTGGCGGGGGTGTTTCCAGGCACGTCGCGTTCGGCGGCCACGATATTTGCGGCCATGCTCGCCGGCATGACCTCGCGACCCGCGGCTACCGAGTTCGCCTTCCTTGTGGGCATACCGACGATGTTTGCTGCGACTGCCTATGAGTTTCTGAAGGCGCGCGGGGCGCAGGAGCTGCATGAGAATTGGAGCGCTCTGGCCGTGGCGTTTGTGGTTTCGGCCGCGGTTGCCTTCATTGTAGTGCGCTGGCTTCTGCGCTACGTGCAGACCCATCGTTTTACGGTATTTGCCTGGTATCGAATAGTCGCCGGAATCGTTCTGTTCGCGATCGCCCGCTGAGCTGGTAACCGTGCTCGGTAGGGATCTCGCCGCCAGCGGCCCGGGGGCCGCCTAGCTTGTGGCGACGCTAAACGGGTGAACGTGTCTAAAGGGGATGCCGGCCCGTGCCGTAAACGCACCGGCCCATTTCATCTCCCCGCTCAGAATGAATAGACGATATTGAGGGTGGTGACGGTGTCGGTCTTCTTGAATGTGGTGCCCAGCGGACCCACCGGCGGATCAGTGTTGTAGGTGACATCGTAACCGGCCGCGAGCGCCAGCTTGTCGCTCATTTTCACTTCAACACCTGCGAAATTCGTGAGCAGCGTGTTGTCCGAGCCGGCCTCCATATGAAACTTGTCGACGAGTTTCGTGGTGGTCGTAACCGCGTACTCATAGTTGAGGCCAGCGACAAAAATCAGGCCGCTCGAAGTCGCGCCCGTAAGGTTGTCTTTAATGCGCCGATAACCTACGCCGGCCTGGCCTGAAAACTTAAGCGTATCAGTGTCGTAGAATTTGTAGCCTATGCCGGTGCTGGCGCTGGCCTGGTAGTTGAAGCCACTAAATTCGTCGTGTTCGTACCTCAGGGCCCCGAACCCGAATGTGCGCGGGTCGAAGTTGTAATTCGATTGCCAGCCACCCACGAATTTGTTGGCGCTGGTATCGCCGTTGCTGCTGGCCCGCAGGTAGGACATGTCCAGCGCGTGCTTCCACTGCTCCACTTCCTTGGTCATCGAAAGCTTGAGGTTGACGCTACTGGAGTCGGTATTGCCGCTCGCCCAGACGGCGCCCGCTTCGCCCTTGCCTTTCCATGGGTCGGCTTGCGCCGCGGCAGCGATGAGAATCAGCGCAACTGCGGCCACTATCTGTCGATTAAGAATCATGACTCCACTCCACGGGTTGAAAGAAAGCGCGCGGATTATCATGAGCGAAGGCCGTCGTGGCAACTCCAAGTTGATATTTCGCATTGCCGGGGTCACATTAGTTGGTGGTCGGCAATTAAGGTTCCGTCATGGAGCATGGCAGTACTCAGCGCACGGCGGGCTATCCGATCCTATCGCTGTTAGTGGATCGCTGGTCGCCGCGCGCGATGTCGGGGGAAGCATTAAGTGAGACTCAATTAATGAGGCTGTTTGAAGCGGCACGGTGGGCGCCATCGTGCGGTAATTTCCAGCCCTGGAGATTTCTATACGCCCGCCGCGACACGGATTTCTGGCCCGCGTTTCTTGACTTGCTCAAGCCCAGCAACCGGCAATGGGCGGCCCAGGCCGGGGCGCTCGTTGTGGTGATCTCGCGGAGTCACTACGATGGTGACGGACGCTCGTGCGTCACCCATTCCTACGACAGCGGCGCCGCATGGCAAAATCTGGCGCTCCAGGCCTGGTCGGACAAATTGGTCGCCCATGGCATCGGCGGCTTCGACTATGAGCGGGCACGCAGGGTGTTGAGGGTTCCGGCGGCATTCGCCGTAGAGGCCATGATCGTGCTGGGACATCCAGGCAAAAAGGCCGAGCTCAGCGAGGCCTTGCAGAATCGCGAGAAGCCCAGCACTCGCAGGCCGCTATCGGAAACGGTTTGCGAAGGTCCGTTTAGTCTTTAGCTTGGCTCGGCTGTCCGAGCAGTACCACCACGCCAACTGCAGCCATCACCCAGACGATCACCGGGCTGGATGGCAAGTCAGTAAGTGCCGAGACGATAAGGCCAGCCGCATAGCTTAATCCCGCCAGCAGATAGCCGATCAACAGCTGCCGCCTGGGTGGGTAACGATAGGTGGCGATGGCCGGCACAATCAGCGTCGTGAACACCAGATAGACACCTACCAGTTGCACCGAGACGGTCACGGTCACCGCAAACAGGATGTAGAAGCCGGTACGGCCCAGCGCTTCACGCCACCTGAACCACGCCAGCAACACGACAGCGGTCAACACCGCGGCGCGGACCAGTTGCGTGGGCGTGACCCACAGGATCTGCCCGGCCAGAAGGTCCTTGAGGTCCTCACCACCGTGAGGGTCGTTGGCCAGCAGCAGTATCTGCGCGGTGGATGCCAAGACAAATAACACGCCAATAAGCGCTTCCTGCACCTCCGGGCGCTTGCGTTCCGTCCACGTCAACAGCAGTGCCGCAAGCAACGCGGCACTGACCGCGGCCACCTGCGTGACCCAGCCCTGCAACTCAAGGCCGAAGTAATGCGCAGAGATCACGCCAACGCCGGCCACTTGGGCAATTGCAAGATCGATAAAAACGATTCCACGCGCCAGCACCTGCTGGCCGAGCGGTACGTGGGTGGCCAGCACGATCAATCCTGCCAGCAGCGCGGGCCCGAGGATGCTTAAGGTCTCGGGCAGAGAGTTCATTTGGTCACTCCCGTCAGGCGATTGATCGTGTCGTCGAACAGCCCAAACAGATCCTTGGCGCCGGGAGTGCCACCGACCGAATAGGGCAGCAACACCACTGGGGCATGAATGCGCTCGGACAGCCAGTCCACAGCCTTAAAATCATTGTAGGCATTCCGAAGGATCATCTTCGGCGGCGCGGCGCTGAGCTTGGTCACCAACTCCGCCAGGTAGCTGCTGCTGGGCGGCACGCCGGGCTTAGGCTCGATGGCCGCAAGTTCCCGCAATCCCAGCCAGCGGCACAAGTACACCTGGTCGCGATGAATCACCACAATGGGCGTGTCCTTGAGCGGCGCCGCCTGTTGTTCCCAGCGAGCGATCGCCGCCTTCCAACGGGCCTGAAAATCCGCGCCGCGCGCCTCGTAGAGCTTGGCGTTGGGGGCGTCGATGGCCATCAGCCGCGCGGTCATCGCGGTGGCCACCAACGCAATATTGTGCGGATCGAGATGCGCGTGTGGATTGCCGAGTGGATGAACATCGCCCATGGAACGATCGACCGAAGTGGGAATCTCCAACAGGTGCAAAAATGTCGTGGCCTCGAAATAACCGGGATTGCCAGGTTGAATGCGGGCATTGCCGGACTCGCGCAGCAGAATCGGCAACCAACCCACTTCCAGCTCCGCACCTGCGGCTACCACCAGGTCGGCGTTACGCGCCCGCGCAACCAGGCTCGGCTTGGCGTCCACACGATGCACGTCCTGAAACGCGGTGGTCGCGGCGTACACATCGACCTTATCGCCTCCCAATTCGTGCGTGAGCGCGGCCCATTCGGGCGTCGTGGCAAGCACTTTCAGACCCGCGTGTGCCGGCAGGATTCTGCTTGAAAGCAAGATCGTGGCGACGGCCACTAAGTATTTTTTCATTTTGATCTCCTAGAACTTATGGGCGCCGTGCGCGCCAATACTGTAGAGGTACTGCAGCATCAGCTGCTGGTCGTGTTCGTTCAGCCGCGCCCGATCCCAGGCGTACTGCAGCCGGAGGCGCGAGAATTCACTCGGGTTCCAGTCAAACATTGCCGTCAGCCGGCTCGGCGTGTGGGGCACAAGTGCGCTGAACGCGGAGGCTGGCAGCAGGTTCTGCTCGACCAGGCCGATATTTACATCGCCGGAGTCCAGCAGGTCGTAACGCGCGCCAAAGCGCCAACGTGGCAAGAACTGATAAACGCCCTGCAAGTACCAGCCAGACTGCCGGGCGTGGTAGCCACCCGTCAGGTTCTGTCCGGTGGTGTCGAAGGCCAACCCACCC
>JBBQTF010000017.1:0-76973 GCA_038234675.1 Steroidobacterales bacterium
ACCGCTCCATCGATGTTGGCCAGACGGCTTTAGGCGTACACTGACCAGCGAACCGGGCACATCGAACAAGGCTGGATATGGCATGTCTGATCGCGCTGTGCTGGGTCCGGGGCCGGCCGCCTTAGGGCATGCGCACCGCGACCTTTTTCAGGCGGACGGTGGCTGCCCCTCCACAATTGGTTTGCGACATCGACTGAGGTCGGGGAGGCAGGTTGCGCAGGCGCACGCATGATGACTCGCTCGCACCTATCCCCCCGAATTGCGCGCGCTTCATGGTAGTCGCGCGAATGCTTCCGGGACTTGCGACCTCGCATTCTCCGCGGGTGGCCGTCCTCGAGTGTGCGATTGCGCGTCCATCAATGGCCGACGCGCTCCCGGGTCCGCACCGAGCCATGCCCGCGCCTGTTGTTTCTTGCAGTGGCGCCCGATGAGCACTCAGCGCATGCGGACCTGGAGATTGCCCGCGGGCTGCACGTCCCCTGATCAATTGGAAATGATCGAGGTGCCGAAACCCGTCGCCGGTGCGGGCGAGGTCCTGATCCGCGTGCGGGCCAACTCGCTCAACTATCGCGACCAAGCGATTACTAAAGGCCATTATTTCGGCGGCCCGATCAAGGCGGCGTGCACGCCGCTGTCGGATGGTGCCGGGGTTGTAGAGGCAATCGGCGTGGGCGTCAAATCCATTGCTGTGGGAGATCGAGTAGCTGCCACGTTCTTTCAGGGTTGGACGGAAGGTCCGCCCACGCCCGCTCTGGGCGAGGCGCTGGGTGCGCCGCCTGCCAAAGGTATGTTGGCGGACTACGTAACCCTCCCCGAGGCGGGAGTAATCAAATTAGCCGAGACGCTAAGTTTTGAGGAGGGAGCAACGCTTCCCTGTGCGGGCGTTGCAGCTTGGAATGCCCTTATGAAAGGTATACGCCCGCTGACGGGCGGCAGCAGCGTGCTGCTGATTGGTACCGGTGGCGTCTCGCTGTTGGCGCTACAAATTGCTAAAGCGGCCGGAGCGCGCGTGATCGCCACCTCATCCAGCGAGGAAAAGTTACAGCGGATGCGCGACCTCGGCGCCGATGCCACCGTTAATTACCGCGCCGAAACCAATTGGGGCGCGAAAGCCGCCGAGTTGGCGGGCGGAGGGGTTAATCATGTGGTCGAAGTGGGCGGACTCGGCACACTCCAGCAGTCGCTCCAGGCGGTCGGCTTCGGCGGCGAAGTGGCGCTCATCGGCGTGCTCACGATGCAGGGAGACACGAACCCAATGTCCCTGATGGCCAAAGGCGCCAGCTTGCGCGGAATCTTCGTTGGTTCAGTGGCAATGGCGCGCGAGCTCAATACATTTATCGACCGTAAAAAGGTAAAACCGGTCATCGATCGAGTGTTTAAATTTGCGGACGCCAAAGCCGCGTATAGCTACCAGTCGTCTCCAGATTTGTTCGGCAAGGTTGTAATTACCCATCCGCTTTAGCATCGAAGATGCTCGGATCGCGCCCCGCTGCTCAGCGAGCAAAACTTGATTGCCGGTAAATCCAGGTTGCCAATGGAGCAAGGTTCTGCCCAATAGCCAAGGAGCTCACCTCTTTGCATCCGCACTTGGGCGCCAAAAGCTCCAGCGTCGCGCTGTCATCTTCCAAGATCAAAGCTGAATAATCACGGTCTTCAGCTCCGTGTAAGATTCAAGGCCCTGACGCGCTTGCTCACGTCCGAAGCCCGACTGCTTGAAGCCCCCAAAGGGCAGAGCCGGATCGATGACCGCATGGCAGTTGCCCCATACGGTGCCCGCTTTGAGTTTCGCAGCAAGCTTGTGCATGGAGGACAGGTCCTTGGTCCAGATCGCGGCACCGAGCCCGTAACCGGTGTCGTTGGCAGCTTTGGCCACCTCGTCGATGTCATCGAAGCGCTGCGCCACGACTACCGGTCCAAAGATTTCCTCGCGTACCACGCTCATCGTTGGCTTGACGTTTACCAGTATGGTCGGATTGACGTAATAGCCGGTTGATGAGGGGGCATCACCGCCCACCACCACTGACGCGCCATCTTTCTTGCCGGCCGAGATGTAGCCCATAACGCGGTCCATTTGCTCTTTCGAGACCAGCGGGCCCATATGAGCCTTCGGGTCAAGGGAGGGTCGGGGTTTCCAGAAAGCGGAAGCCGCAGCCACCCCTTCTATCACCTTGTCAAAAACCGAACGGTGCACGTACAAACGCGAACCGGCGATACACACCTGTCCGGCGTTGAAAAAGATCGCGCCGGCGGCGCCCGCAGCAACCTCGTCGATGTTGACGTCGGGCATGACTACGACTGGCGACTTGCCGCCCAGTTCAAGCGTAACGCGCTTGAGAGTGTCGGTGGCCGCGCGGTTGATGATTTTGCCCACTTCGGTGGAGCCGGTAAACGCGATCTTGTCGACATCGGGGTGCCTTACCAGCCGATCGCCTGCGGTGTGGCCGTTGCCCGTAACGACGTTTATAACGCCGGGCGGAAACCCTGCTTCGACCACCAGGTCGGCCAACCGTAATGCTGTGAGCGAAGTCTGCTCAGCCGGCTTGAGGATTAGTGTGCACCCCGCAGCGAGGGCCGGGGATATCTTCATGGTCGCCATCACCAGCGGGAAATTCCAAGGAACGATCTGCGCGGCAACGCCCACCGGTTCGCGCGAGACGTAACTGAATACCTTGCCCCGTGGCATGCCTTGCGGTTCGATCAGATCTCCGCTGATTTTGGATGCCCAACCTGCCATATAGCGGAGGTGATCAATCGAGGCGGGCACATCAACGACGGTCGCAAATCCGACTGGTTTGCCGTTATCGATCGCTTCGAGTTCGGCAAATTCGGAGGCGTGCGCCTCTAGCAGGTCCGCGAGCTTGTTCATGATCCGCTCGCGCTTTTTGGGCGGCAGACCCGACCACCGGCCATCGTCGAAGGCCGACCGGGCCGCGGCGACTGCGCGATCCACGTCGGCATCGGAGGCGTCGGCAATACGACCAATTTCCAACCTTGAGGACGGATCCTCGACCGCGAGCGTCGCGCCATGTGTGGAGTTGACCCATTCGTTGTTAATAAAATGCGCCGGGCTGCGCGATACGATGCGTCTGACGGCCGCCGAGTAATCGAGCTGCGCGAAAGAATCCGGTTGGCGAGCGACTGCGCTTACCGTAGCCATCGATTGATTCTCCTGAAGGGACACCGCGAAGCGGTTACCTAGAATGCGACGAGCATTAAATCGTTAGCACAGGCTACTGATTCCGGATTCGAGGGTCAATGCGCCCCAGCCCGACGCCAGCGATGTTTATGAGGCGTTGCCGCGATCCGCCCCTTCTGGGGCGTCGGCGTTTGGACTGTGACCAAGGGCTGATCGTGGAGGGCCAGCACGCGGAGGCATGGGCTCTGGGGCCGGGTGGCCTCCTGGCGCCAGACGACGTTAGTCCTGCAAATAGCCGGGTGCTGATCAAGGCACGCGACCTCGTTGGCAACCCTCAGCATCGTCTTTTTCTTCAGGCCGGATGACGGGAACCATAGTGGCGCCGAAAAGCATAGCCGCACAACATCACCAAGGCGCTTATGACCCCAAATACCAAGGGCCATCGTTGGTCGGGGAGAAACGCCATCGCGGCCACGATCGTGCACATCGTGACAATTGCCACTATCGTCAGGGTGGGGTAAGCCCACATGCGAACCCGCAGGCGCTCGGGCGCATCGCGCTCGATCTGACGCCGCAACCGCAATTCCGACAGCGCAATCAATATATACACAAAGATTGCAACAGTACCGTACGAGTCCACGAGAAATGCAAACACATGCTCCGGCGATATGTAGTTCATGATCACGGCTACGTAACCAAAGGCGGTGCTGATAAGGATGGCGCGAACCGGAACACCGCGGCGGTTAAGCTGTGCAGCGGCTCGTGGCGCGTCGGAGCGGCGCGCAAGTGCCATCATCATGCGCGATGAAGCGAATAAACCACTATTGAGCGCGGAAAGCACCGCAGTCAGGATCACACCGTTCATGATTTGGGCTGCGCCTGGCACGTGCACTGCCTCCAGCGCAGTGACATAGGGCTGGACGATGCCGGCTGAGTTCCATGGCACTAAGGTCACGACCACGAGGATAGAGCCCACATAAAACACGAGCACCCTCGAGATCACAGACTGTGTAGCGCGGGCGACTGCACGGTCGGGCTCGGCGGATTCGGCAGCGGCCACCGTTACAATCTCCGAGCCGAAGTAGAACCCCGTGGCGGCTACCGCGCCGGTGAGCACGGGGGCAAAGCCTTTAGGCATGAACCCGCCATGCGCCGTCAGGTTAGCGAACCCCCCACTGAGCCCAGGCCAATACCCGAGGGCCACCACCACGCCTATCCCGAGAAACAAAGTAATGGCTACGACTTTAATTGACGCAAACCAGTACTCGGTTTCACCCCACGAACGTACCGAAAGCAGGTTCAAAAGTGTAAACACCATCATCAACCCGAGCGTGAAGCGCCAAGGCGCGATGTGCGGAAACCAGTAGGTCAGTAACCGCGCTCCCGCCACCGCCTCGAGCGCTACGACAATGATCCAGAAATACCAATACATCCACCCGGTCATAAACCCGGCAAGTTCGCCCAGCGCCAGACGATTGTATTCATAAAATCCACCGACCGCTGGGTACGCCGCCGCCATTTCCCCGAGCATGCGCATTACCAGAACTACGAGCGTGCCGGTGAGTGCGAACGAAAGCACGGCAGCGGGCCCCGTGGCCTGAATCACTACACCGCTTCCGACAAATAGGCCGGCCCCGATTACGCCCCCGAGCGCGATCATCTCCATGTGCCTGGTCTTGAGTGTGCGGCGCAGTTCAGTGCGCCCAGTTTCATCTTTGTTGGCGTCGTGAATCATGCGAATCCTCAGCTATGGGTTCACGGCCGGCGCACTAGTTCCCACCGTCGCATACACGTGGCGGGCAATCACTAATTCCTCATTCGCTGGGATCACCCAAATTGAACAGGATGAACGTCGGTTGGCTAGGGAGGTCGCGCCGCTGTTGTTCCGGTGTTCGTCGATTCCCACTCCGAGCCATGCTAAGTGCCCGACGATTTTCCTACGCACTAGCGCGCTGCCGACGCCAATGCCGCCCGTAAACGCGATCGCGTCGAGGCCGCCAAGGGCCACCAGCAGCGAGCCTGCATGCCGCGCGGCCCAGTAGCAGAAATGATCCACCGCGAGCCGACACGCCGCGTCATCAATTTGCTCCAGTTCGCGCATATCGGAGGTTCGACCGGACAGCCCGATCAGCCCGGAGTGGCGGTAGAGCAATTCCTCGAGCTCATCCACGGTGAGGTGGCGTTCACGTTGCAGCGCCAGTAACACACCCGGATCAATCGAGCCGCATCGCGTGCCCATCACCAGACCATCAAGGGTCGAATATCCCATGGTCGTGGCAACACTGCGGCCGTCGTGAACCGCCGCGGCGCTGCACCCATTGCCAAGGTGGAATATGAGCAGACGTGCCGGTGGCGCGCCGTCCTGTTCGCCAAGAACGGTGGTGACATGCTCGAAATTAAGGCCGTGGAACCCGTAGCGACGGTAGCCGGCATCGTGCAGATCGGTCGAGAGCGCAAAGCGGCTGGCCGCATCCGGTACGTTGGCGTGAAAGGCGGTGTCGAAACAAGCCACCTGCGGCAGGGTCGGTGCGGATGCGCGCAGTGCCTCCACGCCAGCAAGACCGAAACTATTGTGCAGGGGTGCGAGCGCTCCTAGTGCACGCAGCGCCTCAAGTCGCGCATCATCCACGAGCACGGGCGCGGCAAAACGCGCCCCGCCATGCACAATCCGGTGCCCGCAGGCGCTAAGGTCACCGACCGAAATTCCGCGTTGCGCGAGGCTAGTGAAAACCGTCGTCAGCGCTGAGGTGTGGTCGGTCGCGCTGGGCAGTTCGTGCGCCGGCTGTATCGTTGCGCCCGCGAAAATCAACCGCGGTCGCGTACCGATGCCTTCGATCTGACCGTGCCAGAGGCGTGTGTCCCCCTCGAACACGGCGAATTTTAAGGACGATGAGCCCGCATTGAGCACAAGGACGCGGCCGCCGGCGCGCGTCATGGGAGCAATTGCGGCCGCATGTCTTCGCGTCGAATGCCCGCGACCGTCACAGGCTTTTTCATGGCGTCTCGTCGAAATGGCTCACCGAGCTCCTGATTGAGCAGAACTTCGATAAAGGTCGTCGCCCCGTGGGACTGCCCAGCGCATGCGGTACGCAGGGCCTCGGTGAGTTCCCCGGCCGTACGTACCGTCACGCCGCGGTGGCCGCAAGCTTCCGCGACACGCGCGTAACCCACGTTGGGATCGAGCTCGGTGCCGATAAAATTATTGCTGTACCACAAGATCGAGTTCCGCTTTTCGGCGCCCCACTGGTAATTACGGAAGATGACCATCGTAATGGCCGGCCAGGGCTCGCGCCCGATGGAAGTCATCTCGTTCATCGAAATACCGAAGGCGCCGTCCCCGGCGAAACCCACCACCGGAGTCGATGGATTGCCAAGTTTGGCGCCAATGATGGAAGGAAAGCCGTATCCACAAGGACCAAAGAGACCGGGCGCGAGATATTGGCGGCCCCGTTCAAAAGTTGGGTATGCATTGCCGATCGCGCAGTTATTGCCGATGTCGCTCGATATGATGGCCTCCGGCGGCAAGCCGGCCATGATCGCACGCCACGCCTGTCGCGGTGACATGCGCTCGGGCTCGCGTGATCGGCATGCGGCGTTCCAAACCGTACCCGGATCGTCGTCTTCGTGATCCAGGACGGACAGCGCCTCGGCCCACGCACTCTTTTGTTGTGCAATTTGCGCGCGCCGCGATGCGCGCTCAGTGTCACCGGCCCCGGGTGCGAGCTGCGCCAGTATCTGCGCGGCCACCAGCTTGGCGTCGCCGCAAATGGCGACCGAAACGGGCTTGGTCAGCCCTATGCGGTCCGCGTTGATGTCGACCTGTATCACTGCGGCGGCTTTCGGCCAATAATCCAGGCCGTAACACGGAAGTGTGGAGAACGGATTGAGCCGTGTGCCCAATGCCAGCACGACGTCCGCTTTTGAGATCAGCTCCATCGCCGCTCGAGAGCCATTGTAGCCAAGCGGACCAACCGCAAGTGGATGGCTCCCCGGAAACGAATCGTTGTGCTGATAATTGTTGCAGACCGGAGCCTCCAGCCGTTCGGCCAGTGCGACGCACTCGCCAAGAGCGTTTCCCAGCACCACGCCCGCGCCGGAGAGGATCACCGGGAATTTGGCGGACGAGAGCAGATCGGCGGCCTTCGCAATGGCTTTGGTGCCACCTGCCGGACGCTCGAACTCGACCGCTGGGGGTAATGCCACGTCGATGACCTGGGTCCAGAAGTCGCGCGGGATGTTGATCTGTGCGGGCGCTGATAGGCGCTTGGCTTTGCAGATTACGCGGTTGAGCACTTCGGGCAAACGGCTGGCATCGCGCACTTCTTCCTGGTAGCCGACCATGTCGCGAAACACGGCCATCTGTTCCACCTCCTGAAAGCCGCCCTGGCCAATGGTCTTATTGGCCGCCTGCGGGGTCACCAGCAACATTGGAGTGTGATTCCAGTAGGCAGTCTTGATCGCTGTGACATAGCCGGTAACGCCCGGTCCATTCTGCGCGATCGCCATGGCAATCTTCCCAGTAGAGCGCGTGTAGCCGTCGCATATGTATCCGCCATTGGTTTCGTGGGCGACATCCCAGAAGGTGATGCCGGCCTTAGAGAACAGATCGGAAATCGGCATGAAGGCCGAACCGATGATGCCGAAGGCATGTTCGATACCGTGCTGCTGGAGCACTTTTACGAAAGCTTCCTCGGTGGTCATCTTCATCGGTAAATCTCCTGGGATGGACTGTTAATGTACGCCGCTTTCCAGTGGCGCCGGCACTGCAGGTTCAACCGACTTCATCCTTGGCTACGCTGCCTGCCGGACGGGCGCACGCAGATCGGCAGCCGCAGCTCAATAACCGGTGCGGACGTCACCTCCGGGTCATACCGCGCGCCCGTGCGCCTCCCTAACACGCGACTTTCCAGTGGTGGCCGGGATCGAGATCGACTGCTTGTGGTGGGGGCTGGGTGGATGTGAGCCACGACCTCATGCCGCGCATAGTGTAGCTCGATCCGGCACAGACGATTTACTACGCGCTGGCGTACGGCGGCAATCGTGTGATGTACTCGGCGCAGCCCAGACGGCGACTTGCCCAACTCGCGCGTGATAGTGTCTTAGGATGCGCGTGTCCGTATAGAACGCTTGGGAGCGGAAGCCGCAGCGTGCGAACTCCCGCGAAGTCAATGGTCTGGTCACGATTGAATTTGCGAGCATGGCTAGAAGTCGGTGACGCCTCAGGGTTGGAGCGCGGGTGGAGTGTAAGCGGCCGTTGCGATAGCCACCGCTCTGGCTCGGGCCTCGCCGCCGGCAGTGCTCAGCCTGGCTTTTCCACGCCAGCATCGCGCTGGCAATGCGCACCTTACGCCCAATCGCCGAGCCAGCCTCAGATTGCCGAAGGCCAGCTTGGCCGCCCACATCGGCATCGATACCAGCAGTTATAGGTCCATTCCCGACCGGCCGTGGACCCGCCATGGCGATTCAGTAAGTGAGAACGTAGTCGCAATCGGTGGCGGGACTAGGATCGGAAAGCGGTTCGTAGTTTGGATCGTAGCCACTGTGCGCCGGAAGCGGGCTTTATGACCATCGCTTTGGACGCCCGCCGGAGAGCGAGCGGGTTAGCTTCTTCCGGTCACTCACGCTGCGGCGGTCAGTTCGGCGAGCACTTCCGCGATCGCATCGACCGCACCGGCCATACCACGCTCTCCGAGCTGCCCCATGCAGCCGACTCGGAAAGTCTCCACCGTCGTGAGCTTTCCCGGATAGAGAATATAGCCGCGCGACTTGACGGCATCGTAAAAGGTCTTGAAATGGTATCCGGGCACGCGAGGTGCGTGGAACGTCACGATGACTGGTGCCTGAATTTCTTTCGGTAGAAAACTTCTCAGGCCGTGGCGCGCCAGCCCGGCAAGTAGCACGCGGCAGTTCTCGGCGTATCGGCCGCCGCGCGCCCCCCGACCTCCTTCGTTGAGGAATTGTTCAATGGCACTGTCGAAGGCGGCGACTACATGGGTCGGAGGGGTGTATCGCCATTGCGTGGTCTTTTGCATGTACGCCCACTGGTCGAAAAGATCCATGGCGAGCGAATGGGAATTGCCCTCGGCGCGTTCCAATGCGGATCTCCGGATAATCGCGAACGCCATTCCCGGGGGCCCTTCCAGGCACTTTCCGGACGCGGCGATGACGGCGTCAAACGCAGTGTTGCGCGCGTCGATCTCGAGCGCACCAAACGAGCTCATGGCATCAACGATGAGACTGCGGCCGTGGCGCGCCACGACCTCGGCCACCGCCTGCAGGGGATTTAAGATACCGGCACTGGTTTCGCAGTGGACCAGCGCCACATGCGTAATACCTGGCTGGGCGGCGAGCATTCGATCGATGTCATCGGCACGCACGGCCGCGTCCTCAGCATAATCAATGGTGGATACGGTGCGTCCGAGCACCTTGCAAATTCGGGCGATGCGCTGGCAATAAGCTCCGTTCTGCGGTACCAGCACGTGCCCGGTGCGCGGTACCAGAGTGCCGATGGCGGCCTCAACGCAGAACGTGCCGCTGCCCTGCAAGGGAACGCACTCGTGGGTGCCCGTTGCGTGCACGATCGCCAACAATCGCGCCCGCACCCGACTGGTTATTTGATTGAAGTCGCTGTCCCAGGAACCCCAGTCGCGGAGCATGCTCTGCTTGGTGGCCGAGGAGATCGTCAAGGGCCCGGGAGTCAACAGATAAGGAGCTGCGGTCATAGGGACACTCGCGCGCATTGCAGCGGGCAATGCTTACTAATAGGTACGCACCAAAAGACCGGCCATACAGTAAACTGTCGTACGCGTACTGTCATCTGGCCGCGCTTGGTGCGCCCGGCTGCGCTTCTTGCCCACCGAGCATTCTGTGCCAGTCAATACTTTCGAGGTCACAATGCGCCAGGTCGAAGTGAACGGACGCAGCTATCAGCTGCCCACTCGACCATCGGTGGTCGTGTGTGTGGACGGCTGTGAGCCTGATTACATTGCTCAGGCGGTGGCTACTGGCCACATGCCTTGGATGAAAACGGTACTCGCGGATGGCACCTCGGTGATCGCTGATTGCGTCGTCCCGACGTTCACAAATCCGAACAACCTTTCCATCGTAACCGGCGCGCCACCCGCCGTGCACGGCATCTGCGGGAATTACCTTTACGACGCCGCAAACAATGTCGAAGTCATGATGAACGACCCGAAATGGCTGCGGGCCCCTTCCCTGTTAGCGGCACTGGCCGAGGCTGGCTGCGCCGTGGCAGTGGTCACCGCCAAAGACAAACTGCGCAAGCTCCTGGGGCACGGAGTTCGTGGCATCTGCTTTTCTTCCGAGAAGGCTGACCAGACCACGCTGGCTGAACACGGCATCGAAGGCGTGCTTGAACTCGTGCGCCGGCCGATACCGGATGTCTACAGCGCCGAGCTGTCCGAGTTCGTATTCGCGGCAGGCGTGCGGCTGATGCAGACTCGTCGGCCCGACGTAATGTACCTATCGACCACCGACTACGTACAACATAAGTATGCACCGGGTACCGACGCGGCCAACGACTTCTACCGAATGATGGACAGTTATTTGCGCGAGCTCGACGCGCTCGGGTGCGTGATTGTGGTCACCGCAGACCACGGCATGAACGCCAAAACCCGTCTGGACGCTAGCCCGAATGTCATTTATCTTCAGGACCTTCTGGATGAATGGATCGGTTCCGGCCAGGCCCGCGTGATACTGCCGATTACCGACCCGTACGTCGTGCACCACGGTGCTCTGGGCTCCTATGCGACCGTGCACCTAGTGGCGACGGCGGACGTCGCCGCGGTTGCAGAACGCATTGCCGCGCTGCGCGGAATCGACGCCGTATTGTCGCGTGCCCAAGCGGCGGCGCGCTTTGAGTTGCCTGCAGATCGCATCGGCGATCTGGTCGTTACGGCCACGCGCTCAGTCGTCATCGGGAGCGCCGCGGCGCGCCACGATCTGTCGGGCCTGGATGTACCGCTGCGCTCGCACGGGGGCCTGTCCGAACAGCCGGTACCATTAATTATTAATCGGCGCCTCGCCACACTCGATGTGAATCGCCGCTGGCGCAATTTCGATGCCTTCGACTGGGTGCTCAACCGTGCCCACTGAGTGCGAATCGCGTTACGAGACCTTGCGCATCGGTGGCGAGCGCGCGCGCACTGGCCGAATCGGCGAAGTTCGTAACCCTTACACCGGCGCGATTGCCGGCACGGTGCCGATGGCCAGCGTTACCGAAGTACGCCGTGCCATCGAGGTTGCGCGTGCCTATCGACCGAAGCTGACACGGTTTGAGCGTTATCAGATCTGCTATCGCGCTGCGGAACTGATCCGCGAACGAGCCGCACAAATCTCTGACCTGATCACGGCCGAAAGCGGATTGTGCAAGAAAGACTCTAACTACGAGGTGGGTCGGGCGTGCGACGTCTTTCTATTTGCGGGCAACGCGGCGCTCCAGGACGACGGACAGATTTTTTCCTGTGACCTGACAGCGCACGGCAAGCGCCGAAAGGTTTATACGCTGCGCGAACCACTGGCGGGCGTAATCAGTGCGATCACCCCTTTTAACCACCCCTTGAATCAGGTCGCGCACAAGGTGGCGCCCGCTATTGCCACCAATAACCGTATGGTGCTCAAACCGTCCGAAAAGACCCCGCTGAGCGCACTGAGGCTGGCCGACTTGCTGCTCGAGGCGGGGCTGCCCGCCGAGATGTTTTGTGTCCTCACTGGCGACCCGCGGGAGATCGGCGACGAGCTGCTCACAAATCGCGATGTCGACTTGGTGACATTTACCGGCGGCGTGTCCTACGGCAAATACATTGCCGCTAAGGCCGTGTACAAGCGACAGGTGCTGGAGCTTGGCGGCAATGATCCGATCATAGTCATGGAAGACGCCGACCTCGAGGAGGCAGCGAGCTTGGCGGCGGCCGGATCCTACAGAAATTCCGGTCAGCGCTGCACCGCCGTAAAACGCATGCTCGTGCACGATTCGGTTGCAGAGCGCTTCGTAGAACTGCTGCTAGACAGAACCCGCGCCGTCGCCTACGGCGATCCACTGGATCCGACCACCGATATGGGCACGGTGATCGATGAAGCCGCGGCGCGCGGTTGCGAGGACAAAGTCAACGATGCAATTGCCCGTGGCGCCCGATTGCTGCTTGGGAACGTACGCAACGGCGCGCTGTACTCCCCGACAGTCCTGGACCGCGTCGACCCCGACATGGGGGTGGTTAAAACTGAAACTTTTGGGCCGGTATCGCCCGTGATTCGGTTCGGGTCAATCGATGAAGCCATCCGCGTCGCGAATTCAACCGACTATGGGCTTTCATCCGCAGTGTGCACAAATCGCCTGGACTATATTACGCGCTTCATTACCGAGCTGAACGTGGGCAGTGTCAACGTGCGCGAAGTGCCCGGTTACCGCCTCGAGCTCACGCCCTTCGGTGGCATTAAAGACTCCGGGACCGGAATTAAGGAAGGCGTGCAGGAAGCTATGAGGTCCTTTACTAACGTCAAGACTTACTCGCTGCCTTGGTGAGTGGAGTCCGGGCGGATTGAAGGTCTAGAAAAAACTGTCCACCAGTTCCTCGCCTATAGCGAACGCCGTGGATGCTCCCGACCCGCACGTGACGACGGCCAGGCGCACCGCGGGCTCGGGGGCATCGATCAACACTGACTTATCCTTGGCGTAGGCGTAGGTGCCGACCCAACGTTCGAGTACGGGCGGCGGATTTACACCGAGCGCCGCCCGGTATTCCTGGAGGATCAAAGTATCGATTGGGGTATACGCAATCTCATCGGGCGTCGAAGTGTAATGGTGACTGTCGCCGACAATCAGGGTGCCGTCGGCGTTTTGCACCACAATGAGATGGACTCCGTTACTTAAGTGTTCTGGTTGCTCTAGTGCGAGTCGCGACCTCAGCGCACTGATCGGCTCGAGAGTGGCGTACCCGGCATTTCTCACCAACCCGAGATCCGACATTAAAGTCGCCGGCAACCTGAAACCCGGATCGGCGAGCTTGAGCATCTGTAACTTACACCGCAAGAGTTGGTGGGCTGCGAACCGCTCCGCATATAGGCCCTGATACTCATCGCCCGTACACACCGCGACGCGTTCCGCCCGCAGGCGGACAACGGAGGTGTGCACCCAGGGTGGATCAATCGCCTGCACCGGGGCGTTGCGCATAAAACGCACGCGGTGAGCTTCACGGAGCCAGTTGGCCAGCCTGGGGATGGCGTCACGCGACTCCACGCGCAACTCCACAGTGCTCTCCAAAACCCCCATCAGGTCTGGCGCCACAAGTTGCGGGCACCGGCGCCGCGCCTCCTGGGCGCTCAAAACGCGGCAGCCTTCGGCCATGTCGGTGCCCATAAAGGTCTCTATGAGCCGGAATGCTTCGGCGCGCCGGGTCATCATCCACATCCCGTTGTGGACTACGGGGATGCCTGCAGCCAAGGCTACTTCCCGCCAAACCTCGCGCGTGCGCCGGGCTCTCGCCCACATGGCTCCGGGCTCCTGTCCGGTCACGGTGACGAAGCCAAAGTTACGCACCGACGCACCGCGCGCCTCCGGGTCCCGATCGACCACGATGACGCGCAGTCCCCGCCGCACGGCCGCCAGCGCGGTGGCCAGGCCCAGAATTCCGGCGCCTACTACCGCCAGGTCAAATCTTTCTTCGGACGGCATTCGCGCCATGGTTGAGCCCGGGCACTCGCGGATTGCAAGTATACTCAGCAGGCACCGGCGTTCTCCTGCCGCCGGAGGGCCAGCTTCACACCACTGCCACAATCGAGCGGCTAGATAAGCCGGCCCGCTGTCACCATGTCGCAAACATTTGCACTGCGCTTACGTAAGGACTCTCCCCTGGCGTTTGTGGTATTCGCCTCGCTGGCCGGATTTGCCACTTATTTCTCGATGTACGCGTTCCGCAAGCCCTTCGCCGCGGCCAGTTACGAGCACATCGAGGGCTGGCACTACGCTCTGGACTTTAAGATCGCGCTCGTCATTGCGCAGGCCCTTGGCTACGCTACCTCAAAATTTATCGGCATTCGGGTAATCGCCGGAATGAAGCCCACTTTCCGCGCGCGGGCAATTCTCGGATTGATCGGCAGTTCGTGGATTGCTTTGGTGGCGTTCGCTGTAGCGCCGGCGCCGCTCAAGATACCCGCCATGTACGCTAATGGCCTTTGCCTAGGGTTAATCTGGGGGTTGGTGTTCTCGTACATGGAAGGTCGGCGCATTTCCGAGGTGCTCGGCGCGGTGCTTTGTGCAAGCTTTATCCTTTCCTCGGGCGCCGTGAAATCGGCCGGCCTATTGCTGATCCAGAACATGCACGTACCAGTATTCTGGATGCCCGCGGCCACGGGTCTGTTGTTTGTACCTATGCTGGCCTTGGGCGTGTGGGGACTCTCATCACTCCCGCCTCCCAGCGCCGAAGATGAAACGGCCCGTGTGCGCCGCGCACCGATGACACCCCGCGAGGTGCGTGCTTTCCTTGCGCGCTTCGGGCTTGGAGTGACGCTGCTGGTGATCGCTTACGTGTTCGCGACGGCACTACGGGACTTCCGCGACAATTTCGCCGCTGAACTGTGGACCGCGCTGGGTTATGCCAACCCGGCCTCCGTGTTCACGGCCACGGAGCTGCCGGTGGCCGCTATTGCGTTGATCGCTTTAGCGATTATCGTCAAGGTTAAGGACAATGTGCGGGCGCTCAAAGTGATTCACGGCATGATTTTGGCCGGACTGGTGCTTCTTGGCGCATCGACTCTGGCATTCGACGCCGGTTGGCTCGGGCCGTTGACCTGGATGATCGCCAGCGGTGCAGGCCTCTATGTGGTGTATACCCCCTTCAATGCAATGCTGTTTGATCGGTTGGTCGCCGCCGGTGGTGAAGTGGCGAACGCCGGTTTTCTAATCTACGTGGCGGACTCGGCCGGCTACGCCGGCAGTTGCGCTTTATTGCTCTGGAGAAACTTCGGCATGACCCACCTTGAGTGGTTAACCGTGTTCCGGTACGCGGCCTACACCACCTCCGCGATGGGGTTGGTGCTCATTGCGGCGTCCATGCTTTACTTTAGCGCGCGGACCCGCAAGCAAATTATTGACCCCGCGCGTTAGTCATTCATATGGGTTGGACCGCCTGCTCCACACTTCCCGCGCGCCTGCGCGCCGTAAGGTTAGTTGTTATTTTTCTTATAGTTACGATATATATGTAATTATTTTGGCAGCTTCCACGGAATTGGCCGTAGTCACGCGCGATGCTCAGCGCCGCTTGGTGAAGATGACGTGGGTGGCGTGCTGCGTGGGAACATGCTCGGTGCGTTGGTAGCCGAGCTTCGGTAGCTCGAGGCCCGTGAAAAGATTTTCACCGGCGCCCAGTAAAACCGGAGCAATGGCCAGATGCATTTCATCGACGAGTCCGGCGCTCAGGTACTCGCGCACCGTGGCGACCCCTCCGCCAAGGCGCACGTCCAGGCCTTCCGCGGCGTCCATGGCCCGTTGCAGCGCGGCCCGGATTCCGTCGGTCACGAAATGAAAAGTGGTGCCGCCGGTCATGGTAAGCGAAGCTCGCGGGTGATGTGTCAGTACAAACACCGGCGTGTGGTACGGTGGATTGGCGCCCCACCACCCTTTCCACGCTTCGTCAGGCCAGGGACCCCGGATCGGACCGAACATGTTCCGGCCTAGGACCCAAGCGCCGACATTGCGGAAACCTCGGGCCGCGAAATCATCATCGACGCCGGTCGCCCCTCCCGAATCGCCGAACATCTGGTGGAACGTGCGAGTCGTGAACGCCCAGTCGTGCAGTGCCATGCCACCTACGCCCATCGGACTGTCGGAACTCTGGTTTGGGCCGGCGCCGTAACCGTCGACTGAAATGCTGAAGCTCTGGACCCGAAGTTTTGGCATCTGTGCCGCCCCTTTATCTTTTGCTGTTCGCCAATCCAACCCGGCGCAATAGAGGCTTGATGGTCAGACCTTGCACCAGCAGCGTCAAGAGCACGACACCAAAAGTCATGTGCAAAATCATCTCGCGATGACTGAAGTCACGGGGCAACGACAGCGCCAGTACCATTGACAGCCCGCCGCGCAATCCGCCCCAGGTGAGCACTGCCGCCCACGATGCTGGTAAGCCATCACGGCCCGCCGCCCGCATGATGAGGTAATTGGCGTAGACCAAGGCGGCGCGCGCCGTGTTGATGGCCACCCAACCGATCAAAATCTCTGGAAAGAAGTGGCCCAACTTCGCCAGGTTGATCTCAAGTCCCATCAGCAGGAATACAAAACTATTCAGCAGAAATGCCGCGTAGCTCCAAAAAGCCTCCACCGCGGTGCGCGTCCCCGATTGCATGCCAAATGTCGCGCCCCAGTTCCCCGTGAGCATGCCGGCAACGACGCAGGCAATCACGCCCGACAGTCCGAGCCACTCGGCGGCGATGAACGCGCCGTAGGCGCTTAGCACGGTCAAGGTGATTTCAACCATCGGGTCATTAATCGAACGGGTCAGCATGCTCACGGCTGCTCCGACCAAGGCGCCGACAAGGATTGCGAATCCCGTCACCCGCACAAACTCCCAAGCGGCGCCCGGGACGCTAATGCCGGCACCCATCGCCACACCCAGCACGATGGTGAAGATCACGACCGCCGTGCCATCATTAAACAAAGACTCGGCCTCGACGATAATGGCCAGCCGGTGGTCCACGCCCAGGGTTCGGAAGATCGCCAACACGCTGATCGGATCGGTGGCCGAGATTAAGGCGCCGAACACCATGGCGCCCGTAAACTCGATGGCGCCGGGCGTCAATAGGTTTGTACCCCACCAGACGAGCAACGCCGTGAGGAACATCGCCACGACCAGTCCGGGAACAGCCAGAAAGAGAATCAAGCCGCGCGCACACCAGACCTCGGCGAAATGGATCTGGAAGGCCGCTTCGAACAGCAACCCCGGAAGCACCACCAGAAACAGTAATTCCTTAGACAGGTGCGGACCCGCGTAGGGCAACAAATTTCCCAGCGCCAGCCCGGCCAGGACCAGGCCGATGGCATAAGGCAGGCGTGCGCGGTTTGAGAGGACTGCGACGGCCGCTGCAACGGCGAGCAGCAACAAAACACTGAGCTCTGGGTGGGCCATCGTGCCTACGCCAACGCGGTCCCATCCGCTCGGAGGTTGGTCACGGCCACGCGGGCCGCTGCCAGGTCCCAGGCTGCCAAGCCCACGGTCTTAAACAGCAGCGCACCGTCCGGAGCAGTTTCGTCGCTGAAGCGCTGTGAAAGAGATTGCACGCACCGCCAATCGACCCCGGCCCGAATCAGATCGCCGGCTTCCTCGCGTGCGCCCTCCAGAGTGTCCACGTACACGCGACTTGCGCGAACCGTTGCGGCGCCAATTTCGGCGGCGGCCGGAGTGAAAGACCCGGTGGCAATCACCAGGCAATCGCCCCTCGCCGGCGCCTCATACACGGGATCCTGACTGGTCGTGCATGTGATGACCACGTCGGGTTCTTTCCGATCCCGCAAGTGCGACGCCGAAAGCAATGCAGAAACGCCAGCGCACCTGGCGCAGAACTCTTCGGCGGCCCTGCGGCTCCGACCCGATACGGCAATCTCGGCCTCGGGGTAAAGCTGCGCAATGGCCTCGATGTGATGCAGGGCCTGCGTTCCGGTGCCGAAAATGTGGAAAGACTTCGGCCGCCCTGTGCGCAACTGGCTGACCCCGAGCATTGACAACGCGGCGGTGCGCCGCCCCGTCACCGTCGCCCCATCCAGAGTCAATACGTGGCATCCATCATCGACTGTCCAGACACTCACCTGACTCTGGATCGTTGGAATACTTCTGCTGCGGTTGGTCGGCACGAACGTCACCAGCTTGTGCACGGCCAGATCAGAGCCCTTGGCGATCATCGACAAAAGGGCGCCGCCGGCCGCCAATGGAAGCACTTGGCGTTGCGGGCAGTGGATATCGCCGCCCGATACGCCGACAGCCGCGGCACGCAGCGCGTCGACTAACGCGTGATACGGCATGAGTGCCGCGCTACCCTGGGCATCGAGCGTCTTCATGCGGACAAGCGTATCGCTTATTGCCCCAAAATCATCCTGCGCTGCTTGGCCGCGTAGCCCTCCCGGGCAGCTTGCTCAGGAGCGAGGAGCGACACAATGATCGCCACCGCAAAGGCCAGCGGCATGGACACCAACGCTGGATTTTTCAGTGGAAACCAGGCGTGATCGTGATGCAACATATCAACCTGCACGGTCGGCGAGAGTGCGATCAATACGCCTGCGGTAAGCGTTCCTGTGACGATGGCCGCGACGGCTCCGGCCGTTGTGAAGCGCTGCCAATAAATCGACAGCACCAGCGCGGGGAAGTTTCCGCTCGCAGCCAATGCAAAGGCCAGCCCGACCATGAAAGCCACATTCTGGCCCTTAAAGACTAGACCCAGAGCCATGGCAAGGACGGCCAGCAGGACGCTGGCGACGCGCGCGACGCGCAGCTGCTCATCCCGGGGTGCATCGCCATGACGCACAACGTTGACCCACAGGTCGTGGGAAAGCGCCGCCGCACCGGAAAGCGTTAGTCCGGCCACCACCGCCAATATGGTTGCAAAAGCGACCGCGGCAATAAAGCCCAGCAGACCCTTGCCGCCCAGCACTTCGGCCAGTAACGGGGCGGCCATGTTGCCACCCTTGTCGACCGCGACAATCACATCGTGGCCCACCAGGACCATGGCACCGAACCCCAACACGAAGGTCAGCAGATAGAAGGAGCCGATTAGGCCCGTGGCCCAAAAAACCGACTGGCGCGCCGAGCGCGCATCGGGGACGGTATAAAAACGCATCAGGATATGTGGCAGGCCCGCCGTGCCGAACATTAAGGCCAAGCCCAGTGACACTGCCTCCCAAGGGTTGCTGATGAGTTTTCCGGGAGCCAGCACGCTCGCGCCATTGTGCTCGGCTGCCACCGCAAACAGACGCAAAGGATTGAAGTCAAAGCGAGCCAGTACCAATACGGCCAACAATGCGGCGCCACCCAGCAGCAGCGCCGCCTTAACAATCTGCACCCAAGTGGTGGCGATCATGCCGCCGAACAACACGTAAGCGAGCATCACGAATCCAACGATGAGCACGGCCATCTCGTAAGACAGCCCGAACATCAATTTGATGAGGTTGCCGGCCCCCACCATCTGCGCGATCAAATATGCGGCGACGACCGTCAGTGACCCGAGTGCCGCCGCAATGCGCACCGGTTTCTGACGCAATCGAAAACTCAGCACGTCGGTAAATGTGTAACGGCCCAGATTTCGCAAGGGCTCAGCAATCAGGAACAGCACAACGGGCCAGCCCACCAGCCACCCGGTGGAATAGATCAGGCCGTCAAAACCGGACGTCGCCACCAAGCCGGCGATGCCAAGAAAACTCGCCGCGCTCATGTAGTCGCCAGCCAGCGCAAATCCATTTTGGCGCCCGGTGATGCGGCGCCCGGCGGCAAAAAACTCCTCGGTTGTCTTAGTGTGGCGGGCCGCCCACCATGTGATGCCCAAGGTTAGCGCCACGAACGCCAGGAAGAAACCTATCGCCGTAGCATTCGGGGCCTGCAGCACCTCGGTGGCGCTCATCGGCCTTCTTCGCCACGCAGCTCCGCCACCCGGCCGTTGACGTGCTTGTTGGCCCAGCGCACATAGAACCAGGTAATGATCCAGGTCGCGACTATGACCAGAGCACCCAGCAACATGCCCAGGCTAAGCCCGGGCGCGACCATTTCAGCCACCAGCGGCTTATCAAAAGCAATCAGCAGCACGAAACCAAAATACACAACGATCATGGCCGCGCTTAGCGCGACAGCAACGCGCCAGCGCTGGCGCGACAACAGTGCCAGAGTCATTCGCCCCCCCCCATCTGGCGTCCGTACAGGGGACGCCTAAGACCCTAATGCGCGATCGGCCGCAGCACTTCCGCTTTTACATTGTAGTCCGCGACCGATATTTGCTTGGGCACACACGATGTTTGGTAGTTCGTGTTTCGCAATGCAAAGCCCTTCTCAAGCATCGGTCGTATCTGGTCGACCAGTTCGCATTCGCCCATGCCCATGTTGGTCGGCCGATTTGGCGCGAGTTCCACTTTGCCCCAAGCCGCCGGAACCGTGTCCGGCCCGGCGCCATTAGCGGCAGGCGCCAGAGAGCTGAACTCTGCCTCAACCCACGCGATCTTATTGGGCTGGTTCTGAGCGCGGTCGCATCCGAGCGCGCGCACTTTAAGATCCTTTCGGGCGCCAAAGGTGAGCAGGATGTCGCGCACCTTGCTCTCCAATCCCTCGCAGGTATAAAAAGCCGTAAAGCCCGCGTAGGTGAACTCGAGCTTTTGACTGTGCCACTGTGCCGCCGTGCCGTTCGGCTCGGCGGCCGCGCTCGCCGCGCCCGGACCAGCAGCCAGCAGCAGTGCGCCCACAAATACCAGCCCCGTCCCTCGAGCGGCCACCGCCTTTGCGTCACAAGGATAGGTCATCATGTTCCACCTCCATTAATCCCAACATTATCTAAGGTGTTAGTCCGGTCGCAAAGCCCTTAAGTTCTGCCCCATGGGCTCAGACGGCTGCGCCTCAGGTCGTGGGCTTCCCGACCACCTTGACGGCGTGGCCCCCAAACGCGTTACGGAGTTTCGCCAGGAAGCGCGCGGCGTAATCGCCCCGCCCCTGACTGGCCAGGCGTACATTCAAAGCCGCGCTGATCACCGGCAGCGGGACACCCAGCTCGAGGCCTTCCGATACGGTCCACCGGCCCTCCCCCGAATCGGCAACAACGGGTGCAATACTGTCCATGACCGCATCGTCCCGCAGTTCGGTGGCGACCAAATCAAGCAACCAGGAGCGTACTACCGTCCCGTAGCGCCAGGCTTCGGCGATAGCGGCCACATCCAACGCGAACTCGGGCTTTGCGCGCAGCAGGGCGAAGCCTTCTGCATAGGACTGCATCAAACCGTATTCGATGCCGTTGTGCACCATTTTGGTGAAGTGGCCGCTTCCAGCGGCACCGCAATAAACCCAGCCTCGATCTTTCCCCGGGGCCAGCACCTGGAACACGGGCAGCAAGCGATCCACCGCGGTTTTGGCCCCGCCGAACATGAGCCCGTAGCCGGCCTCAAGGCCCCAGACACCGCCCGAAACACCTACGTCGATAAAATGCACTCCGCGAGCCTTAAGTTCTCCGGCCCGGCGCAGGGTGTCGTGATAGTCGCTATTGCCACCGTCAATAATGACGTCCTCAGGCGAGAGCATGCCCGCGATCGAATTGATGGTTTGTTCGGTGATCTCACCGGCCGGCAGCATAATCCAAACGGTGCGCGGGACCCTCAGTGCACCGACCGCCGCAGCCAGGTCGTTTGCGATCGTGATACCCGGATCGGCGGCCAGCGAGGAGCGCGCGGCCGCGGACACATCGTAGCCACACACCGGGATCCCGGCGCGCGCGAGCCTGCGCAAAAGGTTGGCGCCCATGCGGCCAAGTCCGATCATGGCCAATTCAGCTTGTGTATTTGGTGGGGGCATTTCTGTCTCGTCGCTTAATGCATGTGTTGGCCGCCGTTGATGGCGATATTGGCGCCCGTTACAAAAGCGGCCTCTTCACTCGCCAGGTAGGCCACCAGGCCTGCCACCTCTTCGGGCTTGCCCAGCCGTCCCATCGGAATCTGCGGGATGATCTTCGAATCCAGCACGTCCTTCGGGATCGCCATGACCATCTGCGTGCCTATATAGCCGGGAGAAATTGTATTGACGGTCACTCCCTTGCGCGCCACTTCCAACGACAGTGCCTTGGTGAATCCGTGCATGCCTGCCTTGGCCGCTGAGTAGTTAGTCTGGCCAAAGGCGCCCTTCTGACCATTGACCGAAGAGATATTAATGATCCGTCCCCAGCCCCGCTCCACCATGCCGTCGCAGACCTGCTTGGACATGTTGAACACTGAATCCAGATTCGTGTGCATTACGGCATCCCAATTGACACGATCCATTTTCTTGAAGGTCATGTCGCGGGTGATGCCCGCGTTATTAACCAGCACGTCCACCGCGCCCACTTCCGCGCCGACCTGCTGCACGCAGGCCTGGCAAGAATTCCAGTCGGTGACGTCGCAGGGAAAGGCATAGAACGAGTAGCCCTGCGCCTTCATGCCAGCGAGCCACACTTTTGACTTGGTGTTGCCGGGCGAATAGGTGGTCACGACGGTATCACCCATGGCAGCCAATTTGATGCAGATGGCCTCCCCCAGGCCGCCCATCCCACCCGTCACCAGGGCCGTGCGTTTATTTGCCATGATCAAAACACTCCCAGTTAATTTCGTTCCACGGCCAGAGCCACACCCATGCCGCCACCTATGCACAAGCTCGCCAGGCCGCGCTTCGCGTCACGTCGCGCCATCTCGTGCAGCAAGGTCACCAGAATGCGACAACCGGAGGCTCCGATGGGGTGCCCGATCGCAATCGCCCCGCCATTCACATTGATCTTGCTCGTGTCCCAGCCCATCAGCCTGTTGACACCAATGGCCTGAGCGGCAAAGGCCTCATTGACCTCCATCAGCTCCAAATCCGCGTGCGTCCAGCCGGCCTTTTTGAGGCACAACTGGCTGGCAGGCACCGGCCCCATGCCCATGATCTTCGGGTCCACCCCCGCGGAGGAATAGGCTTTGACTCGCGCCAGCGGCTTGAGCCCTAACTCACGTGCCTTGGTGGCCGAAGTCATGATGACCGCCGCGGCGCCATCGTTCAGGCCCGAGGCGTTGCCGGCCGTAACAGTGCCTTCCTTACTGAATGCAGGACTCAGTTCACCCAATGCCTCAGCGGTGGTACCGGGGCGGATGTATTCATCCACCTCGAAGCGTACCGTGCCTTTCTTGCCCACGATCTCAACCGGCACGATTTCGTCCTTAAAACGTCCAGCCTTCTGCGCGGCCTCGGCCTTCTGCTGCGAAGATGCCGCAAACTCGTCCTGTTCGCGACGGGTTATGCCGTACTGCTGCGCAATGTTTTCGGCCGTAGTGCCCATGTGGTAGTTGTTATACACGTCCCAAAGTCCGTCTACGATCATGCTGTCGACGAGTTTGGCGTCGCCGAGTCGAAAGCCGTCCCTTGATCCGAGCAAGAGGTGCGGCGTGGCGCTCATGTTTTCCTGACCACCGGCAATCACTACATCAGCGTCCCCGCATTTGATGGCCTGCGCCGCGAGATGCGTGGCTTTCAATCCGCTTCCGCAGACCTTGCCGACCGTCATCGCGGGCACGGTATCGGGCAGGCCCGCCCGTAGCGCGGCCTGTCGGGCAGGGTTCTGACCACAGCCAGCGGTCAGCACTTGGCCCATCAGCACTTCGGAGACCCGCTCGGCGCCGATCCCGCTGCGCGACAGCAGCGCCCTGATCACCTGCGCGCCCATATCGGCCGCGGGTACCTTGGCGAGGCTTCCCCCAAATTTCCCGACCGCGGTGCGCAGCGCCGCGACAATAACCACCTCTTCCATCGAAGCCCTCCTAGGGATTGAGCTCATTCTACTGTTCCCATAGTAGCGAGCGATCCACTTTCTGGATGTCAGTCGCTCCCGCCAATGCCATGCTGATGGAAAGTTCGCGGCGCATGATTTCAATGCCCAGCGCGACCCCCGCCTGGCCTCCGGCAGCCAACGCGTACAGGAAAGCCTTGCCCATAAGACAACCGCGCGCGCCGTACGCCACCGCTTTGAGGATGTCCTGTCCGCTCATGACGCCGCCGTCGAAAAGCACCTCGCAGCGCCCCTGCAGCGCGGCGGCCACCTGCGGCAGGACACTGATACTCGAAGGCGCGCCATCCAACTGGCGGCCACCGTGGTTTGAAACCACGACCGCGTCGGCGCCCGCGTCGGCCGCTCGGCGTGCGTCATCAGCGTCCATGACGCCCTTGACTATCAACTTGCCGGGCCACCTTGAACGCACCCAGGCCACATCCTGCCAGTTGGCGGTGGGGTCAAATTGTTCGCTGATCCAGGTTGAGAGGGTCTTCAATCCCTGCGGACCGGGCAGGTGTCCTTCCAGATTACCGAAGGTCCGACGACGGGCGCGCAGCATGCCCAGCGCCCAGGCAGGCTTGGTGGCCACGTCGCAGGCGTTGCCCCAGGTCAGTCGCGGGGGTACCGACAGTCCGTTCTTAGCGTCCCGGCGGCGCAGCCCTTGAACGGGCAGGTCGAGCGTCAGGACCAGAACCGGACATTTGGCGGTGTGCGCCCTTGCGATCAGTTGCTCGTTAAACCCACGGTCGCGCATCAAGTACAGCTGGAACCAAAATGGCGTTACGCCCGCTTGTTGGAGGTCCTCGATCGATGCAATAGCCACGGTGCTGAGGCAAAACGGGATGCCCGCCGTGGCGGCTGCGCGTGCCCCGCAGACCTCACCGTCGCGGTAAAAAAGTCCGGTCAGTCCGGTAGGCGCAATTCCCAGGGGCAGCGCACTGCATTGGCCCGCCAGAGTGGTGGCCGTGGCGATTTTTGAGACATCCACCCCGACCCGTTGGCGGAACGCGATGGCATCCAAGTCGGCGCGATTTCGCCGAATGGTGATTTCATCATAGGAACCGCGATCAGCGTAGTCGAAAATAGCCCTCGGCACCCGCGCGCGCGCCCGTTCGCGCAGGTCAGCAATGCTATTTAAGACTCGCAAGTGGGCACCCGCACGATCGATCCAACGGCGGCGTCAAACCGCAACGATGCGGTTGCGCAACTCGCCGATGCGATCGATCTTTGCCACCACAAGGTCGCCCCCCTTGAGCGCCTGGGGGGGCGTCATCGCGTAGCCGACCCCGGCGGGCGTGCCCGTCGCTATGATGTCCCCGGCCTGCAGCGTAAGACCCGCCGACAGCGAGGCGATGATGGCGGGAATATCAAAGATCATCTGCCCCGCCCTGGCGCGCTGGCGCTCCTCGCCGTTGACAGTCAGCGACAACTCGAGGGTTGCCGGATCCCCAAGCGAGCCGCGATCGACGATACACGGTCCCAGCGGGCAGGTGGTGTCCAGTGATTTTCCCTTAAACCACTGGTCGTGGCGCCGCTGCAGATCCCGTGCGGTAAAGTCATTAAGAACGCAATACCCGAATACGTGATCGTAGGCGCGAGCGGGCGTGATATCGCGCCCGGAGGCGCCGATGACCACCGCCAGTTCCACCTCGTAATCCAATAAGCGCGTAATACCCGAATCGAGTCGAATATCGCCCAAGGGGGCGTTCACCGCGCCGGTAGCCTTTGTAAAAAACTGCGGCACCTCCGGCAGCTTCATGTCCTTGCCGGCCTTGTTCAAACCCTCTTTGACGTGATCGGCATAGTTGCGGCCAACGCAAAACACATTGCGTGCCGGCACTGGGATGGGGGCCAACAACTGCAAGCGGCTGGACTCGAGCCACGCGTCGGTAAATTCATCCCGGCGCGCCTCCATACGCTGCAGGGCGGCCAGGCTCGCCTCCCCGCCCCGCACGATGGCCAGCATGCTACTCAGATCGCTCGCCTCATTCATGCGACGTCCAGCAGCCGCCAGATCGAGCACGCGATCATCAAACCACATGCCGGTCAGCGTTTGACCCTCGTATGTGCAAGTCACAAGTTTCATGGATTCAGGCCCCGTAGTGCAACGCGCTGCTCGCAGGCAAGTTCATTTCCATCAAGTCCGCCGCCAGCGCTGCCTGCGTGTATTGCTCATCAATGCGCTCCTGCCTTCGCCGCGCGGCTCTTCGCCTCGCGCCGCCGCGCGTGCAACACCCATTCCGTATATCCGTTGGGTTGTTCCCGGCCCTTGAAAACCAGCTCGCACGCGGCCCGGAAGGCCAGGCTCCGTCCGAAGTCCGGTGCCATCGGACTGTAACCAGGTTCTCGCGCATTTTGTTCATCGACGATCCGGGCCATGCGCTGCAGCGCCGCCATAACCTGCTCGCGGGTGCACACGCGATGCAGCAACCAGTTGGCCATGTGCTGGCTCGAAATGCGAAGCGTGGCGCGGTCTTCCATCAGGGCCACGCCATGGATGTCGGGTACCTTTGAACAGCCAATTCCCATCTCCACCCAGCGAACGACGTAGCCCAGGATGCTCTGTGCGTTGTTGTTGAGTTCCTGTTCGATTTCCTTGACGCTCCAGGCACGCGCAGGCGCGAGCGGCGGGCTCAGCACATCGGAGCGCGCCGCCAGCGCCCGGGCGCGCAGGGCCTTTTGCACCTCGGCGACGTCCACGGCGTGATAATGCAGTGCGTGGAGCGTGGCCGCGGTCGGTGATGGCACCCACGCCGTGCTGGCGCCAGCGCGCGGCTGGCCAATCTTGCTGCTCATCATGAGCGCCATCTGATCGGGCATGGCCCACATGCCCTTGCCGATCTGGCCGTGGCCCGCCATTCCGCACCGGAGCCCGACATCGACGTTGCGGCGCTCATACGCCTCGAGCCATACGGCGTTCTTGAGTTCCGCCTTGCCCACCATGGCCCCGGCCGCCATGGAAGTGTGTATCTCATCGCCCGTGCGGTCCAAAAAGCCGGTGTTGATAAAAACCACCCGTTCGCGCGCCGCGCGTATGCATTCGCCCAGGTTGAGCGTAGTTCGGCGTTCCTCGTCCATGATCCCCATCTTTAATGTGTTTGGCTTCAGCCCGAGCAAATCTTCGACGCCGGCAAACAACTCCACCGCCAACGCCACTTCCTCCGGGCCGTGCAGTTTTGGCTTGACGATGTACACGGAGCCGTGGCGGGAATTGCGCAGTCCGGAACTCGCTCGAAGGTCATGCATCGCGATCAACGCGCTGCAGGCCGCGTCCAGCATCGTTTCGGGCACCGGTTGCCCGTCGATGCGGATCATGTCGCTCATCATGTGGTGCCCGACGTTGCGCACCAGCATGAGACTGCGCCCGGGCAATACCAGGTCGCGACCGTCTGTGCCGGTGTAGCGCCGATCCGGGTGAAGTCGTCGCGTCAGCTCACCCTCACCCTTGGCAAATTGCGCTGTAAGGGTGCCTTGCATCAGCCCCAGCCAGTTCCGATACGCTAAAAGCTTGTCGTCGGCATCGACCGCAGCGACGGAATCTTCCAGGTCCTGGATCGTGGAAAGAGCCGATTCCAAGACCAGATCGCTAATCCCGGCCGCATCGCGCTTGCCGACCGGATGAGCCGGGTCGATGTTAATTTCGACGTGTAAGCCGTGATGGCGCAGCAACACCTGCGTGGGCGCATGATCGGGTCCCCGATAACCCACAAACGCCGACTGTTCGCGCAGGCCCGTGGCGCCGCCCGGCGTGATCACCACCAGCTTGCCCGCGGCCACCTCAAAAGCCGTCGCTTCGGCATGCGAGCCCAAAAGCAATGGAAAATTCTGATCGAGGAAAGCGCGCCCGTAGGCGATCACCCTGGAACCGCGCACCGGATTGTAGGCCGTGCCCCGCTGTGCACCGTCCGCTTCGGACAATGCGTCCGTCCCATAGAGCGCATCGTAAAGACTTCCCCAGCGCGCGTTGGCGGCATTGAGCGCGTAGCGCGCGTTGCTGACCGGCACCACCAGTTGCGGCCCGGAGAGGATCGAGATTTCCTGGTCGACATTGGAAGTCGTCACAACGAAATCGGGGCCGTCAGGCACCAGATACCCGATCTCGCCCAGCATGGCCTCATACGCGGCACCGAATCCGGCCGCCCCGGGCCTGCGCTCATGCCAGGCGTCCAGGCGCCTTTGCAACTCGGCACGCTTGGCGAGGAGGGCCGCGTTGCGCGGGGCGAGCCGGCGCAATAAGGCGATCAGGCCATTCCAGAACGGGCCAGGCTCGAGGCTGGTGCCCGGAATGGCTTCCTCGTTGATGAATCGCAGCAGCGCCGGAGCCACCTCGGCGCCCACACCGTCCGGCGATTCGCCGCTCTTGTTCACTCGGCGACCAGGTCTGCGTAGTGCGGATATCGGCGGACGAGAGCCTTGATGAATGGGCACACCGGCACCATGCGCTCGCCCCTGCTGCGGATTAGATCCAGAGTGGCCCGGACCAGGCGGGTGCCCTGACCGCGCCCGGCCAGCACTGCCGGGACCTCAACGTGATTGAGGAACAAAACCTTTCCTGTTCGATGGTAATCCACAAAACCCTTTTCGCCGTCGTCCAGCTCAAAGCGGCTCCGCGCCGAGTTGTCGATCAATGTCTCAGCCACGCTCGCTCCAGCTTATCAAGACCCACTCCCGTAAGATGCCCGACATGACGGAAGCGGAACTCCAAGCTCTGACGCTGAGCCTCGAAGTCGCCCTGCGTAGCGTATTGTTCAGCCTGCCGCTCGCCATAGCCACCGCCTGGTTGCTGACGCGCAGGCGATTCGCCGGCCGCACATTGCTTGATGCCTTTGTCCACCTGCCGATGGTACTGCCACCGGTCATGGTCGGCTATGTATTGCTGTTGTTGTTTGGCGTGCGCGGACCGATCGGACATTGGCTTTACCACTCCTTTGGACTGCGCATGGCATTTACGACGCGCGGAGCCGCGCTGGCCACGGCGGTCATGTCTTTTCCATTGATGGTGCGCGCGATCCGCTTGTCGCTGGAGAATGTGGACCGGGGCCTGGAGGAGGCAGCGCGCACGCTGGGCGCGGGCGCACTCGATCGCTGGTGCACGGTCACCCTGCCGCTCATGGCGCCTGGAATTCTTGCCGGCGCCGTCACCGCATTGGCCGCCAGCCTGGGTGAATTTGGCGCCGTTATAACTTTCGCCGGCAACATTCCCGGCGTCACGCGCACGCTCCCTATTGCTTTGTACTCGGCGCTGCAGACGCCCAACGGCGAGGCGAGCGCAGCGCGCATTGCGATTATCAGCTTTTTACTTGGAATGGCCGGGTTGTTCGCGGCCGAACTTTTGGCGCGCTGGATGCGCCCGCGGCTGGGGCGCTGATTTCGTGCTCGAGGTGCGCCTGTGCCTGGAGCGGGGGGATTTTGACCTAGAGGTCCAATTTAGCGCCCCTGCTCCCGGCATCACCGCTTTGTTTGGCCGCTCCGGCGCGGGCAAGACCACGTTGATCCACTTGCTTGCGGGACTGCTGGAACCGGACAGCGGATGGATCGCACTGGACGGCGAGAAGCTTTTTGATTCAGCCCTGTCGCTGAACGTCCCTACACATCGCCGGCGCGTGGGGTGTGTCTTCCAGGATCTGCGATTGTTCCCGCATCTGAACGTTGCCGGGAACCTCCGTTATGGATTGCGCCGCGCCGCCTCGCAACCCCAGCGCATTACCATGGAGCGCATCGTGACGCTGCTAGATCTGGGTCCACTGCTCGCGCGTCACACCTGGCAGCTCTCAGGGGGTGAGCGCCAGCGAGTAGCCCTGGGGCGCGCGCTGCTCGCACAGCCGAGGCTCCTGCTCATGGATGAACCGTTGGCGGCTATCGATGTGGCCAAGCGCGAAGAAGTACTTCCTTATTTTGAGCGCCTGCGCGACGAACTGACCCTGCCTATAGTCTTGGTGACGCACCATTTCGAGGACGTGGTGCGTCTTGCAACCCACGTGGTTTTGATGGATGCGGGACGGGTCCGGGCGCAGGGCAATCTTCCGACGGTAAGTCTGACGCCCGAATTAGGCGCTCTGCTAGGAAGTGAGGGCGTGGGCGCGGTTATCGAAGGGCGGGTCGAATCGATCGACGCCGCTTCCGGACTGGCCACGATCAGCGCCGGTCAACACCGCTTGCTGGTACCGGGCGGCAGCCTGCAGCCTGGTGGCGCGCTGCGCGTGCAGTTGCTGGCGCGTGATTTGATTCTGGCAACGGCGGCTCCGGTGGGGCTTAGCGTCCGTAACCAGCTGCAAGGCGTCATTACCGATATCAAGGCGGAATCCTCCCACAACGTTATGGTGAGCTTAGATATCGGTGGTGATGCGCTTTTGGCACGAATCACAACCCTGGCGGCATTGGATTTACAACTCAGGATCGGCCAGCATTTGTGGATCTTGATCAAAGCGGTCTCGCTCCGCGGCCATGCACGGTAAGGTGCTTCGGGTACAGAATCATCAGCAATCAATGCGATCGGCGGGGCGTTGATATGGCGATTTCCCGCCCCGCTGATCTGCTCGCACCAACGTGGCAGGTTCGAGGAGATCGGTGTGGACGCGCAGTTTACCTTCTGACCTTACGGCTAAGCCGTTCAGCCCTATGACGGTGCCCACCGAGCGGATGTTGAACCATGTCTGGGGCCAGCGGGCCGGGGGCGATCGTCAGTTGCTCGAGCAGCTGGTACATCGCTTGCGCCAGAAGCTGGGCAATTCGCCTACCGACGCTCATTTGGTGGAAACGGTGACTAACTTCGGCTACCGGCTGCGTTCGCCGGCCCGGCGTCAACACGGCCCGGGACGCGAGCGCGCGATTTCGTTGAGCCGCAGCGCACGGGCGCTGAGGTTCAACCCGACGGCCGCCATTCCGAAATGCGCCGCTCCACCCAGCGCGTGTGCACATCGATGTAGACCTCGCGGTAAAGCTTATCGACCGAGGCGGCATCGGGAAAACCTGCGGCGAACGCCGGATGGTCGGTACCGGCGGCGATGCTGGCCGCGCGCCGCAGATGCTCGAGCAGGAAACGCGGATTCTCATCCCCCACGCTGATACGCACCGTGGTGGGTGAAATGCCGGCCTGGTGGAGCGCGGCGTCGGACATTTCCGAATGACTGGTGAGGGCTGGACACAACACTTGGGTGTTTACCTGCCCCAGGCTCACCTGCAGGGCGAAGGCAGGCTCGAGATTGTCGAAAAACCTCTTCATCAGCGGGCGCGAGACCCCTGTGCCCTGGCCCGATGCCGCCCCGCTGCCATGGCCCTCGAAGTCGATGGTGAACAACGGCGCCGGCAGACCCAGTGTCATGTTTTCGGCACACAACTTGCCATTGGGGTGCCCGGGAACGGCCGCGCACTGGGCGTTGACCAGCGGATGCAGGGACAAAGCACGCGCCAGCACAATCGTATTGATGCACTTGGCCAGGATGCGCAGCTCGGCCGTGCGCATGCCGCTGAGCACCTCAAAGGCCTTGTCGGAATCCAGAAACGCCCCCTTCACGTAGTACACGTTCCAGAACATGGTCTCATCCCATCGACACTCACGCTCCACCCCGTCATGCCCCCGGGCCGTCACCGATTCGCCCTTGGGCAAGAACATGCGCTCGGCGCGGGCAATGACCGCTCCTGCCGTGGTATTGCCCGACCCGCAGAGGTCTTTGGTGTAGGAGTGGATTACAAAGTCCGGGCGTTCCGCCTTGTCCTTGCGACGCAACGTCGGTTGCAGGTATGGGGTGCCGATGGTCGCATCGCAAATGACCGTGAGCCCACGCGCATGCGCGCGCCGGCAAATCCCCGGTACGTCCAGCAGATAACCGTGCGGATTGCAGGGTGATTCGAGGTATACGAAGATGTGGCGGCCGGCCGCGAGCCGATCGGCGTGGCGCGCCGTTACGATTTCGAGCTGGGCGGCGAAGTCCTCGGCCGTTTCACCGTCGAACCACTCCACCGCCACATCGAGATTGGCTTTCTTGCCGTACCAGTCATGGAGCAGTTGATAAGTTCCCCCATAGACGTTGCGCGAACTGAGCACAATGTCACGCGAGCCGAGCAGGTGCGCCAGCGTGGTGTCTATCGCAGCCATCCCGGAATTGAAATTCCATGCGAAGTAATCGGCAGCCTCCGGACCGGCCTCCAAATGCACGATGTGGTTGGCCAGGCAGATCGAAGTGGGATTGAGCAGGCGGGAATAAATTTGGTGCAGCAGTTCGCGACCCTTAAAGGCGTCCTCGATCCATTCCGCGCAGGCATAGACGTAAGTGGCGGTGCGCGTGATCACCGGGGTGGCACTGAATATCGCCGTCACGTTGTCGAATAAGGGGTTGGGCCCCTTAACACCGGCGCTACTCATGTCATCGAGCAAGCCCTGATAGGTGGCTCGCAACGGGTTTTGCAGCGTATCGAGTACTTTCGCGAGCTGGAAGCAGGCAAAGCGCTTGGCGTTGTACCAGGCGATGCGATCGGCGCGGTCCAGTCCGCCCAGCGTCAGGTTGGTCAATTCCCATAGCTCGTGCGCGGCGCCGTTGGCGGCACCGAGTTGGGTGACCAGGCGGGCGAGCGACCGGCCGCCGGGGGATTGCGGATCGATGCCAAAGTGGCGCAACTGCTCCGCGACCAGCTCCTCCGAGGTGGTGGCGGTGCTGCTATTGCGCAGCGGACTCAGTTGTAAGGCGTGGCGAAACTCATCTGTGCTCACATCAACCTCCGCGGGCCGAAGGGCCCGGCAGAGCCTATCATTGTTGCCCGGTCCCGGGGCCGAGCCGGGGTGCGTACCTTCGCGGGGTCACCGGCCGACCCGCGACCGGCTAGAATGTTGACCGCCCCCACGGCCGCGGGGCCATGAAACAGCTTCCTTGAGGACTTCCATGTCTAACCCATCGCGTTTGCATGTGCCAGAACCACCAGCGCGTCCGGGCCAGCCTCCGGACTTCTCTTACCTGCAGTTGTCCCCGGCGGGCGCGTTGCCGCGACCGGAAACCGGGGCTTCCTGGCGCGAAGTGGGCAGCCTCGCGTTCGGGCTGATTCGCGTGCTTGATGACTCGCACCGTGCCGTCGGTGCCTGGGACCCGCACATCGCGCCCGAAAACTTGCGGCTCGGCCTGCGGCACATGTTGCTGACACGATTGTTCGATGATCGCATGGTGCGACACCAGCGCCAGGGCAAGCTCTCCTTCTACATGAAGTCCACGGGCGAGGAAGCCGTGTCAGTCGCCGCCGGAATGGCCCTGGAGCCTGGCGACATGCTGTTTCCGGCGTATCGCAATCAGGGTCTGCAGGTCGTGCGCGGCCGGCGGCTGGTCGATCTGATGTGCCAGTTACTTTCCAATACCGGCGACATGTGCCGAGGACGCCAACTTCCGGTGATGTATCACTCCGCGCCGGCCAAACTGTTCTCGATTTCGGGCAACCTGGCGACCCAATTGCCCCAGGCCGTGGGCTGGGCCATGGCCGCCGCCATCAAAGGGGAAGAACATATCGCGTCCACATGGACCGGCGAAGGCAGCTCGGCCGAGGCGGATTTTCATTACGCGTTGTTGTTTGCCTCGGTCTATCGGGCCCCAGTGCTGATCAACGTGGTCAACAATCAGTGGGCGATCTCGACCTTTCAGGGCACCGCCGGGGGCGAGCAGAATTCCTTCGCGGCGCGCGGTCCGGCTTATGGCATGCCGGGCCTGCGCGTCGACGGCAACGATTTTTTGGCCGTGTACGCGGCTACCCGCTGGGCCGCGGATCGCGCCCGCAATGGTGGGGGAGCGACGGTGGTGGAACTGGTGACTTATCGCGCCGGCGCCCATTCCACCAGCGATGATCCGGCCCGATATCGACCGCGTGATGAACCGGAGCACTGGCCGCTGGGTGACCCGATCGAGCGGCTCAAGCTCCATTTGATGGGACTCGGGGAATGGTCCGAGGCCCGCCACCAGGAACTCAGCGCCGAGCTCGACGCGCAAGTGAGCGCCGAGTGGAAAGAAGCCCTGACTTTCGGAACCATGAGCGACGGCCCGCGTCTCAATCGCGATCTGATGTTCGAAGACGTGTTCAAGGAGCTGCCCGAACACCTGCGCCGCCAACGCGAGTTGCTGCGCGCTGAACTGGCCGGCTCACCCTAAAGGCTCGCTATGGCGCAGATGAACATGATCCAAGCGCTCAACTCTGCCATGGATGTGGCGATGGGGCGCGACCCTAACGTGGTAATCCTCGGCCAGGACGTGGGCTTCTTTGGCGGTGTGTTCCGCTGCACCGACGGATTGCAGCGCAAATACGGTGAGCATCGCGTGCTCGATACGCCGATCGCCGAAGGGGGCATCATCGGCGCCGCCCTCGGGATGGGCGTGAACGGGCTGCGCCCGGTCGCGGAAGTGCAGTTTGCCGACTACGTCTATCCGGCCTACGATCAGATCGTCAGCGAACTGGCGCGGCTCCGCTATCGAAGCGCCGGCGACTTCCACGCACCGGTCACGGTTCGAATGCCCTGCGGTGGCGGGATCCGCGGCGGCCAGACTCACTCGCAAAGCCCCGAGGTCCTCTTCGCCCATGTCTGCGGGCTCAAGGTCGCCATTCCTTCTAATCCTTACGACGCCAAGGGGCTGCTGATCGGCGCCATCGAAGACGATGATCCGGTGATTTTGCTCGAGCCCAAACGACTGTATAACGGCCCCTTCGACGGCGATCCTAACAAGCCGGCCGTATCCTGGGGCACCCACCCCAAGGGCGAAGTACCGGTGGAACACTACACGGTGCCCTTCGGCCGTGCGGAAGTCGTGCGCGCCGGCACGCAAATGACCATCATTGCCTACGGAACCATGGTGCACGTGGTCGCCGCAGCGGCCCAAGCCATGGGATTTGACGCCGAGATCATCGACGTGCGCAGCATCGTACCGCTCGATGTCGACACCCTATGCAATTCGGTGTGCAAAACCGGGCGGTGTGTGATTGCGCATGAGGCCACGCGCTTTGCGGGCTTTGGCGCGGAGCTGGCAGCGACCGTCATGGAAAATTGTTTCTGGAACCTCGAGGCCCCCATCCAGCGCGTCGCGGGCTGGGACACCCCCTACCCCCACGCCTTTGAATGGGAGTATTTTCCGGGACAGACTCGCGTGTCACTTGCATTAAAAGCCGTCATGGAACCCGCATGAGCCGCCATATTTTCAAGCTACCGGATCTGGGCGAAGGAACCGTATCGGCGGAGATCATCGCCTGGCATGTCAACGCGGGTGACATTCTCAAAGAAGACCAGCCGCTGGTGGAGATGTCCACGGACAAAGCCGTGGTGGAAATTCCATCACCGGTCAGCGGCCGCGTGCTGAGCATCACCGGACAGCCTGGCGATGTCGTCGCCGTAGGCGCGGAACTCGCCACTTTCGACACGGCGGACAGTGGCGAAGCAAATCCCACGCCGGTTGCGGCCCGCGCGAGTTCCTCGACCGCAACTCTCGAGGCGCAACGCGGCAGCGCCCCCGGTCTGGCCAATGCCGCCGACGCGTCACCCGTCCGAGCCTCTCCGGCCACACGCCGGCGCGCGCAGGAGGCCGGGGTCAATCTTGCGACTGTTGCCGGCTCCGGCACGGGAGGCCGCATCATGCCCGGCGATCTGCAAAGCGCGCTGGCCGCAACGGCCACGGCGCCGACCAAAGCGGCGCCCCCGGCTCCCTTCCGCGAAGCAAATACGGCCGTGCAGGAAATTCCGATCATCGGTATCCGACGAGTGATTGCCCAACGCATGAGCGAGGCGGCGCGCAGCATCCCGCATTTTTCCTACGTCGAAGAAGTGGACATTTCCGCGCTCCACGCCACGCGCGAACATTTAAACTCCCGCGCACCTAAGGGTGCCGCGCCCTTTAGCTACCTGCCCTTTATCGTAGCCGCGCTGGTGCGGGCTCTCAAACGTTACCCGCAATGCAATGCGCACTACGATGCCGCGCGGGAAACGGTGGTGCGGCACAGTGCCGTACACGTGGGGATTGCCACCCAGACCAACGAGGGGTTGAAGGTGCCGGTCGTGCGCAATGCGGATCAACTGAGCCTGCGCGCGCTCGCCGCTGAGGTCAGTCGGGTGACCAGCGCGGCACGCGATCGTTCAGCACGGCGCGAGGAACTGAGTGGCTCCACTATCACCGTCACCAGCCTCGGCAAGCTCGGCGGGATCGCCAGTACCCCGATCATCAACATGCCTGAAGTTGCCATCATCGGGGTTAATCGGGCCGTCGACCGCCCTATGGTCGTCAACGGTACGATTCAAATCCGGCGCATGATGAATCTATCCTCGTCCTTTGATCATCGCTTCGTTGACGGGGCGGACGCCGCGGGGTTGATCCAGGCACTGCGGGATATGCTGGAACATCCAGCGACGATATTTATCGGCGACTAGCGCGCCTCAGCCCGCGGCTCTGGCGACTAAAAGACCGGGTTGTCGTGGGCGGTATCGGTCGAAATCTCCTGCACCACGTTCCAGTGCTCAACGATCTTGCCGTGCTCAAGGCGGAAGATGTCCACCACCGCCTGACCGCGTGCGCTGGCGCGATCGCCGGCATGTTTGATGTAACGCGAGTGCACGGCAACCAGGTCGCCCTGCGCCACGGTGCGCTTCACTTCCAGTCGCAGCTCCGGATAGAGCTCGTGGGTGTAGCTTGTGAGGGCCCGCATCGCCGCTTCGGTGCCATCACCCACCCCCGGAACATGCTGAAGGTACTGCGGTGCCACGTAGAGCTTGAAGGCCTGCTCCACCTCGTGCTTGTTGATCACGGTATCGAGAAATGCGAGCACCACGGCGGTGTTCTGCTGCGCCACCGCCGCCCGCGACACTGCGCCGGTCGTGGTGCAGGCCGCGAGCCCTGCGCCAAGGAGCGCCAGCAGGCCGTTTCGGATTGGATTCATTCCCCAAGATTACCCAATCGGCGCTTCCCCGCAACTGCTTTAGCTAATCTGAAAATGATATCGCGTCATTCCGGCAAGTGATCCGGTTTGGTCCCAGGTCCACTCGGCGAAGGTGGCGGCACCTTCCCGATCGGTGGTTACGATCGTGGAACACCGGGTCCCGTAGCCTTCACCGCGCACAAAGGCACTCGAGAGCATGCGTTCCAGTTCCAGGCTCACTCCCGTGCGCGGCAGCTCCTCGTCCACGGCAGGTTCGGTATCCCGAAGCAAATCGAGCATAGCGGCGGACTGCGGCAGATCGCCGAGGGCTTCAGCCAGTCGGGACTTGGCCTGGGTGACCTTGGGCCACGGGGTATCGAGCAGGTGGTTCGAGAGCGCGTACACACCAGGACTGAGCATGCGGCCCGCCCCGGTGGTGCTTTCGTAGACGCCGAGGTTCTGTCCGTCGCTGCAGATCACATTGAACGGATTGCACTGCGCTCCGCGTTGCGCTATCTCTTTAAGTCCTTCGGACGTAGGTGCGGCACTGGCCAGAAAATCCGTGACCAATGCGCCGCGGCTGGGCGCATCGGGCTTGAGCGCCGTCGGATCGCGGAAATTTGTGAGCGCCGCAAATCGACCGGCACGCGTTAGACCGAGCCAAGTCCCTCCGGCCTGCAGGTCACGTCCCGCCAGAATGTTCCCGGGCCCCTCCCACCAGTCGGCCTCGGCGGTGGGCCGGCCAAAATATTCGTCGCGGTTGGCGGCGACCACGCAGGGAAAATTGGGATGCACCCGCCAAGCAACCAGAATCAGACACATTCTTATAGCCCAAGGCGCGAATTGCGCGCACAGACGGCGAAGTATAGCCGGTCCGGAGCGCGCCATTAATTAGGGCATGCAAGTCGGCTATATCCTCTGATTGCCAGGGAAAACTCCGGCGGGCGCCGTACCGTAGCCCTCACCGGCCGACCGTGGTATCGACCAGCACGCCCTTGCGGTGATTGCCGGGTGCCGGCGGCGCTTCAAACTGGACGTCTTCGAGTTTTGGATTGATGGCAATTTTTTCAATGACCATTTTATCCGCTTCGTTCGTGGTCGTTCCGTCAGTCTCGATCGTGAATGGCATGACGAGGCCCTCGACGGTGTGATAGTCGCGGTAATACACCGACACCGTGGAGGCACGGCCGGCGGCAGTTCGCGCTTCCCGGTCGTACTTTATCTCCAGAAAACTCTGTGCATCGAGCCAATCGGTGCGGGTCTGGCCCGAAGGCAGAGTCACACTGAGTCGATACGCCTTACGGCCATCCACCGTCTCCATTCCCCGCAGCGCCACCGCCACGCCCTTACCACGGTAGTTGGCCAGCGGGCCATCCAGGCCACCCGTGTCGCGCGCGTAAGTAATTTCCTCGGCGCTGTAGTGCTTGATCTGCGGAACACCGCTGGTGTTCGGTTGTTGTTTCCACCCGTCGGCGCCATCAAAAGCACGCACCAGGTGTTGCCCCTGTGCGAGCACCTCAAAGCGGGTGGCTCCAGGCCGCTTGAACAACATCAGGAACGGCGACTTGTTGGCCCCGCCTGGACCACTCTCAACATGCCCCGTCCAGGCCATCGTTTGGATCTTTTGCCACGCTTCGGCCCCACCGCGCGCGGTCTGGTAATGCTCGAGGATCTGTTCCACGCTCAGAGGTGGGGACGCGCCACCGTCCACCTCGGCCGCGCTCGGCCCGGCGAGCGCCAGTGCCAGAAAGCTACCGCCGATCATTGACTGCAGGATTCGAAACATGACTCGACTCCCCTACTGTGTCTGTGCAGGCCGGTCAGCGAGAGCCGCCTCGACCGACGCGCGCAATCGTACCGCGCTGATCGCCCCCTGGTTGGACTGCAAGATGGTCCTGACGGTGCCCGAGGCGCCAATAATATACGTGAGTGGCAATGCTTGGGGCGTTCCAAAGCCGTTGCGCTGGGCTTCGGAAAGCATGCCCGTTATGTACCTCACTCCCTGCGCCGCCTGCAGTGCCGCGCGGCGCTCGTGGGGGTCGTCCGCGCTGAGGCCCACCACGAGGACACGATCGCCGTAATCGCGCGAGAGCGCTTCCAGAAGCGGCATTTCGCTGCGGCACGGCCCACACCAGCTCGCCCAGAAATTAAGCACTACGACCTTGCCATGGGTCGAGCTTAAGTCAAATTTCTCACCACTGAAGCTTTGCGCAATCAGTTCTGGAGCGGCCTGGCCGGGCGCGACGGGGGACGCGCGTGCCGGGGGAGCCAGCCCAGCCAGCGTGCAGATAATCAGAGCGGCGGCAAGTCGCTCTTTAAAAATAGTAGCTGGCATTGAGTTTCCACATTTCATTGGCGAATAATTGATTACCGCGCGCGTGCGTGTAGAGAGGCACGGCCACGTCAGCATAGATTCTCGCGCGCCCGGTGGACATTTCAAGCCCGGGGGAGATCAGCAACCGCGAGGAGCCGGTATCCTGTGGGTTCGCCTCTGGGCCGCCATCCGGACGTCGGTAAACTGCACGCAACTGGCCCACGGGCGACATCTTAAAATCCGAGTGAGTGAACCAGCCTTCAAAATAAGCGCCGGCCGCTACCACCCCCTCTGCACCGGGTCGGTATCTCTGCTGATGCCACATCGGCTGATCCCACTGGCCTTGCAGGAAATACGTCCAGCGGTTGTCCGCCGTGAGGCGATCCAGATGGTAACCACCGATTAGCAGGTCCGTGCTGCCACTGCCGATCTGCGTATCGGCGTCAAAATACGGGTAACTGGTATCTCCATTGGCCAGCTTTACCCCCAGCGTCAATCCACTCGACATGTCCGCCGAAAGTCCGGTGTACGTGCTCTTGATGCGGATATCGCCCAGGGCGGCGTGCCGGTATTCGACGATCGCGCCCGTGTGCTCCTGCCTGGTTTGAAAATAACGATCCCAATAGGGAACCTCGACACTCACCCCCCAAAAGCGGTTGAACTGGTATTGCCCGCCCACACTCATAAATTCGGTGCGTATAGCCTTGTCGGGATTGTTTTCGGCTGGTGCGCTCGAGGTACCGCTGTAATTGTGGCTCTGGTCGAGATAGTCGTATTCCGCGTAGGCCATGGCGCCCGTGTGGTTTGCGTACATTGAACTTGTGCCCACATCGAAGATACCGCAACCGCAAGCACACGCGAGGCTCAAACCTGGAGTTAACAAGGCCGGCAGCGCGAATCGCAAAATTCGAATATTCAAGGAAAATATCCCGCCAGATAATCTGTGGCACAGCCCGGTCAGCCATGGACCGAAAAGCCGTGCTATAACGGATTCCTAGGCGAGGAACGGCGGGCCGCGGGCCGCGTGGTGGCGCGGCGGAGGATCCAGAGGAACTGAAGCGGGCGCGCGGGCGCGCGTCGGTTGCACTATCACGAAGTGGGGCTCCGCCGCTGCCCCCGCGGTTGCGGAAAAAGCGGCGCCGCCCGAAAGGGCAAACGGACACTGATCAGTGCCCTGCGTGGCATGCTCGCCATGGGCCATGCTTGGCCCATGCGCCATGGCGGCCATCGCGTGCATACCGTGCGCGTAATAAATGCCGGATGGACAGATGATCAGGCGCGAGTGACCGTCGACCGTGGCCAACATGTACCCCGACGGGATCAGCGCCCTGAGCCCAAACACCAGGACCACAAACACTCCGAGCCCGCGTTTCACGCGGCCCTGGCGCGCTGTGGCCCACGATCTCATGCGGCGGTGTACATCTCGCCACTCTCATGGGCCACGAGATGGTGATTGATGGCAAAGCGGGTGATGTCCGCCGCGTTGCGCAGGGAAAGCTTGCGCATGAGATTGGCGCGATGTTTTTCCACGGTCTTGACGCTGAGATTCAGCTCACGCGCCACCGCTTTGTTGGAGCGGCCGGCGGCAATGCGCGTAAGCATTTGACGTTCGCGCGCCGTCACGGAGTGCAGCGGGTCCTGATGAGTCCTCGGTTCACCGCGGTGGAGGTAGGTCGCCAGTACTCGGGAAGCGATCGCCTTACAGAGGAACTGCTGCCCGGCGGCTACCGTGCGAATCGCGTGGTTCAGTTCCGCATGAGTGCAATCCTTAAGCACGTAACCCTCGGCGCGGGCATCAAGCCCGGCACGGATGTATTCCTCGCTCGAGTGCGCCGTCAACAGCACAACGCGAGCGGCCGGGCATGCCTTGCGCAATTCGCGTATCAGCAATAGTCCGGAACGACCAGGCAGACCGATATCGGTCAGAACGATATCCGGCTGCAGGCGTGTCGCACACTCGATCGCTTCTTCAAAAGTGGCCGCTTCACCGACAACGTGAAAATCGGATTGCAACTCGAGTAGCGCTCGCAAGCCCTCGCGCAGTATTGCGTGATCATCGACAAGCAGTAAGGACAAACATTTGTTTGTCTTATCCAAGCTGGGGTTATCGCTGCTCACAGAATTTATTACTCCTATTTACTTTGCTTTAGCAAAGCGGACATCGTCAAGGGAAGGATTGATCGCAACGTTGTCTATTGAAATCGCCTCGGTTGTTGCGACGCCCTGTACGGCGGTTTCCTGCAGGTGCGGAATCATCAGTCCCTGATCGCGCTTGTAGTTGCGCAGGTACACGCTCACCGCACGCGGCTTGCCGTCCAGCTTGCGAGGTTCGCCGTCCACTTTGACGTCCAAGAAGCTCGCGCCGTCCACCCAGACATTTCGGACTGATTCGTCCTTGCGGGTCACCTTGAGTTTGTAGGCGGCATGCCCGTCGACATTATCGGTCCCGGCACTCTCCACTCTGGCGCCCTTGGCGGCATAGTCAATGAGGAACCCATCCATGCCCGGCTCCTTGGAAGCCTGCCGCAATTCCTCGGGCGTATAGGCGTCCCAATTGTTGCGGCCAAGATACGGGCGTAACTTCCAGCCGTTGATACCGTCAAAAACCTGCACGGCCGTCTGGCCGTTGAAATCCAGTTCCAATCGACTCTTGAGTGGCCGTTTCAGTTCGAGCCTGAACGGGAGCTGCGCCTCATCGCGGTGTTGTTGCTGCAACGCGCCCTTAGGGGTGACCGTCTCATACGTAGTGGCGCCAGCACCCATCTTGCCGGTCCACGACATCGTCTGGACCGCCTTCCAGGCAGCCAGCCCTCCGCGGGCGGCGACGTTTTTTTCGACGATCTGCGCCGCCGTGAGCGCGGGCAGATTCGGTGCACGCGCAACGGTCGGGACAGATGTTTTCACCATCGGCCTGACCGTCGGCGTTGCACCCGAGGCCTTGGGGTCCGTCGCCCCGAGCGCGTTCATGCCCACCGCCGCAAGGCTTAGGCCATAAACCAGTGTATTGATCAGGGGCTTGTTCAACATCAATCCTTCACTCCCAATTGCGCGCCCCGATCGTGTACCGTTTCAGCGCTCAAGCCGAGCGCCCTAAAAGAACCTATAAGGCGGGACGTGCGTTCCGGATGATCGGGTTGAATCTGCATCTCAGAACTTTGAATCCGCCCACCACTGACCTGGCGCAAGCGTACCCGGAATCAGGCTGCTGGCTCAGTGTCATCCTAGGCCGCATACGCCCGATTATGCGACGCAGTTCTCAGTCTTTGCAGGGCCCCGTGGAAACCGCACGGGGTTACATAAGTGGCACCATTTAGGGCACGATCCATTCGCCCATGGCGGCCACACGCTGTCCAGTGGCTTCTGTGAAATGCACCAGATATCCTCCCTTCGAGGCAAAGCGCTGGCCCGGCGCCAGCGCCAGTCTGGGGTAATAGCCGGTAAGGATGCGATGCTCAAGCATCTCCTCCATGCGCTCGACCAGGTAATCGCGCACAAAGGTGTCCACCATGTGATTGACCGTGTCTGAGAGGATGATGCAGGCCAGGTAGGCGTCCGCCTGGGCCTGCTCGGCAACCACTGGGATTTGCCGGATACGAAACCAGCCCAGCGGATAGTCGACCTGCACTCGGCGCCGGTCGGGCAGATTGAACGGGTAGGCCATTACCGTGGAGTTGCGCCACGCGCTGGGTAATGGCGCACGTTCCAGTCCGCCCATGCGCCCGGACATATACACCAGTGAAACGCCGGCCGGCACCGCGCCCAGCGCGGCCAGATCGTCCGGTCGCAGCCACAACACCACGGCATCGCCCGTGTGCATGGCGCGCAGCGCCTGGGCCAACTCGAGCTTGCCAGCGCCCGTAGCCAGACCGCGATCGACAAACTGGACGCCCTCGCCGCCCGACGCCGCCCGCATGGCCAAGGCCGCATCCTGGCCAACGTCGCCCTTGCGGTATATCTGCACCACCCGGCGAAGCTTCAATGCGGCCCGTTTCGTTTCCAGATCGTGAGCCATCAGCTGCGCCTCAAGCAGCACGCCCTTGGAAAAATACAGGTTGTCGAAATCCGCCTCCGCGTCGACCGGCAGGTCCACGTCAGGAAACAGGCATGGCAGGGACTCGGCCTCGCAGAAGTGATGCACCGGCGCCCAAGTCTTTCCGCCCACCCCGGAGATCACGGCAAACACCGGCTCGGCGGCCAACTTGGCGCGCAGCTGTGCCTCCCAGGTCTGCGGGGCGCCGGTCAGTTGCCAGACATGCAGCTCCCAGTGCCGGTTGACCTTGAACATCATGCGGCGCGAGGATCGCAGTCGTGGACTTTGCGCGCGGGTGTAGTGGTTTTTATCGTCGAAAAACTTGGCCAGCACGTCGATCACGCCCTTTCTTTCGAGAGGATCGGCGTCGGGTGTCATGACGGTCGCAAAATGCAACACCGAGTCTGTCACGCCGGGCACCGTGCCGGGTGACAGGCTCTTAAGATAGGCGATCAGCTGCGCCATCTGCGCGTCGTCAAGTTTGAAGCGCGGCATCAGGACACTGAGCGGCTTGCCGTCCGCGCCGATTCCCTCGCGTATGGCCCGCGCCAGTGTCGCATCGGTGTACGGATCGCGGTCCGCCTTCATCCCCTCGACGAAGGGCAGATCCAGGTCATCGACGGTACCCGCACGAGGGTGGAACAGGTAAATTCCGGCGATGGGCGGGATATACCTGTGGCCTTCCTTCATGCCCAGGCCGCTGCGTCGGTGGCAATTCATGCACGCCGCCGTCGCGCCCTCGGTTTGAAGGCCAGCCTCTCGCTCGGCCTGGAGCGGTGCGCCCGAAGGCAGGATTCCCGCACGATAAATGGCCTCGCCCGCGCTGCTGGCTCCCACCCGCGGCGATACCAGCCAAGCGCAGGCGACAAGCAATGCCAGGCCGTGCAGCCTGCGCGGCGAGTGATTTCGGATCATCGCGCCGCGGTCAATTGACGGTACTGCTGCAACAATTCATCCGCAGTTACAAAACCGTCGATTCTCAGCCACGGCTTCCCGGGAGCAGCGCGCATTAGCGTCACCGGAGTGTGACTCATCTTATCGCCTCGATAGACGTCAAACGCCCGTTGCGCGGCCTGGCTCGCGGCGAGCGTGCCGGTGTAATGCTCCCAGCCCGGACCGGCGGCAAATTTTGCCGCGTATTCGCGAAGCCGCAGCGGAGTGTCCTCCTCCGGATCAGTCGAGATCGACATTAAATGCACCTTGGCCCGCTCGGGTCCGAGCTGGCGCTGAAATTGACCGAACACCTGACTCATCAGGGGGCAGATCGAACCACAGGTCGTGAAAATAAAATTAAGCACGACCGGGCGCCCGTCATCCATCTCCTTGAGCAGTGACACGTGCGCGGCATCCTGACGCACCAGCGTCACATCGGGCACCGCGTACTGGACGCTGGAGGCGGAGACCTCTGCGGGAAGTGGGTTGTGGAGCGGCGACATCGTGCCGCCGGTCATGTCGGCACCCGCACCGGCCGCGTTCACCAGTAGCACGCCGCCCAGCCACCCCCACCACACAGATTTTCCTGGTCTCTGGCGCATCCGCACTCTCCTTAGTCGCCGGCGCACTGATCGTGTCGCGGCGCTATTGAACGATCAGGCCGTCAAATCGCACCGGGCCGATGACAACGCTGACACGATGGCCCTGCTTGACCAGGCTGCCCTTGTTGGAAAACGCCATCCAGTAGGATTTGCCGTTCTCAACCGCCATGACCTGGCGCAGTGGCCCCACCTTCTCAAGCGTCGGTACGACCAGCGAGACGTGTGCGGCCTCATCCACCATGGACGGATTTGCCGCTTTATCTTGCAGCGCCTGCGCGAGCTTGGCGTCAACCACGTGGTAGCTGAAGCGCACCAACGCCCCGGATTCGGTCATTTTGGCCGACAGTTGATCCACCCCCCAGGTCGTCGCATAGTAGTTGCGGGCGCTCTCCGGCATGCCGCGTGCGGCGTAATGCGAGCTCTTGTGGGCTGGCGTGTTGCCCGTACTCGCAGCAGCACCGGCCTGCCCTGCCGCGCCCAGCAAGGCGCACAGGGCGAGCGCGGCGGCCGGCAACAGGGGTGGTGCGAATCGCAGCTCCCTGCGCGTGGACTTTCGTCGTGACATCTGTGCTACCGCCTTAAGTCATTGCGAGTGGTGGGCCCGGGGCCATAGGGCCCGCAGACGCGACATAAAACTGCCTAGTGCGGGTCACATCGTCAAGGCACTGGGTCGCCAATTTGCAACCTCGGCCCTACCGCGACCCTACCCTCGGACCCTTGGACGCCGGGCCACGCTGAGGTTCGGGCGCTGCGGACAATCGCGCGCAGCGCCAGCGCTCGTGGCCGGAACTCAGCGGGATTGCGCCGCAGGCATCCATTTCTCTACATCGCCGCCCGGCGCACCGACCGGGGTCTCGTGCGGTCGCAACTTGTGATATTTGTCCCGTTGCGAATCCGTCAACACGGCACGGATGCGTTCGGAGGTTCTCTCACTGATGGCCTGCGTGGTGCCCACGCGCATCGCCGCGGGCACGGTTGGATCGCTCCAGGCCTTGAGCATTTCCGCACGCTGCGCCGCCAGTATTGCTTTCACACTGGTCTGTTGGCGCGCGTCCAGATCAAGTTCTTTCGCCAGCAGTTGCACGCGCTCTTCGAGGCCGGGCTGCGATCTTCCTGCGGGGTGCGGCGGCGTGGGGTTGTGCCGGACGACGCTGGTGCTGCCCGCGACACCGGCCTCCTCGGTCGCCGCTGCCGCGGTGATGCCGCCACACACCAACGCCAGCCCCAAAAGAACCGGAGCGACCCGCATGGCTCTATAAGTTCGTCGGCCGGCGCATAGACGGGCCTCACGGTCTGCGGTGCTGTCACCCACCTGTATCACCTCGGGTTGCCGGTGCAAAGTCGCGGCCTGCGGAAGTTTCCGCAAGCCGCGCCAAATATTACAACACCCTCAATCTGATCAGCATTTCCATCGACCAAGCCGATCAAAAGTTGGCGTCGCTGTCCGCCTCCGATCCTGGCTGTCACCCAGGCAGCATCACCTTACTGTGCGTTACCGGTGATCGTGGCGGACACGGGGGGCTGAGGCGCGCTCGATCCGACCCCGCCGACCGTTACGGTTGCGGTCTTAGGCCCAGCGCCGCCTGCCACGGTCGGGGAGAAGCGAACTCTGATCGTGCACGAAGCGCCGACCGCCAAAGTAGTGGTGGGGGTGCAGCTCCCTGGTCCGCCAAAGGCGCGCGCGAACGGCGTGGAAGTGCCCGTGATGCCGGTAATTGTCATGCCCGAGACCGGCGAATTCCCGGAGTTGGTTACCGTCAAGTTGCGCAGAACACTCGAAGTGCCCCGGGCCTGATTACCAAAGGCCAGCGGATTCGGGGTGACGGTCACATGGTGGGTCGCCGTGACGCCGGTCGCCGTCAGGGCGACCACCGGTAGTGAGGTGAGGCCTCCGTTGCCGGTAACCGTCAAGCTGCCCGAAACCGTACCTGTCGCCGCCGCGGCGTACTGCACAATAATCGTGCAGGTGGTTCCCCCAGGGACGGATCCGCCCGCTTGCGGGCAAGTGCCCCCGGCTACCGGATCGGCAGACCGAGAGAACGGGCCAGCAATCGTAATAGCGCTGATCGGGAACGCGGGGTTCGAATTGATGTTGCCCTTGGAGTTGTCCAACACCATCGACACCTGGCCCACCGTACCGATGACCACGTTGCCGAAATCAGCCGATGCCGGGGTAATGGTCGGCAGCAACGAGCCGTTGCCTGTGAGCTGGAGCGGCGAGCCGCTGACCACCAAACTGCCGGCGCTCACCGTCAGCAGTGTATTTACGGGATTCACTACAGCCGGTGTGAACACCAGGTTGACCGTGCAAGAACTGTTGCCGGCGACCGTAAAGGGCGGCGTCGTGCCGCACGTTCCTGGAGCGGGGCCCGAAATCGCGAACACTGCGCTGAGCCCAGTCAAGCTGACGCCTGAAATCGCCGTCGCGTTCGCATTGGTCAAAGTCACCGTTTGCGGTGCGGAGGCGAAGCCCAGGAATACATCACCGAATTGCAGCAACGGACCCGGAGTGACCGCGAGATCGACGTGTGACACGCCATTCCCACTCAGCGGCACCGGCGACCCCGTGATCGCGCCGCCGGTCGCCGTAATCGTCACCGAACCTGTTACAGCTCCAGTCGCCGTCGGCTTGAACACGACGTTGATCGTGCAGGAACCGTTCGCCGCCAGACCAGCATTCGGCGGCATCGTCGGGCAACTCCCGCCCGCGCTCGTGAACCCACCAGCCGTGAAGCTGACACTGATATTAGTCAATGCCACGCTCCCGGCCGTGAGGGTCACGGTCTGCGCCGCACTGGTCGCGCCGGACGCAACATCCCCAAAGCTCAGGTTCGCCGGTGCCACCGAGGCGCCGGTGCCGCCGGCTGACGTGCCATATTCGACCGCGCCGATATCAACGGCCGGATTCGTAACGCTAAGGGCTCTTGAGTTGCCAAAGAAGTCCCGTTGTACCGTCAATGGCAACGCGGCACTCGTCCCCTTGTCCTTTGCGGACGAACTTGCCGGGATCGAGTACGCGCCCTGCGCCGTGCCGAACGCCGCCGAGGCGATCATCATCTCGGCGTTAGAGGAAATTGCCGAAGTGGCTCTGCTCAAGGTGAGCGGACCGTACACCAGGTTCAGCCAGTTTTGGCCCTCATCTACCGTAGCTGTCGGCTGGATGTCGTTGAACTGGAACAGCGGGTTCTGGCCCGTCGTTTCCGAGGCGCCCACCGGCGTGTTGTAGCCATGGCAGCTCGCCTGCTGAATCTGGCCCGACTGTGATGCGCAATTCTCCGGTGGCACACGCGCCCCATTGCAGTACTGGGCCACAACCGGTGTTGATCCGCCGATCGTGTTGCCGACACTGGTTGTGCTGTTCAATGAGCCCCCGGCCGCATCGCCCGCAGGATTGTTGGCCGAGTAGATCGAGTTGGTCAGCGTCAGGCTATTGGCCGACCGACTAATGGCGGTAGAGGCCACATCGTCCGTACGCAGGCCGATATCCCAGTAGTTGTTGGTGGCCGAGCACGCACCGGTCGAGGTCTGGGTCAGTTGCGGCGTGAGCGCCACCAGGTTCTGTTGCGACTGATTGCCCGTACCGATGCCGATGACGTTGACGCTGAAATAGCGGTTCTGCCAGAACAGATCGTTCGTCATTCTGGGCTTCGACAGCTTGCGGCAGTCGTTTTGATTGGTTGCAAGGCCTACACCATTTGGGGTGTATCCGAAGTTTGCCGGGCACCGCACGGGGCCAGGGGCCGCGCCGACCATGCCATTGATGGCGGTTATCAGGTTCGGTGTGTTCTCCATCACCACCAGGCCGGCCGGCTGCGGGCCGTGCTGAGCGCTGTTGCCGGTGCAGCTCGGATCCTGCGGCAGCGTCGGGTCGGTCTGCGCATCGCATCCCGGCGGTGCGGAGGCCGCGTTGATTGCGCCCAGCGTCTTAAAGAGCGCGCCGGCCGAGGCCGTCGTGTCGTTCGATGCCACGGTATTGTTGATGAACGTCACCTTTAGGGCGTCCTGCAGCGATATGCCCGCCCCGTCCCAGCCGGCCACGTTGTTGACGATGATGTTGTTGGTCATCGTCACGTCGTACCAGCCCGGCGTAGCGCCAGGGCTGCCGTGCGGATCCGGTCCAGCCGGGAACGCGATCACGTCCGAACCATTGACCTGCTGAATGCGCACGCCGCCGCCGCTTCCGCTCTCGGCGCTGTTGCCGAGGATCAGGTTGCTGTCAATTACGGTGGAGAAACCGGCGCCTTCGCCCAGCCCCGGCGGACAGTCCTGGTCGGTCGTGCTGCCGCACTCCTGGCCATTAAGCTGGCGATCCAGGTTGGCGCCCTCGATGATGAGGCCGCCACCGTTGGTCGGCAGTGTCGGGTTGGTGCTCTCGTTGAAAAGGATATAGTTGTGGTTGATGTTGGCATTGAAGCTCAGGCCCAGGTGCTGCACGCCACCGCCGTCGCCCACGCTCATATTGCCGGCGATCCAGTTGTGGTCGATTTGGTAGTCATCCGCGCCCGCACTGATCGTAATCGCGCCCGCGCCCGCTGGGGTACCGGAGAACAGCGCATCGCCAATGGACGCGTTGTTGTAGATCATGTTGTGGTGGATGCGGACCTTCGTGTTCCACTGAAAAGGGATCGCCGCGTTTGAGATTGAGCCGTAGCTGGTCCCGTTTGTCGAGCGATACGGAATCGGCGGGCATGGCATCACCGCATTTCCGCCAGTCAGCGCGGGACCGCACTCTACGCCATCATTGATGTAGGAATCCGGCGTCTCACCGTTCCCGAGATTGATGCCGCCGGCCAGCGTGCCCATGTTGCCCGAGATGCGTGTATTCGCCACTTCCAGATTGTGATTCCAGCCGTGAATGAAGATACCGCCGCCACCCTGGGAGCTGTTGATGACCGAGAGTCCGTCAATGCGCGACGGGTTGCAGAGGTAATTGCTCGTACCGTAGTCGGTTCCAGCGCTATTAGACGGGCTCGCCGTGCAATCGGCGGTGCCGGCATTGAGGTACACGCTGCCGTTCGTAAAGGCGCCCGGTCCGCCGGTAGCGTTTACGCCCCAGAGATCCCGACAATTGGCCCCGAAGATGCGGTCGGCGCAAGACGGGGCGCGCATGCCGCGGCCAAGCACCGTGACGCCGGCGCCTTCGTAGGCACCCATCAGTGTAGGTTCCTGCAGGACCTGGGCCAGGTTGCCATTTCCGGCGGCGTCCCAGCCGATGAGCGCTTCGAAGGGAATGCGATCGGCGCGCATGAACATCTCATTCGGGCACGAGTACAGCTTATTGTTCGGATCGAAGCCCGGATAGCTGCCATTGTTCGGATTCGTCGCGCCATCCAGGGTCAGGCCGAATACGCAATTCACCTGCCGGCGCCACTGGTCCATCTTGCCGGCCGGATGTGCGTCGGCATTCACTGTTACCGAGGCCGCGCCGACGCCTTGTATGCGCACCGGCTTCCACATCAGCAGGTTTTCGCGGTACACGCCCGGCTGCACGATGATCAGGTCGCCCGGTGAGGCGCTGTCGATGGCGGTCTGGATCGGGCTCACGCCCATGCGTCCGAAATTGGTGGAGTAGTCCTTGACCGTCTTGCCGGTAGGTGCAGTGACCCCCGTCTGGCCGGCCACTGTGGGCGCGCTCACGATCCACGGCAGCGAGCCGTCGATCGTCACCGTGACCGAATCTATCGATTGTTTGCCATTGGCCGCAGTAATCAGCAGCTCGCCGCATTTCGCGGCGAATGCGTCCTTTTGCTGCACGGTGCAAGCGGGCACGCCGGCGGGGTTCACGGTGCCGGTGATGACCGTGTCACTCCAGATGACGCCAGTGAGCGGTATACCGCCAACCGTAACGGTGCCGGGCGCATTGCCGAAGCCGTAATGCCGGGTAATGGTCTTTTGGTTGTAGGGTGCTGCGCTCGCGTTAGGACCAGAGAAATTCGGGTTCTGTACGACTTTATCGCCCAGAGCCTTGATGGTGAGCCCCAAGGCCACGGGCGGGCCGCCCAGGGCACCCCCGAAAGCCGTCGTGTACACAGTGGGCGAAACCACCGTTGCGGGCGAAATCGCTACACCGAACTGTGTGATCTTGAGCAGCGTGCCATCAGTTACGTTCAGCGGCGCGGTAATGACCACCGTGGTCGAGGAGAGATTCGGGCGCGTGGCCGTATAGCCCGTGATCCCTGTGCGGGCGTTGATGCTCGCCTGCACGGCGGCGGCCATGAAGATATTGCGTGCGAACTGTCCGGCGCCGCTGTTGCAGACGAGACCTGAGCACGTAATCGTGCCGCCAATAAGGTTGGTGGCTCCGACCTGGACCAGGCTGATGTTGTCGCCAGGCGAGACCGAAGAGATCGCCAATGACACTGAGCCGGGCGTGCCGGCGGTACCGGAGCTCACCCACGGACCCTGGGGCGATGAGAGATTGCTGTTGACGACGCTCGCGATTGCGGGCGTCTGATCAGGATATTCGCTATCGGGCAGGTTATAGCCGTTCGCGAACGCCTGGGTCGGGACCACCGGCGTGTCCATGTAACCGGTCTGGCCGGGCATGAAGGACCACTCGTAGCAGAAATCGCTGTACGCCGGGTTGTACGCCGGATCGGTGATCATGACGCCGGTAACCGGATCCGGTATCGGGCCCGGATCGTTCATGCAGGAGGTGGCCATCTGTGGCGCGTACCCTGTCGGGTTCGGCGGATTCACGCTCCACGAGGAGAAGTACAGGCCGTTATAGGAACCCCACTGGTCACCGTACACGCGCGCCACCTCGTTGCCGTTAAAGTCACGCAACGCCACGGGGAGGTTCGGCGGGCTGAACTTCTCGCCGAACTGCGGTGAGAACGGATCGAACTCCGAGGCGAAATCGTTGGTGATCGTGCCCGTAAAATGGGCGGCAATGTGCGTTGAGCTGAACACGTAAAACTTGGCCAGCACCGAGGCTTGGTCGGTCAGCACCACTTCCTTGCGATCGCACAGCCGTCGCTTGGCGCCCGCGAAGGGCGCGGCCTGGCCGGCACCCGGGAACAGGCTGTTCAGGTCCGGAACGATGCGCTCCGCACCCACACAGGGCCAGAAGGTTTCGACGCTTCCAGTGTCGCCCTCGTGGCGCGGCGAAGCGCCGAGGTTCGTGGTCAGGTTCAGATTACCCGGGTTATTCGGGTTGTAATGGGAATTGACGGCCGCCTGGTCAGGCATGATGTAAATGTTGCCGAAACCTGCAAACTGCTGCGTCACCGGGGCGATGTAGACATCGCCCAGCAGGATGTTCTTGTCCTCTTCCTTGACCAGTTCGTAGCCCGGCGGCACCACGACTTCGACCACGTACGTGCCGGCCGGCAACATCGGGGTGTTGTGGCGGAACGAATCGGACGCGTCGGGATTATTGACGCAGGCGGTGCAGTTCGTGCCCGCAGCACGCCCCGTGACCGGATCGGTCTTGGTCACGCTCGGGAAAGAGTACATGCCGTCGTACGGCGCGGGCTGCACCTGGTTGAGCTGCGACCAGCCGTCGAAGCACTTGTACTGCGAGTCGCTCGGCAACGCCGTCTTGTTCGGATCAAGCCACTGTTTACTGCCCTTGAGAGTCTGAAAGAACGGGCTGGTGGGGTCCTGCCCCGGGCAGTTCATGTTCGGGACCTTGGTGACGCCGTCAGCCGCGAGGTGAAAGCCCTGAGCCCAGTCGTCCCAGCTGGTGGTCGTGGTGGTGTCCACCAGCGTCAGATGATCGTTGCCGTTCTCATCGGTAGTCTTGCTGTACAGATTAAGCTTGACGTGCGCGACGCCCGGGGCCCAGCTGAGCTGCAAAAGCAGCGAAGGGTCGTCGAAGGGACGCGTCGAAGCGTAGATCACGTGGCCCTGGATGCCGCCGTTTTCGCCTTCCGCGAACGGCCTCATCGCAAATTCCATGAAACTGTTCTGGCCCAGCATTCCTTGCCAGCCCTGGGTGTTACCCCAGGGTTCGGGGCGCACGATGGCGCCACTAGAGAGTCCACTTGCCGGGCCCACCGGCCCCGAGGCGGGCAAAGAGTTACCGGCCTGCGCGCTGCAGTCGGCGTCCGCGCAGTACACGGCGCCACCTAAGCGCAAGCTGGTCGGCAGGCTGGTGCCGGCGCGCTCGATCGTATTGGCCAAGTTAGCCGCAATCGTCGAAGAGCCACCGCCCGTGGTGCCGTCGACTGCGCCACCCGCGTCATACACGGTGTGGGTGGCTTCAGGCTTGAAGCGCGTGGAGGTGGTTTCGACCACCAGCCAGTTCATGAATGGAAACACCTCGTTAAAGCCGGCATCGCCGTTCAGATCGGTGTTGTTGAAGAAACCAAAGCTGCCGTCGCGGTAGCGGATGTTGGTGCTGACCAGCGCCAGACCGGGCTCCCCGTCCTCAGGCAAGCCGTCACGGTTGGTGTCAATGTACGTGTGCGTCGACAGATTGGTGCGCCACTGCGTGGCCGGGTAATTCTTGTCGGTATCACCGTTGATCGTGATGGAGCCGACCAAGCCGTCCAGGACGATGTCGTTCCACTGGTCGAACACGGCAATCTTGAATGTGCCGTTGGGCATGTTGTTGAAGGTCACGGTGCCATTGGCATCGCAGGTACCGAGCGCAAAATCCTCGGCGTCGGCCGGTCCTACTGACGCGTAGCAGGTGGTAAAGCCGTAGTTGTCGTAACTGTTGGTGCTAAAGGTGCGCTCGTCCGGTGCACGGCTCATGTGGTTGTTCATCACGTGCACTGTGAGCGTGTGGTTGCAGGGACCGAGATTGTTGAGCGCACTGGCGCAGTACAAGTCCTTGCGGGCGTTGATGATCTTCGGATTGGCAAAGCCGATCGAGACGTGCCAGCCGCCCGGACCAAACTCCTGGAAGTAGCCCGGTTCGTTGGGCTTGAGGAACGCCTCGTGCGCCGCGCCGCCATCGAGCGTGTTGGTCTGCAGCCATTGCTCACCGCGCGCAATGCGATCAGCGGCCGGATACGCCTGCACTTCGTACAGACCGGCATAAAGATTCGCGATGACTGCCTGGCCGACCAGTGGCGAGGGGGTCTTGCCGTCCGATTCAAACATCGGGCAGGTCGGGATCATGCCCACCAGGTTGTGGCCGGCAGGAGCATCCTGGCGCACCGTGATCGGGCAGGCATCGAGCCCGGTTTGCGGATCGATGTATCCTGCGAGCGAATTGGACAGGGGCTGGTTGAATTCATCGTAGGTGGGTTGGCCGGTGTTATCGCCGAGCCCGCCCGCCTGGTCGAACAGCTTTATTTCGAAGCCACCCAGCCCGGGCTCGTTCGGCGCCAGCACGTCCACGCCACCGCCGGCGTCATTCTCGCCGTTGAGGGGGAAGTCGTCTTCGAAAACGAATACCGAGAGCTTGGCCGTCGGCAAAGGTAGTTCCTGCAGCACGATGTTGACTTGCGGACGGTTACCTGCGGTGGGGGCGAGAGCGATCTGCGCGCCACCCATTTCATGGCCGCAAAGTCCAGTGTTATTTCCGTTGGCATCACCCGTGTTGCCAGGAATCCAGCGCGGGTCGCTCGGATTGTACGGTCCGCAATCCTTGGCGATGTCGAAAGTGCGCATCGCGCAGGTTGTGGTATTCGGATTACAGCTGGGGTTGACCTGCATGGGCCCACCGGCCCCCCCAATGGTCGTATTCACACCATCGCCCGGCAGCACCGAGATGAAATAGCGCTTGTTTGGATCAAGGTAGACGCTGGCCGGATCCAGCGGCGTCTTCTGTGCGTTGGTGTCTTCGCAGGCGCCGTTGCCCACATCACAAGCGACCGGAGTTCCGCCTCTTGTTTGACCCAACTCGCAAGAGATAGAGCCGACGCAGCCCTGTGCGACGACTGGCATAAAGGAAGTGTGGAAGTTATACGCCAGGCTCTCCACGGGCAGGGGTGGGCAGGCCTGGCCGCGCGAGTCCAGCCGCGGTCCAGTGGCGTTGTTGATCTGGCACTTTGGATCCACGTAGAAAGTCTTGTCCTCCTCGATGATCCAGCGGTAGTCATTGGTAACCTGAACCTTGTTGACCGCATCAAGGAGCTTCACGACCAGTCCCGAGGACGGCTTAAAGGCCACGTAGGCCTGGGCCACGTTGCTGCTCGCACCCTGGGCAGTGTTGATCTGATAGTCGAAACTGATGCATTTGGAACCCGCGGGCAAATCACTGATGTTCAGCCCTGCGGTTCCGGCCGCGGTGCAAATGGCCGCAGTCGCGCCGCCATTGCCGGCAATGAACGATCCGTCGGGATTGACCGTGACCGGGCCGGGAGCGGGCGTGGCGGCCGTGAGCTGGAGCTGTTGGTTGTAGTTGGTCACACCCGCAAACACGCCGGGTGGCTTGGACGCGTAGACGGTGGCCACGTCACTCTTGAAGATGATCGGGGACACGTGCGGCGTGGTGGCCAGTACGCAGCCCGCATCCTGGTTGCCGGAGTCGCACTGCTTGATCGTCGCCGTATGGGGCTGGAGGTTATTGACCGAGTAGGTGAATGTGCCGGCGCAGCTTCCCGCCGGAGCCGCGTAGCTGAATGTCCCATTGGCCTCGAGCGAGAGGTTGGTCGCTGTGACTGCACCAGTGGATCCTGTGAATGCCACACCGTTGGCGCCGACCGCGCCGGCCAACAGGCCTTTGCTGAGATCCGAGATGGAAAGCGTGCTTCCGGCGACGCAGTAGTAGGTCTTGTCCAGTGCACTTAATGCCGTGCCCGAACCGGATGAAGAGCCCACCTGACCTGCGGGGGCGCCGCCAGCGACGTTTATGTACGCCTGCATGCCGCCGTCACGCTGGTTGGAAGTCGAAAGGCTCAGTGCGCGATCGAAGATCGGGTAGGTGGCGGGTGCGTAGACCCCGGCCGATTGCTTCGGCTGGATGCTCACGTCATAGGTCTTGCCCGCAGCCATGAACACTTCATTTTGAACCCGACTGCCCCTGACCGCATTGCCGTCCTCGGCCAGGAGCGTCATCTTGGCGCCCACGACCGAGGGCACGTGCATGCGCAGACCGGCGTTGACCAGGCGCAACAATACGTTGGCCTGCGTGCCGGTGGCCGGCACGTTCAGGCTCGAGGAGGCCGGATTAAGATTGGTCCGATCAAACGCGACGCCGTTGATCAGGTAGTAGGTCGGAGAATAATTGACGGCCGGCGGCAAGCAGGTGTGAGCTGTGGCCGGGGCGTTCACATCGCCGCACTGGCCGGGCTGACCCTTCCATACGGTCGCATCCGAGAATCCCGTGTTGTTGACGACCTGCGCCACCTCACGGTTCTGTACCGGGTCAATTTCGCTCAACAGCAGCGGGACATCGGAGTCATACAGACTTCCGTAGGCCTGCGCCACGCCGCCAGCGGTGGGTGCTTCGGTCACGATCAACATGCCGTACAGACCCATGGCACCTTGGATCGAGGGTTCGGTGCCCGACTCGATCAGGTAGGTTCCAGGCTGCAGATTGTTCCAGGTCAAATTGGTCCCGGTCAGCACGGACACGGCGACCGGCGCCACCTCGGTGGCCATCGAACGCACGCGTGCGGGCTGATCGGGCGGGCAGAAAGTGCCCGCGGCGCCCGGATCACCGCCAGGCAGACAGCTCGAGGGGTCGGCACTCCCAATGGTGCCAGGCCACGTCGTGCCCTGTGGCGAATGGGGTACGGGATTTGCGAACATCGCGCGGTCGGTGCCAAGGCCACCACCCACCTGGCCTACGATCACCAGCGACGTCGGCGCGGAATAGGCCGCGAAATTAAGATGGTTGGTCAGATTGATGGTGAGGTTGGTGCCGGCCGGCACCCGAATAACCGGCGGCGCCCAGCTTGTCGCTGTAATAACTGCCGGATCCTTAGCGGTGCTGCAAGTCGCACCGTTGGAGCCTGCGTCGGAGCAGACGTAACCCCACATGGGCACGGATTGCCCGTCGGGCAATGCGGCGCTCAGAGACTCCGCCCGTAAATTCACGGATGGGTCGGCCGCCGCTGCGACACCAGCGGCGCCGCAGGCCAGCAGGAGAACGGAGGCCGCAATGCTGGTTTTCAGCAGGGACGGCTTCGAATACTTGGAGCTCATTAACATTCTCCTCACTTCAGTTCGCTTCGTTGATCGTGTAGACCCAGGGATCAACGAGCATCATCATCATCATCCCGCCAGGGAAGATGTTGTTGGTTGTGATCTCGCGCTCGTTATGTGAATGCCACATGTAGGCGAATCCGGCCTCGACGCCCGGATCGTTGGCGACGGTTCCTGACGGCGGGATCGGAGTCGATCCAACTGCGCGACCGGTGGCATCCGGACCGAGGTAAGGACTGCCGCCGTACCAGGCACCGTTGGCCAGGATGTTCGGATCGGGCAATGTCACGGGACCGCCGCTGCCCACGTTGCCGAAGGGATGCGCCTCGAGCGCCTTGTCATGATCACCACACCACTCGTAGTAGTTGGTAGCGGAGGGAATATTGTTGTAGCCGTTTACATCGGTGGAAGCACAGCCCGAATCCTGGACGGCAGCGTTTGTGCCATCCGCCGCGTGGTGGCCGTACATGTCCCAATTCAGGCCCTTGCCCGTGAACTCGAACAATCCGTCCAAAGTCATGCCGGGAGTGGTGGTCGTGGTGAACAGCAGCGGACCGGCCAGGTGGGTCGCGGTGTTGAGCAGCAGATTGCCGTCGCGAGCAAGAACGCGTACGTGGTTCGCATGCTCGTGAAAGGGATGCTCCATGCGTCCCTGGCCGATGATGCGCACCAGGGTCAGCTCCCCGGGATGCATGTGCGGGTTGCCGTTGTACGGCTGATGCGGGTACTGGCTCGCGTAATTGCGGTCCATGTCATCGGGCATGGAGCGCCCATTGATCATGAAGTACTCGGGGTGATAAGGCTCCGTCACGACATTCAGGCAGCCGGTGGGCATATTGCAGGCCAGTCCGGCGGCCGACAGTGACTGCGCCTCCACCTGCTGGTGGATCGCCGCGTCCATCTCGGAAAACTGAAACAGGTACTCGCGATCGTAGCAAGCCTGTGGGTTGCTGAATGCTGCCTCGGCCAGCCGGAAGGTGTCCTGGCCGTGAGCCGCTCTCGCCGCACTATTGTTCGCGGCCCGGTCGCCGGTCACGCAATTGGCCGGAATCGCCGTCGGCAGCACAATCAGCGCGCCATACATGCCCATCTCGACCTGTAGGTCGCCCTGGGTGCCGCTGTAGTAGGAGTGCGTGCCTTCGGTGTCGGCCACAAAACTGTAGGTCACCGTTCCACCATGCGCGGCTTCCTGCGCCAGCACGCCGGGCGTGCCGTCAACTGCGGCCAGCATCGTAAAGCCGGGAAACAAGATTGAGGTGTTGCCGGCGGCCTTCGGGAGGTTGTTGTGGAGCGTCACCGTGACCGTATCGCCGACATGCACGATCAGCGTCGGTCCGGGCAACTGCATGCTGCCAGCGGGGCAAAAGCCGGTCGTGATCGCGTCTGGTTTGAACTGCGTCGAGCTGGGCGCGGAATTACAGCCGTAACCCCAGGTGTAAATGCTCGCGCCATCCGGTTGCGTGGTGTAGGCCGCAGTCGCCGCCAAATCGAAACTGGCGTCCGCTCCACCCGTACCCATGATGCCCGGCGCCGCGGCGTGAGCCGCGCAGGCGAGCAGCGAAGCACAAGCAAGCGCAGCGCCGCGCAGTGCATGCTCAAATCTGAATTTCTGGTCGCGCATCGCTGCTCTCCTAAGGGGTGCACTTCTTAGTGTCTTTGTCGAAATTCGCCGGGCCGCAGGCGAGGACGTGGACTTCGGTCATCATGCCGCCGAAGTTTTCCGCGTCGTTCGACAGGTGGTCCAATTGCGGCGTGTACAGATAGAACGTCTGCCCCGCGGCATAGCCGCTCGCATCGAGTATCACGTCGACCGACTCACCGCCGGCCAGAGTGATTGAATTGGTCATGTAGTCGGTGTTGTTGCCGTCCTGGTCGCGCAGCAGGCGGGCGTTGTAGCCGACCACGTGCATGCGGATTCCCAGCGACGCCAGGGTGTGGTACTCGGTGACGTTGAGGTCTGAGAACCGCAGCAAGGCCTTGCCACCCAGCGGAATGTTGATAAGAGTGGGCACAGGTTGCGAATACCGCGCCACGCCGTCGGTCGCCTGCGTGCTCATCGGTTTCGCGTTGATCGTGTCCGGGTAACTGCGGCCGTTGAGCAGGAAGTACTTGTCCTTGTTGTCGGCGAATGACTCCGGATTGAAGGTCATGCCGACGAAGTGGAAATTCGGATCAAAGCCGTGCATCTGGATCGGGTACTCGACGTCGTAGGCCGTGGACCCATCGCCGTCGTCATAGGCGTACATCTGGCCCGCCACACGTAACGCCGGGGTCACGGGAACCGGAGGCGCCTGCACCGAACAGAACAGGTCGCCCGTGCCGCACTTCTTGGCCAGGCTCGACTGGTCGGCCACGACATGGTCCCGTAAGTTGGCGCCCGCGGTCACCGTGTTCTGACGCGGCCGGACATACAGCTGGCCGACCATGCCCATCTGCAGATGCTCGGGCGGCGAGATATGGCAGTGCCACATGTAAGTGCCCGCCTCGGGTGCCAGGTAGTAGTAGGTGAAGCTGCCGCCGATGTTGATAGCTACTGAGGCATCCGGAACGCCGTCGTAAAACGCCGAGGCATTCGGGTAACCGTGAAAGTGCACCGTGTGCTGCTCGAACAGGTCGGGCCGCATCACCATGCCGACGTTGGTCAGCGTCAGGAACAGCTCGTCGTCCTCGTCGATGGCGATCATCGGTGCCGACTCGTTGCCGTTGAGGACGCCGACGTCCATGATCAGACGCGGATCGACGTGACCGGTTAGGCCGCCATCCAACGCCACCAAATTCGCCAACGGCTGTGCGCCGGAGCCGGGACCCGCGAAGGTCACCGTCGGCGCTGAAAAATAGCTGCCTCCACCCGTATCGATCACGATCGTCCGGATGGCTCCGCCTGGGCCCACCTGCGAGATGTGCGCCGCGGCGCCGGAACCACCGCCATTGGAAAACACCAACTGCTCCCCGACCTGGTATCCGGTACCGGCCAGGGGTAGATCGGTGGTCGGGCTAAGGGCCAGTGTCACCGAGCCGACTTTGGCGTTACTGGAATCGGGCACCAGACCGATCGCCCCATTGAAGGGGTAGTCCGGGTAAGGCGCGCCGATCTTGACGACGTCGAGGACATTGCCGCCCGAATCAAGGTTGCTCTGGTTGAATTCAGTATTAAGCACCGTGCCCGGCAGGCCCTTGACGATGTTGGCTAGCCCCGACAGCGGGCCGAAGGCGAAAAGATACGTCTGCGTGCCATCGGCCATGGTGGCGAAACCATCGCCACCGGAAAGCTGCTGGCACTTGATATGCCCTGGAAATACCGACTCGTAGCTGGCTCCGGGTCCCGCGGCGCTGATCGCGGCCAGGGTGCTGGCCGCAGCGGGGTTCGGATGTAGGGCCGTGAACTGCGGACACTGCACCCGGAATGACTGCGCACCGGCGGGCAGCGCCATCACCGCCCAAAGCGCTGCGGCGATGCCGCTCCAGAAAAATCTTGTGCTAGACATAGAGCCTCCGTCCGGAACTTTCAGCGCGCGCGGCGCTCAGTACTTGCAAGGTTTGGAATTCTTTTTTGCCCGCCGTCGCGACACAGACGAGCAGATCGGCACACCGAGTGCGGGTCGCGCTGAACTTGAATGATCTTTTTCTGTGCATGCCTAGTATTTCCAGCCATGTATTCCCGCGGAGGCTGAAGACCCTCCCTGGCGGATTCGTTGCTCCCGCGTTAAACCCACTCCGTCGGGTGAAGAATGCTCAACCTGCGGCCTGTGCCATAGTGGGCAGACACCGGCGAATTGCCGGGTAGAACACCGTAGTTTAAAAATATGTCTACTGACCGGTGTGTGCGCGCAGCGCCCCGTTCCGTCACGGCGCCACCGCCGCCGCTACGAACTTCCGGCGCTTCTGAGTTCGGCGCGGGCCAGTGCCCGGTTATTTTTGCGGAGCAGCCTTTTTTGTCGCCGCAGGGCCCGCACCCTTGGACAGCGGGCCTTGCAACGGCGCGGCGTCGGGCGGCTCGATCTTGACCAGCTCAAGATCAAATACCAGCAGCGATCCAGGCGGGATGCCCGGCCGCGCGGCGTCCCCGTACGCCAGGTCCGGTGGCACGAACGCACGCATTTGGGCGCCCGGTTTCATGAGCAGCAGTGCCTCCTGCCAACCCTTGATAACGCCGCCATTGAGGCGAAACGTGGCGGGAATCGGATGGGCATCGGAACTGTCGAACTGCGTACCGTCGAGCAGTCGTCCGCGATAATGCACCGTGACCCGATCGGTGCTCTTGGGCGCACTACCTTCGCCGGGCTTGATGACCGTGTACTGCATCCCGGAAGCGGTAGTCAAGACGCCATTGACTTTGCCATTCTGCGCGAGGAAATCGCGCGCCTGCGCCCGGTTCTGGGCGGCCACGCTCTCGCGTCCATCGTGCAACATCTGCGACATGCGATTCTTGTCTTCATCCGTGGGCGCCTTCCCCGCCAGCCCATCGCGCAAACCCCGCTCAAGCTGCTCGACGGACAGTGTCGTGTTCAGACCTGAAGTGTGCAGCTGGCTGCCAAAATAAAGCCCCACGCTATAGCTGCCGGCCGCCGGATCTACCGGCGCGCTGTCGGCCGGTGGCCCGGCAGCAGGCGCCACGGTCTGGGCGTACGAAAGCTGCAGAGTGGCGCCAAAGCTCAAAAACAGCGCGCAGATCGACTTACGGTGCACGGACATCTTTCTTGCGCCTCGGATAATGTCAAACATATGCGGTGCGGCTCATCTCGCGCCGGCAGGAACAGCTACCGGAGGAGCGCGCCTGTAGCGCCCCGTGTACACGAATTTCCAGTCACAGTAGCATTCAGCGTCCTGAAAGGACGCGTCGCGTATCGCAAATCCTGCCACTTTGATGGGCTTAGCCTGCGAACTGCTGGCGATACCCATAATGCCGGTGCCCGCTGCTGGGATCAGTTGCCAATCCGCCTGCCCCGTCATTGGATCTGCGAAGAGCTTGCGCAGGTAACGGCGTGTCTGCGGAAAGCGCTTGTCCTCGAGCAGATCAGCGAGTTGCACCGGATATTGTCCTCCCGTGGCAAAGTACTGGCCGATGGCCATACGATACTGGTCGCCGATCCACAGCAGCTCAGCCTCCTTTTCACGCCGGATTTGCGTGCTCCACATCACACCGACACTTGCCAGAGTGATGCCAAGCACCGCGATGGCGAACAACAAGCCGAGGTAAGTAAAGCCGGCCTGGCGCGCGAGCACGGGCTACCACTCCCGGTAGGGCAAGCCGTCGCTACCCTTACCTTCCGCGGCGCTGTGCACGTCGCGAATTCCGGGGTGATCTTCATCCTCCGACACCACCATCTGCCAGCTGTCGGCCGCCTTGGTCATCGGATCCACCGGAACCGCGCGGATGTAATGGCGCTCCACCAACGCGGTGAGCGAATCGGGGTATTGCCCGTAATCTCCGAAATGCTTGTCGATGGCTTCGCGTAGGACGCTCAGGTCCTGATGCAATACCGTTTCACGCGAGCGATCCAGCGTGTGGAAGTAACGCGGCACCGCGATGGTGAGTAACACCGCGATGATGGTCATGACCACCAGCAGTTCGATCAGCGTAAAGCCGCGCGTGCAGTGCTTACCAGTCACGATGAGGCACTCCGTTGAGTCCCTTGCTTTTATCCAGCGAAAATACGTCATATACGTCCTCGCCGGCCTGCGGGCTCTCCTGTGGGCTTGCGTAGCTGCGCAGGCCCCAGGTTTCCTCCGCGGCCGCCGAGCCGTCGGGAAAGAAAGGATCTCGCGGAAGCCGCCGCAGAAAATAGATCAGTGTCTTCTCAGGTTTGGTTGCATCCTCCACGCCCGCATATAAGGATTTAAGATCCGGCGGATAGCGCGAAGCGTCGGCCGGGACCATGATGCGTCCCTGATCCGCCGCTTCCTTGTACGCGTCGATGGCGCTTCGGATCTCCCGGAGCGCCACTCGCAATTCGCTTTCCTTCTCGCGCTGAATTGCCATACTCGCCAGCGGCGCCGCCGCACTCGCCAAAAGACCGACAATGGCGACTGTGATCACCAGCTCGATCAGAGTAAAGCCCGCGTGACGCTTGCGTGGGAGCACGGCCTGGGAATCTCGATGAGTCTAGTTGGTCACGGCCATTGTCAGTGGGGTGGGCGTGCTGTTGGCCATTATTGCCCCGCTCGCACCGCTGACCGTGACCTGAGCAGCAATGGCCGTCTGCGGCCGTGCCTGCAGCGCTTTGAACTTGAGCACCATGAACTCACCACTCCCGGACATGGATTCGCCCGCAGGTACGGTCACGTCCAGCTGCGCACCGCCCGAACGACCGATGACCTTCGCTCCGGCCGAGCCTGGAACCATGCCGCCCGGATCGCCCGACAAGAGCTGAAACGCCGCGCCGTCAAAACGCAGTTGCGAGCGTGCCTTGCTGAAATTTTGGTCGCTCTGCAGCTGCAGCGTGACCGTGAACTCATCGCCCACCTTGATATCGTTGGGCCCAACCAGCGTCGCCGTCAGATGTGGCACCGGACCGTCACTCTCAGTCGGCTTACCGGAGGGCACCTCAGTAATGCCCTGCAACGCCGCCAGTCTCGCGGAGGGAGCCCCAGGTGTACTACTTCCGCCGACAGCGCTCGCCACCCCGACGACGGTTTCCGAGCCCGTGGTGCTGACATCGACGGGGGCGTGAGCGGCTTCTCCGCCTGCCGGCGCCGCGCTCGTGCTTACAGTGCTCGCAACAGCCGTACCGCTTCCGTTGACGGCGCCGGTGCGCTGTGCATGCGCGGCAGGAGTGCTCGAGGTGCGCAGCGGCTCAAGGCCGCTGCGCGACTCGGTGCCATACCAGAACTCCGTGGTTTCACCGGGCGGACGCGCCTTGGCACGTATGACGTGCGGGGTAATGGACATCACTAATTCCGATTTATCCCGCTGCGTATTGTTGTTACTGAAGAGCCGTCCGATCAGTGGGATATCCCCCAGTCCGGGGACACTTGTCGCACTACGGCTCTCGGTGTCATTGATCAACCCGGCGAGAATTTGCGTCTCGCCGTCTTTGAGCTGCAGTTTGGTCGTGGCGTTGCGGTTGCGGAGCTCATAGGCGATCGTGTCGCCGACTTTCACGGTATTGGCAATCGAACTAACCACCAGGTTAATGCCAATGCCGACATCGTTATCCGAGTAGATTTGCGGTTCGACCTCGAGCGTCAAACCGACGTCCAGGTACTGCACCTGAGTATTTGAGACGATGCCGCCGTTGCCTGAAGCAGTCGCCGCGGTTGTGATCACCGGCACCTTACTGCCAATCAACACACGCGCCTTTTCCTTGTTGCGGGCTCGAATGCGCGGGCTGGCCAGCAGGTTGGCGGCGCTGCTGGTCTTCAAAGCGTCGAGCGTTACGCTCAGGGGCGTCACGGTGATAGTGTTCGAATTTTGATTCTTTAGATCATTGAGCGTGAAACTCGAACCGGTGCCGGGCGAGGTCATGCTCAGGGTCGCGGTGTGTGGGTAGGTAATGCCCAGTTGCTGCATCTTGCCGCGCGAAATTTCCAGAATCTCCACCTCCATCATGACTTCGGGTTCGGCAATGTCGATCGATTCAACGAGCTTTTCCGCCATGCGGATATTCTCAGGTGTGTCCCGCATCACGATGGCGTTGGCGCGCTCGTTGACGACCAGCGTGTCTGCGTTCAGCACTGTTTTGAGCAGACCCTCGACGTCCTTCGGGGTTGCGGTATTGAGGTAGAAGGTCTTAACAATCTGGTCCTGGTAATCCTTTTGCTTGGCGGAAGTGTTTGGATAGATCAACACCATGTTGTCGGAAAGAATCTGGCGCGCGAGCTGGTTCTGCCCCAGTACAAGGTCGATCGCTTGCTCGATGGGCACATCCTGGACGTAGATGGTCGTCTTGCCGTCACTCTTGATGTCTTTGTCAAAGATGAAATTGATGCCAGTCTGGCGCGAGAGCACTTCGAAAACCATCTTGGTCTGGGCGTCGCGGAATTGCAGCGTCACCGGCCGGTTGTCACGGGTGCGCAATTTCGGCGTCAACATCACTGGACCGCGCTCGGCGGCGAGCTTAGCGCGCAACGCGCTGGCAGCAGAGTAGCCCGGATCTTCTGAAAGGACTCCGCTCAGACGCGCGTCGGCCAGATCGACGTTCCCGTCTTTAATGTCCTGTTGGGCCATAGCGAATGTCTGAGCATGCCGACGATCGGCTTCGACCCCAGCGAGGGCCTTGGTGGCACGGCTCTGCGTGCTTTCGATTATCAGCACCCGTTGGTAGGCCTGGGTTGCGGCATCCAGATCTCCGGTAGCGCGCGCCGTATCCCCCGCCGAAATTAGTTTCTGTATCGCTTCGGCGTGACGGCTCTTAACGTCCAGCTTGTAGGTCAAGTTGGTGGGATCGGCGGCAGCGGCTTGCTCCAATTTCTGCAGGCCCACTTCGTACCGCCCATGATCGAAATCCGCAAGGCCTTCCTTGTGCAGTTTGGTGGTCGCGCACGCGACCCCGAGCACCGCGAACGCCAGTGCGACGCCGATCCTGCCAAAACTACGGTTCAAGGTGAGTCTCCCAAGGGCAGGCTTTGCTGAATGTTCAGGGGCTTGTAGGTGAGCAGCAACTGGCCGTTGGCCGTGCCGTCCACGCTGTAGATATTGTCGATGGTGTCGCCGATATGGACATCAAACACGCGATCGTCGCGCGTCAGGAAATATACGGTGCGATCGCCCGGATGGGCGTAGCGGCCCATCACAGTAAATGGCAGCGGTGGGGCCGTCGGGGGCGGAGGCTTGACTACAACCACTGGTGCCGGGGGCGGCGCCGGGGGCGCTACGTACCAGGATTGTGTATGAAACAGAGCCTCCACGGCCTTGCCCTCGCTCACACGATGGGCTAGGCGAGTCAGGGAGTATCCTGTGTCGTGGCGCACACTCCCCGCCGAGGCCATGGGCTGGGCTCTCACTCCCGGGGAGACTTCAGCCACGACGGCGGTGGTCGGCGAATCCGGGCTCGACGCCAATATGTAAACACCCACTGCGGCCGCGGCGGCAAACAGAACCTTCAGGCGTGTGGTGAGAACCATTTTAAGGATCACTCCGTACGTAAGCGGAAAGCTTCAACTCCGCATCGACACCGTTGTCGCCCACGTTCTTTCGTTCAATGCGCAGGCCCTCTATGGCCACCGCGGGCAGCGCTACCAGGGTTCGGTCCATAAATTGACGGATCTGCGGGTATGCCGCGCGCACCGGAAAAGTCATCCGGTATCGCGCCGCCATCCCTTCACGCGCCGGCACGTATTCATATTGGCCCCGCGGCAACTCAACCCCTGCGGCCCGGGCTTGCTCGAGAATCTTAGAGACGAGCATCGGTGCCTCGGCACGCGACGGGAGCGATGCCAGCGTAGCGCTCATTAAGATCGGCTTCGCGCCTTCACTACCCAGGGGCTTCAGTCGCACCAAATCGCTTTTGAGCGAGCTGACCGCGGCGCGTTGAGGAATATTGTTGATGAAGACGACGCTTGCTATCACCGCGGCAGCGCTTCCAACGAGTGTCGCGGTATTCAGGCGCCGTAATTGATAGCCGGTTTCGGCCATTGCCCGGCTGGCAACGAGCCCAATGCGTGCCAGCGCGGAAAGCCGCACGGGCCGCCCGACCGGCATCGCAAAAGCGGGTAGCGGGCGGGCCATCGCCGGGACGCTAGTGGTTGCTGGCAACGGCGCCGGCGTCGCCACCGCTAGGGGAGCCCGTGTCGCTGTGGCGGCGGACTCGAGCTCCCCACGTGCTTCGGTTTCGATTGCTGGCGCGCTCATGAGGCATCGCTCCAGTCGGCAGAGACTTGGAAGCGCACCGGGTGATCCTTGTCGTCTTTCCTCAGTTCGTGACTGTCGAGCATCGGGAATCGCAGCGCCGGTGCTTTGCGGAGCCGCTGCACATAGGCCAAAGCCAGCTCGAGCGAGCGCGCCTCGGCCATCACACGCACGCGGTGTTTGGCGTGATCAGGTTCAATCGACAGCAGTGCGACGTTGCCAGAGGTATCGCTGCTCGCGTTTTCCAGCTCGCCCAGCAGCTGGGACCAGGGGGTGCCCAATTCGTGCACCGTTTTTTCCGCATTCTGAGCATTAAGACCCGCGACCGACTGCGCCGAACGTCCCCGATGTCGGGCGTCGGTAATTGCGGCTCGCCGCAGCTCGAGGCCGGCGCGCTGCTCCTGCGTGTAGTGCCGCTGCACCAGGGCCCCCGTCAGGCACAGTAAGCCCACGACGGCGATGAGCGCGCTGGCGACCCCGCCCGCTGGGCGGCCACCGGCCAGGTCAAGTTCAAGTCGCGGCGCACTCATGCCTGATGCCTGCGCATGAATTCAAGGCGGCTGTTGGTAGTTTCCCCTGCCTTGGGCTCATCGAGCCATACCAGGTCCGGTCCGCTGCTTCCGGCAGCGATTCGCAACGCCGCAGGCGCATCGACGTACACACCGCCCTCCTGCGCTTGGACACTGGCCAGTCGCCCAAAGGTCTGCAATCGACGCAGCTCGACCGTCCAGTCGGCGCCAATGCGTACGCTGTGTACCCGATCCCAGCCCCCGCGACCTAAACGCGCCGCCGACAGAGAACCTTGCTCGATAGACACAAACCACACCCCACCATCCGGTAGCTGGGTGCGCCAGTGGTTGTAGGCGCTGACCAACTGAGGGCGCAGGGATTTAAGGGGAATCTTGTGGCGCGTTAATATCGCGCGTAGCTCATCGATGAGCGCGCTCGGCACGGCGCAAGCCACCTGCATTGCGCCGGGCCGCCCGTTGGCGAGCGTGACCTTCCACTCGGCGACGACTTCTCCGTAGATGTCGGTGAGTACGTGACGAGCATGGGTGAGGCGCTCCGCGGCGCCGCTCAACGCCGCGGCGTACGGCACCATGGCATAGCGAACCCAATGATCCGACAGCACAATCCGTGCAGCGGCGCCCTGCCAGTCGGAGGTGGCGAGCAATGAGTCCAGGGCACGCAGCGCGGCGCCCCAGTGCGTGTCTGCGATCCGTTCGCTCGTCCAGCTTGCAGAACCCACGCTCTTGGGCCGGACCCCGCGAGCCAGACGCGTCAACGCCAGTCTGTGTGGCGCGACGTAAATGCCGATTTCGTCACGCCAAAGTGGTGACACGGTTCACCTCTTCGAGTGTAGTTTCGCCCCGTCGCGCCAGCTCTAGAGCGGACTGGCGTATAAGGCGGATGCCTGCGCGCGCCGCCAGCTCCTTGAGCTGTCGGACCGGTGCGCGCGCGATGATGGCTTCGCGGATCTCATCGTTCAGCACCAGCAGCTCTCCCACGGCCTTTCGTCCCCGATAGCCGGTACCGCGGCAATGCTGGCAACCGCGGCCGACCCGGAATTCATAGGCCGCGTGAGCGGCGATGCTGAGCTTGGACTCCTCGAGCAGACGGCGCGAGGGCGTGTACGAATCAGCGCATTGTTCGCACACGATGCGCACCAGACGTTGCGCAAGAATGCCGCTCAGGGCGGCCACGAAGCTGTAGGTATCGACGTTCATGTGCACGAAGCGGCCCATGACGTCGAAGACATTGTTTGCGTGTACCGTCGTAAATACCAGGTGTCCGGTGAGCGCCGACTGGATCGCGATCTGTGCCGTCTCCGGATCGCGGATTTCCCCTACCATGATCTTGTCGGGGTCGTGTCGCAATATGGATCGCAAACCGCGCGCAAAGGTCAGGCCCTTCTTCTCATTAACCGGGATCTGCAATACCCCTGGCAACTGATATTCGACCGGGTCTTCGATAGTGACGATCTTGTCGTTGCCGGTCTGCGTCTCGGATATGGCTGCGTACAGCGTGGTGGTCTTGCCGCTGCCTGTGGGTCCGGTAACCAGCAGCATGCCGTACGGCAAAATACTGAGGCGCCGCAAACTACTAACCGTCTCGCTGTCAAAGCCCAGCGAATCGAGCGTCAAGCCATGCACCTTCTCTGTCAGCGATTGCTTATCGAGTATGCGCAGCACCGCGTCCTCGCCAAACACGCTCGGTATGATCGATACGCGAAAGTCGATGGCACGACCGTCGATTGCCACCTTAAACCTGCCGTCCTGAGGCACCCGTCGCTCAGAGATATCAAGTTCCGCCATAACCTTGATACGCGAGATCACCTGTTCGGCGACTACCTCGCCGGTGACACTCGCCATCTGCACCAGTACGCCATCGATCCGATAACGCACGACCAGACCGTTGGCGAGAGTCTCTAGGTGCACATCGCTGGCTCCGGCACGCAGGGCGTCGTATAGAGTCGAATGCACCAGCTTAACGATCGGGCTGGAATCCTGGCTGATCGAGGCCAGCGACAGGTTATCGACCCCACTAGTGGTCGACTTGAGCGAGCTGCTACCGACCACTGCGGTATCCAGGGCGCGCAGTGACTGCTCGTGGCGGGTAATGTAACTTGCAATTTCGGCACGCGGTGCCAATACCCATTCGAGCGGCTGGGGCACCCGCACTTCCAGCCAGCTTCGAGTGGCCGCATCGAACGGATCGGCAATGACGGCCAGCAATCTGCCTTCGCCTCGGGCCAGCAGGCAGTGGCGCCGGGTCGCCTCCGCGGAAGGAAGCAGATCAAAGGCGGGTTCGAATCGAGTCAGTTCGGTGCGCGTTAGGACCCGATAATCAAGCGCACGCGCCAACGCCGCGGTAAGTTCCACCGGCCCCAGGCCTGAGTGCTCTTCAAGGAAATCAAGGGTCGAGCCGCCATTGGTCTGGGTCGTGGTGACCGCGGCACTCAAGAGCGCTTCGTCCAGACCGAATATTTCAGAACTGTCGATGGCCGCACTCATTGGATGGCCCCCGCAAGCTCGAAGATTGGGAAATACATCAGCACGACGATGACACCGATTACGACGCCGATCAGGCTCATCAGGGCGGGCTCAATGAGGCGCGTGACCAACCCGACCCAGCGCGACAACTCTTCGTCGTAGAAGGAAGCAATCCGCTCCATCATCTCGCCCAAGTTTCCGCTGCGCTCGCCGACCCTTAGCATTCGTGCCGCAACCGGTGTGGTCAGGCCGTGTTGCTCCATGGCATCGCCCAGCGAGCGACCTTCACGAACGGCCTGAGTGGCACTGGCAAAGGCCGGCTGCAGATTCGCCGACAAAAGGTTCGCGGACATCCGCATCGCCGTAACCATAGGCGTGCCGCCCCGCTGCAGCATGCCAACCGTCCGGTAGAGTCGTGCGAGCTGATAGACGTGCAGGCGCCTTCCAAGAGCTGGGATACGCGCTACTCGCGCACCGATGGCCGCTCGAACCGCCGGACGGGTAAAGGCGTAGACCGCACCGGCCACGAAGCCGCCGGCGCCCAAGGCCACCGCGAGACCGTGAGCGTCCAGAAACTGGCCCCAGCGCATGAGTAATCGGGAAGCGAGCGGCAGATTGCTTCCCAGGTCCTCGTAGATCGAACTAAAGCGTGGCACTACATATCCCATGAGGAAAGCGACCACCAAAAGTCCGGCTCCGCACAGCACCGCAGGATAAATCGAGGCGTTGATTAAACTCTTGCGCAGCACATCGACCTGCTGCTGATAGGCTATGTAGCGCGACAGTGCCTCGCGCAACGCACCGGTGCGCTCCGCGGCGCGCACCGTGGCGACGTAGAGTGTCGGGAAAGTCTGAGGGTGCTCGGAGAGCGCGGCCCCTAATGTCTGCCCTTCGCGCAGCCGTGTCATTACCTGCTCGAGCGTCCGGCGCGCGCTCGAGCTCGACTCCTTTTCACCCAGCGTCTCAAGCGATTCCACCAACGACAGACCAGCGTCCAGAAGCGCGACCATTTCCTGGCTAAAGGTCACCAGTTGCAGTCGGGAGTTGCGACCCTGAATTTTGAGGCTGCGCTCTCGGGCAATCGAGATAAAAGCCAAGCCCGAGTTCAGGACTTGGCGGCGTGCGTCAGATTCGTCGATCGCGTCCAGTACGTAGGAGGACACGTCCTGCGCTCCGGCCACGGCTTTGACACGGAAGCGCACGGATCACCAGTTTCCCAGGTCGGCGGCTTCTCCGGTGCCCCCGGCTCGGCCATCTTTGCCATAGGACGTTAAATCGTAGTCGTTATTATGTGTGCCGGGCTCGGCGTAAATATAAGGAGCGCCCCATGGATCCAGGGGTACCTCCTTCTTCAGATACGGTCCCGCCCAGTTCTGTTCCCCTGACGGCTGAGTATTCAGCGCCGCAAGGCCCTGCTCCGTAGTCGGCAGGTGGCCAACATCGATACGGTATTGCTCAAGGGCCTTGTCGAGCGCGTCGATCTGTGCACGTGCGGCCTTGACCTGGGACTTGCCGACCTGAGCGAAATAGCGCGGCGCAACGAAGCCTGCCAGCAAGCCAATGATCACCATCACCACCAAAAGCTCCAGCAGCGTAAATCCGGTGGAGTGGCGAAACTGCCGTGAAGCTTTCATGATTCCGTCCCTGGTTCCGACCCTGCCGTCTGCGCGCGCAATGCGTGATACATCCTCAACACATTGGGCACGTAGGCCTGGGTCTCCTTATAAGGTGGGATACGCCGACCGTATTTCTCCACCGCATCCTCGCCCGCGTTATACGCTGCGAGTACGAGGTCGAGCTTTTCACCGCCATAGCGCGCGATCAACTCCGCCAGATAATGCGCTCCAGCGTGGATATTTTGTTCCGGGTCAAACGCATTGAAAGCACCGTAATGCCGCGCCGTCGAGGGCAGCAACTGCATAAGGCCTATGGCTCCGCGTCGCGATACGGCGCGCGGGTTAAATCCTGATTCCACTACGATAACCGCGCGCACCAATTCGGGCGGCACCTTGGCCTCGCCAGCGGCGCGGGTGATGGCCGCGTCGTATTGCACTGAGCGGGCCAGCCAGGCCGAGGCCCGCTTGGCATCCATCGATTGTGCGCCTGCTGTGTCCGACCCCGGCGCCAATGGCGTGCGTAGAATCAGCTGGTATCGCGGATCGGTGGGATGATCCGTAAAATGCGTGGTACCCAAATGATCAGTAAAGGCGTAGATATCCGCCCGGCACACGGATCCGGCCGCGCCCAGCGCCAAGACCAACCCAACGGTGACTGTCCGGTGTAGCACCCGGCCACTCTACGAGACGCTACCCGCAGCGTAAGGTAGGCAAACATGGTAGCCGGAGCCTCGTATATGTAACGCCACGGCCCCAACGACCGATTTGCTTTACATTGCGAGAGCAAGAATGTGACTGCCGTCACATTGCAAGGTAGCTCACGCGGACGCGTATGATGCTTGCGAGGTTTTCGACTGGCATGTACACCGACTGGTTCAAGCTCAAGAAATTACCCTTTAGGCTCCGACCGGACCCCGAGTTCCTCTATCTGACGGACGCGACGGGGATGGTTTACGAGGCCCTGCGTGCCGCGGTCGCTGGCGGGCAGAAATTGGTGTGCCTGCTTGGTGAGGGGGGTGTTGGCAAGACCACCTTGCTGCACGCTCTGGCCCGAGACTCCCAGGGGTCGGCAAACGTGGCTCGAGTCCAGCAACCCAATCTTACCGCCGAGGAGCTGGAGTCGAGTCTGGCCGAGCAATTTGAGCTCTCGGCTCAAGAGGGCACAGCGCACCAACCCTGGGCGCAACTAAAACAGTACGTGGTCACAGAGTCTGGACAAGGCCGCGCCGTCGTGATCCTTGTGGACGAGGCGCACCGCTGCACAATCCCCATGCTGCGGGAGTTGTTAAGCCTTACCGTTTGGTCCGCTGCGCCGCTCGTCGTCCTGGCCGGTGAGCAGCAACTTGCGCACGCGCTTGGCACCCTTACATCGTCGGGCCTGGAGCTGCCCCGGCATGAAATCTTGCGGTTGGGGCAACTCACTCTGGCACAGCTTCCCGGGTACATTGACTTCCGGCTCAGAATCGCAGGCAACGAGAGCCGCGAGTTATTTGAGCCGGATACCATTGGCGAGATATTCCGTTATACCGGCGGCACTCCGCAGCTGATCAACACCCTGTGTGACAGCGCGATGCTGTTCGCCGAGGCTCGCAACACGGCGCGCGTTGGCGTAATTGAGGTACGCGAGGCGGCGCGAGAGCTTAACTGGATCGAATTTTCCGCGCGTGCCGCATTGACGGTGACTCTGGCTGACACAGCGAATTCCGCCCGGACTCAGGCGACGCCGCGCGCTGCCACCTTGGCGCTTGAGGTGCGCCGTAACGGGGAGTTTGTCAGTCAAATAGCGCTCGTGCCTGGCCGCCTGGTGGTGGGCCGCGGCGCAGACTCAGGACTACGCCTCGCTAGTCGCTTCGTTAGTCGCAGGCATTGCGAGTTCATTACCACGGCGGAACAGACCATAATTGAGGATCTGGGAAGCGCGAATGGGATTCACGTCAATGGTCAGCGCTGTCGCGTCCACCGCCTCGCCGCGGGCGACAACGTGGCGTTGGGCGATTACACGCTCGCGTGTATCACCACGGGCCCAGTACCCGTGACTTAAGCTTGGCTCGCTGCTGCCAGATGATCTTCCTGATCCAGCCGCCAACGCAATTGCGCCTGCGTCCCGCCGCCGGCGGGCCGAGTGACCCCGAATTGCCCGCCGGTCATCTGCGCGCGCTCGCGCAAATTGCGCAATCCCGACCCATGGCGACGTGACTCGGCGGTAGCGGTATCGAGACCTATGCCGTTATCGCTGACCTGCAACAACAGCACATCCGCTTCGCGAGACAACTCGATCTGCACCTCTCTAGCCTTGGCGTGCTTGGCCACGTTATTCAATAGTTCCTGCAAACATCGATAAACCACGGTCGCTAACCGATCTGGCACCTCATCATCCTCGACCTTGACGTCAACGACTATGGAGAGCGAGGGGTAAATGTCGGCGAAATCGCGACAGAACCAATGCACGGCCGAGGCCGCGCCAAGCTCGTCGAGAATCCGGGGCCGCAGATTCGTCGAGATATAGCGGATGCTTTCGGCCGTTTCCTGGATACGTTGCACCGCCAGCTGAAACACCGCCGCCGGATCGCCGAGCTTCGGGCTGCGGAGCATTTCCACCCCGCGCTCCACCGAATATTTCACAGCGCTCAGCGACTGGCCTACGGAATCGTGCAATTCCACCGCAATGCGCTTGCGCTCGCACTCCTGCGCCCCGATAAGTTGCTCGGACAGGGCTCTCAATTCGTTGCGCGAAGAGCGCAGAGCCACTTCCGCCTGCTCGCGTCGGATAATTTCGTTACGCAGGTCGCGGTTGGCATCGGCGAGTGCCTGGGTGCGGGTGCGCACCCGTGTTTCGAGGTCGGAATTGAGCAACTCGAGTGCGCCCCGTGCTCGATGCAGCGCGCTCTGATCGGTGGCGACCAGAACCGCACGCGGGTCACCGCGCTCCGCCGCTGCACCCGCCCGTCTCCGCATAGGTCTTATGGTCAGCTGCAGGTAGCGCATGTTGATGACCTGCTGCAATTCGAACTGTCGAGTCGTGCCACGGCGAATTTGCGCCAGGGACATCTTGATAAATCCGGCCAACTCGCACTGTTTATTTTTGCAGCCAGGATGTAAGAGCCAATGCGCGCTAACGCCCAGCACGCCCGATACGCTACACAGCGCCCAGTCCTCCACCACACGATTGGCACGGGCGATCTTGCCGTCGCTGCGGAGCAGGCATACCAGAGCGGCGAGCGCGTCTGCGGTACTTTCCCATTCGAGCTTGGCTCTCTCAATGGCGACTTGTCGCCCCTTGCCGGCGCCACGCAAGCGGGTAGCCGCAAGAGGCTTTGCCTCAATGCTTGGCCTTCTCTTCTTGGACGTGGCGGATCGCGCCGGCCGGCTGATCTTTATTTTGGTAGGATTATCCATCGCTAAAACAGTCTAATGATGATGCAGCGCAACTCGTAAGTCGTAAGCAGGACGTTAATAATCACAGGCCTTGTCGGTGACGCAAGACATGATACTGTGGTCTCGCGAATGGGGTAATGTACCTAAGTCACCACCACTCACCGGGAGCGTAGTTATGGCCCTTTGGAGAGACGCCGCGTCGAATAATGCCCCCCCGCCGGCACCAACTAACATAATGCCTAAGCCGGTTGCGGAACCCGCGCCGCGCCCGAATCTTGAGCCCCTGGCTGCCGTACCCTCCAACGCGCCGGCGCGTGTGAAAGAGCGAGTGGAACCCAAAGAGTCGATCATTTCCTCCGGTTTGGCCATTGAAGGCAAAATCAGCGGGACCGGCCACGTGCGTATCGCCGGGCAATTCAAGGGCGATGCCCATGTCGAGGGCAACCTCAGCATCGAGCCGGGCGCCAAACATCACGGCGAGGTGCGCGCCAGTACTGTTACCGTGAGCGGCGAGCTGACCGGCAATATCGGCGCCAAACACATCGACGTGACGGCGACCGGTGTGATTGTGGGCGACGTCAAAGCCGATACCATCACCGTGGCTTCCGGTTCACGCATGCGTGGCCACGTAGAATTTGGCTGGGGCGACGGTTCGGTGGCGCCGGTGCGCGGCGATCACAAGGGTAACGGCACGCCCACATGAACATCGCGCGCCCTATGGTACCGGGGGCGACGCGCAGCTGTCCGCACTGCAAGTCCACGGTACTGGCCAGCGCCAGCGTTTGTCCCGCATGCCAACATCATTTGCGCTATAACGCGCCCAACCTGAGCGTGGCGCCTACAGGATACGCAGCCTTGCAGGTTGAGGGCACGGTGCGCCACAGGCAGCCGGACGAGGCCTGCGAATTCTGTGTGGTACTTTCAATTGCCAACGAGCGTGGCGAGCAGCTATCGCGTCAGGTCGTTGGGGTCGGTGCGTTGCAACCCGCCGAGGCCCGTCAATTCAGCGTATCAGTGAACTTACTTCCCGCGCGCGCCGTGCAAACCAAGGCCCAAGGCGCCTAAGCCCGATGTTGACCGTGCGCCCTGCTGCCGAACGTGGACATGCGCAGCACGGTTGGCTCGATTCCTGGCACAGCTTCTCGTTTGCCGACTATTACGACCCGGAGCACGTGCATTTCGGCCCTCTGCGCGTCATCAACGAAGACCGAGTCCAAGCCAGCCAGGGCTTTGGCACGCATAGCCACGCCGACATGGAAATCATCTCGTACGTGCTCGCGGGCGAGCTCGAACACAAGGATTCGATGGGCACGGGCTCGATCATCCGTCCCGGCGATGTGCAGCGCATGAGCGCCGGACGCGGGGTGCAACACAGCGAGTTCAATCCCTCCTCGTCCCAGGCGGTGCATTTCCTGCAGATCTGGGTTATTCCCGACGCGCGTGGCATTGCCCCGGAATACGAGCAGCGCACAATTCCAGCAAGCGAAAAGCGCGGCCGACTTCGCCTCATTGCCTCACCGAACGGCGAAGATGCCTCGCTGCGCATCCATCAGAAAGCCCGGATGCTTAGCGGCTTGTTCGACGGAGGCGAGCAAGCCCAACACGCATTGGCGGCAGGTCGGCTCGGCTATGTACAATTGGCGCAAGGGGCGGCGAGCATCAATGGTGTACGTTTGGCCGCGGGGGATGGCGCGTTGCTCCGGGAGGAACCCACGGTGCGCATCAGTGAGGGTGATAAGGCAGAGGTCCTGGTTTTCGATTTACCGTCCGACTAGACTGAGCGGCGGCACCGGCAGCTTGATGCCTTGGCGGTCGAATTCGAGCTTGAGACGATGCAGGAATTCGCGGCGCACCCGCCACTGCTCCAGAGCCCGCACGCGCAGGCGCGAGCGCACGGTCATGGTCGTGCCGTCCAGACGCTCGATGCCGGTAATCTCCAATTCGTCCGCAATGCTGCGCGCAAACGCCGGATCGGCGCGTAACTGCTGGGTGACGGCACGCAGAGCCGTATAGACCTTGGACAGATCGGTGTTGTACTCCACGCCCACTTCTATTACCGCATAGCCGTGGCCGCGGCTCATGTTGGTCACGATGGTGATCAATCCATTGGGCACGAAGTGCACGTTGCCGTCGTAGTCGCGCAATAGTACGTAGCGGAGCCTCAGGTCCTCGACGGTGCCGGTTTTTCCGGCCAGGTCCACCACATCGCCCCGCGCGAGTTGATTTTCGATCAGCAGAAAGAAGCCCGCCACGTAGTCCTTGACCAGGCTCTGGGCTCCGAAGCCCACGGCCAAACCCACGACTCCCGCCGCGCCGAGGACCGGAGCCACCGAAATACTCAGTTCGCTCAACACCATAAGGCCCACGATCAGCACCGTGACGACCGTCACGAGGTTCCGAAACACCCGCGCGAGCGTTTCCGCACGGCGCAGCTGCTCGGGATCGTGAATTCGAGTAGCCATGCGTTTGGTCAACGTGCGCACCAAGCGCATCGTCAGTTGGTAGACCACCCAGCCTACGAGGATGGTGAATACCACGCGCACGGCCACCACTAAAGAGGCATCCCAAAGTGTCTGGTTGAGCAGATTGAGGTTAGGGAGGGTCATGTCGACTCGTGCTAGTGGCCCGTAACAACTGATTGAGGAGTAATTCTTTTTGTGGGATCGAAGTACTTCCACTTTACGGTTTTGGGAGCTTTGTTGTAGTGGCGGATATAGCGCATAAGCTTTCTCTTCAGGTCGGGCACGGAAGTAAACAC
>JBBQTF010000018.1:0-72122 GCA_038234675.1 Steroidobacterales bacterium
CCGGAGTCCAGCAGGTCGTAACGCGCGCCAAAGCGCCAACGTGGCAAGAACTGATAAACGCCCTGCAAGTACCAGCCAGACTGCCGGGCGTGGTAGCCACCCGTCAGGTTCTGTCCGGTGGTGTCGAAGGCCAACCCACCCCCTTCGGTGCGCTGCATGTACTCGGCCTGTATCTTCAACGAGCGCAGGTTGGCGTTGCCGTGCGGCGACCACTTCAGTGTTGCATCTGCCACCCAGGTTTTCGTATCGCCGCTAAACGCGTCAAGCACCGGCGTGCCGTCAGCCGTGACATCATCAAAGGCGCGATGCTCGGCCTGTTGGGAGAGCCACGATAGGCCAGCCCTCCAGCTGATCGAATCGCCTACGTCATCGCCGACATGCGCCAGTAGCGCTACCCCGTTGAGGCCGTTGCCATGCAGGCGCGTGCCTGGATAGTGCTGTCCGTTGCCCGACTCGGCCCCAAACTCTAGGAACATGTCAGTGGGCGCAAGCCACTTCAGTTGTAAGCCATCTTGGCTAAGTTGCCCGTTGAACATGGCCTGATAGATCAGGGGTTGATCGACAAAGTCCCACGCGTGGCTGTGGATCTCATTCAGATAGCCGATGCCGGAGAAGAAACGCCCGCCCTTGACCAGGAGGCCTGCCGGCAGCGCCAAAGTCTTGACGTAGGCTTCCTCGACACTGATTGTGTTGTCTTCGCTGAGCGAAGCCGTCAGATTGCCAAAGAAGTACGGATCGATATTGGCGGCCAGCGTCAGTTCTGACTCGTCAAGGGTAAAGCTGCGCGGTGCCGGACCGACCGCGTCGCCGGCCGGAAAGAAGCCGGCGATCGCGTAGCTGGCTGGATCGACGGAAGTCTGCGTGTAGCGCCCACCGAGTATTACCGACACCGCCGGATTGAAGGCGTTGGCCGCGTTGCTACCGCCGCCCGAGGGCGCTGGCGGCGGCGCCACGGGCGCTGCGGCCGCTACCGGCGGCGCGCCCGGGGTTTGCGCCTCGAGCTGCGCCAGCCGGCTTTCGAGCGCCTGGATGCGCGATTGGTACTCGGATTTCATGGCCTCGAGCTGCGTGCGCAGGTCGTCCACCTCCGAAGCTCGTGCCTGGGCCCCCGACATCAAGACGATGGCCATCCCCAAAATACGCAATGCGTTACTACGATGAAAATGAATCATTTCAGCACCTCAATCCGTGACCGCAAGGCCACTGGACGCCCTCGCGTCCAGTCCAGAGAAAAGTCGGTTTTAGGATTGAAGCGGGGGCGCGCGGGAACGGTAAGCGCGACAGGCCGCGGCGCGGTGCACCGCGACCGTTTGGTAGGAGCAGACATTACACTGATCGACGACGGCGGCCACCGCCGCGTGGGACACGCTGCTGACGGCCGTAAGCAACGGGGCAAAAGTGCCGCATTGGACGCAAGGGGCAGGATGAACGTGATGTTGCGCGCTGTCTGGCGCACTGGCCAAGTGGGTGTATGCGTGCGATTGCGCGCCGAGTTGTGCGGTCAGGACAACCAGCGCCAGTGCGATCGTCCAACCCGCATGTCTTTTAGCTCGGAATAATCGCAATCAAATTACCTGCCTATGGCACGAAGTCTAACATTTCGTTCACACGGGTGCCGGCCGGTCAAATAGCCTCACATGTCGCGGCTGTAGGGCGACGCGATCCAGCCAGGCGCGCACCCGGGTAAAAGGCGCCAGCTCAAGCCCACCGTCCTCGGCGACGTGCGTGTAGGCGTAGAGTGCGATGTCGGCGATGCTGTAGCTTTGTCCCACGAAGTAGTCGCGCCCGCGCAGGTGCGTTTCCATCACAGCGAGCGCCTCGCGCCCATTCGCCAGCCGCTTGGGCAGCTCGGCCCGGCGCGCGTCGTCGGGAGCCAGGTGACGCACGATGAAGCGCGGTGTAGCGACATACGGCTCGTGGCTGTACTGCTCGAAGAACATCCATTGCAGTACCTGTGCGCGGGCGTAGCGCTCGTCGGGCAGATACCTGGTGCCCTCGGCGAGGTACCAAAGGATCGCGTCCGATTCGGTGACGTATTGCCCTCCCCCCAGACCGAGCACCGGAATTCGCCCATTCGGGTTGATGGCCAGAAACTCCGCCGTGCGGGTCTGCCCGCGCATGATGTCCAGTTCCAAATGTCGATACGGCAAACCGAGGTGCCCTAGCAGCAAGCGAATCTTGTATCCGTTCCCGGAATCCAGATAGTCATAGAGCTCGAGCATCTAAGCGTCCACGGGCGTGTCGCTGCGCCCGCCCCATTCTGCCCAGGAACCGTCGTACAAGGCGCCCGAAGGATAGCCGGCCGCGGCGAGCCCAAGATTCAGCACCGCGGCCGTTAGACCGGATCCACAGCTGGTAATGACTGCATCGGTTTCGTGTACGCCGGCCTGCTGGAATCTTTTCCGCAGCGCCGCGGGCGGCAACATCGTGTTCTGGGCCGTCAACAGCTCGCCAAACGGCAGGTTGTTTGCTCCTGGGATGTGGCCGCTGCGTAATCCGGGACGCGGCTCGGCGACGCGTGCATGGAAGCGGTCAGCAGCGCGAGCATCGAGCACCACTTCGCGCCGCGTCCTGATGTTATCGCGAATGTCGCCGAGGCCCCGCAGCAGTCCCGCGCGAAAGGCGCTCTGAAAACGACCCGGCGCCAGTAACGCTGGCGCAGCGGCATCCACTGCACGTTGCTCTGCACGCCATTTCGGCAGACCGCCGTCCAGCACCGCCACTTGATCGTGTCCGAACAATCGCATCATCCACCAGGCGCGCGGCGCAGAAAACATACCGAGCTGGTCGTAACAGACCACGCGGCTGCCGTCGGACACGCCAAGAGATTGCATCTGCCGGGCAAAGTAGTCTGCCGTCGGCACCATGTGCGGCAGGGGCGTCTGGTGATCAGCGATCAGATCAATGTCGAAACGTCGTGCGCCCGGAATATGCGCACTGGCGAACTGAGTGCCGGCATCGCGCGCGTCGCCTGGCGGATACAGGGTTGCGTCCAGGACAACCAGCCCATCGCGTCCCATTTCCGCGGCAAGCCATTCCGTGCTGACCAAAGGATCCATGTCCAATCATCGACGCGTCGCCGCGTTCACCGCAACTCCCGTTTTCAGGGCTGGCGCACCTGCCCGCTGAGCTGGGGATGGGCTTGCCCGCCCACGGCCGCGGCCGGCGGGGGCGGAGGTGCGCTACGCACCGGGCCCGAAGGGGCCTGTCGAGAATCGGGCTCCCGCACCGCCGCCGGTGGCTGGGAGTGAATCTCGCGGCCCGCCGCCACGGGCGCGGACGGGGGAACGCCACTGGACGGGGGAACGCCACTGCGTACGGGTGCCGACGAGTATTGGCGCGGATCCGGTTCTCTGCCCACCGCCTGCATCGGCCGATCGGAATGCTGGACCGGCCCGTAGGAGATTTGCGGTGCGTGGCCTAAATGGGTTTGTGCTTGCTGCGAAGGGCGGTCGGGCGCCTTTGATGGCTCGGTACGAATTCGCACCGCTCCGGGCCCGGGCGGCCGATCGGTAGACCCGACCGCGGCATAGCCTACGGGGTGTGCCAATGGCCGGTCGACGGGCGCCGCGTCCCACACCTCGTGCGGGGCAAATTTAGCCCGACCGGAATCATTCGGTTCCGCCAATGCGGCCGGCCTGCCGATGGGTTTGGCCGAAGCAAAGGCGTCGCGAGGCACCTCGGAATAAGCTCCCACCACGTTGTCGTTCGCATAACGCCGCTCCGGGCCTCGCGCCCCACCGTGTTGTCGCTCCTTCACGTACCGCTCAACGTCGACGTTGCCTAAGTGCGTGTTGGACAAATTGGCAGCCCGGACGTAGTCCTGACTGGCCTGAAAAGGCGGGTCATACGCTTCGTTGTACCCCAGCGGCACCCAACCCACCTTTGGCCGGTGCATCAGGTCTGGATTCGTCCTGGGGTAACGCTCCCCGCGCCATGCCACGAGGGCCGGGGCGTAGACCGGCGGCGGTCCCGTACGCGGCCCTGGGGCCCAGCCCCAACCGTGGGGCGAATGCACCCAGCGCCCGTAATGGCAGGGGGCGAAGCCCCAGGGTTCGTTGGCTATCCACGTCCAGCCCCAGGGGGCGATCCAATTCCAGTAGCCGTAGTGATAGGGCGCCCAGCCCGCCGCCACTACCGGCATCCAGATGACGCCGTAGGCGGGCTCGGAGACCCACTGACCGTAACCGTCGAGGTCCTGGTAGCCGACTACATCGCGTGACACGTATTGCGCGGCGCTGGACTGGTCTTCGCGTTGGTCGCGGTCTTCTGACCACAAGTCGAGGCTGTCGATGTTGCCGGCTGTGGTGGTGTCGATGGCTGGATCGGCGCCCGCTACGAGCTCCGCGGACTGCTCTTGACGAACAGCCACCGCGCCGAAGGGGCCACTGACCTGCGCACTGCCGCTCCAGACAGCGAGGTATCCGCGCGCATTGCTGTCGTCGACATCCACTCGGTACGAGCCCGGTTGCTGTAGGGTAATTTCGCCCGCGGGAGTTTCGACGACAAAGCGATCCCCCGCATCGAGAGCGCGAATGCGCACCGTAAGCGAACCTGCCGTCAACGACAGTCTTACGCTCTGGTCGTCCACGGCGAGAATCTGCACGGCGGTGCGTGAACCGAGCCGCAGCGCCGTGGAACCGACGTGCATTTCCGCACGTGAGCCTTCGTCGATCCACACGCGATCCCCACCGGTCAGTGGCCGATTGAGCAGATCATCGGTCCAGCCGTCGACTCCGGCCTCCTGCATCGACCCATTGCCCTCAAGCAAATTGACTCGGGCGACCCGCCCCGGCGGATCACTCGCGGTGCTGCCCAGCGCACTGACGGTCACCAGGAGCACAGGAATCATCCACTGGGCGAGTCGCCTGCCGTGCAGCGCAAAAAACTTGTAGTGCCTCATGACTGCTCTCCCTACCGGTTCAGCGTCGAAGGTATTCATTTCGACTGTCCGAGGCTCCGATGGTGCCTTAAAAAGGGCCATGGAACGTGCTCTTAGCGATATTTTTCTTTGTCCGCGCAGGTTCAGCTACTGTTAAGCGAGTCTGGGTTTCCATTAGAGAAATCCGGACGTCCAAAACCCGGTTCAGTCACCTGCCCGATTCGGGCGCCGCCGCGATCTCCCGGATCCGGAAAAAAAACAGGGCGCCTCGAGGCGCCCTGTTTCGACTAGCGAGGACGAGTCCCCGCTAACACGCCCGACTTACTTCGAGGTCGTGGCAGCAGCAGCAGCATCCGTCTTCGGCTTCTTGCTGTGGTGCTTCTTCTCGGTCATCGGCTTGGTGGCCGACGCGTCGGCCGCCGGGGCCGCAACGGTCGCGGACTTGGCGGGGGCAGCTGCAGCAGCCGGGGCTGCGGCCGGGGCTGCCGTGGTGGCCGCCGAGGCGAACATCGGGGCGGCAGACAATGCGGCAACGGCCGCGGCAACGATAATCTGAGACTTCATAAATACTCCTGGTTGAATAGCAACCCCTTGGGTCTGGGGTGGGCAAATAATGCCGAAGTCGCAGCGTCCCATCGTGAAATGCAGTTAATGGTGACGGCCAATTAATGGCTCTGGCGCCGGCGCCGGCGCCGGCGCTGGCGCTGGCACCCGCGCGCTTTAAGGAATCAGCTTATGGCCGGGCCGGGCGCGAGCGGGAACTTTTCAAAGATCGCGGCCACCGCCGCCTTGATGCGCGTGTCCGCCTGCGCGCCAGTGAGCTCCGTGACGTCGGCGTCAACGAACGCATGCCACAGCGCCTGATGCGAACGGGCGTCAAACAGATCGACACTTACCCGACCCTGCCGATACACCGAGGGAGCACCCCACAGGGCACCCGCTCCTGCGTAGCGTCCCCAACCTATAGGCGGCGGGACGCCGTACCCGTACCCGTACCCGTACCCCCATGCGTACTGCGACGAGAGCGGGTCCGGGGCCAAACGCGAACCGATCGCGTAGCTCACCAAGCAATCAGCGTTCGCGCCCTCGGCGGCGGCCGGTAAATTGCGTGCCGCCAAACTGCTCGCAATCGCGTCACGCAAGCGTTTCGCGTTGAGCGGATTGTCAAAGGCAGCAGCGATCGGCGGTGCGCCGGCCTGCTGGTCGGAGAAGGCGTAGCTGTGGCAGGTGGCCACCGTAAATTTTGCGTCATGGTCGCTCTGAGCCTGAATGGCGCAACCACCCAGCACCAGCAACGCGCAAGTGGCTACCGTTCGGAAAATCATGACGCGCTCCACTGTAAGTTTCCCGTGTCGGGGCTGCCGCAGCAGCCTGACCTTGAGCCATCACCACCATATTAGAGCCCCGCCGAGACGTTAAAGTTCAGGGGCAACCGGACCGAATAGCTAGTATCGCAGCGTAACGAACAGCGCGAAGACCCCGACGGCGAGGATAGAGCCTATCACTACAAAGCGCATGAAGCTGTCTTTCGGGTCCATAGGACCGTAGCTTGCGGCGATGCGCGATCCGGCCGCCATGTTGGTGCTCACGTAAATCACTACAGGCCGGGTCTCTCGCCCCGGCGCGGGCCGAATTATGCCCGCAACCGCAATCATTACGCCCTTGACTGGCCCTTAAACAGGACCAGCCCGAGGCCTGCCAGGATCAGCAGTACGGCCAGCGCCACGCTCGGCGTGATTTTCTCGCCCAGCAATACGGCGCCGAGCACGAGGGCCACCAGGGGATTGACGAGCGCATAGGTGGTGGCCTTATGAGCCGGAACTTGGGTCAGCAACCACAGGAAACAACTCAGCGCGACGATGCTGCCAAAAATCGTCAGGTAGCCTAGCGCCAGCCACGAAGCGAGCGATACCTCCGAAAAGCGGAGCGCGCGCCAATCGCCGTGCACCAGCGCCATCAGCGACAACAGCGTCGCGCCGACCAACATCTGCACGCAAGTGGCGGCGCTGACCTGCTCGGCCAAGACCGTGCCGCGCGAAACCAGAGTCCCGCTACTCCAGCACAGCATGGCGGCCAGCAGAGCGACGACGTACGCCGCCCGCACCGCGCCAGAGTGATTGTGTAGATGGAAGACAACCACCGCCACACCGGAAAGACCCACGAGCATCCCCACCAACGAACGTGCGTCTGGCGCGCGGCGTGCGAAGAAAAACCAGTTCAGTACCAGCACAAACATCGGTACCGACGAGATGAGCAGTGCAGCGATGCCCGAAGGTACGCCCTGTTGCGCCCAGACCGAAAAGCCATTGCCGCCGGCCACCAGCAGCACACCGGCTAGTACCAGGCGTTGCAGAGGCAGTCCGCGGAATGCCCCCGGCCTGAACAACAGCAGGCAAAGGAACAGCAAGCCTCCGCCGAAGGTGTACCGCATCGCCGATCCCGCGAATGGCGGGATGGTGCGCAGCATGATCACCACCGCAAGGTAAGTGGTGCCCCAAATAAGATAGATCGCTCCCAGGGCCATCGCGACCCTGATGCGCTTAGTCGACAGGTCCATGCCGGGAACTAGCGCTGATCGCGGTCAAGCTCGGCCACGAATTTCTCCTTCATCGCGCCGGCAGCCATTCATCGCTCGTTCCAAAGACTTAAGGCCAGCGCCGCGGCCACACACAAGGCCCCCGCCGACAACACCAGTACCGCGGCGGCGGCGCAATCCTTGATGACGCGAATCTGCGGGTGCGGGTCGGGTTGTACATGATCCGCGAGTCTCTCAATGGCGGTGTTGAACAACTCGGCGGCGATGACCGCGCAGCTGACCAGCAACACCAGCGCCCACCATACCGGTGCCGGCCGCAAATACACCAACGCCGCCAGCACCGCCGCAAGGAACATCAGATGTGTGCGCACGCTTCGTTCTTCGCCGATGGCATGGCCAAGCCCTGCGAGCGCAAATCTGAGGCGAGTCGCAAAGGATTTGTTCTTGAGATTTTTCACGTGCTTCCCGGCGCACCCACCGCGGCCTTTTGCAACGCTATACTAGCACTCAGTGTATCCTCTGCCCCTCGACAGGAATGTCATGAATTTCTCCTGCATTGCCGTTGCGTTCGTGTGTTTTGCCTCAGCGCTGCTTCCGAATCGCGCGCAGGCCGGCAGCGGTCTGCTCGGGCTCGATCACTACGTGACCAAGGACGATAGCGGGATTTGGGCGCGCAAAAACCAGCTGCTCTTATTCGACACGCTGGTAATAGGGACAGGGGCATTGGCGGTTTGGCAAGGCGGAGAAACGCGTTTTGGCCGCACCATGTGGAAATCCATCGATGCGACCTTAATCAGTGGCGCCGCCACACAAGCGATGAAGTACATGTTTTCTCGCTCGCGACCGAATCAGAGCTCCGACCCGAATCTGTGGTTTCAGGGTAGCGGGCACGAGAGTTTCCCAAGTGGCGAGGTCACCGTTGTAAGCGCCATCGTCACGCCGGTCATGCTCGAGTACGGCTCCGAACATCCGCTCGTATATGGCCTGGAACTATTGCCGGTGTACGACGCCATCGCCCGGGTCAAAACCCATGGTCATTGGCAGTCCGACGTCATCGCTGGTCTGGCTATTGGCACGGCCGGGGGGTACTTCATGCACCAACGCCGCCAGACTCCCTTTGTGCTTAACGTCATGCCGCACGCAATATATGTGGGCCTCAGCAAGAGCTTCTAGCGGGGGCTAGCTCGGATTGCCGCAGGCCGCGAGCAACAAGCGCATCGCCGCTTCAATACCGGCCTGATCTTTGGCATCGAAACGATTGGCTCGCGGGCTGTCCAGATCGAATACTCCGATCAGCCGATCGCCATCGATGAGCGGCACGACCAGTTCTGAGCGCGAGGCCAGATCGCAGGCGATATGATCGGGGAACTCATCGACGTCAGGCACCAGCAAGCTGGTGCGACGCAAAGCCGCGGTCCCGCACACGCCGCGCCCCATGGCAATCCGCACGCACGCCGCCTTGCCCTGGAAAGGCCCGAGTACCAGTTCCTCACCCCGCAGGAAATAGAATCCAGCCCAATTCAACTCGGGCAAGCTGTGGTACACGAGCGCAGCAAAATTTGCGGTATTCGCGATCAGGTCGCTTTCGCCCGCAAGCAATCCGGCAATCGAACGGTGAAGGTCCGCGTAAACGCTGGCGGGCTCAGTGATGCTATCTGTGGCATGTTGGGGTAACACGCGCAAGCCTCCGATCGGCGAAAAGTGCTGCCATTATGAGCCACGCCCGACTCGGCCACAGTGACTCTAGTGGCCACCCTGCACGAACAACCCCTCGGCACCTAGCGCCATGGCCAGCCGCTCCTCGATGTCGGCAGCCTCGGATCGCGCGAGGCCCTGCAGATGGAGGGTGGGGCCGGCGAGCAGTTCCAGTCCGCGCCGCAATACGCTGCCCGCGGCGCGAATCCCAGCCTTGTGTTGATCGAACCGGTCCGCAGGCCGATAACGCGTGGCGCCCACATACACGCCGTAGGGTTCGTCTCTGCTGTCCTGGTAGTCGAGCAGCACCAGATAAATATTTGAATTCCCGCGCCGCCGTCCCTGAAAGCGCGCGGTCACCTCGTAGGTCAGGGGGAGCCATTCGATATGTCGCATGGGGAGCCATTCGGGGATCGAGGCGGCCGCTGCACCCCACAAGCGCTGCAGGGCGGTTTCGATATGCACCGCCAATTCGCCTCGCATCCATAGCTCGTGGATGCAGTGGGCGCCGGTAACCCCGTCGGACGACGAGACGGCCGCCTCTAGGCTCCCCGCCAGCGTCCGCGCCGTCGCCAGGCGCAACGGCCGGCTGGCGGGCGGGCCCGAAACGGGGCACGCGTTGTCCTGAATTGCGGCGCTCATGCACGTTAGAATACCCGCCTAATACCACCAGGAGAGCGTTCATGACCCGGATTTCTATCTTGCTGCTCTGCGCCCTGCCGGCCGGAGCCTTTGCGGCGGCCCCGACGACCAGCAAAGCGCCGATGACCGAAGACGACAAGGTCATTTTTGCAGTCGGCCAGATTCTCAGTGGGAGCGTCAAGCCCTTTGCTCTCACCGACCACGAAATGCAGCTGGTGCAGCAAGGCTTCGAGGCCGGGCTGCATGGCAAGAAGACGGGCATTGAAGCAGACAGTTACCGCGCGAAGATCCAGACCTTGCTGACTGGCCGGATCGCCAAGGGCGTCGCCACGGCCAAAGCCGCGGGCCAAGCCTATCGGGAAAAGGCGGCCGCGGTAAAAGGCGCAACCACTTTGCCCAGCGGCCTCATCATGACTACCGTACAGGCCGGGTCGGGTCCCAGCCCGACCAGCGAAGATACGGTCAAAGTGCAGTATGAAGGCAAGCTCGTCGATGGCACCGTCTTTGACAGCTCCAAGCAGCATGGCGAGCCGCTGACCTTCAAGGTTTCTGGTGTAGTTCCCTGCTGGACCGAAGCACTGCAACACATGGGCGTGGGTGCCAAGGTCAAGCTGGTCTGCCCGCCGGATCTGGCGTACGGCGATCGGGGCTCCCCGCCAACGATTCCTGGCGGCTCGACCCTGGTATTTGACGTCGAATTGATGGCCATCGACAAAGCACCGGCCGCCGCGGCCACCGCCCCGGATGCGCCCGACACTTCCGCAGCACCCGGAGCAGGCGCGGCACCTGCAGCTCCGCCCAACCCCCGATAGAACGATGAAATACCTTCATACCATGGTGCGCGTCGCCGACCTCAAGGCGGCGCGCCACTTTTACTGTGAAGCTCTGGGTCTGAAGGAATTGCACCATACGGACTATGAAAAAGGTCGCTTCACGCTGGTGTTCTTGTGCGCCCCGGGCGACGAATCGGCGCAGGTTGAATTGACCTACAACTGGGACCCCGAGCAGTACTCGGGTGGCCGAAATTTTGGTCATCTAGCCTATGAGGTCGATGACATTTACGCCACGTGTCAGCGCCTCAAAGATCACGGCGTGATGATCAACCGACCGCCGCGCGACGGACACATGGCATTCGTGCGCTCGCCCGATCAGATCTCCATCGAAATCTTGCAGCGCGATGAGGCGCTGGCGCCACGGGAGCCATGGGTATCGATGCCCAACGTAGGAAACTGGTAGTGAGCCTGAAGACGGTTTTGACGGCAGGCGAAGCGCGCGTTATCGCCTGTTTGATCGAAAAGCAGATCACCACCCCCGATCAGTACCCCTTGTCGATCAATGCGCTCACCAACGCCTGCAACCAGAAGAGCAATCGCGATCCAGTGCTGGCGCTGACCGAAACCGAAGTGCATCAGCTCGTCGACACCTTGGTGCGCAAGCACGTGGTAATGGAGCGGAGCGGCTTTGGCAGTCGGGTTGCCAAATATCAGCACTGCTATTGCAATACGGAATTCTCTGGCCTCAAGTTCACGCCCCAGGAGATGGCCATCGTTTGCGAATTGCTCCTGCGTGGTCCACAGACGCCCGGGGAACTGCGCAGCCGCGCGGCGCGCATGGCCGTCATCACCGACAGCGCCGAGGTGGAGCAGATTCTCGAATCCCTGGCCGCCCGCGCGGAAGGTCCGGTCGTGCAGCGCCTGCCGCGCCAAGCGGGCCGGCGAGAGGCGCGCTACGCGCAATTGCTCACGGGCGCTCTTCCCGAAGAGCTTACTTCGCCCGCCGAGCCGCCGCCGCCGCCGAGCGCGCCCCGTCAGGAGGTTAGCGCCAATGGGCGCTTTGAGCGCCTGGAAGAAGAAATTCGCCAGTTGCGCGCCGAGGTTGCCGAGCTTCGCGCGAAGTCGAACGCGTCCACCTAGGCGCTTCCAAGCAGCGCATCAATCACGGGAGGCGCAATGGCTAATGCAGTTAAAGAACCCTGGAAAGCCATTGCCATACTTGCGGACGAATCCGCGTGCGCCGCGGCGAGGCAGTTGCAGGGCAAGCGCTTCCTGACTGACAACGCACCGCGGTTGCCACTTCCTGAATGCACCAAACAGGATAAGTGCGAGTGCAAATATCGCCATCTGCGTGACCGACGCGGGGCGCCGCGCCGCGCGGGGGACGAAGGCTCGGGCCTGCGAGCGATCCAAAAGACCCTCAAGGAGCGGCGTCGGCCCGGCGAGCGGCGCGAGCGCGGCCGTTAGGACCGCTCGCGGCACCACGGTCCCTGCGGGCGGGTTCCAGTTATTCGCTGACCTCGGCCGGTGCTTACCACGACACGCGGCGACCGCAAAGCGCATGCGATACTCGTGTGATGGACAAACGGTCCAAGTGTAAAGGGCGCCTCCTGACGCTGCTGCTGCTCCTGCTGTGCGGCGGCCTGCGCGCTGGATTGGGCTACGGGGGCGAATTGACGGGTCTCGCCCCCCTGGCCCGATCGATACTGGGGGCCGACCAGGGCGTTTATATCGAGTCCGCCGACGGAACGGTTCTCCTGGCGCAGGCCGCCGATGTGGCGGTGCATCCCGCTTCGGTGTCAAAGATCGCTACTTCGCTGGCGTTGTTGCGCAAGCTCGGAGCGGAGTATCGATTCGTTACGACTTTCTCGGCGAGCTGTCCGGTGCACAATGGCACGATAATTGGCGATCTGCTCATAGAGGGCGGAGGCGATCCGTATTTCGTCGATGAGAATGCGCTTCTGGTCGCAGAGCGCCTCAACGAGGCAGGCGTGCACCGGGTCGACGGGGTGGTGCGCACGCGTGGTGCATTGCTGTTTGACTGGCAAACGGAGGGAGCGGCCGAGCTGCTGCAACAAGCGCTCTCGGGCAAAGTGTCGGTGAGTGCCTGGGTCAGTATGCAGTCACTCTCGCCCGAACTCCGGTCCTTGCCTGCGCTGCAGTTCAATGCCGTCGCCAGGGCTGGGGCACCTGCGGCAGATTCAGGCGCCGTGCAGCCCTTGTTAGTCCACCGGTCTCAACCCTTGCTGTCGCTTATCAAATCCCTGAACGATTACTCCAATAACGTATTCAAGCCGCTGGCCGACGCCGCCGGCGGCGCAGCCGCCGTGGAGAGTCTCGCCCGCGGCAGTGTGCCCGAATCGATGCGTTCCGAAATCACACTTGGGGATGGAGCCGGAACCGACCCGCGTAACCGGCTCAGCCCGCGCGCCGCCGTGCAGCTGCTACGGGCGCTCGAGCGGCAACTCGCTCTGAGCGGTCACAGCCTGGTTGACGCATTGCCCGTGGCGGGGATCGACGCCGGGACACTGCACGATCGCTTGAGCGGGCCCGAGGAAAGTGGCCGGATCGTGGGTAAAACGGGCACCTTTGGCGATTATGGCGCCAGCGCATTGATCGGTGCGATTCCGACAATCGACCTCGGCACGGTGTATTTTGCGATTTTGAACCACGGCGTGCGCGTAAGTGAGGCCCGGTCTCGCCAGGACCGCTTCCTGCGTGCCTTGCTGAGCAGGCTCGCGAGCTTGCCCTGGAACTATCAACCGGACCTGCGGCCGGCCGTGGCCCGGGCTCAAGTGGACCTCCTGGGCACTGTCCCGCCCTGATCAGAACTGCTCACTCCTTAATTGCACTGAACGCCCCAATTGCGTAGCGTTAGGCTGGTGACCACTGCTGCTCCCGCAAAATTCGACGGCATGGCCGCCGAGGGTTTTCGCAACGTGCCTCTGGTAGCGCACCCCGCCGGCAGCGCTGGACCGGTCAGTTCGCTCTTGGTGTCTGGCACGCTGCACTCATCAGGCAGCCTGGCCGTTGAATTTCAACTAACCGCCGAGCTGCGCGCGCTTCGTCTGGTGCCCTCAGTGTGCCAACCGCAGCGCCGCGACGACTTGTGGAGACACACCTGCTTCGAGCTGTTCGCGCGCCGCGTTGGCCAGCCCGGGTATTGTGAATTTAACTTTTCCCCTTGCGGCGATTGGGCGGCTTACGAGTTCGACTGTTATCGAAGCACGCCTCGCGAGGCCACCCAGTCACCAATCGAGGTGAATTTGCATACCAGCGGTCTGGGGCAGGTACAGGTGCGGGCACGGATAGACTTGCAATCGGCATTCGCAGCACACGCGGTCGCCACTGAGGCGGACTGGCGGCTGAACTGCGCCGCGGTACTGGAGAGCACCGATGGTTCGCTCAGCTACTGGGCCGTCCATCATCCGGGGGCGAAACCGGATTTCCATGACGCCGCGGGTTTTTGCGTGCGCGTGCACGGCCCGCGTGCGCTGGCCAAATCACCGGGCGCCGAGAAGTAATGAAGTTCGGCATCGATCGGTTGATCGATGAACCGGCATTGCGTCGGCCGCTGGCCGGGCGTCGGCTCGCCCTGGTTGCCCACCCGGCCTCCGTGACGGCCAAACTGACCCACACGCTTGACGCACTCGCCGCACTTCCGGAACTGCGGTTGACAGCGGCCTTTGGACCGCAGCACGGGCTGCGCGGCGACAAGCAAGACAACATGATCGAGTCGGATGACTTCAACGACCCTTGGCTCGGGGTGCCAGTGTTCAGCCTCTATGGACGCGTTCGCCGGCCCACGGTTGCGATGATGGAAAGCTTCGACGTGTTGCTGGTCGATTTGCAAGACATCGGGTGTCGTGTGTATACCTTTATTACGACACTCCGCTATTTGCTCGAAGACTGCGCCGCCCATGACAAGCCAGTGTGGATACTGGATCGTCCCAACCCGGCCGGGCGGCCCATCGAGGGTCTATTGCTCGAACCGGGCTGGGAGAGTTTTGTCGGCGCCGGCCCCCTGCCCATGCGTCACGGACTGACGATGGGAGAGATGGCACGTTGGTTTGTGTCGACGCTCAAGCTAGGCATTGAACTAAAGGTTATTGAGATGCAGGGTTGGCAGCCCAATGCACCGCCCGGCTACGGTTGGCCCACGCACGAGCGATCTTGGGTCAACCCGAGCCCGAATGCGCCCAATTTATCGATGGTGCGCTGCTATTCGGGCACCGTTATGGTTGAAGGCACCACGCTCTCTGAAGGCAGGGGCACAACGCGACCGCTCGAGCTTGTCGGCGCGCCGCAGATTAATGCTCGTGCGCTACTGCGATGGGTCGGGGAATTTGCTCCGAAATGGCTGGAGGGATGTACGTTGCGGGATTGCTGGTTCGAGCCGACCTTCCACAAGCACGTTGGTAAACTATGCAATGGAATCCAACTGCACGTCGATGCGCCCAGCTATGAACATCGGACGTTTCGACCGTGGCGGCTGATCGCGGCATTGATCAAGGCGTGTCGCGCGTTACAACCTGACATTGTGCTCTGGCGCGACTTTGCCTACGAATACGAGCACGACAGGCTTGCCTTCGATCTCATTAACGGTGGGCCGCGCCTCCGGCAATGGGTCGAGGATACTGACTCGACGGCGGCCGATCTGGAAACCCTCGCGGTAGCGGCAGAACGCGCTTGGCGTGAGGCGAGCGAGCAGGTGCTTATTTATCGTGGGTGAAGTACGCCGGTTCCGGTACCCTGACGAACGATGCCCCCAGGAGAATCGCCAGTCGTGACTTGGGCCCGGCCGCACTAGTCCGAAGCGCCAGCACCCACAGCAACCCAGGCAAGATCCGCGTTTGAGACCGACTCGAGCTTGAAACCCTTTGCCGCCGCGGTCATGCGCGTCAACGCCTGACCGATAGGCATGGCTGGTTTGCTAGCACCGCGTGCCTGCTTGATGAACCGCACTGGGTTGATACGCGCGACCACGTAGTTGCGAAGATATGGCGATTTGAAACCGCGGGCAGTAAGTGCGGCAATCACGCGCTTGACTTCCGTATCGATACCGAGCAAACGCGCCGCGTAACCTTCGCGCTCACGCAAAGATGCTGTAAGCGAGCGTTCGCTAAAACGGTCAACCTTGCGCAGAAAGGAACTGTACGCGCCGCCTGCGAAGCGCGGGTTTCGCTCGTAGAGCATGCCGAGTGTCAGCAATTCGGCGGCTTCAAATTGATCACGGTAGTGCGTTTCACGCGCACCGCTCTCGCGTTTGGCGAGATTGCGCGCCATGCGGATCACTTCGAGGCTCCGGTCCTTGAGGTTGTGCGCCTTCTCGGTGTTGAGCGCCAGGATGCGGTAGGCCAGCGTCTCATCGGGGCAGATGAGTGCTGTAATCTGCTTCAACCCGAGTACCTTCGCCGCGGCGAGTCTATGGCGACCGTTCGGAGTCCAAAACTGGTCGTCTTGACCACGCACGATGATCAGCGGATCCAGAAACGCGCCCGCCTGGTCGATTTTTTCGGCCAGGCGCTTGGTATGGGTTGGTGAAAGATCGCGCTGGAATGGGGTTGGCTGCACGGCCTTGAGTGGCAAGGTCGCCACCAGCAGCGCCCGGCCTCCCAGTGGATCACGATAGGCACCAATCGTCGCACCACCGGCTAGTTCTATCCTCGCGACCAGGTCACCCAGATCTGCGTGTTCGCGCGGCAGCGCGATCTCGGTGCCAGCAAGTCCGCGTTCCTGCGCGGCTACCTTAAGGCGGCGGCGCGTGTTCGCGCGCTTGCGAGGAGCGCGCTGCGGACGTTTTGCAGACTTGCTTTTCTTCGCCATGCGGCTACTCCTTTTGCGCCGACACGCCGCGCGACAGCGCCCAAAGCCTGAGGTATTTGCGGCGCACGTAACCGGCTTCCGCAATATGGAACAGCCAGCCACGCCAGCCGTCAAGAATGCCGAGCTTGATGAACAATCCGCGAAATAAGCGCCACCCAGGATTGAGCAACACCTGGACCAACCCCGCGCGACGTCCGGACGCGTGCATTTGTGTTGCCATCAAGCCCGCATAACGATCGAGTCTGCTGAGCTGATCATCGAGACTCCGGTAGGGGTAATGCTCCAAGGGCTGCCGCAGGGCTCCAAGCGGCCCGTCGACGGTAATTTTTTCGTGCACTTCATATCCCACCCAGCGCGCCACCCTGCGGTCGTACAACCGAACCTGCCGTTCGGGCCAGGAATTGCCATGGCACAGGAAGCGACCAAAGTATTCCGTCAGGCGTGGAATAGTCCAGCCGCGCGCGCCCCCAAAGCCGCTCGCCCGCAAAGCTTCAATCTCGTCCCGCAGCGCCGGTGTGACCCGCTCATCAGCGTCGACGCTCAAAACCCAATCATTGCTCGCCACATCGGTAGCAAACTGCTTCTGTGATCGGTACCCAGGCCAGTCGCGCTCAATCACGCGCGCCCCTAACCGTGCGGCAATCGTACGAGTCGCATCGCTAGAATGCGCATCGACGATCACGATCTCATCGCAGAAGGCGAGAGCGGCCAAACATGGTTCAATTCGATCGGCCTCGTCGAGTGTAATGAGGCAGGCGCTGATCTTGGGCGCGTCCACGCGAAATGACCGTGCTTATTGTCGCGACGTGGTCGACGGTGCGATGCGCCTGAGCACGCCCTGCTCCTCCAGCTTTGCTACCAGCTGGTCCAGTTGTTCCTTTAGGCTGATAGCTGCGTGCGGCGGAAGCGCGATGCGCGCGGTCGGGTACACGCTCGCGCCGGCGCGGTCGGGTCCCGCGACGTGCGGTCGCACAACGGCGAATTCGAGGCGCACCGAATAGCCGTCGAAGTGAATAAGCCGGATCTGATCGGCGTAAACTTCCTGAACTTCTGGACGATCCACGTACGGCATTTCCGTACTCGCTTCGGTACTCATCGAGGTCTCTCCTGGCACGGCGGTGACTTCGACGCGAATAATAGCGCCTGCTCCGCGCTGGCCGTTACAAATTCGCGACTCCATCGGACGGGCTAGAGAGGCAGGATACCGTCCAAGATCCTGATAATTTTCTTGCCGCTATTCTCGCCGCGATAGATGGCCGCAAGGGCCGCCGGCGCACGGTCCAGGCCGGTTTCGATTTCTTCGCGAAATACTATAGCGCCGTCTCTCGACAATACAGCGAGATGCTCTATCACGGACTGGAAGCGCGGCGCGTGATCGAAGATTATGAACCCCTCGTGGCGCAAGCGTTTGGTCAGGACCTCGCGCTCGCGCCGTGGCGCCAGCGGCGGCGGCTGCCAGACGCCCACGGCTGCGGTACCACATTGCACCACACGCCCGCGCACGTTCATGAGCGGCCAGACAGCGTCGGCGATATCGCCCGCAGTGTTGTCGAAGAACACATCGACGCCCTGCGGGCACAGGGCCCGCAACCGTTCTGGGCCCACGCCATTGCGATAGTTGAGCGCCGCGTGATAGCCAAACTCAGCAACACACCGGCTCGCCTTGTCATCACTCCCGGTTAGGCCAACGACGCGACAACCGCCGCGGCGCGCGAGCTGGCCAACGACGCTACCAACTGCGCCAGCAGCCGTCGACACCAGTATCGTTTCTCCCGCCTGCGGTCGGCCAATCTCCCCTAAGGCCAGAACTGCGGTGAGGCCGCTGATTCCGTAGAGGCCGAGACCCGCGCTCAGCGGACCGTGCTTGAGGTGCACTCGTGCCAACACCATGGCCTCGGTGGCGAGACAATAATCTTGCCAACCGAACCAGCCGTACAGGTATTCGCCGACCGCAATGCGCGCATTGCGAGAAACCTCGACCCGTCCCACAGCTAGCGCGCGCATAACGCCACCGATGGGTACCGGATCGGCGTAGCTTGAGCCAGCGCTGACCCAGCCACGCTGGGCCGGGTCGATCGACAGGTAATGGTTGCGGATCAGTAATTCGCCATCATCAGGCGAGCCACACGCTTGATCATCGCGCCGGAAGTGCGCCGTGCCGGGTACGCCCGCCGGCCGTTCTGCCAGTACGATGCGCCGGTTGATTGATGAACTCAAGGTTATCGCTCAGGGCTTGAGCCTGACCGAGCGCGCCAACGTCTTCTCGGCCCTGCGCAGGTGTGGAATGTCCACCATCCGGCCGTCGAATGAGAGCGCCGCGACGCCCGGACTTTCAGCGAACAGCCCAACGATGCGCTGCGCCTCTAGGACCTCGGCCGGACTGGGTACGAAGCATTCGTTGATCACTCCCACCTGGTCAGGGTGAATGGCGAGTTTGCCGGAAAAACCGTCGCGTCTGGCCTCGCTGCAGCTCGCCCGCAGCCCGGCCGAATCCCGGTAGTCGACATAAAGCGTATCGATTGCGGCGACTCCCGCCGCGGCGGCCCCGAACAGGCACAGCGAACGCACCAGTTGGAACGGCGCAGTCCAGGCACCACTCGACTCCTTATTTCCGGTCGCGCCGATGGCTGCGGCGAGATCTTCCGCGCCCCATGTCAGGCCGTAGAGTCGTCCGCCACAGCGGCGGAATCCGCCGAGCGAGAATATTGCCTCGGGAGTTTCAGTGGCGACCGGCAATATGCTCATTTTCGCGGGCATGAGGCCATGTTGAGCCTCCAACTCATCGAGCCGCTGGCTCAGCCTGATCACGTCATCCGCTGAGCGTGTTTTCGGCTGCACGATACCGCAGAGACGGGCGCCCACAATGGCCGCCAGATCTGCCTCTGCCTCGGGTGTGTCGAGTGGATTAATCCGTACCCAGAACTGCGGTTTCGCCTGCTTATTGAATGAAGTGAGAAATTCACCGACCCGGGCACGGGCTACCGCCTTTTGGCTTGGGTCGACCGAGTCCTCGAGATCGAGAATGACGATGTCCGCCCCGCTCTCCGCACTCTTCGCTATTTTTCGATCGCTGTCCCCAGGGACGAACAACAGCGAACGGGCGCTCACGCCTGCGGCTTCCGTAGCATCAAAGCAGAGCGCTTGCAGCTCGCCACCAGCACGTCGTGTTGATTGTAGGCGCGGTGGGCAAAGGTGACGATGCCGTTGCGCGGTCGCGAACTGCTGCCGCGAACCTCCAGGACCTCGGTTTCGCAGCGTACCGTATCGCCGTGAAACAGTGGTTTTGGAAACCGTACTTCGTCCCAACCCAAGTTGGCCACCGTAGTACCCAATGTGGTATCGCCGACGGATATCCCGACCATCAATCCCAGCGTGAATGCGCTATTCACGATCCGCTGTCCAAATTCGGTTTGCGTACGACAGTATTCGGCATCCAGGTGCAGCGCCGCGGGATTGTGCGTCAATGCTGAGAAGAATACGTTATCGGCTTCAGTCACAGTGCGTCGAAGCGCGTGCTTGAAGGTTTGCCCGACGCAGAAGTCCTCGAAGTACAGTCCGGCCAAAGTGGCGCTCCTTTTTGAGCCCGCATTTTTCCGGCACCATCTTACTACACGGGCTCTGGAGGGACTTTCGCCGAACCCCAATAGCAGGCTTTGCCTGTGGTCCCGGTCATCGTTGCGGTTGACCGGTGCCGCCCCACCCGCCAGCGCGCACTGGGAGTTAGGCCTGTGGATCAGAGAATAGCCATCTGACGCTGCCTGGCGGGCCGACAATAATATCGATGTGGTGCTTGGACTCATCTGGCGGCGGCGGCGACGTCACCGGCAAGAGCGCGGCTTAGTGCGCGCGGTCGCGAACGGCCCCTTGCACCCTCCAGTTTTTCCCATCAGTGACTCCACGGCGTGATGGGTACTGAGCACGCTTCTGGACTACATCGGCGTTGCGCTTGGCATGTTCGCAGTTCCGGGGCGTCCCTGCGCCGCGCGTGCCGGTGTAGGAGCGCCGGCGCCACACGTGGACAGTTCACATTTCTGAACATCAAATGGAGCACGTTGCCTGAATCTCCTGCACGAAGCACTCACCTGCGCTTCCGTGTTCATACCAACGTTGCTATAGTTCTTCGGTAGTGACTCCCCTATTGCTCCGAACTGAACAAGGCGCCTGGATTTGGGTCTGCGCCGGAAGGCCGTCCTGTAATTTGCCGCACCCGTCCCTTGCCGTTCCTAAATTGCTCGAACACAAGCCCCGTTATCTAAGTGATCGCTCATGCAACTAACGCACCTCCAACGTCTTGAAGCTGAAAGCATCCACATCTTCCGGGAAGTGGTAGCTGAGGCCGAGAAGCCCGTATTGCTGTACTCGGTCGGGAAGGATTCGGCGGTGATGCTGCACCTGGCGCGCAAGGCCTTCCATCCCTCGCCCCCGCCGTTTCCGATGTTGCACGTCGATACGACCTGGAAATTTCGCGACATGTACGCACTGCGCGACCGAATGGCAGCAGAATCGGGCATGCAGCTGCTGGTCTACCAAAACCCGGAAGCGAAGGAGCGTGGAATCAACCCGTTTGACCACGGTCCGTTGCACACGGACATGTGGAAAACCGAGGGCCTCAAGCAGGCGCTGAATAAATACGGCTTCGACGTTGCCTTTGGCGGTGCGCGCCGCGACGAGGAAAAGAGCCGTGCGAAAGAGCGCATCTTCAGCTTTCGCTCGGCAAACCATCGCTGGGATCCAAAGCAACAGCGCCCGGAGCTGTGGCGGCTCTACAACGCGAAGAAAGCGCGGGGCGAGAGCATTCGCGTATTCCCGATATCAAACTGGACGGAACTCGATGTGTGGCAGTACATCCACCTGCAAAAAATCCCGATCGTGCCGCTTTATTTCGCGGCACAGCGACCGACCGTGGAACGTGACGGCCTAATCGTGATGGTGGACGACGACCGTTTTCGGCTGAAACCTGGCGAGAAACCGGTGATGCGTTCGATTCGTTTCCGAACGCTCGGTTGTTATCCCCTGACCGGTGCGGTCGTGAGCGATGCGGCGACACTCCCACAGGTAATCAAGGAGATGCTGCTGACGACTACCTCGGAGCGTCAGGGCCGCGCCATCGACCATGATCAGGCGGCCAGCATGGAAAAGAAGAAGCAGGAGGGATACTTTTGAACCGCGGACGTGACCCGAACAGTTATCAGGCATCCGAGCTCATTGCCGCGGACATTGACGCCTATCTGGTGCAACACCAGCACAAGTCACTGCTCCGCTTCATCACCTGCGGCAGCGTCGACGATGGCAAGTCCACACTGATCGGGCGGCTGCTTTACGACTCGAAGATGATCTTCGAGGACCAGCTCGCCGCGCTTGAGGCCGACAGCAAGCGTGTCGGCACTCAGGGCCAGAACATCGACTTTGCCTTGCTAGTCGACGGCTTGGCCGCCGAGCGCGAGCAAGGCATCACCATCGACGTCGCCTATCGCTTCTTCGCGACCGACAAGCGCAAGTTCATCGTCGCTGACACGCCCGGCCACGAGCAATACACGCGCAACATGGTCACCGGCGCTTCTACCGCCGACCTCGCGGTGATCCTTATCGACGCGCGCAAGGGCGTGCTTATCCAGACGCGTCGCCACAGTTATCTTGCGCACCTGATCGGCATCCACAATATCGTGTTGGCTATTAATAAGATGGACCTGATCGGCTACGATCAGGCGAAGTACGAAAGCATCGTTAAGGACTATCGCGCCTTCGCGACCCAGATCGGCATAAGTGAGTTCGTTGCCATGCCCATCTCGGGCCTGGCGGGGGATAACATCGCAAGCCGTTCCGAGCATATGCCCTGGTACAAGGGACCAACCCTGATGGAGCATCTGGAAACCGTTGAGCTGGACGTCAATGCCGACCAGGCCAAGCCATTCCGCATGCCGGTGCAATGGGTAAATCGTCCGAATCTCGATTTTCGCGGCTTTAGCGGTCTCATTGCCGGGGGACAGGTCAAACTCGGCGCGGCCGTGCGCGTGTTGCCTTCAGGCAAGAATACAACCATCAGTCGCATTTCGACGATGGATGGTGATCTGCAGGAGGCCGTCGCCGGGCAGGCGGTAACGTTGTGCTTCAAGGACGAAGTCGATTGCTCGCGCGGCGACGTGATTTCGCAGGCTGACCAACCACCGGAAGTCGCAGATCAGTTCGAGACGACCATCGTGTGGATGGCGGACGAGGAAATGCTGCCGGGGCGCCCCTATTGGCTCAAGCTCGGTACGCAAACCGTAAGCGCGCAAATCCAGGCCCCTAAATACCAGGTGAACGTCAACACCATGGAACACCTGGCGGCTAAGACGTTGGAACTCAACGCCATCGGCGTCGCCAACCTCTCCACGGATCGGCCTATCGTATTTGAAGCGTACACGCAGAGCCGCGACTTGGGCGGCTTTATCCTGATCGATAAGCTCACGAACGCAACGGTGGCCGCTGGGATGTTGCATTTCGCTCTGCGGCGCTCGAGCAACATTCACTGGCAGCGACTGGACGTCACGCGTGAAGTTCACGCCGCGCTAAAGAATCAACGGCCCGCGGTCCTGTGGTTTACAGGAATTTCCGGCGCCGGCAAATCGACGATCGCGAATCTGGTTGAGAAAAAGCTGGTGCGGATGAATCGTCATACCTTTCTGCTCGATGGCGACAATGTCCGCCACGGCCTGAATAAGGATCTGGGTTTCTCAGATGGCGATCGGGTTGAAAATATCCGCCGTGTCGGTGAAGTGGCCAAGATGATGACCGATGCGGGTCTGATTGTAATCACGGCATTTATTTCGCCGTTCCGCGCCGAGCGCGCCATGGTGCGGCAGATGATCGCAGCTGGGGAATTCATAGAAATTCACGTGGACACCCCACTGGCCACCGCCGAAGCCCGCGACCTTAAAGGGCTGTACAAAAAAGCGCGCGCGGGGCAGCTGAAGAATTTTACCGGCATCGACAGCCCTTACGAGGCGCCGGCCGCCCCCGAAATCCGCATCGATACCTCCAAGCTTTCCGCCCACGAGGCGGCTGATCTGATCGTCGATCAGCTGATACTATGAACGATACCGAACTGGCGCGGGAGATCGCCGAAACTGCCGGCCGGCTACTCATCGGCCTGCGAAACTCGCGGCTGTTTACCGGGAAGGTCTTGGGCAAGGCCGGTGATGAGATCGCCAACGCTTTTATCATTCAGGCCCTGAAGGTGCACCGTCCCGACGACGCCATCCTCTCCGAGGAAGAGAGCGACAACATGGCGCGCTTGAGCGCCTCACGGGTCTGGATTGTCGATCCGCTGGATGGCACGCGCGAGTACGGCGAAGCGCGCGCCGACTGGGCAGTGCATATCGCACTGGCCGTGGACGGCATTGCAACCGTGGGCGCGGTAGCCTTACCGGGACTGCCACTGACCCTGAGCACCGACGAGCCCCTGAGCCGCCCCCATCACAACGGCAAATTACGTATGGTCGTGAGCCGCACGCGCCCGGCGGCGGAGGCTGTAGCGGTCGCCGAAGCACTTGGCGCAGAATTGATTCCTATGGGATCGGCCGGAGCCAAAGCCATGGCAGTGGTGCGCGGCGAAGCCGACATCTATCTGCATTCCGGCGGGCAATACGAATGGGACAGCTGCGCGCCAGTCGCCGTGGCACACGCTGCCGGTCTGCACACATCAAGAATGGATGGCAGTCCTTTGCGCTACAACCAGCCCGACACTTCGCTGCCTGATCTTTTGGTGTGCCCCAAGGAGTACGCCGCGCGCGTCATTGAGCTCGCGGCACAGCACCAGACTTAACGCCCGTCACGGGCGCCATCGGATGTTGACTTGATTCCGACGCGTCAGGCTTTCAGTGTCTTGGAATTCTGGTTCGGCCAGCGCCCTTACTCGCGCGATTCGGTTGCCCGGCACGCGCGGCTTTGGTTTGGCGATCCCACGGCACCTGAATTGCGGCCACAGATCGATGAAGCTCTGCGATTGCGATTCGGGACGCTCGCCGCCGCGGCATCGAGCGGCGAATTTGACGTCTGGGAATCCAGTCCGCGGCGACGACTCGCGCTGATATTATTGCTCGATCAATTTCCGCGCGGCATCCACAGAGGGGCGGCGAAAGCTTACGCGCAGGATCACCGGGCGCTCGCGCTTGCGGTCAGTGGAACGCAGTTGGGTGCCGACGCCGCCTTGGACCCGGTAGAGCGCATTTTCTTTTACATGCCGATGCAGCACGCCGAGTCGCGCGAGCTGCAGGAGGAATCGGTGACCGCGTTCCGGCGCTTGGCCGCCGAGGGCCCCGCGGAGCTTGCCCATATTTTCGCCCTGGCGGCACAGCGCGCCGAACAGCATCGGGAGGTTATCGAGCGCTTTGGTCGATTTCCGCATCGCAACCGTGCGCTTGGTCGGGTGTCGACAGCGGAGGAGAGAGACTGGCTCACCGCTGGATGCACCGCTTTCAATCACTGAGGCGTGGACTATTCCTACGAGCCCGCAGCGCCATCACCGGGGGCCCACGCTGTGGATCGCGAGGGCTTAGTGGCCGCTGCGTAGGGGAACGTAGTACGGCGCTGACAGCGATGTCTTCGTCACCGGCCCTAATTTGGCGGCGGCCTCACCAATTTTGGCCGCGTCTCCAATGAGCACGATGTCCACGTTATCAGGCGAGGGAAAGGCCGTATCGATTACCTTGCGGATGCTCGCGGCATCGACCCCGAGAAGGTCAGTGCCGAACCGGCCGATATAGCTCTCGGGCAATCCATACAGGTCCAGGTCGCCCAGTGCGATGGCCCAATCTCCGGGTGTCTCGAAGGCAAGCGGGTACTGACCAAGCAGATAATTGCGCGCCGAGTCGATCGCATCGGTGCCCAGTGCGTCGTGCTTGAGCTTGCCAAGGGTCGCCAGGGCCAGATCGATTGCGCGCCCGGTATTTGCAGTTTGCGTGAATGAACTGATCGCGAACTCTCCGGAGACGGCACCGCGCACGAAGCGCGAACCGGCGTCGTAAGTCAGACCGGACTTGACCCGCAGCATTTGGTTTAACATCGAGCCCAGGCTACCTCCAAAAGCCATGTTGGCCATGTTGAGCGCCGCCCGCTCCGGGTATCGGCGCGGTACACCGACGTTGGCCATCCAAAAATAGGTTTGCGCTGAACCCGGCGCATCGACCAATAGCACGCGCCGGCCGGTAACGCGCGCGGGCTCTGCCAGCACCGGCAGCGGCTGCGCCGCGTGGCGCCAAGCACCGAATGCCATTTCTACGTCCTTGCCAATCCGCTCAATGTCGATATCGCCGGCAATTACCAGCGTGGCGCGATCCGCCCCAGACTGCGCGCTGTAGTAATGCGTAATGTCGTCGTGCGTGATACGGGCCAAACTGCTCTCATCGCCTCCCACCGGCCGGCCGTAGGGATGCCCCGCAAACAACAGCGCTCGCCCGTAGTTGCCCAGGAGGGCATCGGGCGAGGAATCCTTGGCCGCCTTGAGCTCTTCGATGCGGCGGGTCCGTAATTTCGCGAACTCCGCAGCTTCAAAATGCGGGCGCAACACGGCGTCGGCAAGCAACTCGAGCATCAGGTGGCTGTCGCGGGCGAGAAACTGGCCCTGCACTTGGATCGCCTCGGCGCGCGCCGTGGCCTCCAGATTGCCGCCGGCACCTTCCACCGCATCGACGAACGCGTGAGCGTCCCGCGGGCCCGCGCCGTGCGTGAGCAAATCGGCGGTCAACGCCGCCGTGCCATCGCGTCTCGCGGGGTCCAGCTGTGCCCCTCCACGCAGCAGCAGGTTGAATGCCACCAGTGGAATGTCATGACGCGGTATGAGGATGAGTTTCAGACCATTCGCAAGCATCGTGGTCTGGTGCTCGGGTACCGGAACATTAACGTGGTCCACGGTGTCCGCGGCGGCACTCGCTACAGATTCGACAGCGGCCCCGGCCAGGATCGTGACCGCAATCATCAGCGCGTACCTCACTTGGTTAGTGCTCCGCAGCGGGCTGCGGCAATAGCACACCCACCGTGCGATGCTGCGGCTTGAACACTTCGCGCGCGACCGCGAGTACTTGCGCGCTTGTCACGCGCTCGTATGCCGCAGGCGCGGCAAAGAATTTGCGGTAATCTCCATGCAACACGGCATACTCGCCCAGCAGCTGTGCTCTGCCGTCCAGGGTCGAGACTCCGCGCCAGAATGACGCTGCCACCTGGTTCTTAGCACGCGCCAGCTCGGCCTCCGTTATACCCGAGGCCACCAGTCGAGTAATTTCCGTGTTCAGCGCCTTTTCCAGTTCAGCGGTCGAGGCGCCTTCGGCGAGCGTCGCGTATACCGAGTAGATGCTCGGATCGAAACCTTCAGGCCAACCGCTACCCACGTTGACCGCCAGCTTGCGATCCTCGACCAGTACACGATTGAGGCGAGAAGCGTCGCCTTCGGTGAGTATGGTCTGCAGCAAATTCAAGGCCGGCGCGCGAGGATCGTCTGCCGCAATCGCGTGCCACGCCACTTGCAACAACGGATTCTGCGCACGCCTCTCTATCTCAACGCGGCGCTCGCCGGTCTGCTCGGGCTCGACCGTACGCACAGGCAGAGTGGCGGGTCCGCGCGCAATCGGCCCATAGTATTTTTCCGCTAAGGCAAATACCTGCTGCGGATCAACATCACCCACTATCACAAGTGTGCAATTATTCGGCGCATACCAGGTGTGATAGAAATTCTGCAGATCAGCGAGTGTCCAGGCCTTGATATCGGAAGGCCAACCTATAGTCGGAATTCTGTAGGGATGTGCGATAAAGGCGGTGGCTTGCACCTGTTCACCCAGGAACGCCGGGTTGCTGTCTTCGATGCGCAGCCGACGCTCGGAATAGACGACTTCACGTTCGCTCTCGACCACCTGCGGATCGAAGGCCAACCTTGCTAACCGATCACTCTCCAGGTCAAACACCAGCTCGAGTGCCGAGCGTGGAAACGAGTCTTGGTACACGGTGACGTCCTGCGTCGTATAGGCATTGTTGCTCCCGCCATGCCCTTCCAGGAGCCGATCAAACTCACCCTGCGATCGGCGCGCGGTGCCGTTGAACATCATGTGCTCGAAGAAGTGGGCCAGGCCCGTAGTGCCTGATCCTTCGTTGCGGCTGCCTACTCTCACCCAATTAAATAGTGTGGCGCTGGGAATCCTATGATCCGGCCAGACGATCACTTGCAGTCCGTTCGACAGCGTGTGGGTCTGGATCGCTGCGCCGGCCTCGGCGAAGCTCATGGGCGCCGCCCCGGGAGCAGGAAGGTCGGCGGCCGCAACCGAGGTGGCAGCCAGCACGCTGGCCAACGCACAAACGAGCATCGATCGGTTCGGCACGCGCTGGGGGCTTTCATTTGCTAAGTCCACGCCGGCACTATCAACTTAATGGCATGCAGGCTTGGGATTTCTTCTTCAGCTCAGCGCACAGATCGTGCGCCCGTTGCAATGAGGGCAGGGAGACCTGCAGGCGCACCATCGGCTTAGTGCTTGAGCCAGCGGCCGTTGCGTAATGAGGTTGCAGCGATTTAAGTTGTACCGGATACCGGCCACTGAGCTGGTGCCACGCGGCTTCCGCGTTGGACATTGAGCTGTATGCCCCCAGCTGCGCGTAGTGCTTGCTACTCGCCTTCGCCGTCGCCGCGGCAGGACTGCTTTGAGTGGTCGCTTTTGTAGTGGTCTTGGGCTTAGATGGGCTGGCGGCGGCTGTCGCGGCGGCGGGCGAGGCTTTCCCCGCGCCCTCGCTACCCGGCACGGCCGGGGGGCTCTGGCCCCCCGCACTGAGCTGGAAATTTTCAATGCGCACGCGCGCTTCCTGGGCCCATTTGCCATCCGCATGTACGGCCACGAATTGCTGGTAGGCGTCGAGCGTGTCGGTTTTGGAAGCCTGTTGCCAGTCGCGATCCTCGGCGAGCTGCCGCACGCGTTCCTGAGCGGCCACGCCATACTCGCTGTCCGGATGCTGGCGCAAGAAGTCCTGATATGCCTCGGTGGTGTCAGCGGTTTGTGCGGCCTTCCAGTCTTCCCCGACGTGGCTGCAGGCGGTCATGGTAAATGTCAAAACGGTCAGCAATACGAGCGTTGCAATATGAGACTTGCGCATCCTTTCCTCCGGGGCTAAGCCGATATTGTAACAGCATGTCCCAGCTGCCACGCCGTCGCCTCCTCGACCGCCTCGGGTCCACGCCCTCACTTATCGCCCAAAACACTCGCCTGCTCGGTGACATCGAAACCGAGGGTGCACTGCTTGTGAATGGCTTGGTCCAGGGCAACGGTCGTATCGGTGGGGAAATATCGATTTCGAGCGGCGCCCAGTGGGAAGGCGACCTGCATGCAAATTCTGCGGTCATCGCCGGAACTGTGATCGGCAATGTTGCCGTAGACGACAAACTCGAGATCGGTGCGAGCGCTCGGCTGCGCGGCCGCGTAAGTGCCAAGCGCATTGCAATCGCTCTGGGAGCGCAGGTCGCAGGCGAGATGGTCTGTACCAGCGCCGAGCCAATCGTCGAATTCACAGAAAAGCGCGCCGCTGCACCCGAATCCTAGACTGCAGCCTGCCCGCCCGGGCGGCCTGTGCAATTCGGCAATCATACTGCATCAAATGTAGCGGTCATCTGGCTATACTTTGCAGAGGGTACCGGCACGTCCACATTCCACCGCACTGAACGGCGCGGGTGGCAGGCCCGGGGCGGGCCATGGCTGGCGCGGCGGATAGCAAACGGAATGGCATCTTTGAACGCAGCGCGGCTCATACACTTAGTTGCGCATCGCGGTAATGCGGTGGAATTCCCGGAAAATACCTTGCCGGCATTCGTATCGGCCCTCGAGTTGGGCGTGCGTTTCCTGGAATTGGACGTGCAACTGAGCCGGGACGGCGTGCCCATAGTCATACACGATCACATGCTGTTGCGCACGACCGGGCTTCCGGGGAGCGTGTTTGAGCATGACGCCGCTGAGTTGGCCCGCATTGACGCAGCCGAGACCCAGCGTTTCGGAGATCGCTACCTCGGCACGCGCCTGCCGCTGCTGCGCGACGTGATGCGGTTGCTGACGCGCCGGCCGGAAATCACGTTGTTCATCGAAATCAAACGCGCCAGTCTCACTGAGTTCGGGCACGATCAGGTAGTGTCGCGGGTGCTTGAGGTCATAAAGCCCTGGCGCATGCAGTGCGTAATAATTTCCTTCGATCTGGTGGCCATCCATCGCGCCCGCCGTCTGGGCGACGCGCCCATCGGCTGGGTGCTGGAGGAGTGTGACGAACATAGTCGTCTAAAATACGAAGCGCTCCAGCCGCAATTTCTTTTTTGTAACCATGAAATACTACCGCCCAACGGTCGCCTCTGGCAGGGGCCTTGGCGCTGGGTGATTTACGAAATTACTAGCCTGCCGCTCGCACTCATTCTGGCAGGGCGCGGCGCGGACTATGTAGAAACCATGGCCGTGCGCGAGATGTCCGGTGCATTGCGCGGACGGAGTGCCCTCCGGTGAGCCGCAGCTGGGATGTGGTGGTCGTCGGAGGCGGCATACATGGGGTGGGGATTGCCCAAGCCGTCGCCGCGGCGGGGCATTCGGTGCTGGTGCTGGAGCAGGAAGCTATCGCGGCGGGCTCCTCCAGTCGCTCGAGCAAGCTGATACACGGCGGACTGCGCTATCTGGAGTCCGGTCAATTCAAACTGGTTCGCGAGAGCCTGCAGGAGCGCGCGATACTACTGCGACTCGCCCCCGAACTGGTCCGGCTGCAGAAATTTTTCATACCGATCTACGACCACAGCCGTCGGCACTCGTGGCAGTTGCGGGTTGGGCTCTCGCTCTACGCGCTGCTCGCGGGTATGGACGCCACCGCGCGTTACGGAACCGTGCCGCGCCGCGACTGGGGGAGGCTGGACGGGCTCCAGACGGAGGGCCTGCGGCAGGTTTTTCACTATCACGACGCGCAAACCGACGACGCGCTTCTGACGGCGGCGGTCATGCGCTCGGCCCAGTCCCTTGGTGCAGTGCTAGAACTTCCGGCACGCTGCAGCGGCGCTACCCTTACCAGCGATGGGGTCATAGTGCGCTACGTGAGCGGCGATCGTGAACTGCAATGCGCTGCGCGAGTGCTGATCAACGCTGCCGGTCCCTGGGCCAGCGCGCTCGCCCACTGCGTAAGCCCCAAAGTGCCGGTGCCGCCACTGGAACTTGTACAAGGTACTCATCTGGTGCTCGATGGCCCGCCGCAGGCCGGGGTCTATTATCTTGAAAGCCCACGTGATGGCCGGGCTATATTTGTCATGCCCTGGCATTCACAGCTCCTTCTCGGCACAACTGAGGTACGTTTCCATGGCGACCCGGCAGCGGTTGCACCGGGGCCGCATGAGATCCATTACTTGCTCGGGGTGCTGCGCCATTACTTTCCGCGCTTCAGGGACGCAGGCGCGTCGCAGGTACAACGTGCATTTGCTGGACTGCGTGTGCTTCCCGCCAAGGGCGGTCACGCCTTTCATCGTTCGCGCGAGACGCTGCTGGTCTGCGACCGCGAGTCCCGTCCGCGCATGCTATCGATCTACGGCGGCAAGCTGACCACCTGGCGCGCTGTCTCGGCGCGAGCCCTGGGCCAGATTGCCGATTCGTTACCGCAGCGTCGCGCGTTAGCCCGTACCGATCAGCTTGAACTGCATCCTGCATGAGCCGCGGCGTGCTCGCCCTTGACCAGGGGAGTCATGCGAGCCGCGCTTGCATCTTCGACGAGTCCGGCGCGCTTTGCGGCACTGCCAGCGTCCCGGTATCGACCCGCCGGCCTGCCGCGCTGCATGTGGAGCATGACGCTTACGAATTGCTGAGCACGCTGCACACGGCCGCCGAGAACGCGCTGCTAGCGGCACGCAAGCGGCAACCGCAACTGAAAATTTCGGCGGCCGGCCTCGCCGTCCAGCGCTCGACCATTGTGTGTTGCTCGCGTGTCGATGGGAGCGCACTGTCGCCCGCTATTTCCTGGCAGGACCGCCGCAATGCCGCGTGGCTTGAGCAACTGACACCGCACGCTGCACGCGTGCGGGAGATCACCGGGCTGCCGCTTTCCCCACACTACGGAGCCAGCAAGATCCGTTGGTGCCTGGACTATCTCCCGGCTGCCAGGGGCGCTGCGGACAAAGGCGAATTGCTGGCAGCCCCGCTCGCGACTTACTTGGCCCTACACCTAGGCGGCCAAGCGCGGGCGGGCGCCCCAGGCGCCGATGCAGCCAATGCCGGACGCATGCAATTGTTCGACTCGCGCGGACTCGACTGGTCCGACGAGCTTTTAGCTTGGTTTGGGATCGAGCGTGACTGGTTGCCAAATTGCTCGTACACACGTGGGGACTGGGGAACGCTGCGATTAGCCGACCATGAGGTCCCGTTGCGTGCAGTCACGGGGGACCAGTCGGCGGTACCCTACGCCGCGGGCGATCCTGATTCGGCGACGGTCTATGTGAACCTGGGGACCGGCGCGTTCATCCAAAGACCACTACAGTCTCGTCCGGCCTCGCCCGCCCCGCTGCTCGGTAGCGTACTGAGCCGAGACGCCGACACGGCAATCTATTCCCTCGAGGGCACGGTCAACGGTGCAGGCAGCGCCGTGAGCTGGTTCTGCGCCCAGGAATCTTGCCATGAAGAGGCATTGTGGCCAGTCCTCGAGACCCTGCCCGGTGGTGCAGAGTTACCTATATTTCTGAACGGCATCGGCGGCCTGGGCTCACCATGGTGGCGCGTCGCGCAGGAATCCCACTTCGTGGGAGCTGCACCCACTTCCTTGGATTCTCAGACCTCGGTCCCAAACGGTACCGTGCTGCGGTTCGCAGCACTTGTGGAGAGCATCGCCTTTATGATCGCCGTGAACGCCGAAGCACTCACACGCCAGGCAGGACGGCCAAAACGCGTGGTACTGGCCGGTGGCATGAGCCGCTCCCACTGGTTGGGTCAGCGCCTTGCCGCACTAATGGGACTGCCTGTGGAGGTCATCGACGCGGAAGCCAGTGCGCGCGGCGTCGCTTACCTGGCAGCGCCCGAGTTCAGCTCCCACTGGTTGCATTCCCCGCTCCACACCTACGCACCACACCGCGACAAGAAGCTGGAGGCGCGCTATCGGCAGTTCACGGACCTGATGGCCGAGACTCATTAGAAACGCGCAAATTGCTCCATGGCAAATTGATCGCTGTAGGCGGGACTGAGCAGCCCCGGAAGAAATCCACAGTGTCCGCCATGAACGGTATGCGTGATGTGTAAACACGGTGTCGGAGCCAATCTCAGCTGGTCGGAGGCAGGAATCATGGGGTCGTCATCGGCAATCAGGATACGTGCCGGCACAGCGAGGGTCTGCAAACGCGCACCGGTAATCGAATAGCCGTCCAGGTAGCAGGCACTGTCGGGAAAGTCTGTGCACTCGCGCACTAACGCGTCGGTCATTGAGCGCAGGCTCTTTGTGCGCAGCAATTCACCGAAATCGTAAGTTCCCGGCCAGTGGCGTTGCTTGCGGCGCAAAGAACGTGACCAGTGGTGGACGAAATATTTGTGGTAGAGCGGCCACCCCTGCTCGAGCGCGCGCAGCGTGTGCGCGGGCTCCAGTACCGGGGACAGTGCGACAACCCCGCGCACACTCGCCGGCAACGCCGGCTCGGCACACGCACGCAGGAGAAAATTGCCACCCAACGAGAAACCTGCGAGATAAAGCGGGGCCGCGCCGCAACGCTCCGCAATCGCGCGCAGCGCACCGGTCACATCGCTGAGGCGGCAAGAGTGAAACAGGCCTTCATTGAGGGCCTGCGTACCCCCGTGGTCGCGCAGGTTGAGCCGTACGATCGCGTAGCCCTGCGCATACAGCAGCGTGGCAAGAGACAGTACATAGCAGGAACTGGCGCTGCCCTCCCAACCATGCAGGAGCACGGCGGTGCGATCCTGCGAGGCGTCACGGGCGCTGTGCCAGGCCTGAAGCCTGACCCCGCTTCCGCACTCGAGCAGCCAGGGCTGCGCGGCGACGGTCACAGCACGAGCCCGCCAATAAGTCCATTGGCGGCGTGGCGGCAGGCTGGGCAATATCGACTGTAGGTGCGCTTCACGCAGCCATCGGCTTGGCTGAAAGCGCCGGTCAAGCTCTGGCCCGGTGACTACGGCCCGCGCGCGTGTCAAGGCACAGGGCGTGCGCGCACTTCGACGCGGTTATTCGCGGCGGCGGCGCGGTTCCACTCGCCCGCCGTCAGCATCGCCGAGACCACGGGGTAAGGCACCACCACTTCGTCGCCCCCACCCGAAGCAAGCTGTACGTCAAACGCACCGCGCCCATGACTGTGCTGCGCACTGAGCATATTGGCAAAGTCTACGGATTCGCGACTGGCTACCCCACCCGAGTCCACGGGATTACCGATTTGGTCGCACTTCGAGTAACTCAAGTCCACTGCCGGCAAAGTAACGGTATCGCCGGTACCCTGCAGACAGAATCGCCCTGGAATGCTGCGGATCTCGACCGTGCCGCGGAAACCTAAGGCCACCAGCCGCGCGAGAATATTTTGCACCGCGTCGATGCGCGCACCGCCCAAGGGCGATTCGCCGTACGGTACGGGCTCAACCACGATGGGCGCGTCGCGCGCCGCTGGAGGGCGCGCGATATCCGCTGCTACGACGCCCCGCGCCGTCTTGCGACGAGCCGGCGCGACGGCTTGGCCGGCCGGCGGGCTCGGGGCAAGCGCGACTTGCCGTGGTTCCACACCCGCGGCGCTGTGATTTGCGTGATACCAGAGCACTGCGGCAAACAGCGCGATGGCAGCGGCCACCGCACTGAGCCACAGCGTGGCGGCGCCCGTACGGCCCGTTTCCTCCACTGCCGCGGCGGGTTCCAGCGGCGGGGGCGGCGACTGATCGTGACCCCCGTCCATCAGGGTGCGAACTTCACTGATGATCTGGCCGGTGTGCTGGCTCAGAGTCTGGGCGACAAAGCGTCGCAGCTCGATGCCATGATCGCGCAACATCAGATCGAGCTGGGCACGCATTTCCGGCGTCAAGCCCCCGCTCGGCGCGGGGGAGATCTTGTCCGCATTCGGTCCGTCGACCGGCTCCAGCAAGTCCCCGGGGTCGCGCAGCGAGGGCACGCGGACGGTGGCAATTTCGCTCTCGGGCCGGTGCTCGCCCAGCAGCCGCAGTTGTTCGAGCGCACGACTCACATCGGCAGGCCTGGTCTGCTTCGGCAGCACCCCCATCGCCCCGAGCGCCCGCGCCTGACTCAGGTACAACTCCCCTTCCTGCGAGGTGTACATCATCACCGGAATCGTGGCAGTGCGCGGATCGTTTTTGATCGCCGTCAACGCCTGGAAACCGTCCATGCCTGGCATCAAGTGATCCAGGAAAATTACGTCCGGGCGCTGGCGTATCAGGTATTCAATGGCTTCCTCGGCGGAGGCCGCGCTATCGACCTGCAGGTCATAGCGTTCGAGAACGCGAGTCAGAAACGTACGCGCGGCACGTGAATCATCAACAATTAAGGCACGCTTTGCGCTCATGCGATTCCCCGGACGCCGCGGGCGGCTCCGGCTCAATCTTAGCGCGAGCGCAGTGTTCCGCGTAGAACTCTCGTCCGCCGAGCCGAAAAGTGTGACGCCCAGCCTCGCGCGTAGGGCGGGTAGTCGCACCACAGCGCGCCCCCGTGGGGGAGGCCCGCATGGGCCATGGCGCCACCACGGCTTCTTCGCGGGTCGCGTGTCGTCGCCAGCCGCGCTTATAATAGTTGTCCTACAGAGGCAATCCCGGTCAGAAGCCGGGCGCTCAACATAACAAGACAGAGGATCATCACTATGAACAAAAGCCTCGCGCCAGTTGCCTGGGTCACGCTCCTCGCCTGCGCCGTCGCGAATGCCGATGTGACCATCCAGGATCAAACGACCCTTAATGTGGCCATCATCAAGGCTCACGGAACGAGCACCAAGCGCATTACCGACGACAAGAAACGGACCGAATCTGATTTCGCCTGTGACGGGTTTATGTCGATGCTTTGCGGGAAGAACGACAGCCTGGAAATCGTCCGGCTCGATCAATCCGTCACCATGAACGGCGACGCCAAAAAGAAGACGTATACCGAAACGCCTTTTCCTACACCCGAGCAGCGCCAGGCCATGGAGCAACACATGCAGGCGGTGATCGAAAAGATGAAATCCTGCCCCACTCCCGTGCCCACCAGTTCGCCCAGCGTTGACACGTCAAAGTGCCAAATGACGCCGCCGACCACGGCCGTGGTTAACCCCGGCGACACAGCAACCTTCGCGGGCCACGCAGCGCACCATTCAATACTGACCATGACCCAAAGTTGCGCCGACCCACAGACCGGTGACTCCTGTGACATGGCCTATACATTCGACCTTTGGCTGGCGAACGAGGAGCTGCCCGAATTGGCCACCCGCCAGACCTTCGATAAGAATTACATGCATAAGATAGGACTGGATCAACCGAGCGGAATCGCCCTGCCGGCGCAAATGACCCAGTTCCTCGCGCCGTACAAAGATGCGATGCAGAAATTGGGAAGTGAATCCAGCTCGTTGAAAGGCTACCCGCTCAAAAGCTCGTTCCGGTTCGCTTTCGGCGGACCGCATTGCGCGTCATCCAAAAACAGCGGCGGGTCGCAGAGCGCCTCTTCTGGGGGCTCCTCCGGCGGGTTGCTTTCCGACGCCAGCGGTGCCGCAGCCGGCGCCGCAGCGAACTCGACGCAAAGTGCCGCCGAGACGCAGGCCACCGAGTCCATATCCCATTCGACAGGGAGTGGCGTCGGGGGGTATATCGCCGGATCTGCCGCCGGAGCGTTTGCCAACAAGATGATCGGCGGACTGTTCAGCAAGAAAAAATCGGCCGACGCCCCGCCTCCCAAGGACGCCACCGCGGCTACCGCAGCCACTGCGCCGGCCGCCGGAATGGTGACGGTGGCGGAATTTACCGTCGAGACCACCGCGATAAGCACCGGGCCGATACCCGCCGATCAGTTTGAGATGCCGGCCGGTTGGAAAAAGGTCGTGCCGCAGGAGAAAGCGATGACCGAACCGACCTGCCCGAAAGCCGGAGGCTAGAGGTCACGCAGAGCAGGAAGCTGCGCGCGCCGCGCCGCAACGCCGCGCGCCGCGAACTGGCCCCGTCGGTGCTGGTTAATCGCGGATGCCGACGCCGCGATTCATCAGAAGCAGGGCGGTTAGAAACAATCCGGCCACCAGCGTCGCCATGATCAGAAATGCGCTTGGCACGCTGACGTCGCTGATACCAAGGAAGCCGTAACGAAAGGCGTTAACCATGTATAGGATCGGGTTGACGTGCGACAGGGCGCGGGCCCACGCGGGCAACATCGATACCGAATAGAACACGCCGCCGAAATAGGTAAGCGGGGTGAGCACGAACGCTGGGATCCAATTCACCTGGTCAAAGTTCTTTGCAAACACGGCGTTAATGAGCCCGCCGAGTGAAAAAGTCATCGCCGTGAGCAGCACAGCGGCGATGACCAGCCCCAGGTGCCGCACCGGCAGGTGGGCGAAGATCAGCGACACTACCGTCACCACGCATCCGACCATGAGGCCGCGCAGCAGCCCCCCGGATGCGTACCCGCAGACGATGATCCAATTGGGTAGTGGGGATACCAACAGCTCCTCGATGTGCTTGCCAAACTTGGCGCCAAAAAATGATGCAACAGAGTTGCCGTAGGAATTGGTAATAACTGACATCATGATAAGGCCCGGGGCGATGAACTGGGGGTAATCAACCCCCCCCATTTGCCCCACGCGGCGACCGATCAAGCTTCCGAAAATCACAAAATACAGGATTGCCGTTACCGCCGATGGCACCAGTGTTTGGCCCCAGATGCGCACGATGCGGCTGTACTCACGGATGATGATCGTGACGAAGCCCGTCCAGCGGGCTGCATTCAGCGACGGAGCGCCGCCAGCAGCCTCAAGCGCAGTAGGCTCAGCCATTGGTCCCCCGATGCTCGACCAGCCTCATGAATACTTCTTCCAGGCGATTAACCTTGTTGCGCATCGACAGCACTTCCAGGCCGGACGACGCGAGATGGGAAAATAACCCGTTCAGGTTCTGTTCCTTCGACACCTCCGCCTCGATGGTGTGGTCATCCACAAGCGTCAGCGCGTAGCCGGGGATGGCAGGCGCGGCCTGCACCGGATTGCGCAGATTCAATACAAAAGTCTCGGTGCGCAGCCCGCGCAATAGGTTACTCATCCGGTCACGCTCGACGATGTGACCGTTGTCAATGATGGCGATGTTGCGACAAAGACTCTCGGCCTCCTCCAGATAATGGGTGGTAAGAATGATAGTCGTCCCGCTGGCGTTAATATCGTTCAGAAATTCCCACATTGACCGGCGGATTTCGATGTCCACCCCGGCGGTGGGTTCATCGAGTACCAATAAGCGCGGCTCGTGCATGAGTGCGCGCGCAATCATAAGCCGCCTTTTCATGCCGCCGGAAAGGCCACGGGCGATGCCATTGCGCTTGTCCCAGAGCTGCAGCTGGCGCAGGTATTTCTCGGCGCGCACGCGTGCCACCTTGCGCGGAATGCCGTAGAAACCGGCCTGGTTAATTACGATGGTGAGCGGAGACTCAAACATGTTGAAATTCAGTTCTTGGGGAACGACCCCAATGCAGGACTTCGCTCGTTCAAGCTGGCTGTCCAAATCGTACCCAAACACGCTGGCGGTCCCAGCGGTCTTGTTTACCAGTGAGGTGATAATGCCGATGAGTGTGGTTTTGCCGGCGCCGTTGGGGCCAAGCAGCGCGAAGAAATCGCCCCGTTCCACATCCAGGTCAACACCGCGCAGCGCCTGAACACCATTGCGGTAGGTCTTGGTCAAGCCGCGAATAGAGAGCGCCTGCATAGGACGCTAACGTAGGATCAGGACGGCTTTGTTGGCCCTGCCGCCGTCCGTACGATCTCGTCCAGGTACGAAGCTGCTCGATACTGAGCTGATGATCACCAGTTCATCTCCCCCTAAAAAATGTTGCCACGATTGATCAATACCGCAGCATCAAACGCGGCCGTGCAAGGGGGCAGTCAGTAGCATAGCAATGTCACGACGTATCCCTTGTGGTCTGCTGGTCAGGTAAGCAGCAATTATCGCATAACTGCTACGGCCGGTGAGTGCGGGCGGGCAAATCTTCAGTCGGCCACTCTCCGCACTTCGGCGGCTAACATCTGCAGTCCCCACAGCTGGAGGGCCTCGAGGCGGCGTGGAGATTCTTTGGCAGCGGCGCTCAGCCATGCTGGCCACACATCAGAGCGCCGGTCCCAGCGCGGACGTATCCAGTCCGGACGACGCTCCGCAAGGGCCTCAAGATCCGTGAGGCGGCAATCGGCCACAATGCCCGCGCACCTCCGGCTCATACCAAGAGCGATGCGGGCCCCTGCAGGGTTCGCGCGCGTCATGTGCCATGCCAAGAGCAGGACCCGCAGCACCAGAGGCGCCGACAGGACGCTACGACTTGTAAGCAGCGCCCGCACCGGCATGATTTCGTGGACAGCGAAGTCTGGCAGTCGGCCCCAACGTTCTAGCTCGGCGAAGCCCGCGTCGACCAGCAAGAAAGGGCACCCCGCCAGCCGCAGCCGCGCGGGGACACTCAGCGCGTGCCACTGAGCCCGAAGGCTTGGGGTAGCGGCGATATGCGATTGCAGAATTTCCATGTTCAGCTCCGCTAGGTCGCCCAGTTCTACCTCAGGCTTCCGTTCGCGTCCGAATTTGAAGTTTGGCGATTCGCCCATGGGTTTCTCGGCTCTTAGGCTTGATTTTCTACGCAAGAACACTTGGCAGCCAGCGCCAAATTTGGGATATTTGTACCAATTGTACTCTAGCCTCATTCCAGGGCGAACCAGCGACACTATGCGTTTCTCAGACAACCGCTACGACCGCGACCGGCTGCGGCTCGAGGTGGCGATGCAGTTCATTAGGCACGAGGCTCGAACGCGCACTATCCGGCAATGGACCGGACTGACCGATGATCGCATCCGCAAGCTTTATCACTCCTATCTGCAGGGCGGCGGCCGCACCACCCGTCATCGGGGTAATTCACCGCGACAGCCGGCTTTTTTCTTGCGAACGGCGCGAATTCGTGATGAGGCGAGTGCATTGGCGAGCCTGTGTTGCCTGGTCGGGCTCTTCGATGGGCACTGCCATGATTCCTGTGTGCGGGGTGCGGGAGACGTAAACCGGGCAGCATCCCTTTGTCAGGCCTATGAGGGGTATTGTGCCGCGGTCCGCAACCCGGCAATAACTTTCGAGCATGCCGCATTGCTGGTAAATGCGCTGGCGCGAGCCAACGAATTACGACTTGGGGATTGCCAGGACTGTGGGGCGCTGCTGGTGGTTGATTCGTTGGGGCTGCGACCCGCCCGCTGTTTTCTGTGCTCGGCCGAAGCGCCCCGCGCGGGGCGGGTTGCCAAACCGTTTGGGTTGGTCACTTAGAAGTCCACGCCGCCGCACCCGGCAACACTTGGAGGCCCGCCCGCAGCCAGCTGGTAATATCGGACCATGCAATTGGTGGCCCGATGAGCGCAGATCTGAGCCAGAATCCCTTTACCGGGGCTTGGCTGGATCGCCGTTCCGAGACCCGTGCCGAGCCCGATTGGGCGCTCCGGGCTCTCGCGGAGCCCGGCACCCGTTTTTTGGTGTCCAGCGGCACGCAGCACTTGGTGACACGCGGCGACACTACCTCAATCGCTTTTCTCGACCGCTCGGCACCCCTGGTGCAGGAGGCGGATCCTGAGCAGCTGGTGCAACTTGGCTGGTACCAAGGCGAGCGCTGCGTACTGGTGATCGTCACCGCCGGGGCAGAGGAGTGGCCCGCGGGTACGCAGCTAGAAGAGCTGCGCCCCCTGCTCACTGTGCTGCCGGCCCCGGAATCGGCCGTGCTGGCGTGCGCCCGCGCGCTAATGATCTGGCGGGCGCGTCACTTGCATTGCGGGGTGTGCGGAGCGCCGACCAAGCCGCGCCTGGCCGGCCATTGCCTGAGGTGTACCAGCAGCGAATGTGGCGCCGAGTTTTTTCCGCGCCTTGATCCAGCCGTCATTGTGCTGGTAAGCGACGGCGATTATGCCTTGCTGGGTCGACAGCCATCGTGGCCGCACGGACGCTATTCGGCGCTGGCGGGATTCGTCGAGGCCGGTGAAAGCCTCGAAGACACCGTTGTGCGCGAGGTTCGCGAGGAAACCGGTGTACGTGCCAGCGCCGTTAGCTATTTTGCCTCACAACCGTGGCCGTTCCCTTCCTCGCTGATGCTGGGATTTCTTGCCACGGGAGACCGCAACGATACGCTGCAGCTGGATGGCGAGCTTGAAGAGGCGCGCTGGTTTAGCAGCGCGGAGCTTAAGGCTAAGGCGGCCCAGGTGCTCCCGCCTCCATACTCCATTGCGCGTCGTTTGATCGACACTTGGTACACGCAGGCCACGGGCGCGGCGCTCGCCGCGTCGCTGTGACGGCGGGAACCTTGGCCATAGCCTGCACTCCTATCCCAATGAAGCGGCGCGCTCGGACCCCTTGGGTTTCAACCGGCCTATTTGTGCTGGCACTGCTGTGCAACGGCGCGCTCACGCAACCCGCGGCGGCGGCAATCCGGGTCGAGGTCAACGGAGTCGACAGCACTTTGCGGCGCAATGTTTTGGCCTTGCTAAGCCTCGAACGCTACAAGGCTCGTGATCGCATCGAACCTGACGCCGTCGCGCGACTGTTCCGTCGCGTCAACGACGAAGTATCCGACGCGCTTAGGCCGTACGGCTATTACGCGCCGAGCATACAACCGAAACTTACATCGGAAGACAATGGCCGCAACTGGCGTGTGCAGATCGACATCAAGCTGGGCGAACCGGTATTGGTCGACAATATCAGCATCATTGTGCATGGCCCCGGCGCCACCGACCCGGTGTTTGCGCGCGTCACCTCGGCTCGCACGCTCGTCAAAGGCAGACGCCTGGAACACGCAGCCTATGAGAAGGTTAAGTCCGATCTGCAACTGGCCGCAGCGACCTACGGATACCTGGATGCGCGCCTGCTGCGCAATGAATTGCAGGTGGACCCAGCCGCCCATCGGGCCAACGTGTTCCTCGAGCTCGACAGCGGCGAACGATACACTTTCGGTGCCACCACGCTGGATCAGTCCGCGATTCGCGACCTCCAATTGCGCCGCTATCTTCGCTACCAGGAAGGCGAGCCCTACGACGCCGGTAAGCTGCTACGCACGCAATTTGCGCTCGATGACAGCCAGTTCTTTTCGAACGTTGAAGTTACCCAGGGCGAGCGCGATCCGGTCAAGCACACCGTGCCGATCAACATAAGCGCCACGACCGCCCGTAATACCTATTCGATCGCCGCGGGTTACGGCACCGACACTGGAATACGCGGCACCCTCGGCTGGCTCAACCCGCGGGTCAACAACCGCGGCCACCGCCTGCGACTTTGGTGGCAGGCTTCGCAACGCACCGACAATGTGAATGCTCGATACGACATTCCAATCGGCGATCCGGTGTTAGACAAATTCTCGGTGCAAGCTCTCGATCAATCGCAAGAAGTCAGTACCGGCGTGGATACCCGGGAACGCTCCTTGACACCGAGCGTCACCCAAGGCTTGGGGCGATGGCAGCGAGTGCTTTCCCTCGGCTTCGTGCATACCGTGACAAGTGATGCCATTAATGGGCGCCTGGTCGATGATCTGATCGTTCCGGGAATAATCTACGCCTCGGTACCGGAGGGATACCTTGGCGAGGACCTGTTTTCGCGCACGCTTTACGCTGAGCTAATTGGCTCGAGCAGCGCGCTGGGCGCCAATTCCAATTTCCTGCGCCTGGATTTGCGCTCCGAACGCGTAATCAATATTGCGAAACGTTGGCACCTGCTCCTGCGCGGCGAGGCGGGATCCAGTGCGGTCGGGAATTTTGAGGACCTGCCGATTACCTATCGATTTTATGCCGGTGGCGATCGTAGCGTGCGCGGCTTCGCCTACAACGAGCTCTCGCCGGTCCAGATTGCGGTTGACCCAGTAACGAAGGTAGCCACTGAGGTGCGCACCGGTGGCCGGAATCTGCTGACCGGAACGGTGGAAGTGGAACGGGATCTCCCGCACAGCTTTGGGTTGGCGGCCTTCACCGATTTCGGCAATGCCTTCAATCGGTTTGGAGATCCGCTCGCGGTATCAGTTGGCGTAGGATTTCGGTTGCGCTTGCCGGTGGTCACCGTGGGCTTCGATGTGGCGCAGGCCGTGCAAGCCCCGGGCTTCAATCCGCGCCCCGGCCCACGCCTACATCTGAATATCTCACCACAGCTCTGATGCGCCGCCTTTTGCACACCTCGTGGATTTTTCTGCTGGCGCTGGTGGTGCTGGTGGGCGGCGCCATTTATTACCTGGGCTGGACCGAATCGGGCCTGAAGCGCTTGGTTGCCCTAGCCAATGGGCGGGTCGGGCCGGTGACGCTTTTGCTTACCGGCGCGCGCGGCACGCTGCACGGCGGGCTGCATTTCGATCGAGTTGAAGTCGCCCACCAGCGCGTGCAGATCGTTGCCACTCAATTTGATGGACGCGTGGCATTGCTGCCGCTGTTGTGGCAGACGATCAGCGTGACCCGGCTGGACATTGGGGACGTAGTCGTTCACGTGCTGCCCCACGTAAGCAACCCCAACGATGTCTGGGAGCCTCATTTCCTGGTCGGGCTGCTCAAAATTGAGGCGGTGAAGCTCGGTGTCGGCCATGTCACGCTGATTTCGCCCGGCGGCACCATCCTGGAGGCCGAGCAATTGCATGCCGCCGCGCAGATCGGCACGCGCGAGATTCAAATCTTCGATAGCAAATTGAACTATTCAGGATTTGAGCTGCAAGGCATCGGTACCGTACGCGCCGCGCAGTCCGTTGGGCTGCGCGGACAGGTTCGCCTGAGCAGAAAAGCGCCGACGGGAGAGCCTTCCTGGCTGGCCGATGGCCAGATCAACGGCGACCTGGACGTACTGGGCATCAACGCCGTACTGCTCGCACCTTTTAACGCGCAGTTCCTAGGCGATGCACGGGCCCTTACCGGCGATTGGCATTGGCAGGGGGAAATGCGGGTGCGGGATCTTGATCTGCGTGCCTGGGGGGCGGGCAACGCACTCGGGCTGATCGGTGGTCCTTTGCGGGTCACCGGCAATCGCGAAGGGTTCACGGCGCGCGGTGCACTCAATCCCGTGGGGCTGAAGGCCGGGCCGCTGTCGGTTGATTTCGCCGGAAACTATGCCTCGCGCGTCCTGACCATTGCCCGCCTGAAGATTGGACATGAGCCGTCCGGAGCGCAATTGAGCAGCCTCGGCCAGATTGGGATAACCGACGCTGGGCCGAAGCTCCAGTTGCGCGGTCAGTGGCGAGCGTTTCGATGGCCGTTAACCGACAGCGCTGCTTCAGTGCACAGCACCAGTGGTGATTACACCCTCGATGGTCTCAAGCCATATGCGTTCACCGCCGGCGGCGGCTTGCAGGTACTCGCCGAACCGGCTTTCCAGTTTCGTGCTGCTGGTCATCTCGCCAGCGATGGAGTGGATATTCCCAGCGCAACACTGAGCGCCTACGGCGGACAAGCCCAATTGCACGCTTCTGTGAAGTGGTCCCCGCAAGCGAGCTGGTCCGCCACGGGCGACATGCACGGCCTGAGCGTCCCGACTCTGCGCCCCACGATAAGCGGCCACCTCAATTTTTCCTTCACGGCTAATGGCCGCGGGTTTAGCGAAGGTCGCACGCTTCAGGCAGGGATTACGGGAATTAGTGGATCAGTAAGGGGCCAGAGCGCCAGCGGCCACGCCGGTATAGCGCTCGATGGCGATGAGTGGTTTCTCCGGCAGGTGCGCGTCCAGCTGGGCGCGACCCACGTCGAAGCCGACGGGCGTATCGGCGCGCGACCGGATGTACATTTTGCGGTCGACGTCGCCGACTTGGCCTTGCTACAGACCGGCGCGCGTGGCCGATTGAAGGCCAGCGGCGGTTTTCGCGGCGACACGCACAACCCCGTGCTGCTGGCTCGCCTGACGGGTTCGGACCTCGGGTACCAACGCGTCAGTCTGCAGGGCGTCGAAGCGCACGTTGACTTTGATCCAAGCGGTAGCGGGCATGCGGACATCAATGTGCAGCTCCAAGGACTGCAGGTGGCAAACCGTGAAATTGAACGGGCGATTTTCACCACCGAGGGCACGGCCCAGGCCCACCGTTTTAACCTGCAAGTCAGCGCCACGCCGCTGGTCGTGCGCGCGGCGGGCACTGGCAGCATCGCAGATGGCGTATGGCGCGCGCAGCTCAATGAATTCGCGGCGACCGACGACGCCGACATGCATCTTGTCCTGGCGGCCCCGACCTCTCTGATCGCGGCGCTTGATGGAAGCGAACTGCGACTCGAGCGTCTGTGTCTGCACGATGCCCTCGCCGCATTCTGTACCACCGCTGAAAACCAGCAGGATCACGCCCGCTTTAGCTTAAGCGCGGCGCGCGTGCCGCTGCGTGCGCTAACCGCCGGGGTCTCAGGCAGTACCAAGTACACAGGCCAGGTATCGCTGGAGGCGCGCGCCGAGTCGTTGCCCGCGGCGCCATGGACCGGAACGATCACCGGCGCACTGTCCGATGCGGTGGTCCAGCATCAGCTGAGTGGGGGCCGGATCGAGTCCTTCAGCCTGGGAAATGGCAACGTCCAAGCGGCGCTCGACGAAAGTGGCCTCACCGCGAGCGTCATCCTCGATGCCGGAACCGCCGGCAACATTTCCGGCCATCTGGAAGCGCACGGCAACGGCACCATTAATGGCGCGTGGCCGATGGCCGGCGAACTAAAATTGGAGACCCAATCACTGGGCTTTATTGACTCCTATGTGGCGGAAGTGGATCGGGTAAGCGGCCAACTTGCCGCCAACCTGGCTATCGCCGGCACTTTGGCTGCGCCCATATTCAATGGCGAACTCAAAGTGAGTCACGGCGAGATCGATGCCTATCAGGTCAACTTAGCGCTCCGAGATTTGAATCTCGACGCGCGGCTCAAGGGCACCCAGTTGCAACTCCAAGGCGACGTCAAGGCCGGAACCGACGGTCATGCGCAGATTAGCGGCGCAATCGACTGGCGCGACGCCCTTCCCTACGGCCAGCTTCATCTGTCAGGAGAAAATCTACGAGTCGTGAATATCCCAGAGGCGCGCGTCCAGGCCTCGCCCGATGTGTACATGAAACTCAATGGCCACCGCATTGACGTCACTGGCACGGTCACGCTTCCGTACGCTCGCCTGTTGCGTCCCGACACACTCACTAATGCCGCCCGCACCTCAAGTGACGAGATCATCGTCACATCTGAACAGGGGCCCGCAGCCGAGAGCTTCCACGTCTTCAGCGATCTGACACTGAAGCTTGGCGAACGCGTCACGCTAGACACCTTGGGACTGGTGGGCCGGCTGAGCGGCAGCCTGCGCACGGTGGCCGATGATTCCGGCTTCAATCGTGGCACGGGCGAACTCCAGGTGGAGGAGGGAAAATACACCGCCTACGGCCGCAAGCTCGACATCGAGCGCGGCCGGCTGCAGTTTAAGGATGGACCGCTGAATGACCCGATCATCGATCTGAGGGCCGTCAAGGCATTTCCAGACATAACCGCGGGAATCAACGTACGCGGCACCTTGCGGCAGCCGCGCCTGACATTCTTCTCCGACCCGCCAGTGTCGCAGTCACAAATTGTTTCGCTGCTGATCGCCGGCGGCTCGCTCGACACCATCCAGAGCACCGGAGGAGACCCAGGGCAACACAATAATCGCGCGCAACAATATGCCGCACTACAGGGCAGCGCCATGCTGTTCCAGCAATTCGGGAGCAAGGTCGGGCTGGATGATGTAAGCGTCGAGTCGGGCCTCAACAACGACACTTCGCTGGTGCTCGGTCGCTTTCTATCCCCGCGCCTGTACGTCAGCTACGGCGTCAGCCTGGTCGAATCGATAAATACCATCAAGGCGCGCTACACCATTGGCGATCACTGGGCAATCAGGACTGAAGCGGGCACCAACCAAAGCGCAGACCTGATCTACACTATCGAACGTTAGCCGCCAGGGCTTTTTCGACCCGCCGGTCAGGCAGCAGCCAGATGATGGCTACCGTGGCATAACACATGCCGGCCAGCCACGGCCACCTGAAGGCCATGGCGATGGCCGCCACGTAGATCCAGACCGATACCCGCCCCTTAAAGTCATTCCCCATTGCGCGCGCCAATAGCGACTCGTGCGAATGGCTGTGCAGCAACAGCTGCACCAAAACGTAATAGGCGCAACTCCCACCCAGCAGCACTACACCGTAAAGCGCAACAGGTGCGGCGGCGAAGTGATTTTCACCCATCCACGCGGTGACGAACGGCACCAGCGATAACCAGAATAAGAGATGCAGATTCGCCCACAGCACAGCGCCATTGACCTGCTCGACCACTTGCCACAGATGGTGGTGGTTATTCCAATAAATGCCGATAAACACAAAACTCATCAGGTAGCTGAGGAATTTCGGCCACAGCGGCCAAAGTGCCGCCAGGGTCGGCTCAGACGGCACCTTCAGTTCAAGCACCATGATCGTGATGATGATAGCGAGCACGCCGTCGCTGAAGGCCTCGAGTCGGGACTTCTTCATGCGCGCCACTGCTCCTCGCCGTTCAAGTCGAGCGCAACGGCAACCTCGAGCGCTGCGCCTGCCACTGCAACCGCGACTGACCCCAAACGTCCACGACAAGGTTCGCATACGGGGCCGGCAGCGACGCTGACCGGAGCAGGCTCGACCCGAGGCGTTTGGCGACGGACTGGGAACTCAGGTTTTCCGGAGCAATGGCATGGATGACCTCGTCCCAGCCCAATTCGTTGAAAGCCCAATCGATTGCCGCGATCGACCCTTCGGTGGCATAGCCGTGCCCCCACGACTGGCGGCGTATTCCCCAGCCCACTTCCGTTCCGGGCCAGCCATCGGGATGCCATGGTCCGAGGCGCCCAATCCACTCCCCGCTTTCCTTTTCGAGCACGGAAAACATCCCTAATCCGGCGATCGCCCACGATCCTGCCATGGTCGCCATGGAGCGCCACACCACGGAGCGGGGTTGCACTCCGCCGATGTGACTGGCCGTTTGTGGGTCGGCCATAAACTCCACCCAGCTATCAAACTCACTCATGCGTGGCTGGCGCAGGATCAGGCGCGCGGTTTCCAGTTGCATGTTGGGGTCATACATATGCGCATACTAAGCCGATTAGTGTGCCCGCGCAGCGCAGGCCCCCTCACGGTGCGCACTTGCCTTTGACGTGGGGCTGCGTGCTCGGGGCGCTTTGATTACGGCTCTCGCGAGCGGCACTCTCGTCTAGCGACCGGCGTATTCGCCCTTACCCTCGGGAAACTGGCTCTCCCACCGGCGCCCGTCACAGGCTACGGTCCTCATGCCGGTCACCGTTCCCGGATCGAGGCAGCGTACGTTCACGCTGTACCCATCGGGGTGCGAGCGCGGCACGTAGAACGATTTGATGCCACAGAGTGAGCAAAAGAGATGGCGAGCCGTGCCGGTGTTGAACTGGTAACTGGTGAGTAGTGCCGCGTCACATAGCAGGTGAAAGCGTCCGGCTGGAACAATCAAATGCAGGAAGCCGGTCTTCGTGCAGATGGAGCAGTTACAGTCTAGAACCTCGATTTCGGCCGGTGCCTGCACCTCAAAGCGCACGCGTCCACAATGACAACCACCGCTGTGCGTAATCACGACCACTCCCGGATTCTTCGCGCGCATACTACCAGAGGCGACCGCTTGCACCCGTATTGTGACCTGGCTAACACTGGACCTCGCACCGCTCTGCGACACTTTAACTATGGACGCGACGCTTCCCGAGCGGCAGGTAAAATCCGACGACTACCAGATCACCTCCGTGGATGTGATCTTCACTGCCGAACTGCACAGTTCGTTGGTGGTTTGCCTTTACGATGAGGTCGAGGAGGACGGCGCACTGCTGCATCTGCGCCTGGCCGCGCCGGGGCAATCGCGTGACCCTGATCTGACTGACAACACCTTATCGAGCGACTTGGCGCTGCTAGACCGCGCACTGCGGGAACTGTCCGCCGCGAGTCCAAGAGCCCAGCATTGGCAGGCGAAGTTGGTGGCGCAATCCGAGGATCAGACCTCGGCGCGCGCGCGCTGCGACGGCCTGCAATCGTTTATCGGAGCATTCCTGCAGGATGCACGCATCAAGGTTGTCAGTTCCGTGGCACACGTCGAGAGGAGCGTCAGCGTGCGCTTTCGTCCGGCAATGGGTCAGCTGCGCACGCTGACCGGAGCGCTTTAGCTAACCGGCGATGCGGGGCGCGCGCCCTCGATGCGCAGCAACCGGAATTTGGTGTCAACACCACCGTGCGCGGAAAAACCCCCGGCCCAACCGTGCGCTCCCGTCACGCGATGACATGGCACCACCAACGGGAAGGGGTTGCGCGCCATAGCTTGCCCCACCGCGCGGGCCGCCTTCGGACTGCCCGCGCGTGCGGCGAGCGCGCCATAGGTCCAAGTCTCACCGGCAGGAATGGTGCGGGCGATCTCGTATACGCGACGATGAAAGGGACTGCAGCCCGATAGATCCAGTGGGATGGTCGCGAGTGAGTCGCGGCCCCCGCGCAATAAGCGCTCGATGGCAGCTACCGCCTGGCGTACGCGCCGCGGCGGGTCATTGGCTGTGGCGCCCGGAAATCGACGGCGCAATCGCGCGCGAGTGGCCGCAGCGCTGCGTTCCGGCAACTGCACGGCCACCAAGCCCGTGGCGTTCCACGCCAAGGCGCAGTAACCCACAGGGCTCCTGAACAGCGCGTACTCGACCGGCTCCATGTGGCCTCAATGATACCTGTGATCCGAGTACACGTGTCTTGCTTCAGCGCGAGCGCCATAGATAGCAAGCCGCGACCACGATGCCTAAAAACACCACCGTGCGGCGCAACCAAAGCGGCGAGAGCCTGCCGGCCAGACGCCCGCCCCACACCCCGCCCAGCAGCGCACTTAGCGCGAGCACCGCGACCAAGCCCCAGTGCACGAAGGACGCCTGCCATGCGAGCCACACGGCCGCCGCGCAGTTGGTCGCCAATGCCATCGCCTGCTTGAGCGCATTGAGGCGCGGCAGCGGGTCGGTGAGTGCCAGGCCCAGCAGCGCGAGAAGGATCACACTCATGCCGGGACCGAAAAAGCCTCCGTACATGGTCACGACGACCACCAACGGCAGCAGCCACAGCGGTTCCGGTCTCACACCCACGGCCGATTCCGCCGCCCGGCCACGTCGGGCGGAAAGCAAGCCTCTCAATCTCTCTTGTGACGCCAGCAGCGCGCAGGCGCCCAGCAGGAGCCAGGGCACGACCTGGGTGAATTTTCGCTCCCCGGTGTGTAATAACAGCGCGGCACCCAACAGTCCACCGAGCATGCTCAAGGGCAATAGCACCCGCAGGCGCGCACGCTGGCCACGCAAATCGGCTCGCTGCGCGTAGGTGGCGCCGAGAAATCCCGGACACAAGGAAATAGTGCTGGTGATGTTGGCCGCAATGGGCGGGAGCCCCGCGGCCACCAGTACCGGGAAACTTATCAGCGTGCCCCCGCCGGCGAGCGCATTGACTGCGCCGGCCGCAAAGCCGGCAAGCGAGATCAGCGCGAGCTGCGCGAAGGACATGCCGGCCTCAATGGCGGCGCTGGAAACCGGGCATGACCACCAACTCGAGCCAGTTGTGCAACTCGGCCAACTTCAGTCGCTGGTCCTGCATCGCCGGTCCCAGGCCGTGTTTCCAGCCCAGGTAGTGATCTTGCGGTCGCTCCTCAAGGGACTTTAGATCGGCAACAAAAGCATCCAGCGCGGCTCGGTCCAAAAACCACCGTTCCCGCAGCAATACCTCGGCATAGCGCAGCGTCGTCGCGGCGATCTCGGCGTAACTGTACTCCGGATGGTATTGCACGCCCCAGAAGCGAGCGCGGCCGTGCTGCAATTCCACGGCTTGCAGGCCCATGTCGCTGCTGGCGAGCACGGCCGCGCCGGGCGGGAGCTGCTCGATATCATCGCGATGCACCGTGACCGCCTCAAAGACCGCCGGCTTCTCCCGGTACATAGGATGTTGACGTCCAGCTTCGGTCAATGCGATACGCCGGGCAAAGCCGAATTCGCGGCCGAGGGGATTGGGGCGCACCCGTCCGCCCAGCGCGGTGACCGCCACCTGCATGCCCCAGCAGCTACCGAAGCAAGGGACGCCGCTATCAAGAACAGCGCGGGTGAGCTCGATCTGCCGCTCGATGTGGGCGCCGCCGTCATAGATGTTGAGCGCTGAACCGGTAATGGCCGCGCCGTCGTAGTCGCTTAGAGCTACGCCGGAGGGAAACTGCACCGCACCGTCGGCCGGTCGAACGATGTCGCAGGCGAGCGGCGCCAAGCGTTGCAGAATGCTCACGTAGCCTTCTCCCGAGCCTTGACCGCCGGCCGCCACCTGCTGCTCGCGGGTGGCGGCGCGATTGCCGTCGATCACCAGTATCCGCGGCTTGCCCATCAGCCCTTGAGGCCCAAATCACCCTTGACGGCCGAACGAAACAAGCGCGCGTAGGTGTCCGCATCGGTGGGCAATGGGTTGCCAGCGGCAGAAGGATCAAGCGAAGCCTCCTGGCCGATCGTGTCAGGGTTGCTGAGCGTGACGCCGAGGTCGGCGAGCGTATGTGGTATGCGCAGTTGTTTGCGCAACGCCAACACCCAGTCGTACACGGCGGCGAACGGTTCGCCCGACAGATTGAGGACCCGTGCAATGACCTGGAGCTGTGGTTCGATGGCCGGTCGGTTGTGCACAATGATGTAGGGAAGAAGTACCGCGTTGGTGAGGCCATGATGCGTGTTGAAAAATGCGCCGACTGGGTGTGCGATCGCGTGCACCGCCCCCAGGCCTTTTTGAAACGCGGTGGCCCCCATACTCGCGGCTGCCAGCATGCGCGAGCGCGCTTCGATGTCGTGGCCATTCTCGCAGGCTCGCGGCAAATAGGTCTGTATCAGGCGCATGCCCTCCAGTGCGATGCCGTCGGCCAGAGGATGGAAACCCGGCGCGCAGTAGGCCTCAAAACAATGCACAAAGGCATCGATCCCGGTCGCCGCCGTCACACCGGCAGGCAGACCGACGGTGAGTTCTGGATCGCTGATGACCACACCGGGCAGCATGCGCGGATGAAAAATGATTTTTTTCTGGTGGGTCGCTTCATTGATCACAACACCGGCGCGACCAACCTCGGAGCCCGTGCCCGCCGTGGTCGGCACGGCGACGACGGGCGCAATGCCGCGCTCCACGGCTCGAGTCCACCAATCACCCACGTCTTCAAAATCCCAAAGCGGCCGCGTTTGCCCCGACATGAAGGCGATGACTTTACCGGCGTCGAGCGCCGAGCCACCGCCGAATGCAATTACGCCATCGTGTGCGCCCTTGCGATACACAGCCAGGCCAGCCTCGATGTCGGCGGCCACCGGATTTCCGCGCACATCAGCAAATAAGCCTGTGCCCGGCACGAGCGCGCGCGCCTGTCGGACCATCTGCGAATCGCGCAGCCCCTGATCCGTCACCAGCAGCGGGTGCTTGATGCCCAGTGCCGCGCAGGCGGCTGGCAATTCGGCGATTCGGCCCGGCCCGGCCCAGACGCGCGTCGGATAATTCCAGTTGGCCTTGAGGATCACACTCACGTCGTCACCCGCAGATGAAAGGACTTGGGTCGCGTCAGATGCTCGTAACCGACGACGGACAAGGTGCACCCTCGCCCGGAATCCTTCACGCCCACCCAGGCCAGGGCTGGATCGAGGTAGTCGCAGCGATTCATAAACCAGGTTCCCGTATGTATCGCATCGCCGAACGCTTCGCCGGCGGCGGCATCGCGCGTCCAGATCGCGGCGGTCAATCCATAAGCGTTGTCATTCATCAGCGTCACGGCCTGAGCATCGGACTGCACTTTCATGAGGCCGGCCACCGGCCCGAATATTTCTTCGCGCATCACCACCGAGTTCGGCGGCGCATCGAGCAGCAGCTGCGGGGCCAGATAAGGGGTGCCAGGCTTGCTGCGCGGAAAGGCGCGTTCATCGATTAGTGGACGCGCGCCAGCATGGACTGAGGCTCGGATTTGCGCGCGGATGGCGTCGGCAGCACTCGCGCGCACGACTGGGCCTAGGGTTGTGTCCGGGTCCAGAGGGTTGCCGAGCTGGTATTGCTGCACCAGCGCTGAGCAACCCTTGGCAAATTCCTCGTATACGCCCTCATGCACGTAGATGCGTTGCAGCCCACAACAGGACTGACCTGAATTGAAATAGGCTCCATCGATGATATTTTCTATGGCGTGTGGCAGGTCCGCATCGTGCCGCACGTACACCGGATCGCACCCTCCCAACTCCAGTCCCACTCCGATAAAGCGCTCGGCGGCCACGCGTTGCACAGCGCGGCCCCCCGCCACTGAACCGGTAAATGCCACGAAACTGACGCGCGGATCCCGAATCACGTGTTCGGTGTCGGCGTGTTCGAGGTGCAACACCTGAAAAACCCCCGCCGGCAGGCCCGCGGCCGCGAAGCATTCCGCAAAACGCTCCGCGCAGCGCGGCGTTTGCGCCGAATGCTTGAGTACTGCGGCGTTACCCGCCATGAGCGCAGGCACCACGCTGTTGACTGCTATCAGGTAGGGGAAATTCCATGCGGCGACGGTAAATACCACGCCCAATGGCTCACGGCGCAGAAAGCGACGGAAATTCGGCTTGGGCCCGACGTCAATGTCGGCCAGCGCGTCGGCGGCGATGCCGGTCATGTAGCGCGCGCGCTCCACGGTGCTGCGCACCTCGTTGGGTGCGTATCGAAGCGGCCGACCCATTTGCCAGCTCAGCTCAGGGGCCAGATCCGCACTGCGGGCCTCGAACGCGCTGCAGAAGCGCTCCATGATGAGAGCCCGATCCGCCACAGGCACGGTCCGCCAGGAGGCCTGTGCATCGTGCGCCCGCTGCAGCGTGGCCTCGATTTCGGCAGGAGCGGCGGTGGCGCGCTCCAGGTAGACGCGCCCGTCGACCGGACTGATGGTCTGCATCGTTGATGCCTTAAATAATCTCGAAGTAGCGAACCAATTCCCAGTCGGTCACAGCGCGGCGGAATTCGCGTTCTTCCCATTCGCGACTGGCGGAGAAATGTTCGACGAACGCGGCGCCGAACAGTTCCTGGGCCGGTTTCGAACGCGCCAACAGCGCGGCGGCATCGGTCAGCGTCCGGGGCAATTGACGTTTGGCGGGGAGCTTGCGCTCATAGGCGTTGCCTACCATCGGTGCATCGGGCTCTATGCGATGCTCGATACCCCACAAGCCCGAGCCGATTGCCACGGCGATGGCAAGGTAAGGATTGATATCCGCCGCTGCGATGCGGTATTCCACCCGCTGGCTCTTCGGCCCGCCCTGGATAACGCGTAACGCGCAGGTGCGGTTCTCCACGCCCCAGGTCGCCGAGGTCGGGGCCCAGAATCCGGGAACGAGGCGCGAGTAGCTGTTGACTGTCGAGGCCACCATGGCCAACAGTTCTGGCATCAGCGCCTGCTGGCCACCGACGAACCAGCGCATCTCTTCCGACATCGTGTGTGGCTTGTTCGCGTCGTGGAAAACCGCCGACCCGTCCTGGCGGGTCATCGATACGTGCAGATGCCCGCTTTGCCCCGGCAGGTGCTGGGACCACTTGGCCATGAAAGTGGCCATCAGCCCGCGCCTTTGCATCAGCACCTTTGTAAAGGTCTTGAATAGCGCGGCACGATCTGCCGCCTCCAGTGATTCGGTGTACTGAAGCGCCGCTTCCATCACGCCCGGGCCGGTTTCCGTATGCAACCCCTCGATGGGCATGCGCATCTCAGCCGCCAACTGCAACAGTGCCTGATACAGCTCGGCATGCACGGAGCTGCGCAACATGGAATAGCCGAAATATCCTGGCGTCATGTTGTTGAGCCCACGAAATCCTTTCGCGCGCACGCTCTCGGGCGTTTCGTTGAAGACAAAGAACTCGAACTCCGCCGCCGCCGAAGTGGCGTACCCCAAATCTGCAGCGCGCTGCAGCACGCGTCGCAGGGTGGCGCGCGGGCACACCTGCTCGGCAGTGCCAACAAACTCAAGAAGAAACAGCAGCATGTTGCCTTCGAATGGCAGACTCCGGCAGGTGCCGGGCAACACGCGCAACATGGCATCGGGGTAGGCGGTGTGCCAGCCAGTGAACTTAACGTTGTCGTACTGCTGGTCGTTCGAATCCCAACCCAGCACGACATCGCAAAAGCCGATTCCGTTTTCGAGAGCGGAATAAAACTTGTCGCGATTGACGTACTTGCCGCGCAATATGCCGTCGTTGTCAAAAACGCCCACCTTGATATGGTGTAGGCCGCGCTCTTCGATGATCGCCCGCGCATGCGCGGCAGTTCGCACCTCTTCCGGCTGCATCAACCGACTCCCGTTAAATACATGATGGCAACGATTTGCTGGATCCGGCTGCTCACGATCGCCATTCCTTCAGGTTCTCGATATCACAAAGCCGCTGCCAGCTTTTTCGCTGACGCATCAGCGTCGCAAACTGCTTGAGCGCCGGCCACTCGAGTGCGGTGCGAGGCATGTTGCGCGACCAACGCATGTACATGATGAAAAGCAGATCGACTGCCGAGAATTCCTCACCGAGCAGATAGGGTCCGCCAGCGGCGAGCTGCGCATCGACCCGCGTCCACAGGCTCTCGATGCGCCTCTGGAGGGCGGCCCGCACGGCCGGCGGATGCTCTGTAGCCCCCAGGTCGGGAGGGTAGAACCAGTTACGATAGCTGGCGCCAAACGCGTTGCTGCCAAAGACCAGCCACTGATACCACTGGTTACGTTTCGCGGTTCCCAGCGGCGGAGCCAAGCGAGCGTCCGGATGCCGGTCAGCCAACATCATCAGCAAGGCAGCGGACTCCGTGTACGGCTCATCGTCAATCACGAGGGTTGGCACCTGCCCTTGTGGATTGAGACGCAGGTACGATGCACTGCGCGGAGACTTGCTTTCCAGATCCACCAACTCGAGTTGATGCGGCGCTCCTATCTCGAGCAAGGCCAAATGCACGGCCATGCTGGCCGTGCCCGGAGAGTAGTGGAGCGTGTACATTGAGTTAACGCACCGAGGCCGCATCGCCAAGGGGATTCTGCATCCGCCGCAGGCAATCGCCAAAAAGGTCGCGCGCTGCCGCAACCCCGATGCCGCCTCCCACGTCAATCCCAGGTAAAGGTCCCCATGGAAAGGCTCGGAAATAAGGGCGCTGGCTCGGCATGTCCGAGCACCCATACGGGGCGCGCTGTAAATAAGCGGCGCAGTTGATTGCAGTGCGAAGTGCCAGCAGCATGAGGGGCGTTACTCGAACCCGAGGGGGTGAGAATCATCCACTGCGCCGCCGGTATCGGCAAGCACCGCCTGGCCCAACGAGTACGAACGGGCCACGGAGCACGGCCGGGCGGATTCGGCTGCCTCTCAACGGCTCGCTATAATGGCCTGGCGGCGCGCCTGCGCGCTCGCGGGGGAGAAAGCATGTCACTTTCTGGGCTGGGAATATTCTGCGTGGTGTATTTTCTGGCGGTGGCCACCCCGGGGCCGGGAGTGGCCGCCGTGATTGCGCGCGCGCTCGCCCATGGCACCCGCGGGGCAGGCGCATTCATTGGCGGCTATCTGGTCGGCGATTTGTTGTGGTTTGCGGTCGCGGCGGCCGGGCTCGCCGCGCTAGCGCACTCCGCCCAGGCCCTGTTCGTGACGGTAAAGTATCTGGGAGCAGCCTATCTGCTCTACCTCGCCTACCGCGCCTGGAATACCCCGGTCGAGACCGCGCCTAGCGACTTACCCGCCCCTGAACAGCGGCCCATGCAGCTGTTTCTGGGCAGCTTGTCGCTGACCTTGGCCAACCCGAAGACCATCGCGTTTTTCATCGCCCTGTTGCCGACCGTAGTACGCCTGGATGTATTGACTGTCGCCGGGTTTTTCTCAATCGCGCTCGTTATTAGCGTCGTGCTGCCGCTGACCCTGGGTGGCTACGTGTGGCTGGCGACGCACGCTCGCAAACTATTCCAGAGTGCGCGCGCGCGGCGCACGCTGCATCGCGGCGCGGGAATGGCGATTGCGGGAGCGGCCGTGGCCATTGCGACACGCCAGTGACGGATCCGTCCCGCGTTAACCCGTACCCATGACCGCCGGCTCCGGCCCCCCGGCGCCTGAGCGCGCAGCGGCGACCGAACGCTTGAATACCCGCGCCGCCGGCATCGTCGGCCTCGCGGTCATGTGCAGCCGCGTTCTCGGACTGATCCGCGAGCAGGTCTGTGCGGCGCTGTTCGGTGGCGGCGGCGCGATGGATGCCTTCACCGCCGCGTTCCGGATTCCCAACCTGCTGCGTGATCTGTTTGCCGAGGGCGCGCTCTCGACCGCTTTCGTGACGACTTTCAGCAAGACCGCCGTGCGCAGCAATGACCGGGCCGCATGGCGCCTGGCCAACAAAATCGCGACCATGGCGGCGGTGGTTCTGGGCACGTTATGCGTGCTAGGGATAGTCTTTTCCCCGCAGTTGGTGGCGACGCTGGCGCCGGGCTTCAATGCGGACAAGGCGGCCCTGACCGTCACGCTCACTCGCATCATGTTTCCTTTCATCTTGCTTGTTTCGCTGGCGGCGCTGGTCATGGGGATGCTCAATGCTAAAAACGTGTTCGGCATGCCGGCCATGGCCTCCAGCTTCTTCAATGTGGGGTCGATCGTGGGGGGCGTGGTCCTAGGTTATTGGCTGGACCCGCACTTTGGGCCACTGGCTCTCTACGGACTGGCCATTGGCACGCTGATCGGCGGTGGATTGCAGCTGGGGGTGCAATTGCCGCATCTGCATCGCATGGGCTTTCGTTACCACCTGGATTTCAAATGGCGTGATCCCGGAGTCGCCGCGGTGCTCTCTTTGATGGGTCCGTCGGTCATTGCGGCGAGCACGACGCAGTTCAACGTACTGGTCAATTCCATCTTCGCTTCCCACCTGGGGGACGGACCCATCTTTTGGCTTGCGATCGCTTTTCGCCTGATGCAGCTGCCGCTGGGGTTGTTTGGGGTCGCCCTGGGTACCGTCACGCTGCCGCTCCTTTCACGACTGGCGGCGGCTGGCCACCTGCCCGCCTTCCGGAGCGAACTCGCGCGTGGCATGCGCTTCGCTTTTTTGCTCACCATCCCCTGCACGGTGGGGCTGGTGATGCTCGCCGGGCCCATTGTGTCCGTGCTCTACCAGCACGGCCGCTTCGATGCGCATCAAACTTCCGAAGCCGCTGGCGCGCTACGTTTTTACGCAATCGGTCTGGCCGGGTACGCTGCGCTCAAGGTGCTGGTCAACGCCTTTTACGCCCTGGACCATCGTCGCACTCCCATGTACGTGAGTTTCTTCGCGGTGGCGCTGAATCTAATGCTCAACTGGATATTTACCCGCCAGCTCGGTTGGGGCCATCGGGGCCTAGCCTTCTCGACCGGCTGCGTGGCGACCTGTAATTTCATCTTCCTGTACGCCCTAATGCACCATCACCTGAAAGGCCTTGAGACCAGGCGTATGTCCGCGCTGTTGATCAAAGTTTCGCTCGCCTCGGCGGCCTTGGCGGTGGTGTGCTGGTGCGCGCAGCGGTGGTTGTTCTTCGACTGGGCACAAATGGCCTTCGCAGCCCGCCTCGGCGGACTGCTGATGACCATCGGGCTTGGTATCCTGATCTTTGTCAGCTGCGGGACGCTGCTGCGCATCGAGGAAATGCACGAGTTGACGGGTGCGCTGCGTCGGCGCACTCGCGGCCTTTAAGGCAACGATATGACGTATATTGATACAAAAACCAAACCCAGTCCTCCTGCGTATCGCCTATGGGTCAATCTGGAGGTTTTTCTAACGTTGATTGTATGGGGGACGGGCGGAAAAATGCCTCGCAGCGGCAGTGCGCATGGCCATGATCGACACCTCTGATAAGACCGGCGCCCCTGTTCCCGGTACGGGACTTCTGGGGTACACCCATCTTATCTATGGCTTGCACGCTAGCGCGGTACTGACCGGTGTGTTCGGCAGCTCCACCATTGTGGGACGATTCCTTTTTGGGCTCCCTTCCCTGCTGGCGGTCATCCTCAACTATGTGCGCCGTGCTGAGGTGCGGGGCACCTGGTTGGAGTCCCATTTCCAGTGGCAGATCCGCACCTTCTGGTATGCGCTGCTCTGGATAGGAGTGACCCTGCTGATCGGGGCGCCATTGACGCTGATCCTCATCGGGGTCTATATCGTAATCATGGGCTTCGCGATGGTCGGACTTTGGGTGGCTTACCGGTTGGTGCGCGGATGGTTGAAGTTACGCGAAGGACGCCCCATGCCTTCCGAGGCCTCAGGCCCAGGGGCGGCCACATGAGCCGGCGCCTGCAACTCGTCACGGCGGCCCTTGTCCTCGGGTCCGCCAGCGGTTGCGGTCAGAAGGGCTCTTTGTACCTCCCCGATGCAACGCCTCAGGCGGTAAAAACCACCCCGGCAGCGCCCACGCCGGACCAAGCGCCGGCGCGACGTAAGACGCCCACTGACCCTGAACCCGCTACGACTCAGTGAGGCTCGGTCCATCCGCGGGCCGATCAAGCTCCCTCGCCGCGCTCGGCATGGGAACTCCGATCAGGTCGATCGCCGGGCGGCGCAGCAGCACCTCGGCTCCCTGCTCACCGCGCAACCGTAGCAAGGCCGGAAATTCCGCCCGAGGGAATATCGCCGGCACACCATGGCCGCCGCCGTATTGCGCCGCGACGATGGCGCGAGGGTTCCGTCGCCATGCATCGGCCAGACGCTGCAGATCGGCACTGCTGACCGCGGCCTGATCGGCGAACATCACAAGCGCCGCGGCGCAACTGCCCGGCAGACTCGCAACACCTGCGCGTATCGAGGCCGCGACCCCCTCGTTCCACTCGCGATTGACCACTAAGGATACCGACAGCCTTCCGAGGCTCGGCGCAATCTCGGCCGCGTGGGCACCCAGCACTACGCTGACTGCATGCCCGGCCACCGCTGTCGCGCGGCTCAACACCAGTGGGAGCGAGGGCATGCTCTGATCCGGGGCGGCTTTGCCGGGGGAGCTGAAGCGCGGGCTGGCGTTGGCCGCGAGTACGATGATCTGCATTTCCGCAGTGTTCACGCTTGCTCCGCCTTCCTCGCACCGCGCCGGCCGCGGCTCAAGATCACTATACTGCAGCCGCAGAGGGCGCTAAATGATTCCGCAACCGAAACTCCTACTTGTCGACGGCTCCTCGTACCTGTACCGGGCTTTCCACGCGCTCCCGCCCCTGCGCAGTTCGCGTGGCGAGCCCACCGGCGCGGTCCACGGCGTTCTCAACATGCTCAATAAGTTAATGCGCGATTACCCCGGCACGCCCGTGGTCGTGGTTTTCGACGCGCCGGGCAAGACCTTCCGCGATGAGCTCTTCACCGAGTACAAGGCCCATCGGCCGCCGATGCCCGACGATCTGCGCGCGCAGGTCGAACCGCTCCTGCAAGCGGTGACCGGCATGGGGCTGCCGCTGCTGCGACTCGCTGGAGTCGAGGCGGATGACGTGATTGGTACGCTGGCCACCCGCTCCGCCCAGGTCGGCGAGCAGGTGCTGATCTCGACCGGCGATAAGGACATGGCGCAGCTGGTCAACGAGCGCATCACCTTGATCAACACCATGAACGACTCGCTGCTGGATCGCGCCGGGGTCAAGGCCAAGTTCGACGTCTATCCGGAGCAGATCATTGATTATCTCGCCCTGGTGGGCGACAGCTCCGACAACATCCCGGGAATCGATAAGGTAGGCCCGAAGACGGCCGCAAAGTGGCTCAATGCCTACGGCACCCTGGACGCGCTGCTGGGGCGCGCGGCCGAGATTCCCGGAAAGGCCGGTGACAACCTGCGCGCCGGCATGGATATCGTCGCACTCTCGCGCCAGCTCGCCACGATCCGCTGCGATGTTCCACTCAGCCTGGAAGATTCCAGCCTGGTGCGCAGGCCCGCAGACATCCCGCGCCTGCGTGAACTGTACACGCGTCTGGAGATGCGTTCTTTCCTGCGCCAGCTTGACGCCACGCCCGCGCCGCCCGCGCCGGCCGGAGTCCAGGTGGCGCCGGCGAGCGCTGCAATTCCCGCAGCACCGGCGGCCGACCCCATCGAACGCCAGTACACGTTAATCGCCGACTGGACGCAATTCTTGGGCTGGTGCGAGCGCCTGGCGCGTGCGCCGCTGTTTGCCTTCGATACCGAAACCACCGGACTGGACTATATGCAGGCACAGATCGTCGGTGTGTCCTTCTGCGTGGAGCCAGGGCATGGGGCCTACGTGCCGCTGGCGCATAACTATGCGGGCGCCCCGGAACAACTCGACCGTACCCGTGTGCTCACGGCGCTGCGCCCGCTGCTCGAAGACCCCGCTCACGCCAAGGTGGGCGCACACCTGAAGTTCGACATGCACGTGCTTGCCAACCACGGCATCACGTTGCGAGGTCAGCGATACGACACGATGTTGGAATCCTACGTGCTCAACAGCACGGCAACCCGGCATGACATGGATTCGATGGCCACCAAGTACCTGGGCCTGAAGACGATTCACTATGAGGACGTGGCCGGCAAAGGCGCCAAGCAAATCAGTTTCGATCAAGTGAGCGTGGAGACCGCCACCCAATACGCGGCCGAAGACGCGGACGTCACGCTGCGCCTGCACCGACATCTGTGGGCACAACTTGAAGCGGTACCGGTCCTGGCACGGCTCTATGAGGAGCTCGAACAACCATTGGTCCCCGTGCTGCACCGCATGGAGCGAGGGGGCGTGCTCATCGACCGGGCGATGTTGCGCCAGCAAAGTATCGAGCTGGGGGCCCGCCTGGAAGAGTTGCGCGCTGTGGCGCAGCGCGAAGCCGGACAGGACTTCAACGTGGAATCACCGCGGCAGCTCCAGCAGATACTGTTCGAGAAATTGAAAATTCCCGTATTGCGCAAGACGCCCACCGGCCAGCCTTCCACCGCCGAGGATGTGCTGGAGGAATTGGCGGCCGAACACGCCCTGCCCCGACTTGTTCTCGAGTACCGGGCGCTCGCAAAATTGCGCTCAACCTACACTGAAAAACTGCCCCAACAGATCGACGCGGTGACGGGTCGGGTGCACACGTCCTATCACCAGGCGGTCGCCGCCACCGGACGGCTGTCTTGCACCGACCCGAATCTGCAGAACATTCCGATCCGCAGTCTCGAAGGACGCCGGATCCGCCAGGCATTCATCGCTCCGCCCGGTCAAATTCTGGTGTCGGCCGATTATTCGCAGATCGAGCTGCGCATCATGGCCCACCTGTCCGGCGATGAGGGCCTGCTGCGCGCATTCGCTGCGGACCAGGACATCCATCGCGCTACCGCGGCCGAGGTTTTTTCCGTCGCTCCCGACCAGGTCAGCTCGGATCAGCGTCGCTCCGCGAAGGCCATTAACTTTGGCCTGATCTATGGGATGTCGCCGTTCGGACTGGCACGCCAGCTCGGCATCGAGCGGGCCGCCGCCGCTTCGTATGTCGAACTCTATTTTGCACGCTACCCGGGCGTGCGCCGCTACATGGACGGCACGCGCGCGCGCGCCAAGCGCGATGGTTACGTGGAGACGGTGTACGGACGGCGCCTGTACCTGCCTGACATCAATTCAAGCAACCGGCAGCTCCAGCAATCCGCCGAGCGCAGCGCGATCAATGCACCGATGCAGGGCACCGCCGCCGACATAATCAAACGCGCCATGCTTGACGTGGATGCATGGTGCCAGCAGCCGGGCATCGGTGCGCGGCTGCTCATGCAGGTGCACGACGAACTGGTGCTCGAAGTGAGCGAGGATTTTCTGGACGAGGCCACCGCGCAGGTCCGAAGCCTGATGGCCAACGCCGCCGCCCTTGAGGTGCCACTCAAGGTGGACGTGGGCCAGGGACTCAACTGGGGGGAGGCCCATTAGGGTGTAGGAAGCTCTGAAGCGTCGCCATCAACCGACACTAACGTGCGATCGCGGGTGTCGGAGGTATAGTTAACCCACAGTGGAGCGCGTGGCGCTCGGCAATTCAAGGTGAAGACCATGAGGCGGAGAACCCGGGTAACTTGTGCGGCGTTGGTAATGTGTGCGTCCGCGGGCAGCGCATTCGCGGTTGAGCGAGGCCTTTATCTGGGCGCCTCGCTGGGCCAATCCCAGAGTGGCCTGCACAACGGCGGCGTCAACTACTCGGACAGCGACCTGGGCTATAAGGTGATAGCCGGTTTTCGCCCGTTTAAGCTTCTGGCGTTTGAGGTGAACTACGTGGATCTGGGCAGGACCAGTTCCAACGGCGTCGAGGCCAAAACCAAGGCCTTGGATGGCTTCGTTCTGGGTTTTCTACCGCTGCCCATCGTCGATATCTACGGCAAAGTGGGCCTGGTGAACTGGAAGACCGATTCTTCCTCACCGAGTTTTTCTCTCAGTCGCAACGGAAGTGATATCGCTTACGGCGCCGGAGTGCAGATGCACTATGGCGCACTGGCCGCAAGGCTCGAATTCGAGGGCTTTAACATCCAGCAGGCCTCCACTCCCACGCTGCTGTCGCTCGGCGTTACCTACACTTTTTTTTAGACCCTGAGCAGGCTGGCGGGAACTATCCAGTACCGGCTTGCTCCAACTCTACGTGAGTGCGATAGAAGCGCTCCCCGCTCCCTCCCTAAGCGGGCTGATACGCCCCGGTGGCCTATTTCCCCCCAAGTTCGGCCACCGGGGCTATTTTTTAAACCACTGATTCAATTGCCCTCGGGCATGCTCGACCCCCGTGCCGTCCACGGCGGAAAAAGCCTGCACCGTGGCACGACCCACCAGGCCCTGCTGCGCCGCGGCCAGTGTCCGGGTGAGCTCGGCGCGCTTTAACTTGTCCGCCTTGCTCAGCAGGACGTGAACGGGACAGTGGGCCGACGCCGCCCATGCGATGAACTCCTCATCACGCGGATGGACCCCGCGCCGGCTGTCGATGACCAAGAATAATCCACGTAGTGCGCTGCGCTGGCTCAGGGCCGTCGTCATGGATACCCACGAGGCACGTTCTTCGGCACCCACCGCGGCATAACCATAGCCGGGCAGATCCACGATTTTGCATCCCGGGGCCAGCTCAAAAAAATTCAGCAGCCTGGTGCGCCCGGGCGTCTTACTGATCCTAGCCAATGCGCGCCGTCCGGTCAGCGCGTTGAGGGCACTGGACTTGCCCGCGTTTGACCGGCCAGCAATAGCCACCTCTGCGCCCTGGTCGGGCGGAAAGTGACTCTCGTGCGCCGCACTCAGAAGCAGGTCGGCCTGTTGATAAGTGCTCATACGTACGGGCAGGTGTGCAATGCGGCGAGAGGGGAATTGCCTAGTGTACAATTCCCGGCCTTGTTGGCACGGATAACCCCATGACTGCGTCATTTCGCCTAGCCTGCTGTCTGCTCACCTTCTGTGCGGCGAGCATTTCCTGGTCAAAAGGTTCGGCCGAGGCCGGCGCGGCCTTGTCCGGCACCTGCTTGGCCTGTCACGGTGCCGGCGGCAACAGCAGCAACGCCGAATGGCCGAATCTGGCAGGCCAGAATGCCGCCTATATTGAACACCAGCTGCATTTGTTTCATGACGGCAGGCGCACCGGGAAGATGGGCGATGCCTCCGCCTCGATGATGCTGCCCATGGCCGCTCCACTCACCGATCAGAATATGGAAGACGTCGCGGCCTATTACGCGCAGCAGACTCCTGCAGGACTCGAGGCCGATCCTTCCTATTGGCAGGCCGGCCAGAAACTCTACCGCAATGGCGATCGAACGCGCGGCATTCCGGCGTGCGCGGCCTGCCACGGTCCGTCCGGCCGCGGCAATCCCGCATCCGGCTATCCGGCCTTGCGTGCGCAACACTCCGTGTATCTGATCAAGCAGCTCAACGCCTACAGCAGTGAAGCGCGTTATGCGAAAAATGAGCATGGTGCGAGCTACGGGGGCGATAACGCGGTCATTATGCACAGCATCGCTGCACGCCTCACTGACGAGGACATGCGCAATGTGGCTTCGTATATTCAAGGTATGCGCTGATATGAAATTCCTCACAGCCCTGGTTTCGATCGCGGCGCTGATGCTCGGCGCGTGCTCAAAGGCGTCCGAGCCCACCAGCCTAGCGCCACCGCCCCCGGCCGCTCCAGTAAGCGCGCCGCCCGCTGCAGCGCCTGAGGCCGCCGCGCCTGCGCCGGTTGCGACCGCGAAGCCCGCGGCCGCGGCGCCCGTGGAAGAATCAAAGCTTGAGCGCGTGGCAGCGCTTCCGGCTGCGGGCCAACTACCGGCCGGGAAGTGGGTTGCGGGCGTCAACTACCGGCCGCTGGTGCCAGCCCAACCCACCGATGCCGCGCCTGGCAAGGTCGAGGTCGTGGAGGTGTTCTGGTACGGGTGCCCACACTGCTATGCACTGGACCCGTTTATCGAGAGCTGGCGCAAGAGCAAGCCGGCATACATCGAATTTAAGCGCGTGCCGGTAACCTGGCAACCCGTGCACCAATCGCACGCAAAACTCTTTTACACCCTGCAAGCCCTCGGCAAGGAAGAGGCCCTGCACGGAGCCGTGTTCGCCGAAATGCACGACAAAAAGAATTACATGTACATGCAAGGCGACGATAAGGAAAGCCTCAACGCGCAGGTGACCTTCGTCAAGGCGCATGGCATCAGCGAGACGGATTTTACCAACGCCTACAATTCCTTTACGGTCCAAACCGATATGGCGAAGGCCGATGATCTCGTGCACCGCTATCACGTCGATGGCGTGCCGCTGCTGGTGATCAATGGCAAGTACGTCACCGATGTCAACATGGCCGGCAGCCAGGCCAACGTCATGAGCATCGTCAGCGATCTTGCCGCCAGCGAAAAGAGCCACTGAGTCTGCGCGCCGCCGGCGCCGCCTATGCTCAACCGCTACGTGCTACAGGGCCAGGGACTGGTTAGCGTCAGCAATGCAGCGTTAAGCGATACGCTGTGGATCGACCTGTTTGAGCCAACTCCGGAAGAAGAACACACGGTCGAAGCCGAATGCGGCATCAACGTGCCGACGCGCGAAGAGATGCGCGAAATCGAAACCTCCAACCGTCTCTACGAGGAGGACGGCGCGGTCTACCTGACCGCAACCATCGTCACCAGGCTCGACTCGGACCTTCCGCAGAACTCGCAGGTCACCTTTATCCTCAAGGATGGGAGGTTGATCACGAACCGCTACACCGACGGCATGCCATTCCGGCGCTTCGTGAGCTACGCCGAGCGGCACGGGCCGAGCTGCGTGTCGGGATCGGCGGTGCTGGCCGGCCTGATTGAGGCCATCATCAACCGCGTGGCTGACGTCATCGAACGCGTGAGTGCGGATCTGGATTCCATATCAGCCGCAGTGTTCACGCGGCCGTCGCGGCGAGGGCGGGGCGGCGGCCGCGACTTCCAGCAGGTACTGGAGCGGGTTGGCCAAAGTGGCGAGCTGATTGCCAAAGCGCGCGAAAGCCTCGTCAGCCTGGGCCGCGCCCTGGCATTCGTGCAGCAGGCCGCCTCGGTCAACGTGACCAACGATGTACGCACGAGGCTGCGCACACAGTCGCGCGATGTCATCGCCATGAGCGATCACGCCTCGTTCTTGGGCAACAACGTCTCATTCATACTCGATGCCACGCTCGGCATGGTCAACATTGATCAGAACAACATCCTCAAGATCTTCTCGGTGGTCACCGTATTTCTGCTGCCCCCGTCGGTCATCGGCGCCATCTACGGCATGAATTTCGATCACATACCGTGGGCACACGAATCGTGGGGATTTATGGCAGCGCTGGGGCTGATGCTGGCCTCGGCGGTCATTCCCTACCTGATTTTCAAGCGCCGCCGCTGGTTGTAGCCGGTGGTCGCACCGGGCGGGCGGTTCAGGTAATCTGGCGCGCCTCCGCGCCCGTAGCTCAGCTGGATAGAGTACTGCCCTCCGAAGGCAGGGGTCGCCCGTTCGAATCGGGCCGGGCGCGCCATGTAAATCAATGGCTTAATGGATTTTTCCGCCCCCTCCTAGATCAAAGCTAGGTACAAGGGTCAGTATAGGGTCAGTGGGCACCCTTGAAGTGCCTGCCAAGTCTTTGGCCTTGCTCAAGCCCAAGTGATAGTCCCCCGCAACCAGCGAATAGGTCTACTACGGAAAGGTTCAGCGTCCTTATATTGGAGTATCTCTGAGAGTTGGGACGGCGTGCATTATGCCAGCCTTCAGCCATCTGGTCTTTGGTGCAGGGCGATCCGTGGGTTTCATTCCACAGGCCTTAAGTGCTGTTGGTCCGCGCTATACGCTCCCACGGCGCGGAGGGTAGGCGGCCGCAACAGTTCGGCAGGCAACGTCATTATAGGAACGTGAGATCCTCTCGTTTCCGAACTAAGTACCCGGCCTTTTCCAGTGCAACAACGATTTCCGCCTCGTGCTTGGGGTCGATCATCCAGTACGGGCCATTCAATATCGTCTGCTCGCGCTTGCCAAAGCGCCTCAGGATCTTCTCCGGCAGGAGGCCATCCATTCGGGCCTGCAGCCAATCCGGATAATCGCCCTCGAAGTACCCCGGGACCCAGTCGCCGCTGAACGCCTCCTTGTCGGCCGGAATCGGTGTCGGCTCATCGATGTCAGCGAATTTCGCCTCGATGAGGTCCATATAGTCTTCGGCAGGCATAAGCCGCCTAAACTCAGCCCACGTATTGGCGCGCAACGCGGTGCGAATCTCGTGGATCCGTTGTGCCTGCTCGGGATACGCAAACACGAGTCCACGATTCAGCGCGCTCCCGCAATACCACAGCGTCGGCCGCCTCTCGGGGCTCAGTCGGTTCAATGGCTGTGAGTCGAGCCCCCGCGCCGCCTGACACGAAGTGCCTGATTGATTATTGGACATGTCTATACCTCCAGTTGACTGACCAGAAGCTGACGCGCGGAGCGAACGTTCCCGTTTAATTGCCGGGATCGGCCGCATCCCCTGTCGGGAACCACCTTGCCCGGGAAGGCAGGTTGGCGAGGGCGTCAGCCCTACTCTTGATGCAAGGCCAAATATAGACGGCTACGGGGCGCACGTCGAGCAAGGCCGTGACCACACCATCATCACGCCTCGCCCACGCTTGAGGTTGGCACTTTATGTTTCACGCGGGCGCTCGATGCGGTAGTTAGGTCGCACTCTGTCGGTTAGCCGACTTTTCGCCTTCGGTTTCCCATTAGCAAGCCGACTGTCACAGGCACTATGCCAATCGCCGCGTAAAGAGGCGGACCGAAAACCCAGAGATTCCGGCCCACATGAAGGATTTCCTCACAAATCAATGCATCGAGAAAAAATCCGAAAGTTATACCGACACCGATATATGCCATATTGAACCCTAATGCGCAGCCGTGGGAACGCCCTATGTATAGCGCTAGCAGAAACATTAATACCGCAGGGATACCCAGCGACCACAGCGAATCCTCAACGTGCAGAGTCGATGTCAGCAGGTCGGTTACCAACACCACTATTGCCCCGCCAATAATCGACGACCAAAGTGCCGACTCTGTGCGCGGTGCATCGCCAGTCACTTGCGGTGAAAGCATGAGTGCGGCCTAACGCTCCGCATGAGCGCCGCGGGCACCCATGCTCGAACTTGGCACTTTATCTCTTACGCGGGCGCTCGATGCGGTTGTTAGAGGGCAACCCGAACGATGAACCCGACGCTCGCATTGCGGCCTACCCCGTGAACGACCTAAATGCAATCCAAATGGCTAACGCGCCAGCGATTAGAAATGCGAGGTGCACTGCCCACCCGCTGGGTAGGCGAAACGGTCCTTCCACCACCGCCCCCAGCCCGATGAGAATATCGTTGGCGCGACGGAAATCTGTGCGGTTCTCAATGTAAATGCATACCTGACTTTCACCACGACGTCCGGGCATAGGAGCCTGGATATTGGAGCGGCCGTACCCCGTACGGTAGCTGGGAATTTTGGCCTCTGCAAAGGCGTCAAGAGTCCTCTCGGCAAAGGTGTTGTCCGTTGTTTCGTACACCAGGATTGCCAAGGGGTTGCCCTCTAACGCTCCGCATGAGCGCCGAAGGACACCCAGGCAAGAGCTTGGTAGTTTATGGTTCACGCGGGCGCTCCATGCGGTTGTTGGCCATCGCTTGTGCCTACCGGGGTTCGCTAAGTAGTTCCGCAATGGACTTGGGTTCCTCAAACACTGAATGGCGTGCAACAGAGTGCCACGCTCCGGCGGTTAGACGATATTCAGACAGCTCGAAACCGTGCGCCCTTCCACCATACTCTACGGCGATCACTGCACAGGTTTCACCAACTGCCGCCAATGTAAACCTTCGCATAGGTAGGTCATTACCAACAACGTCCGTCACGTTGAAGCGGCCCCCACGGTCGGCGATGCTATTTAGACCGTGTGTGGCTGTGGGGAGTAACCGCCTGAGCTGACGCGGGAGCTTCCCAAGGGATCGTGTTTCCGACACCGCCACCCCCGGGCATGAACCTGCTCCATAGGAGGTTGCTGTACCCACGGTCGCTGCGAATACCAGCAGCAGGGCCGGGAAGCGACGCCGAGAGTTCAAGATGGCTAACGCTCCGCATGAGCGGCGCGGGCACCCATGCTTGAGCTTGGCACTTTATGGTTCACGCGTGCGCTCCATGCGGTTGTTAGACCCCAAGTGTCAACCATAGAAAAAGCCCAGTGGCCAAAAGACTCAAGCCGGTACGGATTGCATGAAGCATGCCCCAGCGTTCAAGCAGAGCACGGGTCTCCGGGGAGGAAAGATCACGCCCCGAAGCTAATAATTTGTGGTTGGTGGGCATGATGATGAGGAACGTAGCTGGCACGACGGCACCGATTAGTAGCGCCGCCACTAACCAGCCTATCCCTGCGCCGAGGTACCAGACCATTACACCGGTGCCGAGACTGATGAGTGCCAAAGGCGCCTGCATCCATGTGGCACGCTTGTAGCTCGGAGCCCACTGCAGCGCTGCCATTTTTGTCTCCAGCCCCATCCGTGCGGGATGCTCGACAAGATTGATGTAGAGGGCGGCACCGGCAAAAATGGCGGCGCTGAATGTGGCAATGTACTTAAGACCAAAAAGCATAAGTAACCTGCAACTTGGGGTCTAACGCTCCGCATGAGCGCCGCAGGCACTCACGCCAGAGCTTGGCACTTTATCTCTCATGTGGCGCTCGATGCGGTTGTTAGAGGGCAATTACTTCGCACCTTGAGATGTCGATACCCACTCACCACCCTTTCCGTGGTAATTTTCCGACGTGAGCGTGAAGTGTTCTCCGCAGCTTTGGCACTCAAAGTGAAAGGAGAAGACGTCATCCCAAGGTCCATTTATCTCAACAGAGGAGAAGGGCCTTTGAGCGGTTTGGGGATCGGCCCTTGGCACCTCGCGAATAGTGCCATCCGCCAGATTAGACCGCGCGACCACTAATGCCTTGCGAAGATCGGAGGGCAAGCGAATGGGGTGCGCCACACAAAGGGACTCACAACGATGGCACGACATCGCAGTTGCCCTCTAACGCCTAAGTTGAGCGGCCGACACAATGCGACCGAGCGAAAGAGCGACAACGCCGGATCGGCCGCTCGAACGCAATGTTAGACGGCATGATCATTTTGAATTGTCCAACTTCGAAACAAGTGAAGCGTTGTGGCAACGAATATCCCGAAGATGAGAATAATCACTGGCAACGCCGGCGAATCGACGCCGCGTGATGGGGACAGCGTCTCTGCATATATAAGCATGGCGAGACCGGGGATGGCTCCAATCATCAAAGCAGAAATTGTTGTAACGCGGCGTTTCGCCTCAAGCACCGCGTAGATCGGCGCGACGAGAAGCGCGACGGGTACCGCAGTTGTTAAATATGCAGCGAGAGCCAGGGGCAAAACGAGAACGGTGTTTGAGCCCGACCCTGGTGATATAGAAGTAAAGACTACAATCGACATGGCAAAGAGAAGAGTACAGGCGCACAGGGCAAGCTGAGCGACGAGTTCAATGTACAGAAGCTGTTTAAGCGAAGAAATCATGCCGTCTAACGCCCCGCATGAGCGCCGCGGGCACCCATGCTTGAACTTGGTACTTTATCGTTCACGCGCGCGCTCGATGCGGTTGTTAGAGCGCATGAACTCAGCATTGGACTGCACTGCTCGAGACTTTCACGGTGGAACGGTAGCCGGACTCGACATAGGCCTCGCAACCAGCGAGCGTCTTGCCGTCCTGAAGAGTGGCGCGAATTGTCTGGCCGCCCTCGCCACAAATCTCATAACGCACCTCGACAGTTCCACCCACGGCCACTGTGCCAGTAGTGATCACGGCGCGATGTCCGCAGGTCGCAATCTCAACCTCCACCTTGTGCAGTGGCATGTCTGCGGTGTTGCGAATTTTGACGATGCCGTTGGATTGACCGAGTCCAATAAACTCCGACGCCATAAGTCCAGCCAGAAACGCCACGCCCGCGATGGTGATGGAACCCAGGGCGGACGGGCCAGCTTTCATGCGCTCTAACGCTTAAGTTGAGCGGCCGCCCACCGCCATCCGAAACGCGCCGCGCGCGCACAATATCGCGGGTGCGCGCGGCGCGTCGCGCTAACGTTCAAGGCCGCTCCAACAATCTGTTAGACGATCGTTCAAATGCAATCCCCCATAGCGCAGTTAGTAAACCCTACGCCAACGATCCAAAGGCCAACCCAAGCAAAAAGCGCAAGAACTCCTACCACTACCTTTTCAACAATTGAGCCTGACGCACCGCGGAGCGCTAACACAGTTAGTGCCAAAGAAATGGCTCCCGCGGCAAGGTGCGGACCCCAGGTGGCATAACTAAAAGGAAACCAATTCGAGTGTTGGTACGCATTGACAGTGAACCCAATCAACGCAAACAAAGGAGCGAGCAGTGCGATGGCGAGGTTTAACAATAGCTTGCGCTTCGGTAGAAGTGCAAAGGAATACAACGCCAGAGTAAGAGCACCAAGTGGCACGGATAGGACGAGAACAACGAAAACTTGGAAGGGCATGTGATCGATCGTCTAACGCTCCGCATGAGCGCCGCGGGCACCCATGCTCGAGCTTGGCACTTTATCGTTCACGCGCGCGCTCCATGCGGTTGTTAGGTGGCAAAAACCATTGCACCAGAAAAGATCAAGTAGGCAGCCATCGGCACAAGCACCAGCGATACAGCCGCACCGGCCCTAACAAGGCGTCCGAAAGTGGGCCAGGGACAATTCATGGCACATCGGTAAGTTGCAACGGTGACGTATGTGCCATATGCGAGGGCGAGCAGTGCGAACACCCGGCTCCCACCCTCAGACGTTGGAGCAACGATCAGAGCAATAACCTGAAACACCGCGCCGCCAAGAATGCCGTATAGGAGCGCAATCTTCCACAGTGGCGTTAAGCCACGAACGGGATTCAGGGCAAAATCAAGTGCCGCCATTGATTGCCACCTAACGCTCCGCATGAGCGCCACGGGCACCCACGCTTGAGCTTGGTAGTTTATGGTCCACGCGGGCGCTCGATGCGGTTGTTAGCTGCCATGTCAGTTCGTATATATATACGCGTGATGGGCGAATTGCTATTGGAGAAGTGGTACCGCTTTTCTAGACAGTATTTACGGCTCGGATAAGTGGAGTTCTGCCGGTTAAGCCGCTGCCGCCAGCGACGATGGGGTGAAGTAAACGGTATCGGGTGTTCGGCGGTCAAGGGAAGCATGCGGGCGACG
>JBBQTF010000019.1:0-71065 GCA_038234675.1 Steroidobacterales bacterium
ATTCAGAATCTTGGTGTCGGCCGGCAGGTCATCATTGGCAATGTCTTGCTTCGTTGTCGTGAATATCTGGCCCGGGACAAGCGGCCCAGTGAGACACCCGAAACTATCGGACAATATCCCGACGCGCACGCCGCGCCCACTAACTCCAAAGTCGCGCCGCGCATTAGCGGAACCCTGTGCGCGATCGCCCTGTGTAGTGACCAGGCCCGAGCGCGAGGTCATGAGCGCCGGCCGTACCGACAGCACATCGGGCAATGAAGCGATGGATCGGAGCTGGTTCGCGGCCACACGCGCAGAAACCAGTGATCCGAACGTCTTTACATTGCCAATGCCGATGGCTTGCAAGTGGGCCTTGAGCGCGTTGGCATCGCCCTTGGCGACAATGTTCACTGAAATGCTGTCCATCGAGTGTCCAAGACCAAGTCGCTTAAGTCGGCCCTGCAGCCCGCTGCTCGCTTGTGCGGCGGCTGGACCGCCCGGCTCGGCTACGACGCGCAACATCGAATGGAGTTTGCCGTCGTCGGATGCGCGCAATTGTTGCAACTCTTCCGCATACGACTGCGGTTGCGCAGCGTGCGCCGCGCCTGCAAATAAAAGCGCAGTCGTCAAACAAAAAATCACGGAAGTGCGTTCCATAATTGCCCCTGTGGTGTTATTTGAGAATAAGACGAGTGAATATATAGCAGCGGATAAGTGCGTTCCAGCCCGGAACGTGCGGACACATTATGTAATCGTAATCTTTGCGCACGCCTTTGGGCCTGCCCGCGCGTGTTCTGACAGTGCGATCCTGGATTTGGCCGCGGCCGCCCAAAAGTGTAGGCAGCGACTGACATGCCCCGCCGCGCATTTAATTACGTATTACTACTACCCGAGCCCGCCAAGCGCATCGCTCGCCGTGCGCACTTGCGAAATCCGGGAGGCGGCGAAAGGGACTTGCGCCGGGTAGGCCGCGGTCCGCGAGCGCGCCTATCGCTTAATCGTTAAGTCGGCAGCAAAACTTGGTGACTCAGCGGCTTAGCGCCCAGGTCTGCTTCATCCGCCGCACGGGAAAGAACATCGACTCTACTCAATGAGCCGGTCCCGCCGTAATCGATCCGCTATCGAGGGGGTCACCATCGCAAGGCCCAGCTGGCCTGATTCAACGTCCTTGACCTTGGTGTCGATCGTATAGATCAGCGCGGCGCCGTGAGTTTCGTACAGCCTTGTGATGATGTGACCGGCACCTTGTGTGTTCATAACGGAAGGCAAGGTCTTGAATTCGTAGTAATCGACCGGTAAGCCGTACGCACCGTAAAAACCGGTGTCGTATCCGGAGGCGATGTACTTATAAAAGCCGGTACTGCGCGTGTCGCGGCTGCCCCCTTCCTTTGTGATCCAGCTCGAGGCCACCATGCGAGTCGCGAGCACTCCATCGGAATGCAGCCTTGCCACCAAGTGTTCGATGCTTTCGCGGCTGAGCGGCTCTTCCTTGCTCATGTAGTTGCAACTCGCGTCCGCCGCCGATTTGTTACTGCGAAGGTCCCTGACCAGCCAGTATTCGAAATTACAGCGTTGGGTGTAATCGGGACTGACGCCCACCACCAGCAGCCGTGAAAAGTTTTTGCCTCGGGATTCACCCGCGCTCCATGTGCTTTTGACCGAGGGCCGACCCGTGCACCCGGCCAACAGGGCTACCGCCGACAGGCCTAGCGCTAGTCCAACAGCAAATTGATGACACTGCGAGTCGCGAAGGCGTCTCATGCGAACTGAACTCCTTGGAAATGAAACGGCAAATCTGGCGCGGCCGCATCGCCCGCCAGGTTGATAGCGGCGCATGATAACCGAGGTGGTTGCCAGACACCGGGAGCCATGCCCTCCATCCCTTCCCCCAGCCACTCGCTCCGGGCTTAGCTGCGCACCTTTTGACCGCGCGGGTCGTAGGGCGGTTCCGCCAGAATTTGTGTGCGCTGAACCTCTCCCAGGACCTCCACCCAGAGCGGGACCGGGTTGGCAGCAATGTCCCGATCCACGTAGGCCAAGGCGAGACTCTGTCCCACATGATGGCCGTAGGCTCCCGATGTGACGAAGCCTACGCGACGCTCTCCCGCCATGACCGGCTCAAAACCGCTGACGTCAGCGTCGGCGCTGTCCACGCACAAGAGCACCAGCCGCTGTGCGGGTCCGGTGGCACGCTCCGCCATGGCCGCGCCACGCCCAATAAACTCGCCCTTGTCAAAGGCGATGAAGCGATCGAGGCCCGCCATCGCCGCGGTGTAAGACTGGGCAAATTCCAACGACCAAACACCGTAGCCCTTTTCCAGTCGCAGGCTGTCCTGAGCCCGCATGCCAATGGGCTTGAGGCCAAACCCTTTGCCGACGCTCATCAGGGCATCCCACAGCGCCCGCTGCTCCGAGGCGCGCACGGTGATTTCATAACCGAGTTCGCCGGTCAGCGAGACACGCGCGATCACCGCCCGGGTAAAGCCGACGTCGAGCACGCACGCGCCCATAAAGGGCAGAGCCTCATTGCTAACGTCCGCGCGCGTCAGGCGTTTGAGTATGTCCCGGGCCCGTGGACCGGAGAGCGCGAATCCCAGCCAACTCTCGGAAAGATTCTCGAGCCTGACCCCGGCGTGTGGCAGGTGATCGCGAAACCAGCGTAGGTGCCATTCCTGAAGGTAATAGGACCCAACCAGCCAGAATCGGTCAACGTCAAGACGCGTGACCGTCAGATCGCCCATGAGCTTGCCGCTCGGCGCCAGCATGGGCGCAAGCCGCACGCGTCCGACCGCCGGCAGGCGATTGGCCAGCAAATAATCAAGCCACGCCTGCGCGCCCTGCCCTGACACTTCGTAACGTGCATAGACCCCAGTATCAAGGAGCCCGGCTGCGCTGCGAGTCGCCGCGACCTCAGCGGCGATGAGTCGGTGCGCGTTGGAGCGTCGCAATGTCGGCTTCTCTTCGAAGTCGGGTTCGCCGGGGGCAAAGAACTGCGGGCTCTCCATGCCCCAGACGACGCCGAAACGGGCACCCGCCGCGCGCTGCGCGTCGTAACTGGGCGTCATCTTGAGGGGCCGTCCGGCCGGCAACTCCTCATTCGGATAGGCAATGACAAATCGCCGTGCGTAGAACTGCGCGGTCATGTCCCGAAGATACCGGTCGTTGCTGGCGAAGGCGCCGTAGCGGGCGATATCCATTCCGAAAATATCGGCCCCCGGATCCCCGTCGACGAGCCAATTCGCGAGCACCAGCCCGATTGCGCCACCCTGCGAGAAACCCGACATGCACCCGCACGCCGCCCAGTAGTTTCTCAGTCCCGGGACGGGGCCGACCAGAGGATTGCCGTCGGGGGTAAAGGTAAAGGCGCCATTGACCCACTTGCGTATGCCCGCCTCGAGCAAGCTCGGAAAACGCTGAAACCCGATCGTGAGCTCCGGACTGATGCGCTCGATGTCCTCGGGCAGAAGATCCATGCCGAAATCCCACTCCGCTCCCTCGACCTGCCAGTGCCGTGGGTTGCGCTCATAGACACCCAATAACACGCCTTTGCGCTCCTGCTGGAGGTATGTAAATCCCTCCAGATCCGTCAAACAGGGCATTTCGTCGGCACGGGCAAGCAGGCTCGGCAGGTCTTCAGTGATCAGGTAATGGTGCTGCATGGGAGTCAGCGGCAGGTCCAGCCCCACCATACGTCCGACGCGCCTTGCCCACAGGCCCGCCGCGTTGACGACGTGCTCGGCCGTGACCGCGCCCTGTTCGGTCTCCACGCGCCACTGTCCGCCCGGCAGAGGGTGCAGCGCCGTGACCCGGTTCCTGAGGATGACTTCGGCGCCACGCTTGCGCGCGGCGAGCGCGAAGGCATGAGTGGTCCCGTGCGGGTCAACGGCGCCCTCGTGCGGGTCAAACAAACCGCCGAGCAATCCGGTGGGGTCGACGATCGGACAATCGTCGATGATTTCCTCTGCGCTTGCCAATCGTGCGCCAATGCCAAGGGTCTGGTAGACCGCACACTCGGCCTTTAGCCACTCCCAGCGCGCCGGCGTCGTGGCCAGGCTGTAGCCCCCCGGCATATGCAGGCCTACGCTTTGCCCGCTCTCGGCCTCGATTTCCTTGTAAAGATTAATGGTGTATGACTGCAAGGCGGCGATGTTCGGGTCATCGTTCAACGCGTGAAATCCCGCGGCCGCATGCCAGGTTGAGCCGGCGGTGAGCTCGGCGCGTTCAATCAGCGCGACCTCGGACCATCCGCGTCGGGTGAGGTGATAAAGAATGCTGGTCCCGACGATGCCACCGCCGATAACTACGACGCGGTAATGACTCTTCATGTCGGGCTATTCCTCGTCGACCGAGTCCGAAAGCACGGATTTCCGCTCGGCGATAAAATGCAGCAACGCTTCATCGAGCGCCGGATCGAGTCCCGGATCCTCGTATTCCGCCAGCATTTTCTTCCACACCTTGTTCGCGCGTTGCTCGGCCGTGAGCCCGCCCTCCAGAGTCCATTGCTCGAAGGACGAATAGTCGGCGATGGTCGATTGATAAAAAGCCGTCTCGAAGTTCTCCTGGGTGTGCGCGCAACCGAGGAAATGGCTGCCGGGCCCCACCTCGCGGATGGCATCCAGCGCCTGTCCGCGTTCGCTCATGTCCATGCCGGAGGCGAGCACCTGCATCATCGCCAGCTGGTCGGCGTCCATGACAAATTTCTCATAGCCGCTCACCAGCCCACCCTCGAGCCACCCGGCCGCGTGAGTCACAAGGTTGACTCCCGCCAACAGTGTCGGCAGGAGCGTGTGCGCACTCTCATACCCGGCCTGGGCGTCCGACACCTTCGAGGAACACAGCGAACCGCCGCTGCGGCAGGGCACGCCGAGCCGGCGGGCCAGCTGCGCTGTGGCAAAGATCATCTGCGTGGCCTCTGGAGTACCAAAAGTGGGTGACCCGGTGCGCATTGAAACCGCGCCCACGAAGGAGCCCATGATGACCGGTGCCCCGGGACGCACGATCTGTGTAAGGGCCATCCCCGCGAGCGTCTCGGCGAGTATTTCCGCCATGCACCCGGCCGCTGTCACCGGCCCCATGGCGCCGGCCAGTACCGCCGGCACCACGATGGTGCCTTGATTGTGTGCGGCAAATTCACGCAGTGCACCGAGCATGCGGCCGTCGAAGGTGAGCGGCGAATTTGAGTTGATATTGCCAAGTACCACAGCGTGCTGATCGACGTAGCGTTCGCCAAACAGTACTTCGGCCATCCGCACCGCATCGGCGGCGTGACCTGGGGTCTCCGGAGTCGCCTCACAGCCCTGGTCGCTGTAACGAAAAAAGGCGTATTGCACATCCAGGTGACGCTTGCCCGCGGGTATGTCCATCGGCTCGACCGTGGAGCCGCCCGAAAAATGGATCGCCGGAGCGGAATGCGCGAGTTTGATGAAATTGTGAAGGTCCTCGAGCGTGCCGTAGCGGCGCCCGCGATCCAGGTCGGTGACGAATGGAGGCCCACCGACCGGGGAGAACACCGTGGCGTCGCCGCCAAAGCGCACGTTGCGCTCCGGATTGCGGGCGTACACCGTAAATTCACGCGGTGCGCTTTTGAGCAAGGCACGCGCCAGGCCGCGCGGAATCCGGACCCGTTCCCCTTGGACATCGGCGCCCGCCTCCTTCCACAGACGTAAGGACTCCGGGTCGCGGCGAAACTCGATGCCGATTTCTTCCAAAATGGTCTCGGCGTTGGCTTCGATAACCTCGACCGCCTCGAGGCTCAGCAAATCGATCACCGGCAATCGCCGGCGGATATACGGCAGCTTGACCGCCTTGCGTTGCGCTCGGGCGGCGCGACGCGCCTCTCGACCGCCGCCGCGACTGGCATGCGCGCTGCGGTTCTCGTCCCCCATGTGCATCTCCTGTGCCGCAGCCGTATTTATAACACACGTAAGGTTTAGATAATAACGCTGCCGAACGTAGCCAGGCACGGTGGGCTGCGTTATTCTCCGCTCGGTCGCGCCACGCGATAGCCCAGTGCCATCGCTATGGAGCCAGATGCTCCGGAGACAACGGGTGCCGAGAATCGTCGATCATGAGCGCCGGCGCGAGGAGATTGCGCGACTGGCCGTGCGGGTAATCCAGCGCGAGGGAGCCGAGAACGCAACCGTTCGCCGGATCGCCACCGTTGGCGGTTTCAGCATCGGCGTGCTGACGCATTATTTCAAAGACAAGGATGAACTGATCGCTTTCGCATTCCAGTGGGTGGCGCGCGAGTGGTTCGACGAGCTCGACAGCGAAATGGTAAAAGCGGCTCCCGGGCTGGCACGAGTTCGCACTGCCCTCGAATTCATGGTGCCGACTACTTCTGCGCCGAGCTTTATCCGCCTGTGGCTGAGCCTGTGGGGAGGCGCTATGCACAATCCGGCACTCGCACGGGTGCATCGTAAATACTACGCGCGCTGGCGCCGGTATCTAAGCCTTCATCTCGCCGAAGCTGCAAGGGACGGGACAATTGTCGCACCTCGCTCGTCCCGCGATGCGATCGACCTGTTGACCGCGGGAATTGATGGGATCTGGATCGGCAGCACTTTTGAGCCCGCTCGATTCCCGGTGCGTCGCCGCCGGCGCCTGGTTGGCGAATTACTCGATGCGGTGCTGGGAAGGCGCGTATGAGACTGGCCAGCCGCCGGATGCGCCGCTACTCGGCCTGGTCGTTGCTGCGAGCGCGACTGGCCGGCGACCGTTACTGGCGCCCGCTATGGTCGGGGCGCACGTTGCAGCCGGCCTACGATGTGTTGGTCGTGGGCGCCGGGGGTCACGGACTGGCAACTGCCTTTCATTTAGCGCGCGACCACGGCATCAAGCGAGTCGCGGTGCTCGAGAAGCGCCTGGTCGGCTACGGCAACGTCGGTCGCAACACGACGATAGTGCGTTCGAATTACCTGCTACCCGAGAACCATTACTTCTACGAGGACTCGCTGCGGCGCTGGGAAACACTCTCGCGCGATCTGAATTACAACGTCATGTACAGCCCGCGTGGCGTCGTTGACCTGGCGCTCACCGATGACGCCATACCGGCCCTCGCTCGGCGCGGAAATGCGATGCGGCTCGCCGGCATCGACGCTGAGCTTTTGGATCTGCCCGCACTTGAACGCTTTGTGCCGGAATTGGAAGCGCGCCGGACCCGTCGTTTCCCGATCGTTGGAGCGCTCGTGCAGCGGCGCGGGGGTACCGTGCGCCACGACGCCGTCGCCTGGGGTTACGCGCGTGCGGCGAGCGCCCTCGGGGTCGACATCATCGAGGGTTGCGAGGTGACCGGGGTGCGCACCGTGGGCAATAATGCCACCGGGGTCGAAACCAGCCGGGGTTACGTGCAGGCGGAGCGAATCGTGTTCGCCACCGCAGGCCACACCGGCATGATCGGAACCATGCTGGGCACAGCACTGCCGATCGAGACGCACCTGCTGCAGGCGATGGTCTCAGAACCGATCAAGCCGCTACTCAATTGCGTGGTGGTTTATGTCTCGCCTGGGCATGGGGAAACCTACATCTGCCAGTCTGATCGCGGCGGACTGGTAATGGGCGGACACCTGGACGGTTTTCCATCTTACACGCGCGAGGGCCAATGGCACCGGCTCGAGGACGTGGTGCAAGGCGCACTGGAGCTGTTTCCGCGCCTCGGTGCTGTAAAAATATTGCGCCACTGGGCAGGCACCAATGACATGACCATGGACGGCAGTCCGATCATGGATCGACTCCGCTATGACAATGTGTTCGTCAATGCGGGCTGGTGCTATGGCGGGTTCAAGGCCATTCCAGCCTCAGGTGCGGCCTTCGCGCAATTTGTGGCCACCGGCACCGCACCCGATCTGATCCGCGGTTTCCGGCTGTCCCGATTTGCCACCGGGCACATGCTCGATGAGCCCGGCCAAGGCCCGTTTCCGGTGCGGCTGTGACGCGCCTGGTGTGTCCGTTCTGCGGGCCACGCGAACTGCGCGAATTCGTGTTCCACAAGACGCTTCCCGCGGACGACAACGCGAATGCCTACGAGCGCACCTATCAACGCGTCGCAAGCATCGCGCTCAGCAGCGAGCACTGGCAGCACGTCGAGGGCTGTAGGGGCTGGCTGCTCGTGCAGCGCAACCCCTCCACCGGGCAGGTGTTCGAAGTTCGGTTGCTCGGCGCCGGTGCCGCATGAACGAAGCTCTATCACGCACTGGAACCCGCCTGCGGCCCGGAGCGCTGTCGTTCACTTTTGACGGGCGCCAGTACACGGCGCAGCCCGGTGACAGCGCCGCCTCGGCACTGCTCGCCCACGGCGTGCGCCTCATGGGGCGCAGCGTCAAGTACCGTCGCCCGCGGGGCCCATTGTGCGCCGGTCCCGAAGAGCCCAACGCGCTGCTCTCCGTCGGGACCGCGCCGGAAGTCATTCCAAACCTCCCCGCCCCCCAGGTCCTGGTGCGCGACGGGCTGGTGCTGAGAAGTCAGAATCGCTGGCCGACCTTAAAGTTTGATCTTGCCTCCGTGCTGCGGGCGGGTGGCGGCTTCTTGGGCGCCGGCTTTTACTACAAAACTTTTATCTGGCCCTCATGGCGAACCTATGAGGGGATCATCCGGCGGCTCGCCGGGCTGGGGGAAGCCCCCGGGCGCTGCGAGCTGCCGCAGGGCGCCATCGAGCACTGCAGCTGCGATGTCCTGGTGGCCGGCGCAGGCGCTGCGGGTCTCACCGCAGCTTTGGCGGCGGCGCGTGCCGGGGCGCGCGTGGTGTTGTGCGAGCGCGAACCGAGGTGCGGCGGTGAACTCGAATTTGAAACGGCCCAAATCGATGGAAGCTCCGCGCTGGAGTGGATCGCCTCGACACTGGCGCAACTGCGCTCGCTGGGCGTAAGGATCCTGACCCACACAGCCCTGGTCGCAGAATCCTGCGGCGAATTAATCGCGCACGCCGAGCCAGGTGGACTGCCCGGCGGCAACACGATGTATTACATCCGGGCGCGTGAATTCATCATCGCCATGGGCGCGATCGAGCGGCCGATTGCCTTTTGCGACAACGATCGGCCCGGGGTGATGATGCTGGGGGCGGCGGAGCGTTACCGGGCCCACTACGGTGTCCAGATCGGCGCGCGGCTGGTGCTGTTCGCCAATCACGAGCGCGTTTACTCCGCGGCGCGACGCCTAATGGCCGGCGGTATGAACGTGCGCGCGATTGTCGATACCCGCCGCGTCCACCAGCTCAGTACCGATGAGGCTTCCTCCCGCCTGCGCGAGTCGTTGCGTAGTGATGGCGTCGAGTGCCTGGCCGGACACGCGGTCACCGCGGCCTTGGGTCGACTTGCTGTCCAGGCTGCCCGCATCGAGCTGCTCGGCGGCTCGGCTCCCCACAGGCAAATACCTTGTGACACCATTCTGATCAGCAGCGGGTGGACACCGGCGGCGCAAGCCGGGCTGCAACAGGGTGGGCTCGCACAGTATTGCGCAGCGACTGGCGCGTTTGTTGCCGAGAACCAACCCTCGGGGCGCATCGTCACAGGCGCCGCACAGGGACTGCTTGAATTGACCGCGGTGCTCCGCGACGGTCATGCCGCGGGCGCGCGCGCCGCACGCGCGGTCGGAGCCCTCGGAAATTCCGGCGCGGCGCCGGACGGACGTGGCGATCCAGAGCCTGCGGCCGTGACCTTCGCGCGCGCACCTGCACCGAGCAGTGCCGAAAAGCGCCAGTTCGTCGATCTGCAAAACGACGTCACGGTCGCAGATCTTCGAACCGCGCTGGCGGAAGGCTTTCGTGACATCGAACATATCAAGCGTTACACCACCCTGGGTGTGGGCACGGATCAGGGCCGCACGGGGGGCGTGCTGGGCGCGCAGATCGTGGCTGAGCTTAAAGGGGAGTCGCTCGCCGAAATCGGTGCCAGCCGTAGCCGGCCGCCCTATCACCCTGTGACGATGCGCTCGATCGCTGGCTTTCACGTCGGGGCGGCCGTGAAAGTCGCGCGCCGCACGCCGCTGCACGATTGGCATAGCGCGCACCGCGGAATGCTCGAACCGATGGGACTGTGGACGCGGCCACGTTACTACACCGTCCATGGCCTCAGCGCAGCGGCGGCAGCCGTCGAGGAAGCGCGCCGGGTCCGCTCGCACGGTGGCATCGCCGACGGTTCCACGCTCGGCAAGCTTGAAATCGCAGGGCCTGAGGCAGCTGCCTTCCTGGATTACCTCTATCTGACCAAGGCCAGCACGATCAAGGTCGGACGCAGCAAATACATGGTCAACCTGCGCGAGGACGGTATGGTGCTCGATGACGGGCTCGTGCTGCGTCTTGCCGCCGACCGGTTTGTGGCCACCACCAGCTCTTCGCACGGTACGCACATGCTCTCGCACTTCGAGCACTATCAATCGACCCAATGGTCGAATCGAGCCTTAACGATCACCGATGTGACCGAGGCCTGGGCCGTGATCGCTGTCGCCGGGCCCTCAAGCCGCGCCACTCTCCACCGGGTGCTTGGCGGATCGTGGAGCGCGGCGCTCGATCGGCTAAAGCACATGGAATTTACTGATGGACACTTTGACGGTGGTGACCTGCGCTTGCTTCGTGCGAGTTTCTCAGGTGAGCTTGCCTACGAGCTGCACTGCCGGCCCGCCAGCGCCCTTATGCTCTGGGAGGCCCTGCACACGGCCGGGCTCGCCCCCTATGGAATCGACGCACTCGATATCCTGCGTGTCGAGAAGGGCTATCTTGTCAGCAGTGAAATCAATGGCCAGACCACCCCTCTGGATCTCGGCATGGAGGCGCTGGTGCGGCTCGGCAATCCCTGCCTCGGCCGCGAGTTGCTCGATCGAGCGGCCTTTCAGGAAGCGACACGGCCGCGTCTGGTGGGCCTGCGCGCGCTCGATGGACACGGGCAGTTCCTCGCGGGGGCGCAACTGACCGGCGCCGAGTCGGCCACCCGCCCCTGCGGTCATGTGACCTCCAGTGTTTTTAGCCCGACATTCGGGGAGTGGCTCGGCTTAGCACTGGTGGCCCGAAATCTTACCCTCGAGGGGACGATTCTCACGGCCCGCGACCCACTGCGCAGTAGCCACACTGCGGTACGCATCGTGTCGCCCGTGCACTTTGACGCCACGGGAGCCCGCATGATGGCGTAACGCCATTGCAGGACCTGCCAATGAGGGAGGAAAAGTTTGACTGCCGGATCGATCGCCTGCCCGCAGGGTGCGCACTCGAGTTCGTATTCTACGCCTGGCCAACGGCCGATCCGGGCCTTTCGGACTGGTCAGGTACAGCCGGTGCGATCCGTCGCGATCCCGCGCAGCGCACTTTGATGTTGCACTTTGCACCCGGCCGCTGGCTCGTGCCCGAGCCCAGTGTCGAAACCCGGGCGATGCTGAACAAAGCCGCACTGGCTGGGTTGGGTATGATTGTGGAGGTCACCGGAAAGTACGATCAGCTGTCCATCACTGGCCCGGGCGCCACGCGACTGCTGGCCTGCGGTATCGACATTGAAGCGATCTTGCAGGCGCGGGAGTGTGCAGCCCTGACGCTTTTCGACTGTCCGGCAGTTCTGGCGCGTGCACCAGAGGGATATGCGATCTGGGTGCAATCGAGCTACGCCGCGGACTTTGTCACGACCGCCGAGCGCTTCCGAGCGCTGCTTGAAGGCGGCTCCTAGGGAAGACGGGTGCTCAAGCGAAGCGACTCCCAGCTCGCATCGGCCATCCAGCCCCCGTCTACCGGCAGGCTCACGCCATTAACGAACCCGCTCTTCTCCCAATCCGCCAGGTAGGCGATAGCCCCCGCCACGTCCGCGGCCTGTGCAAAGCGCGCCATGGGCACTCGGTTGGTAATGTCCTGATCCGAATACAGCCCCAGCTCCTGGGCGGCATCGTCCATCTCGGTCTTAATCCAGCCCGGGCACACCGCGTTGACGCGAACGCCGCGGCCGCCCCACTCGGCCGCGAGCGTTCGGGTCAGTCCGATCAGGCCGTGTTTTGATGTGTTGTAGGCACTGCGGTGACTGACACCGCCGAGCCCGGCGATGGACGCCACATTAATGATGCTGCCACGGCGCCTCGCCAGCATCTGAGCACCCAGGTATTTGCACATCAGAAAGGGGCCCAGCAAATTTACATCCATAACGCGCTGCCACTGCGCGACGGAAGTTTCCTCCGCCGGCACGATCATGCTGATCCCGGCGTTGTTGACCAGCACGTCGGCGCCCCCGTAGTCTGCGTGCACGCGCGCCGCCAGCGCCCGAACAAATTCTTCGGAGGACACGTCTCCGCAGAGGCCCAGTACCTTCGCCTGCGTGGCGCCAAGGCGTGCGATCACTTCCTCCAGCGGCTGCACGTCGGTTAAGACCACTTCGTACCCATTTTTTGCCAGCAACGTGGCGGTGGCCAAACCCAAGCCTTGCGCGGCTCCGGTCACGACTGCAATATTCATCCGGCTCCCCAATTGCGCGGCTGTGGCGCCTCGCGCATAGTAACGACGCCTATCATGCCGCAGGGAATGGATGAACGAAACATGCCGCCAACGAGCCGAGTCATGGACCGTCGAGAAATGTTGGCCGTGTCACTGGCGAGCGCGCTGGCCGCCTCGATGCCGGGTCTGTGCCGCGCAGCCGCGGCCGCGTCCCAGACCCCGGCTCCCGCCCTGGCTACGCTCCTGGCCACCTTTACCGAAGAATTTTTGCAATTGGCTCCCGAGACCGCGACGTCCCTGGGCTTGGACCACGGAGCGCGCCAGAGGCTCAAGTCGCGACTGGATGACGCCTCACACTCGGCTGACAATCGCTGGTCGCTGCAGATCAAGTCCGTGCTCAGTAGGCTCTCTGCCATCAATGGGGCGCAGCTCGCGCCGATCGAGCGTATCCATTATGAATCGGTCAAGTACGCCGCTACCGCCGCCCGGCAGGGCGAACCGTTTTTCTACGGAAGCCGCGCACGTGCCTTTGCGGGGGGCAGCACACCCTATGTCGTGAGCCAGCAGCACGGTGCTGTGACGCGGGTTCCCGAATTCCTGAATACGCAGCACCAGATCGCCGACGGCGCGGATGCCGAGGCTTATCTGGCACGAATCGGCGCCCTGGCCGGCCTGCTCGATCAGGAGTCGGCGCTGATCGCCGAGCATGCCCTGCGCGGAGTCACGCCGCCGAATTTCGTTGCCAGCAACGCACTGGGTCTGCTGCTTCATTTCCGCCAGGTTCCCGCAGCTAAGCAACCGCTGGTAACTTCACTGGTAGCGCGCACTAAAGCGCAGGGCGTTAAGGGCGACTGGGAAACACGTGCCTCCACTCTGGTTCAGGCGAAGGTCTATCCGGCCCTCGATCGGCAGATCGCGGTATTTACCAAGGCCACCGCACACGCACCTGATACGGCCGGCGTCCATCGGCTGCCCGAGGGCGAGGCCTATTACCGTTGGGCTCTGCAGCTGGGCACTACCACGGATATGAGTGCCGCAGACATCCATTCCATCGGATTGGACCAGAACCGCGCTATCCAGGCACGTCTGGACACCATATTCAAATCGCAGGGGATGACTCAGGGCAGCGTAGCTGAGCGGGCGCGCGCACTGAACGCGGATCCGCGTCAACTGGTCGCGGACACGGACCAGGGGCGCGAGGAGCTGCTGGACTACTGCAGGGACCGCATGGCGGCCACTCGGGCGCTGGTGCCTAGAATTTCAGCTCTGGGGCTCAAGGCCCCGTTGATGGTCAAGCGCGTGCCCCCGGATATCCAGGACGGGGCCGCGCTCGGGTACATGAATTCGGCCTCGCTCGACGGCGTGAGGCCGGCCATCTACTACATCAATCTGAAATCGACCGTCCTGTGGCCCAAGTACCAGATTCCGACGCTCACGGCGCACGAAGGGATACCGGGCCATGCCTGGCAGGGCGCGTACTTGGCGGAACACAGCGATCAGGTACCGTTGATTTCGCAGATCACGAATTTCAACGCCTACGTCGAAGGCTGGGCCTTGTACGCCGAGCAATCAGTCGATGAGCTGGGTTTCTACGCCAACGACCCGTTCGGGCAGATTGGTTACCTGCAGGGACAGCAGTTCCGCGCGTGCCGGCTGGTGGTTGATACCGGAATCCATGCCCTGCGCTGGACTCGTGAACAGGCCATAGACTTTCTGGTCAACGAAACCGGCAAGGGTCGGGAGGCGATGACCAGCGAAATCGACCGCTATTGCGCCAGCCCCGGCCAGGCCTGCGGTTACAAGGTCGGACACAACGAAATTCTCAAGCAGCGCGAGCGCGTGCGCATCCAGCTGGGCGACAAGTTCAGCCTCACGGCCTTTAATGACGCAGTAATCACGACCGGCGGCTTGCCGATGGCCCAGCTCGGAGCGGCGGTCGATCAGTTGATGGCGGCGCGGTGAAGCCATGAAACGATCCGCTTCGGCCGTCTGGTTCGGAGACTTGCGTACCGGGGATGGATCGCTGACCACGCACAGCGGCGCGCTCGATCAGGCGCCCTACTCCTTTGCGAACCGATTTGCAGAGGCCCCGGGCACCAACCCCGAGGAACTGATCGCGGCGGCGCACGCCGGCTGTTACACGATGGCGGTCTGCGCGGCATTGTCTCGAGGCGGCTTCAAGCCCACGCGTTTATCAACCCAGGCCGTCGTGAGCCTGGAGCAGGTGGAAGGTTCCTGGACCATCACTGCCTCGCATCTGGAGATGCGCGCGGCCGTTCCCCAAATCCTAGCCGAGCAATTTGCCACCATAGCGGCCGAGGCCAAGGTCAACTGCCCGGTGTCGCGCCTGCTCAAGGCGAGGATCACTTTGGACGCTCAGCTCGAAGCGGATCGCTAGATGCGCGCGCCAATTCACCTTAGGCGTAGCGGCGCGCCCATATGACCGTGGCGATGCCAAGCACGGTCAGTGCCACCGAGCCGATCACGTGTGCGGCGATTTCAATACCGGCCAGAGTCAGGCGTCCCTGCTGGAGGAGGCGAGCGACTTCCCCTGAAAAAGTTGAAAACGTGGTCAACCCTCCCAGGAATCCGGTTATCACCAAAAGGCGCAATTCCGGCGCCAGTCCCATCGGGGCCGACAGCCATTCCATGGCGACACCCATGAAATAGCCGCCAATGAGGTTCGCGGCCAACGTGCCGAAGGGGATCGAGGGAAACAACCCATTAAGTCCCAGGCCGAGCAGCCAGCGCAGGACCGCACCGGCGGCGGCGCCCATGCTGATGAGGGCGATCGAGTTGAGCATGCCTGAAATTCCCAGAATTTGCCCCTGACCGCCGGCCCGTGCCGCAGGCCTCTAGGGGTGCAGCCGCCGCAAAAACGACAAGAGCAGATCGAATTCCGGGCGCGTAAAGCGGCTCGCCATGCGTCGCTCCAGCGTAAGAACGGCCCCGCGCAGCGTCTCGTGCGCTTCGATTCCACGGGTGGTCAGGAAGATGCCTTGGCGACGTCGGTCGCGCGTGGATCGCAACCGCTCGAGCATGCCTGCTTTCTCGAGGCGATCGAGCAACGCGACAATGCTGGCCTTGTCTATCCCCAGATGCGTCCCGAGCTCGATTTGTGCAATGCCCGGATTGGCCCCTACCAGCACCAGCAGGCTAAAAAGGCCTGGCCTAATATCCTTGTCCCCGATGGCCGCCACGTACTGACGCCAGGCGCACTGATGCGCGCGGCGCAAATTAAATCCTAGAAGTTTTGGCAGGCAGGCCAGGTCCACCTTGGCATTGGCCGCACGCTCGACGCGGGTTGTAAGTGGCCGGCGCATGCGAGCGCGCCCTCGCACCGGTGATGGCTCGCCGCGCTCCTCGCCCGTGATCGCCGCCATCGATTTCCTTAGTGTGATCGGTCCCGCGCCGCAGGCGGCGCGCGTGGCCAAAAGTATAGTTTCGTTACAGTTGGCAGTGCAAATGGTTGTGATACTGCACCGCATTCAAAAATGCGCCCGGAGCGCCTCGCGCGGCTATAGCGCCGCCGGTGCCGAAGCACGCACCGCGGTAGCGATGGCCACCGCAGTCTGCAGAGCATGCATGCCATCCTCGCCGCTCACCACCACGCGCCTCTCTCCCCGGCAACTGGCGAGAAACGCTTCGATTTCGGCGCGCAATGCGTCACCCGGTTCGAAGGACTGCTCATCAATGCTCACCGGTAGCCGCGCGGGATCCACCGGGGCGTTCTGCTTGCGTATGGTGGTGAGTATTTTCTGCTGCAAATCAAGAGACAGGTAGGCGTCGTCCTGAAAGATTCGCATCTTGCGCTCCGTCTTGAGGCTGACCCGGCTGGCCGTGGCATTGACCACGCAGCCGTTTACAAAGCGGATTCGCGCGTTGGCGATGTCGATTTCCGAGGAAAACACCGGCGTGCCGACCGCATCGATGCTGGCAATCCCGCCACCGACGATGCTCTGGACCAGGTCGAGGTCATGGATCATCAAATCGAGCACCACGTTCACGTCGGTCCCACGCTCACGAAACGGCGCCAGGCGCTGACACTCGATAAACCGTGGAGTGCGCAAATGCGGTTCCGCCGCAAGGATCGTGGGATTGAAGCGCTCGAGATGGCCGACCTGCAACACGCGCTCCACAGCGCGCGCCGTGGCAATCAGTTGCCGCGCCTGTTCGACCGACTCGGTGATCGGCTTTTCGACCAGGACGTGGACACCCGCCTGGAGAAACTGGCTGGCAATATCAAAATGCGTCGCGGTCGGGGTCGCGATGCTCACCGCGTCCACGTCACCGAGCAACTCGCGATAGTCGCTCAGCGCCTTCGTGCCCAGCTCGCTCGCCAACGCGGCACTCGCTTGAGCGTTGGTGTCCGCGACCGCGACCAGTTCGCACTGGTCGATCGCCGCGTATTTCTGCGCGTGGAAACGACCGAGGTATCCAACGCCCACGACTGCTACGCGAAGTTTGCCCATGGCGGTATTATGCCCACAACGGCCGCCGCACTAGTGATCGCGGCTCGTCAGAGGTAAGGGAATGCGTTCACCGTTAGATTATTGGCGTCGGTACCGGCGCACCCGCGGTGCGCAGCGCGAGGTACTGACGTTCGCCCTGTGCCTCGCGGTGGGCCTGTTGGTCATGCCTCTGCTGATCTGGTTGGTCGGCTCCCTGCTGCTCGGTCCTTACGCCAAGGGCGGACTGGGCAGCCTGTTCAAGGACTACTACCTCGCCCTGGCCCAGGGCTCGCTGGCCTACTGGCTGGTCGCGCTGGGCCCCTACGCCGCGGCGTGGCTGTTGCGCGGGTTGCGATTCTGGTTTCACCCCTAGGCACGTGCTCGAAGCGAGCGTTTAGTCACACTTGAGGCCGCAATTCGCCTTCCCGCCATCTTCTGGCCGTAAGGCAAAGCAGGCATTCTTCGGCCTAGGTTTCTTTCCTGTGAGCACCAGAAATTGGACACCAAGCCCGATTATGTCACCGACTCCGAGCCGCACGCCGCCTCGGAGGCGACAAGTGCCCAACCTGCCGTGGTCGAGCGCATCAAGCAGGCCCTGGTGACCTCACGGCTCACCCTAGCAGGCCAAAACACCGGCACCGATCCGTACGACAGTCGCCGCGAACGCCGTCGCACCCCCATCTGGGGTAATCGCAGTCGCTAGCCGCAGGCGCTTAGGCCGGCCAAAAGCGCCAAGCAAGCAACATCAGGATCAACAGCAGAAGGCACTGCGCCGGCCGGCGCCACGACTTGCGCTTAAGTTCTCCTACAAAACTGGCCCCGGACACCAGTGCCAATGACCAGGACCAGGCCAGTCCCGTGAGGAGTGGCCCGTGCTCGGCGGCCAGTCGGGCCGAGTACTCGGGCAGCAGCGCAAATACGACGCCGGTCATGCCCAGCGACACGGCGAGGGCCACGGCCGAGCCGGCGACAATGCCCAATAGCACGCTCAATGGTTTGATGACACCTCTCCTGGCAGCAAATCGCAGTTCTTGAATCCTACGACTGCCCTCGGAACACTAAAGCTGTCAGACTTGTCTAACGGCCACACTACCCCGGAGCCGCCTGCACGATGACACGCGTTGAAAGTCGACTACGCCGCACCTTGGCGCCTATCGCGCTGGCCGGCGCCTGCCTGTTGCTCCTGGCCGCCACCGGCTCGACCGGAACTTCGGTTACCAGCGTACACCTGCCCGAGGGGGCTATCGCACCGACGGCGCGCCAACAGCTGCTGGCCCCCAGGATCGCCAGCATCCTGGAGCAGGCTCACTATAGTGGCCGGCGCATCGACAAGGAATTCTCGGGTCTGGTGTTCGATCATTACCTGAACGCGCTGGACGGTCAGCACAGCTACTTTCAAACCTCCGACATCGCCGCCATGAAACAGTGGCGTAACAGTTTTGATGACATCATTCACACCGGCCAGCTGGATCCAGCCTACCTGATTTTTGCACGCCTGCAGGAGCGCAATCGCGAGCGCATGCAGTACGCGATCAGCCTGTTGGCAACCGAGCCGGACTGGAAACTGGATGAAAGCTACCTCTTCGATCGGGACCAGGCGCCCTGGCCGCATGACACCGCTGAACTGAACGAACTGTGGCGCCAACGGGTAAAGAACGACGCGCTTTCCTTGATGCTCACGGGGAAAACCTGGCCCGAGTCGGCCGAGATCCTTCGTAAGCGCTACGCTCGTTTGCTGGCACGCGTCGGCCAGGTCAGCGCCGATGACGTGTTCGAAACTTTGATGAACGCATACGCGGCGGTCTATGACCCGCATTCCAACTACTTCTCACCTCGCAGCTCGGAGGAATATCGTATCCAGATGAGCCTGAGCTATGAGGGGATCGGCGCCTCGCTCCAGTTGGTCGACGATTACGTCACAATCAGCGCGTTGTTGCCGGGCGGACCGGCGGCAGCGGCCAATACGCTCAAGCCCAATGACCGGGTGCTGGCCGTTGGCCAGGGGAAGGACGGGGCACTCACCGACGTGGTCGGCTGGCGATTGGATGACGTCGTGCAGCTGATCCGCGGCAAGGGAGATACGCTGGTTCGCCTGCAGATCCTACCGGCCGGTGCCGCGCCGGGGACCGACCAAAAGACCATCGCGCTAATGCGCGGAAAGGTCACTCTGGAGAATCAGGCCGCCAAGAAGGAAGTGCGCACGGTGCACATTGGCGAGCGCAATTTGCGGGTCGGCGTCATCACGGTGCCCGGATTTTACGAAGACAATGACGCCCGCAGCGCCGGCGATGCCAATTACCGGACCACCGCCCGGGACGTGCGCCGGCTGATTGGCGAATTGCAGGCGCAAGGCACGCTCGATGCGCTGGTGTTGGATCTGCGCGGCGACGGCGGCGGATACCTTCCCGAGGCCACTGCGCTAAGCGGGCTGTTTATCGATCATGGCCCGGTGGTGCAGCTGAAGACGACCGATGGGAGCATTGAAGTACTGCAGGACCCGGAACCGGGCATTGCCTATGCCGGGCCCCTGGCGGTACTGGTCGATCGGACCAGTGCTTCGGCATCGGAAATTTTTGCCGCGGCGATCCAGGACTACCACCGCGGCGTGGTGGTGGGACAGACCACCTTCGGAAAAGGCACCGTACAGAACCTGATTCCGCTGGATCGCTGGTCACGTCAGTCAACCGAGGGCCAACTTACGGTGACGATCGGCAAGTTCTACCGTGTCACGGGCGAGAGCACGCAGTTGCGCGGGGTTCAGCCTGACATCGAACTACCGGCACGCATTAACACCAAAGACGTCGGCGAAAGCTCGCTGGATTTTCCACTGCCTTGGGATCGAATTGCCCCCGTCCCCTTCCGTGCCGACGCCCCGTTGTCCGCGGCGGTGCAGACCCTGGCCCAGGAACAAAGCGCTCATTCGGTTCGCGACCCCGACTACCAGTGGTTGGTCGCCTCGTTGAACTCGCTCGAGCAGACTCGTAAGGATCATGCCGTGTCGCTCAACCTGGTGGCTCGGCAACGCGAACGCACCAGCCTGGAACAGGAAGCACTGACGCGCGAGAACGCACGCCGGGCCTCGGACGGATTGCCCGCGCTCAAGGCGCTCAGTGACGCAGTTCCCGATGATCAACCCGACGTGGTGCTGGCGGAGTCTTCCCGTATCGCAGCGCAACTCGCGTTGACCACGGTGCCCGTGCCGGCGGCCACTACGGCCGCGCGTTCGCTAACGCAGTAACACGCGGTAGATTTCCCAGCAGTCCTCGCCCAGCACCTCGCTTGCTGCGCCAGAGCCGTCCTCGGCCAGGCTGGAGGGCTCGGGGACCGAATCGCTGTCGGCACGGTAGCGCGCCAGACGGCGCAATGCATCCGCCCGCGTGCGGATTTCCGTCAGCACATCGGCCCGTTGCTCCAGTTGCACGCGCGCGCGCTGGATATCGCTCATCAGGCGCTCGCACTCCTTGCGTGTGCCGTATTCATCGCTTCCCGGGTCGCGCCGTCCGCTGGCACGATGAGTCTGTTCAAAGAGCCCGGTGGCCGTTAAGCGCTCGCGCAGCACTTGAGCATAAGCGACGGCCGCCAGGTTGATCGCGCGGCGCGAGTCAATAGACAGTCCCGAGAAATTGGGTAGCTCCGCCGCCAGCGCGTCGCGCGCGCTGCGCGCCGCTGCGAGCGCCTGCTCGCTCAGCAACACCTGAATACTGGCCGCGTGCAGCTCCAGGCGCATTTTGCGTCTGTGAAAATAATGCCACAATTGTTGAAGCCCCAGGTGCTGGCGTTCCAGCTCGCTCGCCCGCGCGCGTGCCGCCGCGGCGACAGCCTCGGCCTGCAGATAACCGGCCTCGACGCTCTGGCGTTGGGAAAACTGGCGACGATTGAACTCGGCAAAGAAATTGCGGCGTTCGCGTTCCACCTGCTGGGATTCGAGTTCCGAGACGAACTGCTGCAGCAGGCGCTGGCCCAACGACCAAAGCTCCTTGAGCTGGTAGAACACCAACGACTGATAGCCGCTCGCGGGCTGCGTCAGGCGCCGCTCCAGGTCCTGGAGGAGTTCCTGGACACGCGCGGTCGCTCCTTCCTGCTGCTTGACGCGATCCTTGAGGCGCTGGATCTCATCCTGCGCGTTGCTGAAGGACTTCTTCAGCTCAATACGGTTGCGGAACAGGTCCATGACGCGCCCCTCGTCGGGGGCGGCCTTAGGGTCCCTTAGGGCGACGTGCAGGAATCCGAGTTGCCTGAGGCGTTGCATCATTTGCGCCACTAGGCGCATAAACGCCGGTGTGTCAGCTGGACGGGTGCTCGATAGCGCCGCGGACGAATCCATGACCCCGCTCCGCGCAATATTCCAGCCATTTATTTACCATCATGTTCCGTGTCCAGCACCGATCCAGTTCACGTTCCGGGGCGACACCCCCCTTCGCGCGGGCCTCAAGCAGCCGGGCGTCGTGATACAGGCGCAGGCGCAGGTCCGGCACGCGTTCCAGCGCCTTGGGAGCCCTCCGGGCCGGCAACAAATAGGTCAGTAACAGTTCAGTGGTATAGCGAGCGCGCTCACAGACATTTAGGACCAGGGTGCAATCACCCTCGACTTTGGATACGCCCGTGTCCGGCAGCGCGCGCAGGTCACCTGCCAGCTGCGCGAGGCGCAGATAGTTGCTTTCGTACAGGCCCATAAGCGCGACGAAGCCGCGCGGGCGCGCACGCCAGGAAACCACCAGATTGCATTCGGCTATCACGATGCCGAATATAACATGCGCTGTGCGTCATCTACCTTCGCATGATCGGGTCGCGAACTGCGTCACGCCGACTTGACAAAAAGCCGTTCGCGATAAAAGCGCAGCTCCGAGATTGACTCGTAGATATCGGCGCGCGCCAAATGCGCCGAACGCTTGACCAGCGCTGCACTCAGATGCGGGTGCCAGCGCGCCGCCAATTCCTTGAGCGTGCTGACGTCGATATGCCGGTAATGAAAATAGGCCTCTAAGGCCGGCATCCAGCGCGCCAGGAAACGCCGATCCTGGCAGATGCTGTTGCCACACATCGGCGAAGTTCCAGCCTCCACGTGGCTGCGCAAAAACGCCAGCGTTTGCTGTTCTGCCGTCTTGACACCGATGGTACTCGCACGCACGCGGCTGATCAGACCACTGCCACCGTGCTGGCGCTGGTTCCATTCGTCCATTTGCGCCAGCACGGCCTCACTTTGATGGAGCGCGAGTTCCGGACCGTCGGCGATCACATTCAGGTCGCGGTCCGTGACCACGGTCGCGATTTCAATAATGCTGTCGTGTTCGGGCTTGAGCCCGGTCATCTCCAAGTCGATCCAGATCAGGCGATCTTTGGTTGCCAAATGTCTGACTCCTGCCGATTAGGGCATCATAGCAGGGTGAGCGCACCACCCGCCGTTACCGAACACGCAGCCGCGGACCATCGCGCGCTGGTAGTGATCGCTCACGGGGCGAGCGCTCGCGTGCGCTTCAGCGACGGTACCGAGGAGCTGGCGCGGGCCGCCGGTCGCGATCTGCAAGTGGTCTGCGGCGATCAGGTGATGTGCGATCGGGACACGCAGCACGCGCAGTGGCTGATCCAGCAGGTGATGCCTCGACGTAGCGCGCTGTATCGGAGCAATGCTCGCGGTCGGGCGGAACTAGTCGCTGCCAATCTCACCATGCTGGTGGTTGTCGTGGCGGCTCAGCCGCAGCCGGATTTGTTTCTGGTCGATCGCTACCTGGCGGCGGCGGCCAGCGCGGGACTGAGCTCGTTATTGTTGGGTAACAAGGCCGACCAACCGTTTGACGATGGTCTGCAGGATGAATTTGCGGCATTTGCGGGCACGGATTGCGCCACGCTGATGTGCAGCGCGCGCACGGGCCTCGGGTTAAGTGCGGTGCGCAAACTCCTGTACGATCAGTGCGTGATGTTCGTGGGGCAATCCGGGGTTGGCAAGTCCTCGCTGTTGCGTGAATTGGTCCCCGGCTGCGACGCTGCGGTAGGCGAGATGCTCAAGAGTCAGGAAGGCCGTCACACCACGAGTGCGGCGCGCCTGTACCAGTTGCCCGGCGGCGGCACGGTGATTGACTCACCCGGAGTTCGTGACTTCGCGCCCGCCGCCGAGATGCTGGATGCGCGAACAATGGGATTTGTGGACCTCGCGCGTTTTGCCCCGCAGTGTCGATTCGCTGATTGCCGGCACCTGAAGGAACCGCAGTGCGCCGTACGCGAGGCAGTGACGGCCGGCCGTCTCAGCGCCCGGCGCTACGAGAGTTACCGGCGTCTGCGACGATTGCGTGAGACTCTGCTGGACCGAGCGCCCTATCCCAGACCCTAGCCGGCGGTTGAAAATGGCATGGATTTGCAGACTTGAATGAGCAACGGCAGTTTTCGGCACAGTGTCCGTCGGCCTGTCGGCCGGGTTGCTGTAGTCTCGTTGTATGGATACGCATGTGACTTCTCCGAGGCACTGGTGCCCTATACAGTAAATGCGGCCTCCTAAGGGAACGTGCGACCACAAGCGTTTCAAACCGATAGGCGTGATGGAGCGAAAATTCTGGCTTGATGTGGAGATTGGTTTTTATCTATCCAGGGGTCTAACATGTGTGATCACGCGCGCAGCCTTTACCCGGTCCCCGCCACTAGGCCCTTTCTGTGCGAGAGGCCAACCTTGCCGGTCCGGCCCGGTCCGGTGCAAGGCGAGCCGGATCCTGACTCTCGTTGTAAAAATAGACGTCCGCTTTAGCCCGCGCCCGCTCGTGCTACGCTGGGGAAAAGGTACCTTCGCGTATCCGCTGGCAAGCACCGCGGCACCAGCTTGGCGCTAGCCATGGTGCATCGTTGGAATTGCCCCTCCGCGTCGTTGACCGGCGGCGGAGTCAAGCGCAACCAGCGCGCCGCAATCGAGCGCGTGTGGCAAGCGACTCGCACATGAAGCTAATTTGCGTCGAACCCAATGCCTTTGTGTTGATGGCCGCGCTTACCCTCGCCGCCTGTGCCACTGCGCCCCTGCCTGAATTGGCGTCGCCACCTATGACCCCGTGGCGCCATGCGGTGCCTGCCGGACCGACAGCAACGGACCTGCACAATTGGTGGCGCGACTTTCACGACCCGGAGCTCGAGGCGCTCGTCGATCGGGCCCTGGCCGATAACCTGCACACGGCGCAAGCGGTGGAGCGATTGTATGCCGCTCGTGTCTTGCGGCTTCATGCCGACGACCGCTATCGGCCCCAAGTGAGCGCACGCGCGGCCGATGCGGTCGATTACAGCGCCGGGCAGTCTTATCTGGTCGCTGGTTTTGATGCCAGCTGGGAACTTGGCCTGTTCGGACGATCCGCGGCCACCCGGCGGATCATGCAAGGCGAATTGGATACCGCCGCGGCCGAGCTTGAAGAAGTCCGGGTTTCGCTGGTCGGCGAGGTAGTCGTTAATTGGTTGGCCCTCGGAGCGGCACACGAGCAGGCTGTTGTGCTCGCTCAGATCCGTGACGGCCGTCGGCAGCGACTCGAGATGTTGCGCATTCGGGAACACCTGGGCTTATCGACTGCTATGCAGTTGATTGAAGCGGAGACCGCCCTCGCCCATGCCGGCACCGCACTGCTGAATGTCCAACAGAGTATCGACTCCGACGCGCAACAGCTCGCAGTGCTTGTGGGCCGCTCAGAACCTGAGAAGGCGTGGCTCCAATCGGGCCGCTTGGCGCACCTGGGCGCGTTTTCGCTGCGCCAAACGCCGGCCGATCTTGTGCGCTCTCGGCCTGAGATCAGGCGCGCCGAGGCGGAAGTCCTACGCGCAGCTGGCGAGGCAGGGCTGGCGCGCTCGGACCTTATGCCGAGCATTGGAATTGGCGGCACACTGCAGTGGGCCACGAATCTGGAGCACAACAGCGCTCGGCATGACACGCGCATCGGTGCAATAGGGCCCAATATTGATATACCGCTGTTTAACTGGGGCGCGCGGCTTGCGCAGTCCAAGGAAAAATCCTTCGCGTTGCAAGCAAGTGTGCTGGCCTATCGTGAAGCCGTCCTCGAAGGGGTTGCAGAAACTGAAACCGCCCTGGGCAACCTTGAACGCCAACGTGAGCGTGAGATGCTCGAAGAAGGCGTGGTGGCCGGCGCGGAGCACTCCAGCGCCGCCACTGCGCGTCGCGTGGACCTCAAACTCGCCAGCCCGCTGGAACAGCAAGCAGCGGCCATCGACGCGGGCGAAGCGCAATTGGAGCTTGTGCGTGCGCGCGCCGCGCGGGGCACGGCGTACGTGGCCTTATTTAAGGCCCTCGGCGGTGCGCCCCGGCCTCCCGCAGACGCCGGCAATACCACGCCCTCCCCATGATCGCCTTGGCGCGCAAGAGCCTGCTGTACGAATGGCCGCGATTCGCGCCCGTGGCCTGTGCTATTGGATTTGCCTGTCTACTACAACTGCTGCAGGCCTCGCTCGTGCTCGGAATATTCAGGAGCGCCAGCGTCCAGGTGAGCGGCTCATCGGCGCAGCTTTGGGTCGGCTACCCGGGGACAGCGAGCGTGAATCTCGGCCGACCCATTCCGGAAGGTGTCGAAGCGTTGATGAGGATGGACAGTGCGGTGGAGCGGATCGAACCCTTCCAGTGGAGCGACGGAAATTGGCGCGGATCCACAGGCAACGTGGCCGTGTCCATTTCGGGCATTAATCCGGAGCCTGACGGGCAGGTCTACGCCCACGTGCTGTCTCCCGCCGAGCGCAGCAAACTGCGCGAACCGGACTCAGTGATCGTAGACCGGTCAGACTTGGGCAAGCTCGGAGTGCATGTCGGCGATAGCGCCAGTGTCAATGGCTATCGTGTACGCGTCGTCGCCGAAAGCCGGGGTCTGCGTTCCCTCAGCGGCATTAACATCGTGGCCTCACTCGAGACGGCACGGCGGCTGGACACCGACCCTGCCGATGCGAGCGGCCCCACATACCTCGTCGCACAACTTCGCGAACCGAACGACGCCGACGCAGTTGCCGCACGTTTGTGCTGCAAGCCGGCGTTCGGGCCCTATCAGGTCTGGACGGCGTCGGATTTCGCTCGTCGTTCTGAGCTGTATTGGATGCTCGACACCGGTGCCGGTGCCGGAGTGCTTTTTCTCGCCATGATAGTTCTGGTCGCAGGCGCCGCCATAAGCAGCCAGGCGCTCATGGGCGCCGTCGCGGGTTCCGTACGCCAGTACGCCATGCTCAATGCGCTGGGCATCGGCCTGAAAAACCTGCGGTGGGTAGTGCTCGAACAGGCGTTGTGGATCGGCGCGGCCGGCCTGGCCGGAGCGGCAGTTCTGGGCCTGCTGTTGCTACTGATTGCACACAGCCAGGATGTGCCGATCGCTTTCAACGGCACAGTAACCCTGGCTTGCCTGTTGGTGGCGCTAGCGGTCACCGGCGTGTCCGGTTTGGCGGCCGTCCGGAGCCTGCGGCACGCTGAACCGGCCCTGCTGCTGCGTTAATTCATGAGCACTCTCCATACCCGAGCCCCTACGCTGCGAGCCCGCGCGGTAAGCAAGGGCTACACGACGGGCCGTTTACGGACATCCGTGCTTGAGAACTTGTCTCTAAGTATCGACTCCGGCGCCCTCACCCTGATTTCTGGACCCTCGGGGTGCGGGAAAAGCACGCTGCTTACGATACTTAGTGGTCTGCAAGGCGTGGACCAGGGCCAAGTACACGCGCTCGGCGATGAACTCGGGCGACTGGATAAGCCCGCGCTGGAGCGGTTTCGATTGCAGCACACCGGATTTGTCTTCCAGGACTTTAGCCTTTTCCCGGCGCTTAACGCGTGCGAGCAGGTCGAGCTGCCGCTCCATTATCTTGGAATGTCGCGCTCCCGTGCTAAGGAGCGCGCGCAACACGCTCTGGATGAGGTAGGTTTGACCTCCCAGCGGCACCTACGCCCCGCAGAGCTCTCAGGCGGAGAAAAGCAGCGAGTCGCGCTTGCTCGGGCCATTGCGAAGGAACCCCAATTGCTGTTCGCGGACGAACCCACTAGCGCCCTCGATGCGGCGAATGGTCAGGCTGTCATCGACATTTTACACCGCATCGCCCGTAACCACGACACCACGGTTCTTTGCGTAAGCCATGACGCTCGTCTCATCCGCCACGCGGATCGTGTGCTGTACATGGAGGATGGGCGCATCCTCCAGGATTCATGTGCGCCGTCCAACGCCGCAGGCCCGCATTGAGCTTCATGAGCCTGCACTCATACCTCACCAGCCGCGCCACCACCTACGTGCCATGGGCCACGCTGCTGATTGCGTCCTGCTCTCAGCATGCTGAGCCGCCCCGGGAAACGCCGCGTGGGGGATATGCCGCGGTGGCGATCGGTAGGGTGGACGTCGAGGGCGGATTGTTGCGCCTGACTTCGCCTCGCGAGGGTACCGTAACGAGCGTGTTGGCCCGGGAAGGTACCGAAGTGCGCCGTGGCGATGCACTACTCGCGTTGGACGATACGGGAGCGAAACTTGCCGTGCAGGGTGCTACAGCCGAGCTGACTCAAGAACTTGCGAAGCAGCGGCTTCTAAAGTCCCAGCTGGCCGCGGCCCACGAGCGCTCTGGGCGTCTGGCCGAGGCCGCGCGTGCCGGCGCTGGCGAGGGGCAGGCTGCGGACGATGCCGCCGCGGCCGAGGCTGAACTGTCAGGACAGATACAGATGACGCTGGCCGGGACAGAGGTGTTGCGTTACAAAATCAAAGCGCTGAAACAGGAATTCACGTTCCGAACACTTCGTGCTCCGCTCGATGCACAAGTCGTGCGCATCCGAGCACAGCCGGGAGCCCACGTCGCCCCGCAATCCGAACCGTTGGTAGTACTCCTTCCTCACGGCCCCATCATTATTCGTGCCGACCTGAGCGAAAGCTTCCTGAACGCTGTGCATGTCGGCATGCCTGCCACCGTCAGCACTGACGATGATCGTGGCGCCATGTGGCCTGCTCGCCTGCAACGCATTAGTGCCGTGGAGGGAGCGTTAGCGACCGACGAGCAGCCTCCGTCGCGCATTGCCCCTCGCACGGTGGAATGCGTGCTGGCGTTCGATGTCCCGGTGGCATTGCGCTTCGGCCAGCGGGTGCTCGTGCGCTTCGGCACCGCCAGCCCCTTCAGGACCCCATAACGGTGTGACGCTCCGAGAACCTCTCCCTTTTTGTTACAGGATGATCGAGTGATTCAGGACCATAGCTTTTACTTTCCAGGCGACCGTCGCGGGATTTTGCTTATTCACGGACTCACCGGCACGCCGATGGAGATGCGCCTGCTTGGACTCGGCCTGCATGGGCATGGATATACTGTTTCCGGTATGCAATTGGCAGGACACTGCGGCGACGTCGAGGACTTGCTGGCGACTGGCCGGACCGATTGGTTTCGGAGCGTGCAGCAGGCCGCCGATAGGCTACGCAAGGAAGTTGATCATTTGTTCGTGGCCGGCTTGTCCATGGGCGCCCTGCTCGCGCTGAAACTGGCGGCGGAGTGCTCCGATGGCGTCGCTGGCGTCGGCGTGTACGGCGCCACTTTTCGCCATGATGGCTGGGCCGTTCCTCCCCTGGCGCGCCTCAGCTTCCTTTTACCGTTGCTCAAGCAGCTGGGCATCGGCCGTTCGCGCATGTTCATGGAGAAGCCACCTTACGGGTTGAAGGACGAACGCCTCCGTGCACGGGTCAGCGCGGCGATGTTGGCAGGCGACAGCGGCGCGGCGGGCCTGCCTGGCAACCCTTGGTACTCGTTGGCGGAACTTTTTCTTCTGTCCCAATCCGTCCGCCATTCATTGCCGCGGGTCACGGCGCCCTGCCTGATAGCGCATGCCAGTAATGACGACATCGCGACAATCTACAACGCGAAACTCGTGCAGCGCCGGGTGAGTGCCCTCACCGAGCTGTTGCTGCTCAAGGACAGTTACCACATGATCACGGTCGACCGCGAGCGGCGCACACTAATCACGCAGAGCGCGCGATTTTTCGACGCCATCGTCAACAGCCGAACATTGCAGACCGCGCCGCGCCACGCAGCGTCTGAGAGCTCGCAGTCGAAAAATCGCTCAACGCCATTGCCGCCTCGGGGAGCGGTGGTGTCACGCGAAAGCTGAGCTGGGTATGAGTGCTTAAATCTGGGTTACTGCCAAAACGGCATTGAGTCCCCCAAAAGCGAACGAGTTGCTCAACGCCGCGCGAATTTTGAGCGCTCGAGCGGTATTGGGTACGTAGTCCAGATCGCACTCGGGATCTGCCTGATCAAAGTTTGCGGTGGGAGGCACGATGCCATCGCGCAAGCCACACACGACCGCCACCAGCTCCAGGGCCCCGGCCGCGCCCAACGCATGACCGTGCATTGACTTAGTGGACGAGACGGCCAATTTTTCCGCGCGGGGTCCAAATACTTGGCGAATGGCGCGTGTCTCAACGACGTCGTTGGCTCGCGTGCCAGTGCCGTGAGCATTGATGTAGTCGATGTCCTCGGGCTGCAATCCGGCATCCGCCAGCGCCAGCGACATGGCGCTACCCGCGCCGTTCGCATCAGGCGCCACTATGTCTCGGGCGTCCGAGGACATCCCGAATCCCGCCAGTTCGGCAATGATCCTTGCCCCGCGGGCCTGCGCGTGTGCCAGGGATTCGAGCACGAACACGCCGGCGCCCTCCCCGAGCACCAACCCTCGGCGGTTCGCGCTGAATGGACGGCAGGTATCGTCGGCAAGCACACGCATCGCCTCCCACGCGCGCAGGTGTCCGAAGCTGAAGCACGAATCGGTCCCGCCGGCGAGTACCACATCCGCGAGGCCGGAACGAATCATCTGCATCGCCTGCGCAACGCCATGATTCGATGACGCGCAGGCACTGGCCACCACGAACGCCGGACCTCGAAGGCCGTGAGCGATGCTGATCTGGCTGGCCGGCGCGTTGATCATCACGCGTACGATCGTCAGCGGATGCAGACGAGCCGCGTTGTCCTTGTACAGGCGGCGGCTTTGATCATCGTGCGTCGTCTCCCCGCCCGCGCCGCAACCGATCACGACCCCGGTGCGCGCGCTTAGCGGTTTGATCGTAAAATCCAGGCCGGACTGACGGATCGCCTCGTTGGCGGCAATGAGGGCAAATTGGGAAGAACGATCCAGCATCGCCAGTGTGGTCTCGGGAATATAGGCGGCCGGATCGAACGCGGCGGGCACCTGTGCGGCCACACGCACCCGCAGTTGTTCCGCCTCGGGGTGCCGTAGCGGACTGATGCCGCTGGTACCCTCAGACAGCTGACGCCAGAGCGCTTCGGCGCCGACGCCAAAGGCGCTCACGGCCCCCATCCCAGTGACGACGGTGCGATGTACTGCGGCCCGGCTCACCCGGCGCTGGCCTGCCCGGTCTTACGCAACAGCGCCGCAGTCGTGATGTCGATGAGATGCTGCAGGGTATCTGTGCCGAGGTTAGCGTCTTGGTCGGGAAACGTAATATCAAAATGTTCCTCGATCTCGAAGATAACCTCGATAGCCGTCAGAGAGGACACCGCAAGATCCTTGAAGGTAGAGGTCGGGGTCAACTTGCTGACGTCCACCTTTGCCTGACGCGCCACGATCCCAAAGATCTGGTCGTTGATCTCCTCCTCACTGGGCATCGAGCTCACGCGCGCTTGGCCTTAGTGATCAGCTGATCCAGCAGTGAGAGCGCCATGTCGGTTTCCTCGCGCGTTATATTAAGCGAAGGTGCAAAGGTGATGACGTTTTTGTACCAGCCGCCCACGTCCAGAACCAAACCCACTCGTCTGCCGCGATAGCTAAGCTCTGCCCCGAGCCCGATGTCAATCATTTTGTCGAGCAGCGCCTTATTGGGGGTAAACCCATCGTCTGTGCAGATCTCTGCACGCAATGCCAGGCCGAGGCCATCGACGTCGCCGATTTCCTTGTGTCGACTTTTCATGTCCCTGAGGCCATCGAGAAAATAGGCCCCCTTGGACGGCACGGTTTTCTCATAATCCATCTCTCGACCCATTTTCAGGACCTCGACGCCGAGTGCAGTGCCCAACGGGTTTGAATTAAAGGTGGAATGCGTGGATCCGGGCGGAAATACCGCCGGGTTGATCAGTTCCTCTCGCGCCCACAATCCTGACAGCGGATTGAGCCCGTTGGTCAGCGCCTTGCCAAAAACCAGCACGTCCGGTGTGACGCCGAAGTGTTCAATGGACCACAATTTCCCCGTGCGCCAGAAGCCCATTTGGATTTCATCGACCACCAGCAGAATCCCGAATTTATCCAATACCCGCTTGAGATCTCTAAAGAAGTTTTTCGGCGGTATGACATAGCCGCCGGTTCCCTGAATCGGTTCGATGTAGAAGGCGGCGTATTCGGCTTGGTTGACTTTGGGATCCCATACCCCGTTGTACTCACTCTCAAATAAGCGCTCAAAGTGACGGACGCACGCGTCCGCGTATTCTTCCGGTGTTGTGCCCTTTGGTCGACGAAACGGGTAAGGGAAAGGAATAAACATCGCGCGCTCACCGAAATGCCCGAAGCGTCGGCGATACCGGTAACTCGAGGTAATAGCGGAGGCGGCCAACGTCCGACCGTGGTAGCCACCCTCAAAGGCAAACATCAAGCTCTTGCCTTGGCGAGCGTTACGGACGATCTTGAGGGAGTCTTCAATCGCTTGGGCGCCACCCACGTTAAAATGCACACGCCCCTGCGCCCCAAACTTTGATTGCATGTCGACGGCGATGGCTTTCGCCAGTGCAATTCTTGTGGGATGCAGGTATTGGCTGGCCAGTTGCGGCAACTCATCAATTTGGCGCTTTAAAACCTCGTTGAGACGCAAGTTCGCATATCCAAAATTGACCGCCGAATACCACATCTGCAGATCAAGATATGGAATATCAGCGCTGTCGTACAGGAAACTGCCTTCACAGCGGCGGAATATCTTCGGCGGATCAACGTAGTGAACGGTGTCGCCGAAAGAGCTAAATTTCGCTTCGTCGGCAAGCAGCTCAGCGTCATCGGTGATCACGGGAGCCAAGTTCGAGGTCGGCTGCATAGGAGGCCTAGTCAGACCGGCCGTTTAACAGCGGGGAGATGGAGGGCAGGGTCTGGCCGGGATGGCTCAGTGTCGCGAGCAATTCGGTAGCATCGGCAAATCCCGTGATCGCCTGATGCGCGATTCCCTCGAGTCGGCAATAGTCAATGAGCCGGTCTTTGGCAAATACAAAATCCGCCTGGCCAGCGACGCAAAAGTCGGACGCTCCGTCGCCAACTAATAAGGACAAAGTAAAAGTTTCCTTACCCGCCGACCGTAGCTGCGCGCATTTACATGTGGCACTGCTGCAGCCAGTGACCGCAAAGGGCGCGTGAAGTCGCCATCGTCGGGGAATATCTGCGCTCAACAGCTCGTTGGCAACTATTGGCACATCCGCAAACCCATGCCGCGCCATAATGCGGCGGATCAGGTAGTCCAGGCCACCACTGACAATTCGGACCGGCATCGCCATAGCGCGCGCACGGCGTACGAACTCCGGGAAAGCCGGATCAATAGCGACGCCATCTAAGTATTTGTTCAGTTCGTCCTGGCCGACATCCAGCAGCTCCACTTGCCCACGCATACATTCGAGCGACCCGATTTCACCATCGCGCCAGCGTTGCTCAAGCGTTTCCCAACCCGCTAAGCCATACCGTTCCAGTAATACGTCCACGACATCGTCCAAGGCGATCGTGCCATCGAAATCACAGACAATGTTCCAACCGCTGGCGTGGGAGTCTCGACGTAAAGCCATGCGCATGAGAGTTAGTATACGCTGCGAACCCTTGAAGTTTCTTCATCGCCCCGCCTCGTTACGTGCAGACTGCAGACAGGTTTTTTGTTCAAGCGCACCGATTGATTTGCCTGCGCCCAGCCGTCTAACACTGGTTACACGGAGTGTAGCGCCCGTTCACACGCCGTCGCTGGGCGCGGCGCCGTTGAGACATAGCGATTTGCATGAATTGCCGGATCGATAACACATTCTTAACGTTCGGGGCCCTTCTTCCAAGGCGCGAGGCCCGATCCGCCGGCTCTTGGTGGCCGCCGGCCCCCGCAAACTCAGCGTCACGCGATGAATAGCACGCCTAGGTAAACGGCCGCTCCGCGCATCCTTGCAACTCGCGCTTCCCACTGAGTGCTGTCGGGGCCGCTGTGCAGCGTCTTTGCTTGGGAGAGTCCCGTGGGCTACAGCACCTGGCGACCGGCCATAGCGTGCGCGAGTGTGCCGCCATCAATGTATTCAAGCTCTCCACCCATTGGCACGCCGTGAGCGATCCGGCTCACCTTGATGGCACGTTGGCGGACGAGTTGCGCCAAAAAATGCGCGGTAGCTTCGCCCTCGACGGTCGAATTCGTCGCCACAACCACTTCACGCACCTGTCCGGCGTCCAGCAAGGCTGCGAACTGTGCCCCACCAAGTTGCTCCGGGCCGATGCCGTCAAGTGGCGAGAGATGCCCCATCAATACAAAGTAGCGTCCACGATATCCGCCCGAGAGTTCGATCGCGACCACATCAGCCGGTGATTCCACCACGCACAGCAAAGCCGGATCACGTTGGGCGCTGGCGCAGATGTCGCACAGTTCCGCTTCGGTGAGCATCCGGCACTGTCGGCACCGCTTGACGCGCTCGAGGGCGCGCTGCAATGAAGCAGACAGCGTCTGGGCGGCAGGACGCGCGTCTTGCAACAAATGAAAAGCCATACGTTGCGCGCTCTTGGGCCCTACCCCCGGCAGCGCGCGCAATGCCTCGATCAACGCCGCCAGCGCCGGTGAATGCTGCATCAGAACGGTAGCTTCATGCCCGGTGGTAATTGCAGGCCGCCCATCAGGCTGGTCATTTTGGCCTGACTGGCCGCCTCGAGCTTATGCACCGCATCGTTGAGTGCTGCGGCCAGCAGGTCTTCGAGCATCTCGCGGTCATCCCCGAACGCGGCCGGTTCGATCTGCACCCGCCGCGCCTCGTGGCGGCCATTGATGGTGATCTTCACCATGCCACCACCGGCCTCACCGGTGATTTCCAGTAACGCGATCTCGGCCTGCGCCTTTTGCATGTTGGCTTGCAAGGCCTGAGCCTGCTTCATCATATTGCCAATGTTCCCGCTCATGCCGGACCTCCTTAAATGTTCGTTGCGCGTCAGGCCGGCTTGCGCGGCCGGACTGAATCTGGATTGATGGTGGCGCCAAAGCGTTGTTGCAATGCATGCACCGCCGGCTCGTCCGCGAACGCCGTGCGTGCCGCCCCGAGCGCCTCCTGACCGGCCCGCTCTCCCGCCTGCGCGGGTGTTTCGGCCTGCGCGGCGCCCGTTGAGATCTCAACGTGCAAGGGTTCGCCGTAATGCCGGCTCAATGCTTGGGCCAGCTTCTCTTCGCGCGCACGGGTACGCGCGCCGACGTTGCGCGGATCAAGAGTCAACCGCAACAGCCCCGAGGATCGCTCGACCAGCGCGCAATTGAGCGCCAGCATGCGCGTTGGTCCGTCCAGATCGAGCGCCGCGAGCACGCTGCTCCACTCATCCGCAGGGCCTGCGGGCTGCCTCTTGTCCGGCGGTGCGGACGGCGGCACGGCTGGCACGGAAATGGCGTGCGGTGGGGCGTCAGTTCCCTGGCCGGCTCCTTCGGGACGAAAGGCGAGCATGCGGATGAGGGTCATGCGAAATCCGGTGCGTGGATCGGGCGCCAACGCCAGATCGCGTCGCCCCAGGATTGCCGTCTGGTAGTACAACTGCACGTCCTCGGGACTTATGCGACCGGCCAATCCCTGCAGCAGCGAGGGCGCGTAGAATTCGTCGCTCACATAGTCGGGCACAACTTGCAGGAGCGCCACGCGTTCGAGGAGTGAAGCCATCTGGTCAAGCATCTGCCCGTAGTCGGGCGAGAACTCTTCCAGTTCCTGGGCCGCGCCGAGCAGCGCCGCGGCGTCCCCGTCCGCCAGGCCCAGAACCAGACGTTCGACGTGATCACGCGCCACGGTGCCGAGCATGGCGCGCGCTTCGGTTTCGCGCGCCGCGCCGTTGCCAAAGGCCAGCAGCTGGTCGAGCAGTGACAGTCCATCGCGCATGCTGCCATCGGCAGCCTGCGCCAGGAGCTGTAGCGCCGCAGCGTCGTAGGCCACGTGCTCGGCGTCCAAAATATAGGCCAAGCGCGCGGCTATGAGTGGCACCGCAAGACGTTTGAGGTTGAACTGCAGGCAGCGCGAGAGTACGGTCACCGGCAGTTTTTGCGGGTCGGTGGTCGCGAACAGGAATTTAACGTGCGGCGGCGGCTCTTCCAGGGTCTTAAGAAGCGCGTTGAACGAGTGGGTGCTCAGCATGTGCACCTCGTCGATCAGATACACCTTGAAGCGGCTCCGGGTGGGCGCGTACTGCACGTTTTCGAGCAGCTCGCGTGTGTCATCGACCTTGGTTCGCGAGGCCGCGTCCACTTCGATCAGGTCGACGCTGCGGCCGGCCTCGATTTCCCGGCAGCTGCTGCATTCAAGACAGGGCTCAGCACTTACGCCCCGTTCGCAGTTCAAGCACTTGGCCAGGATTCGCGCCACCGTGGTCTTGCCCACACCCCGCGTGCCGGCGAATAGAAACGCGTGATGTACGCGTCCGCTCGCCAGCGCGTTGCTCAATGCGCGCAACACGTGCTCCTGCCCGGTCATCTCGGTAAAGCGGCGTGGACGCCATTTGCGCGCGAGCGCGGTATATGCCATCGGTTACCTGCCTGTCAGCGCAGCGCCGCAGCGGAGGCAGTCCGCGCCGGCCGGTCTTCGGCGCACGACGTGGCCGTTACCGCTGCTCCCTTCCGGGCCTGACGGGATTGGCGGCTCGTCGTCGCGAAGGAACCGGCGCGGACCACCGCAGTACTGTGGCGGAGAGGGTGGGATTCGAACCCACGAACACCCGTGAAGATGTTACTGGAATTCCAGTCCAGCGCCTTCGACCGCTCGGCCACCTCTCCTTTCAAAGAGTTACATATCAAATTTAATGTAAATTTCAACAATGCGTAGGCGCCATTCTATCAAGGCTCCGAACCCGAACTGATGAGGGCGCCGAGCTCTGCGCCAGCGCTCGGCTTCGGCTCCGCGCAGCGCCGCTCCCGCGTGAGCAGGGGCAGCACTTTCCGATGACCTACGGCGGGTCGCATCAAAATCGGTAGCCGAACTGCAGCGGCAGGAATTGAACCGAGTTCTTCCCCTGCACGCTGTGATACCGCGACTCCACAAACCAGGATGAACGGCCATTGTTGGCGAACTCCAAGCCCAGACCGACATTCCACCCGAATTTCGTCAGATTCTTGCTCGCCTGCACCACTTCCCCGTCGGTCACGACGGGGTAGCAGAAGCCCCACGGATCGCAAATGATGTTGCCCACCAGTGCACTTTCGGTCAGCTGCACCGCCTCGTGATAGGCCCCGACACCGAGCAGGCCGTAGACATTGGCATTGCGCGTAAAGGGCATCGTGTATCTTCCCGCGGTGCTTAGCAGCCACACACTTCCTGTCCCGCCGTCAATGCGGTATTGCACCTTCTGCTGGCCAAGATCGATCAGTTTGCGGGTGGCGTTAAAGTCTGCGTACGCGAGATCCAGCTGCAACGCGAAGCGCTTTTGCGGCCGACCGTAGCTCACTCCACCACCGACCGTCCATCCGGTACTCAGATAATCCTTTGAATTGCCCATCGCTAATGCGGCGCCGCCGTTGACGTGCCAACTGAATGAACCCTTCGGACGCGGACCGCTCGGGCCCGTATATGCGGCCAGCTGGGCCCCGAAGTTAGGTGGTGCCGACAGGCAAGGCGCATCCGGAGCACGCGCCACCTGCGGCTCGGTGAGGGGCGGAATCTTGATTGCGTTGCGGGTGTCCGGCGCATCGAGTCCCACCGGCACACGGATCGGTGGCATGTTTTTAACGTCGTCCGTTATCGGTGGCTCCGGGCAATGCTGCTTCTTGGCTTTTCCGTGATGTAGCGAGGCGCAGCCGCCTACCGCCAGCAACCCCAGTGCACCAACCAGGGCGATCATGGCCTGCCCGGTAGAGGACCTCATGCGCGGCGAACTCGATACTGCGAGGCGGCCGGTTGCGCGGCGTGCAATGCGCTGCGTATGCGCGGCTGCGCGGTCGCGCTGAGCCAAGTCAGCGGCAAGCGAATTCCCACGTTGATCAAATTCATGTCGGCCAGCGCCCATTTAACAGGTATTGGATTCGTTTCCAGTGACAATTCGTGGTGCAAAGAGGCCAATGGCGCATCTAAACGAAGGGCCAGTTCCCTTTCCCCCCGCAGTGCCGCCGCCCTAATCGCAGCGACCTCGACGGGCAGTAGGTTTGCGGTCACGGAGATCACACCGCGCGCGCCGGCCAGCACTGCTTCACAGGCCGTAGCGTCGTCGCCCGAGAGAATCGTAAAGCCAGACGGCACCGCATTGAGCAACTCCCGAATCCGCTCTATCTTACCCACCGCCTCTTTGAGGCTGACAATCCGCGGAAGTTCGGCAAGCCGGGCCACGGTGGCCGGCAACAAATCGACCGCCGCGCGGCTCGGAACGTTATACAGCAACACAGGCACCTGAGCGGCTGCGGCAATCGCAGCTAAATGGCGATATAGACCCTCTTGCGTGGGGCGATTGTACGGTGGCGTAGCGACCAGCAAGGCATCGATGCGGGCGCCGGCCAGGGCGCGGACCCTCTGCACGACCGTCGCTGTGCTGCTGCCGCCCACTCCGGCAATCACTCCCATACTCCCGGCACAGCGCCGCTGGGCAACGGCCAGCAACAGCTCGCACTCGGCATGCGTCAGCGTCACGGACTCGCCGGTGCTGCCGCCCACCACGACCGCGGCCGTGCCGCCGTGCAAGTGGACCTGGAGGAGTCGCTCCCAGGCCGGGATGTCGATTGCGCCGTCATCGAGCATGGGTGTGACCAGCGCGACCAGACTGCCTGAAAACATAGCTTCCCGCGTGTTGTATCGCCGCGGCACGATTACCGCAGCGGGGGCGCGATGTTACGCATCCAGCGTGACCTGAAGCAAGTCCCGGAAACCGGTACACTCGGGGCCGTGAACGAGCAAATCTCCCCCGGCAAGCAGCATCTCGCCGTCTCTGCCATTGGTAGTGACCGCACTGGAATGGTCCACGATTTCACGCGCGTAATCACCGACTGCGGTGGCAACATTGCCGAGAGCCGCATGGCCGCGCTGGGCGGGGAATTCGCCATGTTGCTGCTGGTGACGGGAAACTGGCACACACTGGCGCGTATCGAATCAGAACTTGGTCGACTGGCTGATGCGGGCACCTTAAGCGTGCACCTGCGCCGCACCGAGGCGCGGGCCAGCCGTAAGGAAATGGTCCCCTACTCGATCGACATCGTCAGCATCGACCAGACCGGCATCGTCGCCGGCCTGTCCGGTTTTTTCGCGGCGCGTAACATCGACATCTGTGATGTGGCCACCCGCGGCTATGCGGCGGCCCACACCGGCGCGCAAATGTTTGCAGTGCAGATGACCATCAACGTTCCCGCGCGCCACCATGTGGCGCAGTTGCGCGAAGAGTTTATGGACTATTGTGACACCATGAACCTCGACGCGATCCTCGAACCAGTCAAGTCATGAGTGGCGTCACGGTCGGCAAGCCGATCAAGGATTTCTCGCTTCTGTCCACTGCAGGAAAGGAATTTCAGCTGCGCGACACTCGCGGCAAGCCGTTGGTACTTTATTTCTACCCGAGGGACAATACGCCCGACTGCACACTTGAGGCCCGGGATTTCCAGCGGCTGCTTCCGGCATTTAGGCGCGCTGGCGTGCGGGTGTGCGGAATCTCGCGCGACAGCCTAGCGGCCCACGAGAAATTCTGCGAGCAATTCGGTCTGGAATTCGAACTGCTGGTGGATGAGCAGAGCCGCGCCTGCAACTTGTTTGAGGTGGACCATGAGAAGAACATGTACGGCAGAAAATTACTAGGGATCGTACGCAGCACCTTTCTGATCGATTCGGCCGGAAAATTGCGTCAAGAGTGGCGCAAGGTGAAGGTCACCGGACACGCGGCCGAGGTTCTGGAGGCGGCCAAAGCGCTGTGAAGACACGCGTCCGGCGGTTGTTCGTGCTCGACACCAACGTGCTAATGCACGATCCCACAGCGATTTTCCGATTTGAAGAGCACGACGTTTACCTGCCGATGGTGGTTCTGGAGGAACTCGACGCCAACAAGAAAGGCATGTCCGAGGCATCGCGCAATACACGCCAGGCGAGCCGCTTCCTGGATGACCTGATCCGCGGGGTCACCAAGCAACAAATCGACGCCGGACTGCCGATACCCAGCGCAAGGACTGACAATCACGGCAAGCCCCCGCCGGCCGGAAGGCTGTTTTTTCAAACCCGCGACCTCGGCGGTGGGCTGCCTGACCATCTGCCTGGACTCGGAGTCGATAACCTAATTCTAGGCCAGACGCTGGCACTGCAGAAGCAGCTGGCGCCGACGCGCGTGGTGCTGGTATCCAAAGACATCAACCTGCGAATCAAGGCCGCCGTAGTCGGTGTGCACGCCGAGGACTATTCCAGCGACAAGACCATCGAGGATGCCGACATCCTCTACACCGGCACCGAGCGCTTACCCGCTGATTTCTGGGAGCAACATGGGCAGGACATGCGCTCCTGGAAAACCGGCGAGCGCACCTGTTATGAACTTAGCGGTCCAGCCGTGGCCGACTGGCATGTCAATGAGTTCGTCTATGAGGACAGCTCGGCGGGTATCGAAGCGATGGTGCGCAAGCTGAGCCAGGGCGCAGCGACACTCGAACTGGTGCGTGACTTCCGCAGCGACCGCCATAGTGTCTGGGGCATCACGGCCCGGAACCGTGAACAAAATTTTGCGCTCAACCTGCTGCTCGATCCAGAGATCGATTGCGTGACCATCCTTGGCCCCGCCGGCACGGGCAAAACCCTGCTGGCCTTGGCCGCGGGTCTGGTACAGACTCTCGAGCGTAATCGTTACGCAGAGATCATCATGACGCGCGTGACCATCCCCCTGGGGGAGGATATCGGGTTCCTGCCTGGCACTGAGGAAGAAAAGATGGAGCCCTGGATGGGGGCGCTGATGGACAATCTCGAGGTACTGACGCGCAGCGAGGAAGGCGGCAACTGGGGCCGGGCAGCCACAAATGACCTGCTGCGCAATCGAATCAAAATTCGCTCAATGAATTACATGCGCGGCCGCACGTTCCTGAATCGCTACATCATTCTGGATGAAGCACAGAACCTCACGCCCAAGCAAATGAAGGCCCTGATCACGCGCGCAGGGCCTGGCAGCAAGCTCATCGCATTGGGGAACATCGCGCAGATCGACACTCCGTACCTGACCGAGACCACGTCGGGCCTCACCTACGTAGTGAACCGATTTCGCGGGTGGCCGCACTCCGGCCACATCACCCTGGTGCGAGGAGAGCGCTCGCGACTGGCTGATTTCGCCTCCGAACAGCTTTAAGGAACCTCCGTTGTCCGGCCCGGTCGAAACCTCGATGTGGATCCCTAAGACATCCCGCTCACCACTGGCGGGAGCCTTGGCTGCGTTGCTGGTGGGCTTAGGACTGACGCTGGGCGCCCGTGGCGCCGAGGACACCAACGCGGTCGCCAGCCAATTGCCGGACATGGGATCGCCCGAGAACGCCCTACTGAGCAAAACCGACGAGTATCAGATCGGCCTGATGGCGATGCACGACCTGCGGGGCCAAGGGCTGATACTCGAGGACCCCGAACTCACCGACTATATCCAGAACCTCGGTTCCCGATTGGCCTCCCAGGCGCGCGATGACGATCAGAATTTTCAGTATTTCATCTTCCGTTCTCCGGAGATCAACGCCTTCGCCACATTCGGCGGATTTATCTGCGTTAATTCCGGTTTGATCTTACTCACCCAGACTGAATCTGACCTGGCGGCGGTACTGGGCCATGAAACCGCACACGTGCGTCAGCGCCACATCGCCCGTGCCATCCTCGCGCAGAGTCGCATGTCACTGGGCACCACAGCCGCCATGCTGGCCGCGGTGCTGATCAGTGCCGTGAGCGGCGCCGGGGGTCCAGCCATAGAGGGCGCAATTGCGATCGGCCAGAGCGTCGCGCTGCAGCAGAGCATGAACTTCACACGATCCGAGGAGGCAGAAGCCGATCGCATCGGCATCGGTCTGGTGGCCGGTGCGGGCTTTGATGCCTCCGCGATGGCTAATTTCTTTGAATCAATGGCGCGTCGCCAGGGCGACCCCGAGACTCCCGGTCCGCTCGACATGCTTCGCAACCACCCAGTTACGCGCGATCGGATTGCCGAGGCCCGTGCGCGCGCTGGGCAATACGCGAAGTACCCGATCAGTGAATCGATCCTCTATCCCTGGATGCGTGAGCGGCTGCGCGTGTTGGTCGCCCCCACGGACAAGGACATGGTGGTTTACTACGCACAGGTGCGCGATCACCGCGCACTGAGCGATCCGGAACGCTACGGCGAGGCCCTGGCTCAGAACCTTGGCGGACAAAGCGCGGCGGCGGCCGTGACTTTGCGGGCGCTGCTGGAAAAATACCCGCAGATTACCGCGCTCTACACGGCGCTGGGCCAGGCGCTGCAGGCCGACCATCAATCGGCCGCGGCGCTGCAGAATTTTGAACACGCCATAGCGCTGTTCCCGCGCAATGTGCCGGTAGCGGTGCGCTATGCGGACACCCTTATGCAGACCGGTCACGCACGTCAGGCGCACGTGCTGCTGCTCGATGTGTTCAACAATACGCAGCCCACGCCCCAACAGATCCGCCTGACCGCGCTGGCCGCCAGCGCCGCCGGAGACACCGGGGACGCGTCCTACTACATGGCGGAATACCACATTGCCAACGGCGACCTGCCACTCGCCAACCAACAATTGGAACTGGCGCTCGCCTCGCCGAATCTGACATCGGTGCAGCGCCAGCGCTTCCGTGCCCGCCTCGATGAGATCCGCGAATGGATGCGTGAACAGCACGAGTCGCGCAACGCCCCCCAGTGAAGATGTAGAATGGTCGCATGAGGATCAGAATCGTCAGCGCGGCCACGGCCGCGCTTTTTTTGTTGGCGGGCTGCGCAACCATTCCCAGTGGCAAGGCGGACCCTCGCGACCCGTTCGAACGCGTCAATCGCAGCATCTATGGGTTCAATAGTGCCGCGGACCGGGCCGTATTGCGTCCGGTGGCCCGCGCCTGGAAAACCGCAGTGCCCAACCCCGTGCGTCACGGCTTAAGCAATTTCCTCAACAATCTCGCGTACCCGGGCACAATCGTCAACGACCTGCTGCAAGGCAAGTTCACGCAGGGCGGCCATGATCTGACGCGCCTGGTGGTCAACACCATTTTCGGTTTTGGATTTTTCGACCCGGCTACGGCGGCCGGCCTTGAGGGACATGACGAAGACCTGGGGCAGACCCTGGGCAAGTGGGGCGTACCCTCAGGTCCCTACCTGATGCTGCCGCTCTTTGGACCTTCAAGCGTACGCGACGCGCCCGCGCGGCTGGCGGATGATTACACCAACGCCCGCCATTACATCAAGGATCCGTATTTGAATTGGGGCCTGTGGGGTGTTGGAAAGATCGAACAACGGGCCAGTTTGTTGGACTTAGACGCGGCACTGGACCGAACTTATGACCCGTACGCGTTTATCCGCAGTGCATGGATACAGCGCCGCGAATACCAAGTGCGCGACGGCGAAATGGCGGAGGACAACACGGACGCGGACGCGGCCCCCGAGCTGCCGCCCAACTAGGCTCGGTCAACTGCGCTAAGCGGCCTTCCCAAGCAGCAGATCTTCCACATCGCTAAGGCGCGCCAGCGCCAGCAAGGCGGCGGGAGGTGAGGAGAACTTCAACACTCGGCGAGCGGTTTGCGCCCATGCCAGCCAGTCTACGAAAAGCGCCAGGGCGCCGCTGTCGGTGCGCCCCACTCCACTCAGGTCCACCTCTATGTCGCCCTGCGCGTGCTCAAACACACGCAAGCCGGTGCTGCGCAAGCTTGTCACGGTATCGAGCGTGACAGTGCCTTCCACGCAGTAGCGCCCGCCGCCCGCATCGCGCAGTCCGCTTGCGGGCGCCACCGCCGGAACCGTTTGGGTCGCAGCGCTGCTCACTTGGAGGTGTTCTGCGCTTCCAGCCGTTTGATCAGCGCATCCAGGCCCTTCTGATCGATCTCGGAGCTAAAGTCATCACGAAAACTCTTAACGTAGCTGATTCCTTCGATGATCACGTCCCAGGCCATCCAGCCCTTGTCGGTCCGGTGCAAGCTGTAGTTTACCGCCACCGTGTTGCCATCGTCCTTACGCACCAAGGTACGGACGGTGGCGGCGGTGGCTCCGGGTTCGCCCTTGTACGGATATACCTTAAGTCGGTCTCCGGTAAAATCGAGCAGGGCCGTGCCGTAGTTATTAAGCAGCGAATGATAAAAAGCGGCCACGAAGTGCTGTCGCTGCTCTGCCGTCGCCGTGGTCCAATGCTTGCCCAGCACCAGGCGGCCCGAGTATTCAGTGTCAAAGTGCGGCAGCAGCACCCGGTCCACCAAAGCGTGGATTTTAGCCGGATCCCGACGATATTCGGCACGGTGGGCATCCAGGTCCGTCAGCATCGCCTTGGCGGCGCTGTCGATGAGCTGGCCCGGATCGGTGTCCACGACCGCCACCGGGGCGAGCGCTGCAGCGGGAGCGGTGGAAGCTGGCGCGGGAGCCGCCGCCTGGGCGCGTCCCATAGCGGCGCAGGCCAGAAACAACGCACATGCGCCCACCACTGAACTTCCCGCTTGGCGGCCTACGGCGCGCGCGCGAGGATTATTTCTTGGCATTGTCGTCCTTTTTAGCTTCGTCATCTTTCTTGCCTTCGTCATACTTCTTGCCGCCCGCCACGCCGGCGAAGAATTTGTTGACCAGATTCTCCAGCACGATTGCTGACTGCGTAAATTGTATCTGACCACCACGGGCCAGATAGGTGCCGGAACCGCCCGCGCCTAAGCCTATGTATTTCGCGCCCAACAAGCCTGAGGTCTGAATTGCCGCGTCGCTGTCATCCGGAATCTGGTTGTAGTGTCGGTCAATGGCCATAGTGACCAGAGCCTTGAAATCCGCGGGATCGAACGTCACCCCTGTGACCCGCCCGATGCGCACTCCTGCCATCGTGACCGGCGCCCCGACCTTAAGATCGCCGACGTTCTCAAATCGGGCGCTGACCTGATAGGTGTCCGTGACCCGGTGCATCTGCATACCGCTGGCGGGCAGCTGCGTGGTAAGAAAGGCCAACGCGGCAAACCCCAGCAGCACGAACAGCCCAGTGCCGATTTCCAGACTCCGACTCGTGTTGTTCATGGTGAGAGACTCCTCAGGAATTCAAGAACGCCGCGGTCAACAGATAATCGAACAACAGCGTCAGCACGGCCGAAATGACTACTGTTCGGGTGGTCGCCAGACCCACGCCCGCTGCGGTGGGCTCGGCATGGAACCCTTCGTACACGGCCACCAGACTGCAGGCGACACCAAATACCACACTCTTGACCAGACCTTCCTTGACGTCGCGCATTTGTACGGCGCTTTGCATCTGGGACCAGAAGGAACCGGACTCCACGCGCAGCAAGCCCACACCGATCAGTTGCGCGCCAAATATGCCTATGACATCGAATATTGCCGTCAGCAACGGCATAGCGATGATGCCCCCTAGGAAACGCGGCACTACCACGCGTCGCACCGGATCGACAGCCATCATTTCCATAGCCGTGAGCTGATCGGTCGCGCGCATCAGGCCAATCTCGGAAGTGAGCGAAGTGCCGGCGCGTCCGGCGAACAGCAACGCGGTGATCACCGGGCCGAGCTCGCGCACCAAGCCGAGCGCTGCGGCGACTCCGAGCGCCGATTCCGAACCAAACCGCTGCAGCAGATCGTAACCCTGCAGTGCCAGTACCATTCCGACAAACAGGCCGCAGAGCATGATGATGATCAGCGAGCGCGCCCCGGCGTTGAAGATCTGCGCAATCAGCAGCCGCGGATAATTCAGCGCGGGCACGCATTGCCCGAGCACCCGCACAAAAAACAGTCCGACCCGGCCTGCTTTGGCGAGAACGTTACCGAGCGGGTGGAAATTGCCGCTCACTTTATGGATCCTGCATCAGTTGTTCGCGATAATCCGGGGCCGGCACGTGGAAGGGCACCGGCCCATCCGGCAGGCCACTCATGAACTGGCGAACCACCGGCGCCGCTGTGGCGCGCAATTCGGCCGGACTGCCGGCCGCTGCGGCTTTGCCGTTCGCGAGCAGATAACTGCAGTGCGCGATGCGGCTGATTTCCTCGACGTCGTGCGTCACCACAATGCTGGTGATACCGAGGGTCGCGTTTAGCGTTTGTATAAGGCGCAAAATCACCCCAAGCGAGATCGGATCCAGGCCCACAAACGGTTCGTCATAGATCAGAAGTTCCGGATCCATGACGATCGCCCGGGCCAACGCCACGCGTCGCGCCATGCCGCCCGACAAAGCACTGGTGTCCAGTTCTGCCGCACCACGTAAGCCGACGGCCTGCAACTTCATGAGTACCAGCCGCCTCAGGAGCGGTTCAGGCAGGCGGGTGTGAGCGCGCAACGGAAAGGCCACGTTCTCGAACACGTCCAGATCGCTCATCAGCGCGCCATTCTGGAACAGCATCCCCACGCGCCGTCGCAACGCATAGATCCCAACGCGGTTCAGTCGTGCCGGTTCCTTGCCGAACACGCTGAGCACGCCAGAATCGGGGCGTACGGCGCCCATCAGCAGCCGCAGCAGCGTGGTCTTGCCCGTGCCACTAGGTCCCATCACCGCGGTGATTGCGCCGCGCCTGACGCTAAGATTCAGCCCGTCAAAGATGGTCCGGCCGCTGATCGTGTAGCGCAGGTCGCGCACCTCGACCACGGATTCCCCAGGGGTCGGTGAGTCCATCAGGGAGCCTGGGCATCCATCCCGGGCTTGAAGCGACCGGTGCGCGCCAGTCCGTTCAACCGCGCCCAGCGACCGAATTCCCTTTGGCCGGCCTCAATGGCCGCAGCTTTGCCACCCCAGGCGGTGAGCGCGGCATCCTGCAAAGCCCTGCCATAGCTGAAGCTCAACTGCCAGGGAAGATTGCCAAGAGCGTTCATCAGCGAGAGATGCAGCGTCGCCTCCGCGGGGGACTGTCCGCCCGATAGAAAGGCTATGCCGGGCACGGCGCTGGGCACATGGCGCTTCAGGCAACGCACCGTGGCCGCGGCCACTTGTTCCGGACCGGCACGCTGTGCGCAGTTCTTGCCGGCGATTACCATATTGGGTTTGAGAATCATCCCTTCCAGATGGATGCGGTGACCGTCGAGCTGACGGAAGACCTCCGTCAGCACGGCGTCAGTGACCTCTTCACAACGCTCCAGGCTGTGGTCCCCATCCATCAGCACTTCCGGTTCGACGATCGGCACGATGTTTTGCTCCTGACAAAGCGCCGCGTACCGGGCCAGCGCCTGGGCGTTGGCATGAATTGCATAAGCGGTCGGTATGCCGGCGCCGATATCAATGACCGCGCGCCACTTGGCGAAGCGCGCACCGAGTTGGTAGTACTCCACCAACCGCTCGCGCAGGCCGTCCAGGCCCTCAGTAATGGTTTCTTTCGGGAACGCGGCCATCGGCTTCGCGCCGGTGTCCACCTTGATCCCGGGTAATACGCCCTGCTTGTTTAAGTACTCCGGGAACGGCACTCCCCCGCCGGTCTTTTGCCGCAAGGTTTCGTCGTAAAAGATGACTCCACTGATGGCCTTGGCCATAGCCGGGGTCGTAAACAGGAGTTCGCGGTAGGCGCGTCGCGATTCGGCCGTCGATTCCAGGCCAATCTTGTCAAAGCGCTTCTTAATGGTCCCCGAACTCTCGTCCGCCGCCAAAATGCCCTTGTCTGGGGCCACCAATGCCGCTGCGACTCGCTCCAGATCTGCCCAACCCATGTGCCTACCTCCAAAAAGGGGCGGCCAGCATAGCAAAGCTAAGGCCCCGCTCTTTAAGTGAACCTCATATAGGACTAAAATAGTCCTACTTTCGGAGGACCCATGCTGCGTATCAGCAAAATGACCGACTATGCCACCGTGCTGCTGGCGCGCCTGGCGGCCGCTTCTGACCGGCAGTGGACCGCCTCGCAGCTGGCTGAGCAGACCCATCTGGCCCCGCCCACGGTCAGCAAGGCACTCAAACAGCTGCACCGGCGCGGACTGGTCACTTCCACGCGCGGGCTGCGAGGGGGCTACCGACTCGCCCGGCCGGCTGCGGAGATCACCGCGGCGCAAATTCTCGATGCGCTGGAAGGACCGATGGCGCTGATCGAGTGTGCCCGCGAGGTGCACCACTGCAGCATCGAGAGTACCTGCGGCGTGGGTCGCGCCTGGCAACGAGTCAATCGGGCCATCCGGCGCTCACTGCAGGAGATTACCCTGCTGGAACTGGCGGGACTGGGCGCTGAGCCGGTGCGCTTTGCCGCACTCGAACGGCAGCTGCGAACGGTGCGGCCGGAGCGTTCATGAGCAGTAATTCAGATCTGACCGCCCTGTTCAGCCGCGGCTATCAGCACGGCTTCGTGACCGATATCGAGTCTGATACGGTTCCGGCCGGTCTGGATGAGTCCGTGGTACGGATGATTTCGGCTAAAAAACGTGAGCCTGCGTTCTTGCTGGCCTGGCGGCTCAAGGCATATGAGCACTGGCGCACCATGCGTGAGCCCCATTGGGCCCACCTTCACTACCCGGCCATCGATTTTGACGCCATCTCCTATTACTCCGCCCCCAAGCCCAAAGGCGACGCGCCCAAAAGCCTCGCCGAGGTCGATCCCAAGCTGCTGGAGACCTACGCGAAGCTGGGTGTTCCCTTGCACGAGCGCGCACGCCTGGCGGGGGTGGCGGTGGATGCGGTGTTCGATAGCGTCTCTGTGGCCACCACCTTCAAGGGTAGGCTTGCCGAGGCCGGCGTGATTTTCTGCCCGTTTTCCGAAGCGGTAATTTCGCACCCTGAATTGATCGAGCAGTATCTGGGCACGGTCGTGCCGTACACCGACAATTTTTACGCGACCCTCAATTGCGCGGTGTTTTCAGACGGCTCCTTCGTGTACGTGCCCCCGGGCGTCCGCTGCCCGATGGAGCTTTCCACTTACTTTCGCATCAACGCCGCCAACACCGGCCAGTTCGAGCGCACGCTGGTGATCGCCGATAAGGGAAGTCATGTCAGCTACCTGGAGGGCTGCACTGCACCGATGAGAGATGAAAACCAGTTGCACGCGGCGGTGGTGGAACTGGTCGCTCTCGATGATGCGCAAATCAAGTATTCGACCGTGCAGAACTGGTATCCGGGTGACGCCGAGGGGCGCGGCGGCATTTTCAACTTCGTAACCAAACGCGGCGAATGCCGCGGCCGCAATTCGCGCATCTCCTGGACGCAGGTTGAAACCGGCTCGGCCATCACCTGGAAATACCCAGGGTGCGTATTGCGGGGCGAAAATTCGGTCGGCGAATTTTATTCCGTCGCCACGGCCAATAACTACCAGCAGGCCGATACCGGCACGAAGATGATTCACATCGGCGCCAACTCGCGCAGCACCATCGTGTCCAAAGGCATCTCGGCCGGTCACGGACAAAACACCTACCGGGGCCTGGTAAGGATCATGCCCTCGGCGCACGGTGCCCGCAATTTTACGCGTTGCGATTCATTATTGCTCGGAGCGCAGTGCGGGGCGCACACCTTTCCGTATTTGGAAACCCGCAACCCCGGAGCCACCGTTGAGCATGAGGCCAGCACCTCGCGCATCAGCGAGGAGCAGCTGTTTTACTGTCAGCAGCGGGGCCTGGGCCCTGAAGACGCGGTCAACATGATCGTCAGCGGTTTCTGCCGAGAAGTATTCAAGGAATTGCCGATGGAATTTGCGGTCGAGGCCCAGAACCTGCTCGCCGTGACTTTGGAAGGGGCCGTGGGATGAGCATTGCGTTGCTGCAGATTGAAAACCTCGCGGTGAGGGTGGCCGGTACCCCGGTGCTGAACGGTGTCTCGCTCCATATCAACGCCGGAGAAGTGCACGCGATCATGGGTCCGAACGGCTCGGGCAAGAGCACGCTCGCGCACGTGCTTGCCGGCCGTCCCGGCTACGAAGTGACCGGGGGCAGCGCCCGTTTCGAGGGCATGGATCTGCTGGCTCTGGCCCCCGAGGAACGCGCGCGCGCGGGATTATTTTTGGGCTTCCAGTATCCGGTGGAGATCCCCGGGGTGAATAACGCTTACCTGCTCAAGGCGGCACTCAATGCGGCGCGCCGCCACCGCGGCGAGCCGGATATCGATGCCTTCGACTTTCTGAACCTGGTGCGCGCCAAGATGCAGACCATGCACATCGACGACGCGCTGCTGACGCGCGGAGTGAACGAAGGATTTTCCGGCGGCGAAAAAAAGCGCAACGAGATTCTGCAAATGCTAGTGCTCGAGCCCCGCCTGGCGATACTTGACGAGACTGACTCCGGGCTGGACATCGATGCTCTTAAGATCGTGAGTCAGGGCATTAACGGACTGCGCTCGCCCGAGCGTGCGGTGGTGCTGGTCACCCACTACCAACGGCTGCTCGACCACGTGGTGCCGGACCGGGTGCACGTGCTGGCGCGCGGCCGCATCGTGCGCAGCGGCGGGCGCGAACTGGCGCTCGAACTGGAGCGGCGCGGTTACGACTGGCTGCTCGAGGCGGTGCCGGAGGTCGCATGAACGCCTTGGCACGCATCCTTGAGGACTTTGGCTCCCAGCCCTCCCCGCCCTTTGCGCAGCGCGATGCGGCGCAGGCACTGCGCGAACACAGCCTGCCGACTCGTCATGACGAGAACTGGCATTACGCTAATCTGCGCGCACTGGAGGGCATTTCCCGCTTCCTCCCCGACCCGTCCCCCGATGCGGCGCGGGCGCTCCCCGTGCTGCCCCCGAACCTTCCCGGATTCGAGCGCTTGGTGTACGTCGATGGCCGGCTCCATCCAAAATTGTCGGCCGCGGCCCTGGCGAAGCTCAACCGAGTGTCCGCGATCAGCGCCATCAACACGGCCGGTGCGTTCGAAACGGCCGGCGACGGGAGGTTCGGGCTCCTGGCGCGCATGTTCGCTCCCGAACCCCTGGCGTTTCAGGTCCACGGGACGATGGCGCTGGAAGTGCTCTCGCTGATGTCCCACGGCGCGGGGACCAACTACACCGAATTGAGTCTGGAACTTGACGCCGGGGCGCGCCTCGAGCTGGTCGAGCGCAATTGCGCCCCCGCCCCTGCCGATGACGGGCCTGCAGGAAGCGTGTTGGGGTGCGGCGCCTTAAGGCTCCAACAGGGGGCCGGCTCGCATCTCATGCATACGCGCCTGCAGCAGACGGCCGGCAACGCATTGCTCTACGACACGGTATCCAGCCGACTCGCCGAACGGGCCAGCTACCAATTGCGCCACCTTGCCGCCGGTGGCGCGAGCACACGTAGCAGTATCCAGGTACAGCTCCAGGGCCATGGGGCATCGGTGGATGTGCGCGCGCTGGGCGCCGCCCAGGGTGCGCAGTACTCGGACGCGCTATACACCATACTGCACGAAGCACCCGCGACTTGCAGCCACCTGGTGTTTCGCGGGATCGCCAGCGAGCGGGCCCACGTCGCGTGCAGCGCGGATGTGCAAGTGACTCCCGGGGCCCCGGGCTCCCGCGTTCTGCAGTCACTGCGCGGACTCATTGACGGCAAAGGCGCCGAAGTCAACTTGCGTCCACGCCTGACCATCAATATTGATGATATCCAGGCTGCACACGGGGCGACGACCGGTCGGCTGGATGAGGACCTGCTTTTTTACCTGCTCTCGCGCGGACTGAGTCCCGCCGCTGCCCGATCGCTCCTCAAGTGGGCGTTCCTAAGTGAGATTCTAGGTGCCCTCGGACCCGCGCCGCTGCGCAAGGCCGCCGAATCCGCGGTGGCCGCCCGCCTCAGTGACGCGCCGACGGCGGAATTACTGCAATGAGCGCGCCGCAACCAATCGCCGTTGACGGCTATTCGGACGCGCGCGGGGCGCTGCGCGCTGATCGGGTGCGCGCCGATTTCCCCATCCTCAGCCGGGAAGTGCACGGTCGCCCGCTCGTGTACCTCGATAGCGCGGCCTCCTCGCAGCAGCCACGCGCGGTGCTCGAGGCGATCGAATACTACGGCACGCACCTTCACGCCAACGTACATCGCGGTGTGCACGCTCTCAGCCAGGAAGCGACCGCCGCTTTCGAAGGCGCGCGCGAAACAGTGCGGGGCTTTATCAACGCGCGCTCTACGCGCGAGATCATTTTCACGCGCGGCACCACAGAGGCGATCAACCTGGTGGCACGTTCCTGGGGGGCGACTCACCTACGCAGCGGCGACGAAGTGCTCATCACGCACCTGGAACATCATTCCAACATCGTGCCCTGGCAGATGGCCTGCGCGGTCGCCGGCGCGCGGCTGCGGGCCGCGCCTATCCTATCGACAGGCGAGGTAGACCTGCAGGCTTTGGAGAAGCTGATCGGTGAGCGCACCCGATTGGTGGCCGTAGCGCACGTATCAAATGCCCTGGGCACAGTATTGCCGGTCGAGCGCATCATCGAGCTCGCGCACGCGCGCGGTATCCCGGTGCTGCTCGATGGCGCACAGGCGATCGCCCACCGAAGAGTCGACGTTCAGAAACTGGATTGCGATTTTTATGCGTTTTCCGGCCACAAAGCCTACGGGCCCACGGGTATTGGCGTGCTCTATGGCCGCGAGTCCCTACTCGCGGCCATGCCACCGTGGCAAGGCGGCGGCGACATGATTCTGACCGTGGCCATCGAAGGCAGCACCTACAACGAACTGCCGTGGAAGTTCGAAGCCGGCACCCCCAACATCAGCGGTGCGGTCGGCCTCGGCGCCGCGCTCACCTATCTGGATGTGCTCGGGCGCGAGCGAGTCGCCGCGCACGAGCAGCAATTGCTGGCGCGGGCCCATGCGAGCCTGAGCGCCATTCCGGGACTCAGGCTGGTGGGCACGGCCGCGGACAAGGCCGGGGTCGTTTCATTCACCCTGCAGGGCATCCATCCACACGACGTGGGCACCATACTCGATCGCGAAGGGATCGCGGTTCGCAGCGGCCACCACTGCGCCATGCCGGTGATGACTTACTTCGGTCTGCCGGCGACGGTGCGCGCCTCGTTTGGCTGCTATAACACGCTGGCCGATATCGATCGGCTCGTGGCCGGATTGGAAAGCGTGCGGGGGGTTTTCGCCTGATGGACATCCGCGATCTATACCGCGATGTAATCCTCGATCACAACCGCAGTCCACGTAATTTTGGCCGGCTCGAATCTGCTGACGCCTCGGCCGTAGGGCATAACCCGTTATGCGGTGACGCCTTGAGTTTGACGTTGCGCCTGGAGGGTGATCGCTTAGGCGACCTGCGATTCAACGGCCAGGGTTGTGCGATTTCTATTGCATCGGCTTCACTGATGGGTGAAGCCGTCCGCGGCAAGAGCCTCACCGAGGTCGACACGCTGTACCGCGAAGTGCACGCGCTGTTGACCGAGCCCGCCTACGTGCCAACCGTACCGCTGGGCAAGCTCATGGCTCTGAGCGGCGTGCGTGAGTACCCGGCACGGGTCAAATGCGCGAGCCTGTGCTGGCACACGCTGCACGCGGCCCTTCATCCTCCGCCGGGCGAGCTCGCGCCGCCTTCAGTCTCGACGGATAACCCATGAGCGGCTACGAAAACGAGCCGGTCACCTTAAGCCGCGACGTGGAAGCGGTCATCGTACCGGCCGGCACCCCAATCATGCTCAAGGCCGGAGTGAGTGGTTTCATTACTCAAGCGCTGGGCGGGAGTTTCACGCTGTACATCGAGGGCAACCTCTACCGCATTCCGGGCTCGCAGGCCGACGCCATTGGCAAGGAGGTCGTGCAAGCACCCGAACTGCCGCCCGGGGCCACCGATGAGGATGTTCGCGAGCTGGCTTGGACACAGATGCGCCGCTGCTATGATCCGGAAATTCCCGTCAATATCGTCGATCTCGGCCTGGTGTACGAGTGCGGCGTGGCGACGAGCGAGGATGGCACCCGTCGCCTTAATGTGAGCATGACGCTCACCGCGCCAGGGTGCGGGATGGGCGAAGTGCTGGTGCGCGACGTGCGGGAAAAGCTCGAGGCCATTCCGACCGTGAGCCAGGCCGACGTGCAACTGGTCTTCGACCCGCCGTGGAGCCAGTCGATGATGTCGGAAGCCGCGCGACTCCAGACGGGCATGATGTGGTAGCGCAATGTCGGAACTCATTTTGTTGCGACACGCCGCAGCGCTGGCTGCGGCGAGCGGGGCCACCGATTTTGAGCGGCCGCTTTCGGTTTCTGGCCGCGCCGCAGCCGTCCGTGCCGCCCGCCGCCTCAGCGCGGCGGGCGCCTCAGTGGAACGGCTCCTCTACAGCCCAGCGCGACGCGCCCGAGAAACGGCCGAGCTCGTAGCGCGCGATCTCGCCCTCGAGGGAGCCTGTCTCGTTTCGATTCCTGAACTGTACGGAGCAAGCCCGCACGTCATTCGCCAAGTGATCGCGCACTTCCACGGTGAAGCTCGCGTCCTAATGTTGATCGGACACAACCCGGGCCTCAGTGACTTCGGGCGAGAGCTGGGAGGCGGAGGTTCGCCCGATCACTTGGCGACCGCCGCTTTTTGGCGGCTGCCATTGGACGCCCCCAGCTGGCAACGATTGACGCGCCCGCCCGACGCTAAAGGCTAGGTCGTAGGGCTAGTCCGCGGTGCAAAAACAGTAAGCCAAAGTGTGATTGGGCACTGCGGCAAAACGCTGCCAGCGCATAAGTTCACGCTCCAGAGGCTGCAACTGCGGGCTTACGCGCGCGGCCATGTCGGCGTAGGACCCGCCCCCGAAACCCAGCGCGCGATACACGTGTACGGTATTGCCGCGCATGCTTAACAGCAGCTGCTGAGTGAAACTCAGATCAGGTTCTATGACGCGCACCTCATAGGTCTGGCCCATCTTGGCGCGCCGCGCGGCGGCGTGCACCGCATCATCGTAGGTGCCAAGACGGTCGATCAGGTGCAGACGCAATGCATCGCTACCGGCCCAAACCCGCCCCTGCGCGATCTGATCGATATCGGTCGTGCTCTGGCGCCGCCCTTTGGCCACGCGCTGCAGGAATTGCGCATAGGAATGATCGACACCCGCCTGCAGTAAACCCTCGATCTCAGGTTGCATCGGACGGTCCACGCGCAGCGAACCAGACAAGGCGGTGGTACCGACCCCGTCCACGTGCACACCCAGTTTGCTGAGCGTGCGATCGATCGTGGGTACTACCGCGAACACGCCGATCGATCCCGTGATGGTGTTGGCACTGGCCAGGATTTCGTCGGTCGGCGCCGCGATGTAATAACCGCCCGATGCAGCCACTTCGCCCATCGAGGCCACCACCGGTTTGCCCGCGGCGCGCAGGGCCTGCACTTCACGATAAATCTGCTCGGAGGCGAGCACGCTGCCGCCCGGACTGTCGATGCGCAGCACCACAGCCTTAATGGAGTCATCCTCGCGTGCCTCCCGGAGCAACGCCGCGGTGGAATCGCCGCCGATGGTGCCTGAAGGCTGGGTGCCATCGAGAATAGTGCCACTGGCCATGATGACGCCCACCGCCTTTTCGGATTTGCGGTGCAGGCGCTCCTCGGACTTGAGCACATGCAGGTAGTCCTCGAAAGCGATGGCACTAAAACTGTGACGCTCCTTGTCCAAACCAACCAACTGAGTCATGCGCTGTTCAATCTGCGCCCCGGTGCGCAGGCCCGTCACCAGGTGCGCGGCCAATGCGACGCCCCCCGTGTCGCCACCGGCCTGGCGCACGGCCGCCGCATAGCTGTTCGCGTAAGCATTAATGGCCTCAGGATCCAGGTGTCGCGCGGCGCCCACGCCGGTCCGGTAGCCCTGCCAAAGGGCCTGCAAATAGGCACTGCTTTCCTGCTTTTCCTCGGGCGACATGTCGCGTCGAATGAACGGTTCGGCGGCGCTCTTGAATTTTCCCGCGCGTATCAGATGCACGTCAACCGAAAGTTTGTCGATCGCATCCTTGAAGTACATGCGGTAACGGTCATACCCCGACAACAGCACGAACCCGAGGGGATCCAGATACACTTCGTCAGCCTGCGCGGCCAGGAAATACTGACTGTCTAAGAAATAGCTGCCGTGGGCGACGATCTTCTTGCCGCTGCGACGGAACTGTCCGATCGCGGCGGCCAACTCTTCCGTTTCCGGCAGACCCACGCTCTCCAGATCGTCCGTTTCGATTAGCAGGGCCTGTACGCGCGGATCCTTGGCGGCGCCGCGAATTGCGCGTGTCAGGTCCCACAACAGGGTTTGCGGAGGGCTCTGGTCCTGGGCCTCGCTGATCGCGCGCTGCAGGGGCTCGCCGGACAACTGTTCGACGATATCACCCGAGGGGCGAATGACAAGCGCTCCCCGGTCCGGAAGCTTTGGGATGGAATTGCGTAGCGCCGCAATCAGCACGGCCAGCAATGCCAGTAGCAACAGCAAATGCAGCACCCGACGCAGGACGTCGAGGCCGTGCCACAACTTAACGAAAAAAGCCGCCAAATAACGCATGGGTAATGCCGGCGCGAGCGCGCTAGGTGCCGCGATTCGCGAGCGCCGCCCTAAGTGCGGCGCTTACGCGCCTTAAACTTTCTCCTCGATGCGCGCCGACTTGCCGGCCCGATCGCGCAGGTAGTACAGCTTCGCGCGACGCACGTTACCGCGCCGCTTGATGGCAATATCGCTGATCGAGGGGCTATGAGTCTGGAAGGTCCGCTCTACCCCCTCGCCGTGCGAAATCTTGCGCACCGTGAAGGAGGAGTTGTAGCCGCGGTTGGAGATGCCGATCACCACGCCCTCGAAGGCCTGCACGCGCTCGCGATCACCCTCAACGACCTTGACCTGCACCACGACCGTGTCACCGGGCTTAAAATCGGGCACCTTGCGCGTCATGCGCTCGGCTTCCAACGTCTGAATAATGTTCATGTCTCGCTTTCCTGTTCTCTTAAAAATTCCTGCAACAGCACAGCGTGCCGCGCGTCCAGACTCAAATCATCGAGCAACTCTCGTCGTCTCATCCAGGTCCGACCCAGTGCCTGCTTGAGTCGCCACCGCTCGATCGCCGCGTGATCGCCCGATAGAAGCACCGAGGGTACCCGTCGGCCACCGTACTCTTCGGGCCGCGTGTAATGCGGCCAGTCCAGCAATCCGGCGCTGAACGATTCCTGCTGTGCCGAACGCTCATCGCCGAGCGCCCCAGGTAACTGGCGCGCTACCGCATCGATGAGCACCAGCGCCGGTAGCTCGCCCCCCGACACCACATAATCGCCGATCGACACTTCGAGGTCGACCTCCGCCTGCAGCACCCGCTCGTCGATGCCCTCGTAGCGCCCGGCCACTAGCAGCAGCCCCGGCGCGCCGGCCAGTTGGCGCACCCGCGCGTGCGTGAGCGCCTGGCCCTGCGCCGAGAGCGCGATGCGCACACTGCCCGCGGGCAGGCGCTCTGCCGCGGCGGCAATGGCCGCGCCCAACGGTTCGGGCTTCATCACCATTCCCGGTCCCCCGCCGTAGGGACGATCATCCACCGTGTGGTGCACGTCTTGCGTGTGCGCCCGCGGACTCTCGGTACCTACCCGCAGCAGCCCACGCTCCTGAGCGCGCCCCACGATGCCGTGTTGGAGCGCCTCCCGGATCATCTGCGGAAACAGCGTGACCACTTCAATCAGCACTCGGCTGCCCGCCTTAGTCGATCGGCTAGAAATCTTCAGGCCAATCCACCTCAATCTCACCCAGCGCCAGGTCGACGCGCCGCAAGTAACGCGGCACGGCCGGAACCCAGCGCTCACGCTCGCCCTGCACGACCATCACAGGTTCGGTCGGCGCCTCCACAAAGTGACTCACCCGACCCAGCTGCACCCCTTCCCGGGTTCGCACGCGCAGTCCGATCAGGTCATCCCGGTAATATTCCCGGGCCGCCGTCGGCGGCAACGCCAAGCGCGCCACCTCGATGTCCCTGCCGCGCAATAAATCGGCGGCATCCCGATCCCCGACGCCTTGCAGCCGCGCGCGTATCCAGCGGCCGTCGAACTTGAACTCGGCCAGCTCATAGGCGACTCGCCCGCCCTGAGCATCCGACAGCTCCCATACCTTGTGCCGCAACAGGTTATCGGGCGGGTCCGTGTACGACTGGACCTTCAACCAGCCGCGCAGTCCTGTGGCGCCCAGTACCCTTCCGAGCTTGACGTGGCGCGGCGGTCGGTCTTCCGACACGGCCGCGTGTCTTCTAGGCAGTCGCCTGCGCTGCTTGCTTACGGTACTTCGCAACCAGTTCGCGCACGCGATCGGACAGCTGAGCACCTAGTCCGACCCAATGGTCGATGCGTCCGAGCTCCAGGCGCAGCCGCTGCTCCTTGCCGCGCGCCACCGGATTGAAGAACCCGACCTGTTCGAGGCTGGATCCGCCCTGGCGCTTACGGCTGTCAGTGACAACCACGTGGTAAAAAGGCTGGTTCTTGGCGCCACGCCGGGTAAGACGAATAGTAACCATGTAGTGCGTAACTCTGGGTCCAAAAAAGAGCGCGGATTCTACGCGTTGACAGGCCAGACTTAAAGTCCTAACGCTTTCTAAGGGCTGCCGCCTCGAAAGGCCCCCATCAGGCGGCGCAAGCCCGAGCCTTTGAGCTGTTTCATCATTTTTTGCATTTCCAGGAACTGCTTCATCAGCCGGTTAACATCCTGCACCTGTACGCCGGCCCCACGCGCAATACGGCGGCGCCGGGAACCGTCGATGATCCCGGGCACCCGCCGCTCGCGCGCCGTCATCGAGTCGATAATGGCCATTTGCTGACGCAGCTGCCGTTCGGCTTGGTCGGGCGCTGCGGCGCGACGCGCCATCTGGGCCGGAAGCTTGTCCATGAGGGCGCCCAGCCCTCCCATCCGGCGCACCTGATCGAGCTGTGCGCGCAGGTCTGCAAGGTCGAACCCCTGGCCCTTGGCCACCTTGCGCGCCAGGCGCTCAGCCTGACCCACTTCAATGTTGCGCTGCACACTTTCCACCAGCGCCACCACGTCACCCATGCCCAGAATGCGCTGGGCCATGCGTTCGGGATCGAAAAGCTCCAGGGCTTCGCTCTTCTCGCCCAGGCCCAGAAATACGATCGGCTTGCCGGTCACCTCGCGCACCGACAACGCCGCTCCGCCGCGCGCGTCGCCGTCGGCCTTGGTCAGGATGATGCCGGTGAGGTCCAAACTGGCGCTGAAGGCACGCGCCGCGTTGAGTGCGTCCTGCCCGGACATGGCGTCCACTACGAATAATCGCTGATGGGGGCTGAGTGCGGTGTCGATGTCCTTTAGTTCCTGCATCAACTCAGCGTCGATGTGCAGGCGGCCGGCCGTGTCCACGATCAGCGCATCGTAGACGCCGCTGCGCGCCTGGTCGAGGGCCGCGCTGGCGATCTGCCGGGGCGCGCTTTGCGCGCTTGCGGGCGGAAAGAAGCCCGCCCGCACCTGCGCCGCCAGTCGCTCCAGCTGGAGCATGGCCGCCGGTCGACGCACATCGGTGCTCACCAGCAGCACCCGGCGCCTGTGTGTCTCGATGAGCCAGCGCGCCAGCTTGGCCGCCGTCGTGGTCTTGCCCGCCCCCTGCAGCCCCGCCAGCAGCCACACCAACGGCGGCTGCACGTTCAGCGACAGACCCCGGCCCCCCTCCCCAAGCATGCTCACCAACTCTCGGTGCAGAATGCCGATCAGGGTCTGGCCCGGGCTGAGGCTGGCGCTGACCTCCGCGCCCAGCGCCCGTGCCTTGACGGCGTCGATAAAGCGCTTGACTACGGGCAACGCGACGTCCGCCTCGAGCAAGGCGATCCGCACCTCGCGCAGCGTATCGGCGATATTCTCCTCGGTCAGCCGGCCGCGTCCACGCAACGCGGCCACCGCAGCGCTCAGGCGTCCGGTAAGCTGATCAAACATCAGGGAATTATACGGTAGCCCACGGCTCGGATCGTTAACCCCCAAAACAAAGGCGTCGCAGGCTCTATGCTATGGGCCCGTCGACCAGACCAAAGGTAGCGGATTGGACAAGGCTCCGACTCTCGTACTGGTGCTCACGCTGCTGGGGCTGCTGGTGGTCATCGCGTTTTCCTCGGGCACCGAGGTGGCGATGCTGTCGGTGAATCGCTACCGCATCCGCACGCGGGCCGCCGCCGGCGAGCGCCGGGCCCGCCTGCTCGAGCGGTTGCTGGCGACGCCCGACCAATGGCTCGGGGCGAATCTGGTGATTCTGGCACTGGCCAGCGTTGCGGCCTCGACCGTGGCTACGCTCCTGGCATTGCGGGCCGCGCACGCGCACGCGCTGCCGGCCATGATGTTGGGCCTCACGGTGATCATCATTATCTTCTGCGAGCTGGCCCCGAAGATCTACGCGGCCGTGCACAGCGAGGCGGTCGCACTGAACTCAACTCTGATCTACCGGCTGCTGCTGTGGATCACCTGGCCGGCGCTGTGGTTCACAAATCGCGCGGCTTACGCGTTCCTGCGCCTGTTTGGGCTGCGAACCTCGGCCCAGGGTGCCCAGCCCCTGAACACAGAGGAGCTGCGCGCGGTCGTCAACGAATCGAGCCCGCTGATCCCGGCACGGCACCGGCAGATGCTGCTGTCGATCCTCGATCTGGAACGCGTCACCGTGAATGACATCATGATCCAGCGCCAGGACATCGCCGGCATCGATATCTCGGGGGACTGGGAGGACTTGCTGGAAAGACTTCGGCAAACACCGCACACGCGCCTGCCCGTCTACGACGGGGAGCTCGACAATCTGGTCGGAATCCTGCACATGAAGCGCACCGCCCAGGAGTTTGCGCGCGGCACGCTGACCCGCGAGCGGCTCATTGAACTGGCCGCAGCCCGCGAGCCGTACTTCGTGCCGGAAGGCACATCGTTGATGCAGCAGCTCGCGCAGTTCCAGCGCAACCGTCGCCGGCAAGCGTTCGTAGTGAACGAATACGGGGACATCGAGGGCCTGGTCACGCTCGAAGATCTGTTGGAGGAAATCGTCGGAGAGTTCACGACCGACCCGGCCACGGTCGGTCACAAGGACGTGCACCGCGACGCCGGAGGCGCCTGGCTGGTCAATGGCGCCGCAACGATCCGGGCCCTAAACCGAGCCCTCGGCTGGCAACTGCCCGACCTGGGCCCCAAGACGCTCAATGGACTGCTGCTCGAAAAGCTTGAGACCATCCCGCAGGCGGGCACTTCGCTGCGCATCGGAGCGATGGAGTTCGAAGTTCTGCAAACCGTCGACAATGCCATTCGCACCGTGCGGGTGCGCCCTATTGTTTAGTATTTAGCGCGATGGCGCGGACGGTGCGCGCGAACCACCATTAAATGCGGCCTCGAGCGCTTCTGCAACCGTCGAAACCGCCTGCAACCGGAGGCCTTCAACTCCACCGCGCGGCACATTCTGCTTAGGAACGATGGCGCGACGGTAGCCGTGCTTGTGCACTTCGCGCAACCGCTCCTCGCCGTGGGGCACCGGACGCACTTCGCCGGTTAATCCCAGTTCGCCAAAAGCCACCAGGGCCGGATCGAGTGCTTCGCCCTTGAGGCTCGAGGCAAGTGCCAGCACCAACGGCAGGTCGGTGGCGGTTTCGGCGATTTGCAGGCCCCCGACCAAATTAACGTACACGTCTTGCTCGCCCAAGGCGAGCGCCGAATGACGGTTCATGACTGCCAGCAGCATCGCCAGGCGGTTCGCGTCCACGCCCTGGGCGACCCGCCGTGGGCTGGAAAAGCGCGTGTGGTCGACCAGGGCCTGCACTTCGATCAGCAATGGCCGCCCGCCATCGCGCGCCACCATGACCAGACTCCCGGGGACGGGTTGCGGATTGCGTGACAGGAAAATCGCCGAGGGATTACGCACCTCCCGCAGGCCCGCGCCGGACATGGCGAAAAAGCCGAGCTCATCGACCGGACCGAACCGGTTCTTGGTGGCGCGCAACATGCGATAGCGGCTGCCCGCGTCGGAATCGAAGTACAGCACCGTATCCACCAGGTGCTCGAGGAGCTTGGGCCCTGCGATGGCCCCGTCCTTGGTCACGTGGCCGACAATGATTACCGCGGTGGCGGATTGTTTTGCAAAGCGCACCAGCGCCGAGGTGCACTCGCGTAACTGCTGGGCCGAGCCGGGGCTCGATTCCGCCGTACTGGTGTGCATGGTCTGGATCGAATCGATCAGCAACAGTGCGGCCCGTTGCTCTTGACAAAGGGCCAGGATCGATTCAAGCGAGCTGTCGCTAACCAGCCTCAGATGCGGCGCACTTAGTTCCAGGCGCTGCGCACGCCCGGAGGTCTGCTGAGTGGACTCCTCCCCCGAAGCGTACAGCACCGCGCGTTCACGTCCGACCGCCGCGGCGGCCTGCAAAAGCAGTGTTGATTTTCCTATCCCGGGCTCACCGCCGAGCAAACTTACGGATCCGAGAACCAGACCGCCGCCAAACACGCGGTCCAGTTCGCTCATGCCCAAATTCAGCGTCTCCGCGCTGGTCGCTCCGGGCGTGAGGGCTACGGGAATCGCGCTGTAGGAAGATCGGCCTGCCGCGGCGGCCACGGGCCGCCCACCGAGCACTCGACTCAGTGTATTCCACTCGCTGCAGTGTGGGCATTGCCCCTGCCATTTCAGCGCTTCGCCCCCGCAGGAACTGCACACGTACACCGGTTGATTGCGGGCCATAGCTGACTTGTATGATAGAGCCCGTCGCAGCGCAATCGAAACTCCAGTACGATGCCGCGCTATTGCTATCCAGCCGCACGTGTTCACCCGCATCTGTGACCCCAGACGCGACCGGGAGGGGCAGCGGGTGGTAACTTTTGCGGCGCGGCGCGTGCCGACCCCGCGATTGGACTTTAACCGGACCCAGCAGTTGTGACCCAGTTCACCTTTTATAGCCAACAGCCAATGCCCAGCCGCGGGGACTCTCAATGAGCCTGAAGGGCAAGCTGCAATGCATCGGGTTGACCGATACCGGCCGCGTGCGCGAGCACAACGAGGACACGATCGCCTGGGATGCGGGCATGGGGCTGCTGGTGCTGGCCGATGGTATGGGTGGGTACAACGCCGGCGAGGTGGCCAGCGGGATCGCCGTAAAGACGATCGTCAATCTGGTCCGAGAGGCCATCGAGCACGAGGACCTGTCGGTCGCGGATCCGGCCTCGGGGATGTCGCGGGTCTCGATCATCTTGCGCGATGCCATAACGCGCGCCAATAAGATCATCTATCAGACGGCCCGCACACAGCCCAACTGCGAGGGCATGGGCACGACGGTGGTCGGGGCGCTGTTCTACAACAATCGCGTGACCATAGCTCACGTCGGTGATTCGCGGATGTATCGCCTGCGCGGTTCGGGCTTTGAGCAGGTGACCCTAGACCACTCCTTGCTACAGGAGTTGGTCGATCGGGGATTTTATTCACCCGAGGAGGCGCAGCGCGCCGCCAACAAGAACTACGTCACGCGCGCGCTCGGTGTCGAGGCGGCGGTGGAAGTGGAGATCCAGGAACACCCTGCGCAGCGTGGTGACATATACCTGATCTGTTCCGACGGACTTTCGGACATGGTCGAGGATGACGATATTCATTTAACGATCAACACCTTTGGTGCTAATCTTGATACGGTGGCAAAACACTTGGTCCAGCTCGGCAATGACAATGGCGGCAAGGACAATATTTCAGTTTTGCTGGCCCAGGTCATTGATTCATTCCCGGTGCGTCGGGGAGTATTAGACAGGATGTTGGGTTGGTTCAGCTGATCATCTGACCGGCAAAAGGCGAAATCAATATGGCACGGCTGATTCTTAGTCTCGACGGCCAGGTAATGGCCGAGTACAACATGAACAAGGAGCGCTATACGATCGGGCGGCTCCCGGACAACGACATTCGCATCGACAATCCTGCCGTCAGCGGCCACCACTCGCTGATCATCAACATCCTCAATGATTCCTTTCTCGAGGATCTCAACAGCACCAACGGCACCTACGTCAACGGCAAGCTGATCAAGAAGCACGCGCTGCAGCACGGTGATGTCCTGACCTGCGGCCACCACCAATTGCGCTTCGTCGAGGACGACGCGGCACAGCAGGACGAATTCGAGCGCACGTTGGTGATCCAGCCCTCGGCTCGCCCCGTTGAGAAAATCCGTGCTGCCGTCTCCACCGGCGCCGAAGCCACAGCCTCGCGGCGCACCCTGGGCAACGGCACGCCTGCGCTTAAGAAGGCGCGCCTGCAGGTGCTCTCGGGGGCCTTTGCGGGCCGCGAACTGGAGCTGACCAAGACCCTGACCACGCTCGGGCGTCCCGGTGTACAAGTGGCCGCAATTACGCGCCGCTCGGAAGGTTATTTCCTCGTGCACGTCGATGCCGACCGAGCCGACAATTACCCGCAGGTCAACGGCGCTCCCATCGGTGCGCAGGCGCGCAAGCTCGTGGACAACGACGTCATTCAGCTGGCGGGGGTGAAGATGGGATTTTTCGAGGGCTGATAAGCCCTTGATCATGTTGCCGGGGCGGCGCGTTGCGCGGCGGTAGCCGCGAAGCCCGTCAGAGAGCGCGCGCTGCGCCGCCCGCAGCCCCGGCCTACATCACCCGCGCCATTCCCTGCTACGAGCTGCTCTCCGAGGAGGGCCTGCAGGCCGTCGAGCGTCACGCCGATGTATTGCTCGAAGAAATCGGCTTCGAGATCCGGGGCGACGCCGAGGCGATCGAGCTGTGGCGCGCGGCCGGTGCACGCCTAGAAGGCGACTCGCGCCTCCACGTTCCCGCCGGCCTGGCACGCACCATCATTCAACGCACTGCGCCGGCGCAGTTTACTCAACACGCGCGCAACCCACAGCGCAGCGTTCTGATCGGCGGCGCGCACACCGTCTTTGCGCCCGCCTACGGCTCACCATTCGTCACGGACCTTGAGCGCGGTCGGCGCTACGGCACGCTTGATGACTTTCACAATTTTGTGAAGCTCGGTTACCTGGCCCCCTGGCTCCATCATTCGGGTGGCACGGTCTGCGAGCCGGTGGACGTGCCGGTCAACAAGCGCCACCTGGACATGATGTACGCCCACATGCGTTATTCGGACAAACCATTCATGGGCTCGGTGACCAGCGCCGCGCGTGCGCTCGACTCGGTGGCCATGTGCCGGGTGCTGTTTGGCCCGGAATTTGTGGCTGCACACTGCGTGATTTTGGGCAACGTCAACGTTAACTCCCCGCTGGTGCTTGACGGCGAGGCGAGCCGGGTGATTCGCGTCTACGCCGCCGCCAACCAGGCGCCGGTATGCGTCCCGTTCATCCTCGGCGGCGCGATGGGCCCTGTGACCACCGCCGGTGCACTCGCGCAGTGCTTCGCCGAGGCGATGTTCTGCGTGGCACTCGGGCAACTGGAACGGCCCGGCTCGCCGGCCATCCTTGGGAACTTTCTCTCCTCTATGTCGCTGCGGAGCGGCGCGCCCACCTTTGGCACGCCGGAACCCGCGCTGGCTTATCTGGCCATTGGCCAACTGGCGCGCCGGCTTGGCGTGCCACTGCGCTGTGGCGGAAATCTCTGCGCTTCGAAGTACGCGGACGCCCAGGCTGCGACGGAAAGTGCCAACTCCTTGTGGCCCGCGTTTTTGGGCGGGGCGAATTTCATCCTGCACGCGGCCGGTTGGCTCGAAGCGGGCTTGGCGATGTCCTACGAGAAATTTGTCATGGACGTGGACCAGTTGGGCGCGTTCCATACGCTGGCGCGCGGAATCGAGCTGAATGAGAACGGATTCGCGCTCGCGGCCTTTCGCGAGGTGGGCCCGGGACTGCACTACCTCGGATCCGCCCATACGCTGGCAAACTACCAGAACGCCTTCTACGAGTACCCGCTGGCCGACAACAACTCCTACGAACAATGGAGTGCCGAAGGATCGCAGGAACAGCCACAACGCGCCCACCGCCGCTGGCGCGCCTTGCTCGAAAGCTACGTCGCGCCCGCGCTCGATCCGGCGATTGATGAGGCGCTGCGCGATTACATGTCGCGCCGCAAACAGGCGATGCCCGACGAGATTGGCTAGCGCGCGGCGAGCCTTTCTAGCGCAGCACGCCCTCGCTGTAGGAATCCGGGGCGTAATTGGCAAAGCGGCTGTACTGACCCTGGAAGGTCAGCACAAAGGTGCCAATCTCACCGTTACGGTGCTTGGCCAAGTCGATCTCCGCCACACCGCGCTTGGGCGTGTTCTTGTCATAGACCTCTTCGCGGTAGATCAGCAGGATCATGTCGGCATCCTGCTCGATGGCCCCCGATTCGCGCAAGTCCGACATCACTGGTTTTTTCTCGGTGCGCTGCTCGACTCCCCGGTTGAGCTGCGACAGGGCGATCACCGGCACCTGCAATTCCTTGGCCAGTGCCTTGAGGCCGCGGGAGATCTCGGCGATCTCGGTGGCCCGATTCTCCTTGGTGCCCGGCACCTGCATGAGTTGCAGGTAATCGATGATGATCAGTCCCAGCCCCTTCTCCTCGCGCGCCACGCGCCGCGCACGGGCCCGCAACTCGGTGGGCGTCAGGCCAGCAGACTCATCGATGTAGATGCGCGCTTCGGCCAGTTGGCTGGTTGCCGCGGTCACCCGCACCCAGTCCTCGTCGGATATCTGTCCGCTGCGGATGGCATTGAGTTGCACCCCACCGATGGAACTGAGCATGCGCGTCAGCAGCTGCTCGGCGGGCATTTCCATGCTGAATATGGCTACCGCCGAACGTGTGCCCGGGTTGACTGCGGCGTACTCGGCGATATTCATCGCAAGCGTGGTCTTACCCATCGAAGGACGACCGGCGACGATCACCAGATCCCCGGGTCGCAGCCCCCCGGTCTTGCGGTCGAAGTCTGCGAAGCCCGTAGGAAGGCCGCGCATCGAATTCGGGTTGGTGTGCCACTCATCAATCTTGTCGATAAGCACTGGCAACAGGGCACTGACCTTGATCGCGCCGTCACGCCGTCCCGTGCTCTGCTCGGCGATCGCAAACACCTGTTGCTCCGCCTCATCCACCAAATCACGCGCCGCGCGTCCGTCGTTGGCGTAGGCGGAGGCCGTGATCGCTCTTCCAGCGCTGATCAGGCGCCGCAACAGCGAGCGTTCGCGGATGATCTGGGCATAGGCGCGCACGTTGGCGGCGGTAGGCGTATCGCGCGCCAAGGTGCCCAGATAAGCGAGGCCGCCGGCGGATTCGAGCTGGCCATTGCGCTCGAGCTGCCCGGAGGCGGTGACCACGTCGGCGGGTTTGCTGTTGGCGATCAGTTCCGCGAGTGCGGTAAATATGAGTCGGTGATCCGGTCGATAGAAGTCGTCGGCAACGATCAGGTCGGCAACTTGATCCCAGGCGAGTGCGTCGATGAGCAGACCACCGATGACCGCCTGCTCGGCTTCGACCGAATGCGGTGGTGTCGCCCCGCCGGGGTCGGGTGCCTCCACATCTCGGCGCGAACGCAGCGGCCCGGCCATAGGATGAGCGCGCCCGTGTCCTTGGAAGAGCCGCTAGCCCTGCTCTTCGGCGACGATGATCACGGGGAGGGTGACCTCGACGTCGGTATGCAGATGCACCGCCACCTGGTGTTCACCGACAGAGCGAATCGGGCCGTTGGGCAGGCGCACCTCGCTGCGGCTGACTTTGTGGCCGGCAGCAGAACAACCCTCGGCGATGTCGTTGGTGCCCACCGATCCGAATAGCTTGCCCTCGGTTCCCGCCTTGGCGGTGATCGTGAGCCGGAAATCACGCAGCGACTCAGCACGCTCCCGGGCGCTGTGCAATTCGTCGCCGGCCAGCTTTTCCAGTTCGGTGCGCCGCGCCTCAAAGCGGGCCACATTCGAGGCGGTCGCCAGCGTCGCGCGGCCCGAGGGCAGCAGGAAGTTGCGCCCGTAGCCACTCTTGACCTTCACCCGATCGCCGATGCCGCCCAGGTTAGCCACTTTCTGCAGCAGGATTACGTCCATGATCGAAGCCTCAATGCTGATCGGTGTACGGCAGGAGCGCCAGGAAGCGGGCCCGCTTGATGGCGGTGCTTAACTGGCGCTGGTAGAAGCTTTTCGTGCCGGTGATACGGCTGGGCACGATCTTGCCGGTCTCGGTGATGTAGTTCTTCAGCACGCTCAGATCCTTGTAATCGATCGTGGCCACGTCGTCGGCGGTAAAGCGGCAGAATTTCTTGCGGCGTATAAATCGTGACATGGAAAATCCTTGCAGGTGGGCGGGCGGCTGTTAAGCGTTGAGCGACATGTCGTCGTCATCGCCCATTTCGTCGCGCTCGCGACGGGCCTCGTTCTCTTCATCGGTACGCGACATCGGCGAAGGTTCGGTGACCGCACTTTCCATGCTGACCACCAGGTGGCGCAGCACCGCGTCGCTGAAACGGAACGCGCCGGTCAGTTCCGCCAAAGTCTTCTGGTCGCACTCGAGGTTCATGAGCACGTAATGCGCCTTGTGGACCTTGGCGATCGGGAAACTGAGCTGGCGGCGGCCCCAGTCTTCGAGCCGATGCACGTGCCCATTGCCCGCAGCAATCATGCTGCGGTAGCGCTCGATCATCGCCGGAACCTGTTCGCTCTGATCCGGGTGGACCAGGAACACCATTTCGTAATGCCTCATATTGGACTCCCTATGGATATTTGCCGCCCGCTCAAGGCCTAAGCAGTGCGGCAAGGAGAAGCCGGGCAGGATACCCGAACGCTTACGCCCCCTGCAACCGGTGGACGCGCCTGCGGGCTTAGGGTTTGGCCCCCGTTGCCTGCTGGCGCTGGCGAAGCGCCTCATACAGCATCATGCCGGTGGCCACCGAAACATTGAGGCTTTCCACGTAACCCAGGTTCGGCAAGCTCACCAGCCAGTCGCAGCTTCGACGGGTGAGCTCCCGGAGCCCCGAGCCCTCCGATCCCATGACCAGGCATCGGCCCCCGGTCAGGTCGACCCCGGCCGCGTGCTGAGTGGCGAGCGCGTCGGTACCCACGATCCAAAGTCCCGCATCCTTGATGAGTTTAAGGGTACGGGCGAGATTGGTGACCGAGACCACGGGCGTGGTCTCGGCCGCGCCGGCCGCGACTTTGCGTGCCGTGGCGTTTAGCGTCGCCGAGCGATCGCGGGGCACCAAAACCGCCAGCACTCCGCAGGCGTCTGCGGTGCGCAGACACGCCCCGAGGTTGTGCGGATCCTGCACGCCATCAAGGGCCAGCACCAGCGGGTTTTGTGCGGCGGCCAATTGCGCGAAGAATTGTTGCTCACTCGCCGCCGGGAGCGGCTCGATCTCGGCCACCACGCCCTGATGGGCCACCTCCCCCACCCAGGCTCGGAGTCGTGCGACCTCGACCCGCTCGAGGGGTCGATGGGCCGCCCGCGCTTGCGCTTCGATCTCGCTCGCCCGGCGATCCGCGCGCCCCTGCTGCAGGTAGACGCGTAACACGCGCTGAGGTGTCCGCGCCAGCAACGCGCGCACGGTGTGGATTCCGTAGACCCGTTCCGTGGCCATCAGTCCGTCGCCAGCTCCAGATCCACCAGCCCCTCGACCGGATTGACCGATGCCACGCGCACCCTCAAGCGAATGCCCGGGCCAAACTTGCGGCCGCTGCGCCGCCCCTGCCATTGGCCACCGTCGCGCGTCATCAAGTACTGATCATCATCGAGGGCGGTCAAATGCAGCAGGCCGTCCACTCCGACGCTGAGCAGTTGCACGAAACAGCCAAATTCCACGACCGTCGTGATCAGCCCTTCGAAAGTCTGGCCGATACGATCACGCAGATATACGCACTTGAGAAAGGCCTTGACGTAGCGATCCGCTTCGTCGGCACGCTTCTCGAGTCGCGACAAATCAGCGCCCATCGGCCCGAGGCCCGCCTGGTCCGCACTCGAGGCCCGCGGAGCGAGCCCCAGGCCCGCGCGCAGCGCGCGATGCACCAGCAGATCCGGATAACGTCTAATCGGCGAAGTAAAGTGCGCATAGTCGGAAAGCGCCAGACCGAAGTGGCCGATGTTCTCCGGTTGATATACCGCCTGGGAGAGCGAACGAACCACGAGGGACTCGACGAACGGACGCAATTGCGCGTCACGGACTCGCGGGGCGATGCCGGCCAGGTCACGGGTGCGCACCTGCTCGGGGATCTGCAGTTCGATACCCAGTACGTGGAGCGTGGCCTTCAGATTATCGAGCTTGCGCTGCTCGGGCGGTGCGTGCACGCGATAAAGGGCGGGGACGCGCAGCCTCTGCAGCTCCTTGGCTGCGGCCACGTTGGCCAGCACCATGCATTCTTCGATCAGCTTGTGAGCGTCGTTGCGGGAATGAAATTCGATGGCGCGAACCTGCTCTTCTTTGCTGAGCACGAACTTGGCTTCCGGCGCATCGAAGTCCAGCGCCCCGCGACGGGTCCGCGCCTTGAGCAAAGCCTGATAGACGGCGACCAACGGTTCGAGCTTCTCGACCAGCGGGCCCAGTGCGGCACGGGCGGCCGGATCGCGCGTGAACAGCACAGCGTGCGCCGCGGTGTAGGTGAGGCGCGCCGCCGAGCGCATCACCGCCGGGTACACGCTCCAGGCGCGCAGCGCCCCGCGCCCGGTGACGCTCATGTCGGCCACCATGCACAGTCGATCTACGTGCGGCTCCAACGAGCACAGGTGATTGGAGAGTGCCGTCGGCAACATCGGCAATACGCGTGTAGGAAAGTACACCGACGTTCCGCGCGCGCGCGCTTCGGTGTCCAGCAGCGTGCCGGTCCTCACATAGTGGCTAACGTCGGCGATTGCGACCAGAAGCCTAAAATTCTCCCCGTCGCGCTCCGCATAAACCGCATCGTCAAAATCGCGTGCGTCCTCACCATCGATAGTCACCAACGGCACCTGCCGCAAGTCGGTGCGCTGCGCCGCCTCCGCGGCATCGACATGACTACCAAAACGCTTGGCTTCCTGCAGCACCCCGGGGGAAAACTCCTGCCCCAGATCGAAGCGCGCGATGGCGGCCTCGGTGGACATTTCCACCGGGCGCTCCGGATCGAGCTTTTTGCGTATCCACGCCTCCCCGGGCATGCCCTCGACCGGATAGCGCTTTATGTCGGCAATGACCCAATCCCCGGGCTGCACGTCGTATGAGCCGGAACGGGGAATGTTGCACACAATGGCGAGCCTGCGGTCAGCCGCGCGCACGCGCAACTCCTGGCCTTGGCGCTCGACCACGCCCAGAAAAGCACACAGTCCACGCTCGATCACACTGTTGACCGTCCCCACCCAGCGATCCTGAGCGTCCTTGTGCAAAGCAAGGCTCACGCGATCGCCCTGCACGAGGCCGGACATTTCCCGCGGCGGCAGGAAAACGCCCCCCTCGATGCCCTCGACCCGTGCAAATCCGAAACCGGCCCGGTTGGGCGAGACGATGCCTTCAGCCGCCGTCGGTTCGCCCTTGCCGGACTTGCGAACCTGGTGGCGGGACGCACGCCCACCCGGACGTGCGCCTGCTCGGGTCGGCTTACCGCTACGGGTCAATTGACAGCTCCGAACCCCTTACGTACATTGCGCCGCCCACCTTCAGGCCCAGGTGGCGGAATTGGTAGACGCACTAGTTTCAGGTACTAGCGGGTAACACCGTGGAGGTTCGAGTCCTCTCCTGGGCACCAACTTGTTATCAAGTAGAATCAATCGCTTATGTCTCACTGTTTCACCGCTTTGTCCTGATCTGCCTCGAAAAAACCGCGCGGATAGTACTCCAAGCTCATTGCCGGGTTGGCTACGCACTTGCAAAGGCCACACTTATTATCAATCGCGCCTTACGAAGATAAGGCAGCGGGTCCACTAATGGCCATCACCTTATACACAGCGCCATCGCCAAACGGCTGAAAGATTTTAGTGGCCCTCGAGGACAAGGCCCTGCACCACACAATCACGGTCATCGGCCTTGCCTATGGGGAGCAGAAGACGAATGGGCACCTAAGCTCAATCCCACTGACTGCATGCCGGCGCTGGCAGGGGAGAATTTTGCGTTCACTCAACCGACCGGCTGCTGCCAAATGAGTATCTGATCGCGGATCTGGGGGATCCTGCCGCTTAGATGGATGCCGCCATCACCGCTCCATCGATGTTGGCCAGACGGCTTTAGGCGTACACTGACCAGCGAACCGGGCACATCGAACAAGGCTGGATATGGCATGTCTGATCGCGCTGTGCTGGGTCCGGGGCCGGCCGCCTTAGGGCATGCGCACCGCGA
>JBBQTF010000020.1:0-70421 GCA_038234675.1 Steroidobacterales bacterium
GGCCTCGCTCACTAACCGGCGCGTGATGCCCTCGCCGATGAAAGTGACGAGGAGTTCCAGCACTTGCGCGGTAACTTCCGTCCCGGCGGCCTCTCGCGAAGTTGCGCCCTGGGATAGGTGTTCAATTCCTTCGAGCTGTCCATTGGCATTTACTTTGACGCTCCGCAGCGCCGGCATCTCCGCACTGGCCAATGCGAGCGCCCGGCCGAGCAACGATGCAACAGCTGCGGTGCCGGTGAGGCGGGCCAGTGCAGCCCTAAAATTTTCGTTCACCAGTACCGCTTCGGGCACCTGGGGATCGGAACCGAGCGCACTGGCCGCCAGCAATTGGGCGGCTAATTCGCGCAGGGATTGAGTTGGCTTTTCCATAATCGATACCGACCTATAGTAAGCCACTCCGCTCCCCATAAAAAGGGAAGACAGCAGAAGCCGTTGTATCGGTGATCTGAACCGCCACCACTTCGATCCGTGCGGGATTACAAACAGGCATAAACCGCGAACGTCAAAGACTTTGTACGCCTTAGCCCCGGGCTTGGCGGCACGTAGCGCGAACTACGTGAGCATTGCGGTAACCGTGCGGGGAATTACCCGAGTTACCTCTATTTCTGCCCCTGTCCCGAGGCTCATGTCGAGTCAGCCTATAAACCCGATCTACGGCGGCAGGCCGCTCAACTGATGCAGCAACTGCGCATCGGCGGCCACGTAAAGGCGCTCGCGGGCGCTGAGATATCCCAGCGCCTCGTCTCGGCTGCGGGCTTCGCGGATCTTTTGTTGCGCCATCAACCGGTCGGGATCCGGATCGCCACGCGGGCGCTCGGGCGGTGGCGGATTAAGCTCAATGTGCCAGTTCCGCGCTCCTTCGTCGCTCGCCAAGTGTTCCAGCGCATCACCCGCCGGGCTGTCGTGGGCGGGGCACAACGCATCGCGTCGACTCACGATTTCGGGTACCTGCAGTTCTTCCGGGGTGGCCAGCAGGCCGATGCGCGACAGCCACCGGCCGACGCGGGTACTGCCACTGATGACCGACAACGGAATGGCCATCAGCATGCCCAGCAATGCGGGTGAGAGCCACCAGAACAGTTCCGGCGACAGAAGCCAGAATGTTACGCTTAGCAACGCGCCAGCCAGCGTGTGACCCCAATGAAAACGACATGCGTCGAGCCAGCTGACGCGTCCGTCCTCGCGCCGCTGTGAGCCCCAGCCGGCATCGCGCCCCAGCAGGATCTCCGCCACATATCGGCTCTGCATCAGCATCTGCACGGGCGCGAACAGGGCCGACAGCACCAGCTCAAGCGCAGTGCCGAGCGTCAGGCGGATGAAACCTACCGGGCGGCGCGCCCGGCGCCTGAGTAAGGTTCCGAAAAATCCAAGGAGCTTGGAGGTGAACAGCACACCCATGCTGAACAGGAACAGGGCCAGCATGCGCTGTGCATCGAACCGCGGCCAGGATGGGAACAGCTGGAAGGCCGAGTGGAAATAGGATGGCTCACGCACCGCGCCCTGCACCGCCAGCGCCAGGCCGATCAGCAGCAGCATCAGCCACAGCGGCGAGGAGAGGTAGCTCATGATTCCGAATGCGAAGTGCATGCGGCTGTGCCAGCGCAATCCGGCTGCCCGGAGTACCTTGGCATGCTGCAGATTTCCCTGCGCCCAGCGCCGATCGCGAATGGCCGCATCCACCAGTGACGGAGGGCTTTCTTCGTAGGAACCGCCGCACTCGTCGGCCATGCGCACCTTCCAGCCGGCCCTGCGCATCAGCGCGGCTTCGACGAAGTCGTGCGAGAGGATGTGACCAGCGAAGGGCTTGCGTCCTGGCAGCTGCGGCAGACCGCAGGAACTCGCGAATGCCGCGATGCGCAGGATCGCATTGTGCCCCCAGTAGTTGCCGTCGTCCCCGGCCCACGCCGCCAAGCCGCGTGCAATCACGCCGCCGTAAACACGGCCCGCGAACTGCTGCAGCCGTGCAAACAGGCTGATTCGGCCCACCAGTCGCGGAGCAGTCTGCACCAGCCCGAGCGTTTCGTCGGCCATCATGGCGCGCACCATCCAGACCAGCGTGTCGCCGTCGATCAGGCTGTCGGCATCTAGGATCACCATGTATTCGTACCGCCCGCCCCAGCGTTCGACGAATTCCTGAATGTTGCCGGCTTTGCGCCCGACATTCTTCCAGCGCCGCCGGTACCAAACCGGTGTCGTCGGTGCCAGCGCATCTCGCAGCCCCCGCACGGCCTGCGTCTCACGGAGCCAGGCATCCGCCTGGGTCGAGTCCGACAGCATCACGATTTCGAAGGCCTCACCCGCGCCCCGCTCGTGCAGCGCTTCGCCCATCGCCTGCAGGGCGGCCGCGGTGCGCCGCGGATCTTCGTGGTAGATCGGCATGACCAGGGCGGTGCGCGAAAGAGGCTGCCCGGCCGGCGCCAGACGCAGCCGGCGGCGGGGAATAAGGCCCGCGATGGCGGACGCGGCCGACTGCGCGATCCAGCCCAGCGTCAGGGCGAAGAACCCGACCATGAGGTCCTGCAGCAACGTCGGATTGGCGACTCGGACGATGGCGAACATTTCCCTGACGCCGTACGTGACGATTGCCAGAGTTCCGGTGATGGCCACCCCGCGGGCCAGCGCAACACGCCAGTCAAGCCGATGTTCGAACTGCGCCACCGGGGCCCTCCGCAGATTCTGCGTTGGCATATCCAGGGGCGCTTCCGGCGGCATGCCGCGGCCGCCGGGACGGGCGGGCACGGTTCCGGCGGGCTGGGTACGGACGGTATCCAGCATGCCCAGCGTGTCGCCCGTGACTACGGCATCCATCGGTACAGCCAGGTTTCGGAGGCCGCCTTGCCGTTCTTCATTACAACCAGCCGCAGTTCCGTCATGGCCACGTCATTGGTATCGAGTTCGAAGCTGGCGCGCAGTCCGTTGATCGCTGGATTGGGCTGGACGACGGGGTTCGAGACCTTACCCGCCGAGCTCGATAACGACAGCTTCAACCCATCGCTCGACGTACCCGCCCCTTCGATGTCAATGACGAACAGCCTGCGCTTGCCGTCGAAGCTGCTGCCGATACGAGTGTCGACGATGCGCCCCACGCCGTTCCGAGGCTCGGGATCGGTACTCCAATGCAGGCGGTAGGAGGTCCGAAATGGCTGTCCTGCCCTGAGCCCGCTGCGCGGCTGCCAGAATGCGACGATGTTGTCGTTGGTCTCACGCGTGGTAGGTATTTCCAGCAGTCGGACCGGACCGGCGCCCCAATTGCCGAGGGATTCCACCCATGCACTGGGGCGTCGCTCGTAGCTGGCTTCAAGGTCCTGATACTCGGCCTGCAGCCGTGCGCGCTGCATCAGGCCGAATATGTACGGCGACGTGTCAGTGAACGATCCAGTCTGCAATTCGCGCGGATTGGTCAGCGGGCGCCAGATCGCCTCGCCATTGCGCTCATCGATGAACAGTCCGTCCGAATCATGAACGCGCTCGCGAAAGTCGTCGAATCGCGAACGATTGCTGGCATTGAACAAAAACATAGATGTGAGCGGGGCAATGCCCACCACGGCCACATCCGAGCGCGGGAACAGTGTGCACTGCACTTCCATGACCGTATCACGCCCCGGGGAGGCGACGAATCGGTATGCACCGGTCAGCGATGCGCTTTCCAGCAGCGCGTAGATCGTGAGAGCTTTAGCAAAGCGGGTGGGCCGCTCGATCCAGAAATGAGTGAATGCCGGAAATTCTTCGCCCTCCGGCTCGCCCGTGCGCAGCGCAAGTCCACGGGCGGACAATCCGTAGAGTTGTCCGCGCCCGACGCCTCTAAAATAGCTTGCGCCCTGGAAGACGAGGAATTCGTCCCAGACGGAGCGTGAGTTCAGCTGGGTGCGCACGCGAAAGCCGGAGAGTGATAGCGGCACGCCATGCAGGTTCGCGGGGACTTTGTCGCCGACGTCCCACAAGGTGGGGCCTGACTCCAGGTCGGTCACGCGCCCTTCCTCGACCAGCGAAACGGCCACGGGAGTCTTGTAGACGAAGCCGGCGGGCAGCAGATCAATGCGAAATGGCGAGGCGACATCGCCCCACAAGGCTTTCTGGGTGCGGAACCGCAGCTCCCGGTATTGATCGTAGTTGAGCTTTTCGAGCCCCGGCGTTATGGAGCCCAACCTTCGTGCCGGCGACTGCGACATTTGACGCGCCCGCTCGACGACCTGTTCAAATGCGAATGGCACGCGCTGCTCGGCAGCCGCTCCGGGCTGGGCAATTACCAGAAGCGACACCGCCGCCAGGGCCGCAGCTCCGATCTTCTTTCGCATCGCGACCCCAAAGGGGTCATAGCGCCAGATGCGGACGCACAGCGCGCGGGTCTTCTTCGCTGTCACTAGAGCACCGCGGGCCTCAATGTGCTGTAGGGCCTCAAGCAAGTCCTTCGCTACGACCGTCGCGATGGGCCGCGAGCAGATGTAGGGCCACACCAGCTTCTCCATCAAACGGTAATCGTGTTTGTAGGTGCCGGGGGCCGACTCGTGCTTGCGCTTGGTGAAGTATTTCTCGGTCAACGCTTTGACGGTGTTCTCGAGCGCGAGCCGTGTTGCTTTGCGCAAGGCGCCCGGACTGGTCCGCTTCTCGACGTGCTTACGCGCTTCGTCTCGGCGCTCACGACCGAGCTTCAGCGGTACATGGGGACACGCCCCAAGAGAAATGAGTCTTTCGACTCCTTTGCGCTTGTACTTCAACCGCCAGAGCGCAGAGCAGTGGGGCGTCGCGATCAAAAACATGCGGTCGCCATCGGGGCGATACACGTCTCGATTTGCGGACTTTGCTTCGCGCCGCGCCTTCTTGATATCATGCCTCGCGCCTATAACTTAGTGATTATTATAAATATTTGTACTATTAGTGGCATGCTATGGCATCCCCGTAGCGTGTCCAAATGGTGGCTAGGGTGGGACTCGAACCCACGACCTCGGCATTATGAGTGCCACGCTCTAACCAGCTGAGCTACCTAGCCATGCCCCTAAAGGGTGGCGGATTCTCCCGGCCCGGCACCGCATCGTCAAGTTGGGGCCCCCATCGTCGTCTTACACCCCAAAACCTTCCCCATGGCGATATTGTCGCTAAAAGCCAACGGTGGACTACAAAAAAACGCTTGGGGTTCCCGTCAAACGCGCGCAACATCGGCACCTAAGAATTCTGACAGCCACGTGGACCCACTGTGCGCTGTCGCGGAACGTGAAGATCACCGAGGATGGGAGCAAATGTCTCCAGCAAATGCGAGACCAAGCATTGCCGACACATTCACACGGCTCCTGCGCCTGAACCTAGGGGGCGGCCCTCCGCAGGTGAGCCGGAGCCGCCTTATGGAGGCCTCCGAGAAGCAACTGGCGCGCGCCGCGCGTGCCGGCACGTCACGGGAGCAACAAGTCGCCGGCCCATTGCTCGGGAATCCGAAAGACTACCGGGCCTGGGAAGCCGAACATGCACGCCTCATGGATGCGGTCGCTAGCCAACCGACCGGCGAGCGGCAGGCGCGCTCACTGTTATCGACTGCCTTCTCGCTCGTCCACCGTACTGCGCTGTTTGAATACTTCCGCGCCCATTCGCCGCGGGAGGCCGGGCGACGGCTGCTGATTCAGCATTTTCACGGTAACAAGAGCTACAGCAAGGCCATGGTGGCAGAGCACGCCAACTACCAGCGCGGTTTCTCGAGCTTAATTTGCGTCGAACATATTGGCACTACGCTGTTGGTACATCAGGCGTTTGGTGATGCATTCCGTCGCTATGAAACTTTATACGCAGACTATTACCGCAGTTACTGCAACAGCTTCCTTGCGTCACCCGAAGCTGGCGACGACGGCAGCGACAGCATGCGCATGCTACTGCCGTATTTAAAGCGCAATGTGCTTGACGTTAGAACGCGGCTACTGGCCATGCACTCAACGGCCGATCCAGGGTCGCACAGTACACGTTAAATCGGCAGTCCAGCGCTATTGTGAGTGGATAAAGTTCTAGGACTAAGCGCTGGTGGCTACAGCTGCGCGAATACAGTTTCCCGGCCTAAGAACCAAAGGCTAGTCGCCTGCCTCGTGAGCGTAAAGATTACCGTCCGTGCTGCCGAAAAATCCCCGTGGTGGCATTAAGTGCATAGACATTCCCATCGCCACGTCCGAAATATGCAACTCCGTTCGATATCGCCGGCGAAGACATATAGGAATCGAAGGGGTCCGGCATCGTCTCCGCGTATGGATAAGTCCCATGAATATGCTCGGCGGCAAACCTCCGCTCTGCGGGAGTCTTGAACTTCCATCTCAAAATACCGGTCGCGGAATCTATGGCGTAGAAATTTCGATCGTAACTGCTAACGTAAACGGTCTTGTTCCATATCGCCGCGGACGACACGATTCGCGCGTTAGCCTTATATTTCCAAAATAGCAATCCGGTTCGGCTATCGACCGCGTAAAGATTGCCGTCGATGCTGCCGACATAGACGATTCCGTGATCGACGGTTGGTGAGGCGATAACCTCTCCGGATGTTTGGAATTTCCATTTGAGTTTCGGCTCACCCAAGATAGCCCGGCCAGAGTACACGCCCGTGTGGGCGGGGTTGTCGCGGAACATGGACACTTCCGCAGGCGCTGTATCGGCTCGGCCATTCGTGCCCGTGACAGTGGCGACCACCAAGATCGCAGCATGTTTGACATTGAACAGGCCCCGGCGTTTTGGGTCGCGACGCGTAGCATAGCCCTGGACTGCTCTCACTTGAGTAAGGGTGGCTTTTTACCTACCGCAAGGCAATGAAATATTCCGCGTCCCCACGATCATGCTCGCAACACGGAGGGGAAAAAAGTTACGCGCTGCGTCCCTGCGCGGAACAACGACTCCTTTGGCATCAGGTCGACTAAGGACCCTTTCGGAGACCCTTGCGGGCTGGGTTGGAGGCCGCAGCTGGTTTAGACGTTAAAGCGAAAGTGCATAACGTCACCCTCGTGAACGAGGTAGTCTTTGCCTTCTAGGCGCATCTTTCCGGCCTCGCGCGCCCCGGATTCGCCGCGATGGCGTATATATTCCTCGTAAGCGATCACCTCGGCACGGATAAAACCATGCTCAAAATCGGTGTGAATGACGCCCGCAGCCTGCGGCGCGGTGCTTCCGCCACGAACAGTCCAAGCGCGCACTTCCTTGGGCCCGGCCGTGAAGTAGGTCTGCAGGCCTAGCAGTTCGTAGCCGGCGCGGATCACGCGGTTCAAGCCGGGCTCATTTAGCCCGAGATCCTTGAGGAACTCGGCTCGTTCCGCCTCATCGAGCTGGGCGATCTCGGCCTCTATCGCCGCGCACACCGGCACCACCGTCGCCGCCTCGGCGCGTGCTCTCTCTCGAAGAGCCGAAAGGTAGGCGTTGTCTGCCGTGAGCGCTGCCTCATCAACATTGGCGACGTACATGACGGGCTTTGAGGTCAGCAATTGCAGCTCTCGCAACTCGCGCCGCTCCTCGCCGGTCAGCGGCACGGCCCTTGCCGGAAGTCCCTGGTCAAGCCCCGCGCGTACCCGTACGTACAGGTCGTGACGGCGCGCGGCATCCTTTTCGCCGCTCTTTATCAATCTCGCCATGCGGTCTACCGCCTTATCGATAACCGCCAGGTCGGCCAGCCCCAATTCAGTATTGATGACATCGACGTCCGAGATCGGGTTGATGCGTCCTGCGACGTGCACGATGTCGTCGTGGTCGAAACAGCGCACGACATGCGCGATCGCGTCGGTTTCGCGAATATGCGCCAAGAACTTGTTGCCAAGGCCTTCTCCTTGCGAAGCGCCGGCCACCAGCCCCGCGATGTCGACGAACTCCACCGTCGTTGGAACGATTTTTTCCGGCCGCACGATCGCAGCCAGCGCCGCCAGTCGTCCGTCGGGCACTGGCACGATGCCCACGTTGGGGTCTATGGTGCAGAACGGATAGTTTTCAGCGGCAATCTGGGCGCGTGTCAACGCATTAAATAGCGTGGACTTTCCCACGTTGGGCAAGCCAACAATTCCACATTTGATACTCACAGTTCCTCTTTGGTATGCAATCGATGCATAGCTTGTTGCGCGCCCAGACCCAGGAATTCCGGCAAAGCCAAGAGCGCTCGCGCGAGTGCCGCATCTATGAGCTGCTGCTCCGCAGGCGTGGCACGGTCCAGCACCGCATCAATGACCTGGTCCTTGGAACCTGGGTGACCTACTCCGATACGCAGCCGCCAGAAGTCTGCCCCAAGCTGCGCCATCACGTCGCGTACACCGTTGTGGCCACCATGGCCCCCGCCTTCCTTGAGCCGCACGACTCCAGGTTGCAGATCGATCTCGTCGTGCACCACCAGAACCTCGGTAGGCGCGATGCGATAGAAGGCGGCGAGCGATTGCACGGCGGCACCACTGTTGTTCATGTAAGTCGTGGGTTTGATTAGCCACAACTCACTTTCAGATACAGTGATGCGCGCAAGCTCGCATTGATGGCGCGTTTCGCATCGCCACACGCCGCGGGCGCTGCGCGCCACCTCGTCCACGTACCAGTAACCGGCGTTGTGACGCGTGCGCGCGTACTCGGGCCCGGGATTTCCGAGCCCGACCACAAGCTTGAGAGGCTGGCCGGCCAAGGCTACGCCCTAGCCCCGCAAAGATCGTACACGCGCGCGGCGGCGGCGGCCGCGACCCGGGGTCGCGGCCGCTCCACACGTGCGATGCGCGTATCAGACGGCATATCAACCTCTCGCCGCACGGCCGGCTAAGCCACCGACCATGGTCCCACGCCCCCGGCGGGTTGCGAGACCACGCGAGATTACTTCTTCCCGCCTTCCTTCTTGGCGTCCTTGCCGCCTTCTTCCTTCTTGCCTTCTTCCTTTTTGCCTTCCTCCTTCTTGGCGCCGGCGGCGCCCTCGGCAGGAGCAGCAGCCACCGCGCCTTCGGCCGGAGCGACCTCGACTTCTGCGGTGGGTTCGGGCTCGGCAACACGCGGCGCATGGATCGAGACCACTGGCGGATTGGCGCCATGCGCTAAGGCCGAAATGGTCACACCCGCGGGCACTTTGATTTCGTTTAGGTACAGCGAGTCATTAAGGTTCATGCCTGACAGATCCAGCTCAATGTACTCGGGCAGGTCCTTTGGCAGGCAAACGACTTCCATATCCGCCATGTGGTGCGAAACCACACCGCCCTGGGTTTTCACCCCGGGTGCTGCGGCTTCGCCCTTGAAGTGGATCGGCACGTGCAGGCGGATCTTCTCGTTTTCAAGCACGCGCTGCAGATCAACGTGCACGATGGCATTTCGGGCCGGGTGCATCTGCACATCCTTGACGATGACCGGCTGTTTTTGCGTGCCAACGCTGATGCTGATGATTGAGGAAAAAAATTTCTCGTCACTCACCAATGGCAATAGTTTGTGATGCTCGAGCGCAAGCCGCGTAGGCTCGGCGTGAGCGCCGTACAGTATGGCCGGGACCTTGCCGGAATGACGCAGGCGGCGGCTCGCACCCTTGCCCTGATCATTACGAGGCTCCGCGCTGAGTTCGAAAGCGATACGCATTAAATTGCTCCTTAACTATTACAACCACGGGTCCGCACCGCGACCAGTGCCAACCCACCAGAAAATCTTCTACGGTCAATCGATATACAGAGAACTTACCGATTCCTCATCGCGGATGCGACGGATGGTCTCCGCCAGCAATGCTGCCACCGACAGCTGTCGGATGCGCCCGCACTGACGGGCCGCCTCGTTGAGCGGTATTGTGTCGGTCACTACCAGCTCATCGAGCGCCGAACTACCGATGCGTTCCACCGCGCCGCCCGAGAGCACTGCGTGGGTTATATAGGCCACTACGCGCTGCGCGCCTTCGTCCTTGAGGGCCCGTGCCGCCAGACATAAGGTGCCGGCTGTATCGACCATATCATCGATCAGCACGCAGCTCTTGCCCGCAACCTCGCCGATGACATTCATCACCTTTGATTCATTGGGCCGCGGGCGGCGTTTGTCGATGATAGCCAGTTCGGCGTCGTCGAGCCGCTTAGCAAAGGCGCGAGCTCGAACCACGCCGCCGACATCCGGTGAGACCACGATCAGATTCGGGTAAGTCATGCGCCAGACATCGCCCAGCAGCACGGGTGAGCCGTAGACGTTATCGACCGGCACGCCGAAGAAGCCCTGAATTTGCTCCGCGTGCAGATCGAGCGTCAGCACGCGCTCGACGCCGGCCCCGCAAATCATGTCGGCGACCAGTTTGGCTGTAATTGCCGCGCGCGTGGCACGTGGCCGCCGATCTTGACGCGCGTAGCCAAAATATGGAATCACGGCGGTAACGCTGCGCGCCGAGGCACGCCGACACGCATCCGCCATCACCAGCAGTTCCATGAGGTTTTCGTTAACGGGCGGACACGTCGATTGCAAGAGAAATACATCGCGCCCGCGCACGTTCTCCATCAGTTCGATATTGACCTCGCCATCGCTAAAGCGGCTCACCGAGGCACGGCCCATCGGCAGCATCAAGTGCCGGGCAATGTCGTGGGCCAACGCGGGATTGGCGTTGCCGGTGAATAAAGTGATCGACTGCGAGTCCACGGCCTATACCGTACCTATTTATAACGCTGGGGGCGGGGGGATCCGGAGTCCCGGAGGAACATCAGAACCCGACCATGGAGGCAGAACTATCAATAAGTTATTGATTCTGCGCATTGCGGCGCCCCCTCCCGTTGCTTTCGTCATCCATCACTGGCACCGAAGCTGGCACCAGAGCCTTTAAGTGTTGATCCTGAAGTCCGGGGTAGCCAGAAGGCGTCGCATGATACACGATCCTCAACAATTCAGGCCTAATCGAGCCTAGTCCAGCGATTCGCGCCCGCCCCCTCTATCATCGGTCTTCGGCTCGTCAGAGCACGCTCCGAAAGGCAAAACCGCTGGCGACCTTCCGGAGCCTCCCCCGTTTGGTGGAATCGTCCGGGAATCCAGTGCATGTGAGGTTAGCGTTAGGACATCGTGATGCACAATCGGATAATATTTGTCGAAAGCGCCAATTCATTCACTCGTCTTGGTTTGATACGTACCGTCTTCTGCGGAGTTCTAACGCGTTCGGCCCACCGTTCAGATAACTAAAATGCGGCATACATAATGTGGATCGCACGGATCCATGCGTACAGGTTGCGCACGGTAAAATTCTCAACGATTCGGAAAACTCAGCTGCGAGAACATGCTCGAGGCGGGATCGGCTGGGGGCTACAATCTCGCAATGTGGACCTCATACGCCGCCCTGGGCGCCCTCAGCGGATAGCTTTTGGAGCAACTGCCTAAAAAAGGAGCATGGTCTAGCGCTATGTGGATCTGCCCACGGTTGATACAACAGCCATTGCCGAGAAAATGAACAACCAATTGACGTTATTTTTGGTGGGAATCTGTTTTGCGGCGGTGGGCGGTTTGATGATAGGCAATGCGGTGTTCTGGCGACTGCACGCGCGTCGTGTCGAGGGCGAAATCATCGGCGCGCGTCGCTCCGGTCAATACTTCCACACCGTTTACCGCTACTTGCTGCCCGGCGGGGAGAGCCATGACGGCACATCCATCGTTGGTCACACGAGCCTGGGCGGGCGGCTGACCGGGGCTCGCGTGCTGCTCCAGGTCATGCCGGCGCGACCGAATGAAGTGCAGGAGGCGCGCAGCCCTGTGCCGACACTGCTCGGTGTGTGTTTCCTGCTCATCGGCTCTTGGATAGCCTATTTCGCCCTCACCGCTTGGCCAATGAGTATTTTCGGTTGGGTGATTGGCGGCTGTTTCCTGCTCTACTCCGCGCTCAAGACCTGGCATATCCTATTTCCCGGCGATCGACGTGCGAGTCTTGCAGCCTGGAAGTCGGTCATTGCGCAGCGGCACACGGCTCTGGTGCCCGACACTCCGATTCAGCGCATCGAGGACCTGCAGCAGCAGCCGCAAGGGTCCACGCTCCAGGTACGAGCGGGCGGGCGCCGCAGCGGTGTGATTTTCGTCGTGGCCGGAATCCTCGTGATCGCGGTGGGATTCATACCGGCGTACCGACTGATCGAGCTCCGGTCGTCGGGGCTGAGAGCGCCCGGAACAGTGCTCTCACTCGAGGCGGAATCATCGCGCACTGGTGCAGTGTACTTCCCGGTGGTAGCGTTTACCGCGGCGAACGGCTTGGTGGTGCATTTTCGCGATACCGACGGGTCCAACCCGCCGGCATTTCACGCCGGCGAATCCGTGACGGTAATGTACCAATCGGGCGATCCGCAGCAGACTGCGACCATCGATCGGGGTGTTTTTAACTGGTCTCCGGTGGTGCTCACGGCATTGCTCGGCGTGGTGATGTTCTCGGTGGGCCTGTTGTCCCTCAGGTCTAAAAGCGCATGATTCTTGGCGCGCCGGTTGTGCGCGCGTCTTCGTTTGTCTCATTGGTATCCTTCGATTGGGACTTGCCCAACCCCCACACTTGAGACCTATAGCAACTACCCAATAGCGGATGCTCACGCCGCAACGACGTCTGCGGCGCGCCGCATAGGCCAGTCGAGGTTGTAGTTTCTCGGTGCTGATACCGCCGGTGGGGCAGTTGACGGCCAATCGCCAGTTGTGACGCCCTCGCAAGATGCAGCAATCCAGGTTTAGGAGCGCAACTAACCATTCAGTGGCTTGCGGAGGGAACGCAATGAGTATGCCTCGCGCTTCCGCCAGCAAAGGCAATTGACTCGAGCAACGTGCGAGTGGCCGTGAACATCGTTTTTTTACCAGCGGGCGACAAAGAGAATGACTATGCCGCCACGATTCGGAAAATTTCTTACGAAGACGTCGGGGACATTTGCCAAGGAGATCATGTCGTCGTTCGGCGAAGCTGTGCGGCCAGGTATCATAGAGAACCCGCAGCTATGCCTATAAGTGACGCGTACGCGTCGGCTGCCAAAATCAGTTTTTCATAATCCAACTCGATTCGACAAGGTGAGCTCTTGCCAACTTCCCTTACTGTGGCGACTTGGGAGGCGCAAAGCTGAACTCCGCCGCATCGAGCCGAGGGCTCGTAACCGGCTCAAACGTCGCGATCACCCGCTCGACGGCACTGCCCAATCCGGTCGGCGTATCCTCGACAATTTTGGTGACCAAATAAGTCTGCGTATCGACCCAGATCGTAGTCGCCCGCGTCGTGTCGCTCCAATGATTTACTTTCACTTTCGCCGATAGAACGTGGGCAGTCCGACCATTGATTGAGTCGGTGCCGGTAAGCGTCGCCGCCGCTAGATCAACGAGTGGCCCGTGCAGATTATTGGCGCCAAACAGCAGCGGCGGCACGAGGAGCGCGCTCCCCGCGGTTGGAAATTCGGCGACCGCGAACGCATTTTGGCCCTCGCCTTGCGCGTAGGCTGCGGTTGCTTGCGAAGACGACCACCATGTCGAGAAGATGTCTCCCGGACACCAAATAATATAGCGCTCGTTGCCGACCTTCGGATCTTTGGTGAATTCAAAATAGAACTGCTTAGGGCGCTTAAAACGCGTGACGAAGGTGCTGCGTTCGGTCGTCATCGTCGCGCCGACCGGCTGGTCCTCGGTGGTGATTGTGCCCTTATCCGAATAAGAGGCAAGTGCGGCGTAGGCCGCGCGCATTTTGTTAATGACATCGTCGGCGCTGGGCGCCGGAGCGGCAGCGGCAGCGCCGAGTGACATCATCGCCGCGAGCCAAACTGCCGCGACGGCTGACCGAATGATCATTTCCCCATCCCGGCGCTCGGAAGGCCGAGTCCGACGCAGGCAGGGCGACGCGTGCCGGCTTGGGTGACGCGATTAACGCACGCTTCCCCCCCACCGTCTTGCGCGGCGCCGGCTGAAAATACGCCGAAGCCGCTATTCAAAGCGGTCGTAATATTGCCGCCATCACCGGCTGAGCTCATACCCATGTGCACGACAGCTATCGGGCCGTTGTATACGGAAACTTCGCCGCCCCTATCGCCAGCCACAATGCTCGCGGCGGCCTTGTCGCCTTTGAACACCGAAACCGCGCGATTGGTGGCATTCATAGTTGCAACCGGGCCCTGGCTGTCGCTGACGACCACGAGGCCGCCGCCGTCCACCGCCTGGCCCACACCTGCCACAAATTCGTTTCCACCGGAGAAGACGCGCAAGGCGTAATTGCCGGACTTACCGCCACCAATAGTAACTTTCGCGCCTTGACCATCAGTCGAAGAGACTTGGGCGGCAACGCGCAAGATTACCGTGCCGTCAGGGGCGACTACCTCAAAGGGAGCGGACACGCGAGACACGCGCCCTTTGCTGGTGCCTTTGTCGTTACTTTTGCCTTTGCCCTGATCCTCATCGTTGGCCTGATCTTTATCACTATCCTTGTCTTTGTCCTTGTCCCTGCTAGCCGTCTTTTCCTGATCTGCCTCAAGCTGGGCAATCTTATTGCTCAGCTGATCGACCTGCTTTTGGAGCTTCGCCTGAGGGTCTTCCGCATCGGGATCTAAAAGTTGAGGTATAAGTTTCGTCCGCTTTTCGCCCGGCCCGCATGCTTGACCGGCTCGAACGAAGTGTGTGTTGCCAATGTCGTCGTAACACACTTCCGGGGCTGGGGGTGGCGGATCCGAAGCGTTTGCAGCAGCAGCGTCACTCAATCGGCTGTCCAGCGCTCCAATTGCGCACACAAGCACGGCGCCAGCTGTTCCAAGCATGAGGACATGTTTCACGTTCGTTCCCCCTACTGCTTAATCAATTCGACCCGGCGGTTGCGCGCGCGACCTTCGAGCGTTTCGTTGGTTTCTACGGGCTGCGTCTCACCGAGGCCCGACGTCGCAAGTCGGGTGGCATCAATACCGTATTGTTTCACTAGCGCGGCTTTGACAGCCTCGGCCCTGCGCTTGGAAAGATCCAGATTGTATTGGTCGCTGGCAATGTTATCGGTGTGGCCGTTGACCGAGAGGCGCCAATCGCGGTGTTGCTTCAATACATCGGCAATCTCTTTGAGCCGTGGCGCCGATTCCTCACGAATGACAGCACTGTTGAATCCGAAGTGGATGTCGTAGATCGCCACTTTGCCGGATGTTGCCAGCGCTTGCTCGACTTCAGTCTCGCCAATCGAGAGCGCGGCTGCCGGCTGCGGCCCCGCAGCAGCAACACCTGTCGGCGCGCAACGATATGAGATGCTGATCACCTGTAAAACATCACGATCGGTGGCCACGGTCTTGCCGTTACACATCATCTTGAATTCAGGCGCCGCCTTGGCCATTTCAGCGCACTCCTCGACTTGCTCCTTGATCATCGGCGGCACGGCATTGATGCCGATACGGAACTTGAGAGTGAGCGGATTAGTCGTATCGTCCAGGAAATGGAACTCCGCCGCGTCACCCGCGAAATCGCCTTTCACTTGTATGGCTGGAAGCGCGGTTTTCACGTCGTTGACAATCACCGGCATCATCACAGCAGATGCTGCAACGCGCGTGATCGTGCCAGGCGTTTGAAAATCGTACAAATTTGGTCGTACGTTTTCGTCGACACCGTATTCGCCAGAGTATGCATTCGAGATGCTTATTTCCACCGGCTGGCCGGCCTTGAGTTTTTTTAGAGCATCAGAGGAAATGCCGATCGCGGTCGAGCCGGGAATAGTCTCCGGCATTCCCTCGAAGTACATCTGCTCATACAGCGGCGCGTTTGCGAGGTCCTTGCGTAGTATCGAGCGATAGAGGGCCAGCTGCTTTACCTCGCCGAAATGCGAATCCATGACATCGGTGACCAAACGCTCAGAGGTGTATTTTAGACGCACACCGAGCTCAGTCGCGCTCTCGATCGTCTTAATCGATTCGTAGTCGCCATTGGACTGGTTGACGGCAGTGGTGATCGCTAGCCCGGGGCACAGTGGGATTGTCGGTTGCGCGGCTTGGGTGACCGAAACGGCGCCTGCAACCAAGAAGAATGTAGCAGCGAGTTGCCGGTGGCGCGCGAGAAATCTCATAAATCCCCCTGCAATGTGTTAGCGAGTATACCTTTAATATAGACCTACAATGGACCTCCGAGCCCACCTGCCGAGGAGGCACACGAAACTTGTCTGGCGAATTAATCCGCTCGGCGCCCATATTGCGCGGTCTCGCAATTCTCTCCGGGCTTTGCCTTCCTTTGAAGGAACTTAGTTTTTGGCTTTAACCGTGTCGACAATTTTCTTGGCCGCCGCAGGAGCATCCGCGACACCAGAGAAGACGAGCGTAATCAGATCGTCTCCTGACTTAATGAACAGGGCGGGACCCGCGGCCACCGCTTGATCGCCGATGCCATCGTATGGGCTGGTTAATCCGGGCTCGTGCTTGCCGGCAAGTCCCGCCCCTGCCATGCCGGCCTCACCGTCTCCATAGTCCATTGAAAATTCCACGTAAGGGTTGGTCCCCGTATTGGCTTTGTAGATGCACTTGGATCGACTTGTCGCGTTACCTTGCACCGGAGCACCGAGAATAGCCGACATCTCATTGTTGGTAACCAACATACAGGCAGATATATTTCTAGTGTGATGTCCCACAGATAACTTTGCCAAGTCGTGCGAGCTTAGCAAGGATGGAGTCAGCCGTGGCGGTCCAGACAAAGGGTTTCGGATGTTCGTTCCAGTGATCAACGAAGCGCTCGATCTGGCGACGCAGGTCCGTGACCGAGCTGAAGGAAGCGCGGCGGATGGCTTTCTGCGTGATGTGTCCGAACCAACGTTCGACCTGATTGAGCCAGGAGGAATAGGTCGGGGTGTAGTGAACATGGAAGCGCGGACGGCGCGCGAGCCAACCCCTGACCTTGGCGTGTTTGTGAGTGCCGTAGTTATCGACGACGAGGTGGATATCCAGATGTTCGGGCACGCTGGCTTCGATGTGGCGCAGGAAACTCAGAAACTCCTGATGCCGATGTCGCAGCTTGCACTGAGTGAGGACCTGGCCGTTGGCGATGTCGAGCGCCGCAAACAGCGTGGTCGTGCCGTGGCGAACGTAGTCGTGTGTGACCCCTTCGAGATAGCCCAGTCCCATCGGCAACAGGGGCTGCGTGCGCTCGAGTGCTTGAACTTGGCTCTTCTCATCAACACACAGCACCAGCGCATTGTCCGGTGGATTCAGATACAAACCGACCACATCACGCATTTTCTCAATGAAGAACGGATCGGTAGAGAGCTTGAAGGACTTCGAGCGATGCGGCTGTACGCCGAACAACTTCAGGTAACGCTGCACCGTGCTCTTGGAAATGCCCGTCTCATCGGCCAGAGCGCGCACGCTCCAGTGCGTTGCCGCAGCGGGCTGACGCGACAGCGCGGTGTTGAGCAGCGCCGCGATGTCATCGTCCGAATGAGTCCTGGGTCGACCCGACTTCAATTGATCGTGCAGACCGGAAAGACGATGCTCACGAAAGCGCTTGCGCCAGTTGGTCACCGCCGGCGGCGTCACCTTCACACGCCACCTTCACACGCCGCGCCGTCTCGCGCACCGACACGCCGCTTTCGGTCAGCAGAATCATGCGTGCGCGCCGAACCAAACCATGCGGCAGGCTTCGTGAGGCAACGATGGCTTCCAAATCCGCTCGTTCCTGCGCCGTAATATCCAGTGAATGCTTCGGTCGACCCGTGTCCATATCCGAACTCCAAGAGTTGCTAAAGATAACTCTTGGACAGCAAATACGTGTATTAGTTTCTTACGGGACATCACACTAGGAGGCGGTTTGCTCAACGCTGCGGCCTCGGTATGGCGGGTACGAACGACTTCGCACTCGAGCCCCTGTTTTTCCATTACGGTTAAGTCGGCCTGATTGATATCAAGCTGCTTTGCCGTGCCATCCGAATCCATGAACGCGTAGAACCTGTAGTGATTGTCCGACCAAGCCAGCGTTGTCGCCGTTGCGTTGGTTGGAGCTCCCATCAAACCGACAAGTTGGTCCTTCGTCATCCCAGGCTTCGCGCTACACCATCTATTGGGCCATTCGGCAGAAGGGTTCTTAGCCGCTGCACCGCCGCCTGAGCAGGCCGCCATCAACACATAGACCAAAACAAGAACCACTTTCATCACGGTCACCATCGGGGACGGTTTAACTTGGGGTCATCATATCCGATGTGATTAGGATCCCTCCGGTCCACAAATTTGGCCACCAGCGGGTGAGAGCGAAGGTGTCGAGATGGAGGCGGTCGCTGGCGCGGATGTCAGCCCGCTTTAGTCAAGTGCTTCTTCTTGCAGGAGAGAATCACCTATGCGTCCGCGAAAAATTGGCTGGGGTGGAAGGATTCGAACCTCCGAATGGCGGGATCAAAACCCGCTGCCTTACCACTTGGCGACACCCCAATAACACGCGCACCTCAAGTGATCGACGCCAACGCCGTAACGAGCGGTGACTGGTTCAAGCCGCGCGCGACGAAACTCGTCCATTCATCGGGCACCCGCGCGGCGACACGTTCTGCGTCCCGCGCGGATGGAAACGACGCAAATACGCACGAACCCGTCCCGCTCAGGTGCGCCTGCGCCCGAGCACTCACCCAATCGAGCGCCGCAGCGACAGCCGGATAACGAGAGCGTACCAAGGGCTCACAATCGTTTCGCGTCTCCCCCGGCGAAAGGGCGCGTATTGTGATGAGGGGGGAATTTCGTGTCAATTCAGGGGCCTGGAATATGCCTGCGGTTACGACGGCAACCCTGGGCCAGACGATCAGGTACCAGGCGGCGGGAAGCTCCATTGGGGTCAATTTCTCTCCCCGTCCTTCCGCCCAAGCCGATGAGCCGTGTACAAAAATTGGCACATCCGACCCCAACTGCAGCCCCAAGGTGGCCAGCTCGGCCAAGCTCAGACCCGTCCCCCAAAGCTGGTTCAGCACCCGAAGCACGGTCGCGGCGTCCGAACTGCCGCCGCCCAGGCCTCCGCCTATCGGGATGCGCTTGCGGAGCCTGATTTGCGCCCCCAGGCGTACTCCGCAGGCGGCCTGCAGGGCCCATGCCGCTCGTACGCTGAGGTCCTCGGCCGGTGCAACACTCTCCGGCCCTGCCAAGCGCTCGACAAGACCCCCCGCGGTAACGGTAATTTGGAGCTCATCGCCCCAGTCCAGCAACTGAAAAACGGTCTGCAGGTCGTGAAAACCATCACTCCGGCGCCCCGTCACGTGCAAAAACAGGTTTAGCTTCGCTGGCGCCGGCCACCACGGTCCCGGCTTGGCGCCAGCCAGGCCTGCTACGAGGCTCATGGCAATTGCCAATGCGACAGCTGCAGTTTCACCCTGATTTCGCCGCGGTGCAAAGCGATACGACGTGGCAGCCACAAACCTGCCGCCTGTTGGTATTCGCCATAGTCCACTTGCCACTCACCCTGCTGCAACCGCGCCAAACGTAGTTCGCCGTTTAGAGTCTCGGTGGCCACATTGGCCGGATCGGGCGCCCCCAACAGCCAGTAACGCAAACTTGTCAGCGGGGGATCGAAACCCAGCACCCGGACGAGTTCCGCTTGCGCCGTGAGGCCTTGGAGCTGCGTACCCTGGTTGTTGGTCACGCGCAGCACTTCGCCATCAAAATTCAAGCGCGCGCCACCCATGCCGAGCGGCGCCCGTAAAAGCAAATCGCTCGAAACCCCCTGTTGCTGCCAGCGCAAATTTGCGCTGAAGCCCTCCGATGGCGTAGCCACCGCCAGTTGACCATTAACCTCGAAATTGGCGACCGCCTGCAGGGCGGCGCGGCGCTCACCCCAGGCGGTGGCAGGGAGAGGGGCGAGGGTGTGGCAGGCGGCCAGAGGCAGCAACGCGGAGCAGACCAGCCAGGCGCGCATACGGGTCTACCGTAGTCAGATCGAAGTGCGGGGCGCCGGCTCCAGCGCCGGGGGCGGCTTTGGCGCCGCCAGGGTCGGCGCGTAGTGACGTACCGTGGTCGCGAGCAATTTGTTGTCAGGATCAGAAGCGAGCGCGCGTTGCCAAGCCGTGCGGGCGGCGGCCTTTTGCCCAGCCGCCCAAAGTGCCTCGCCCCAATGCGCGCCGACGTCGCCGTCGTGCAATAGGCGGAAGGCCCGTTCCAACGGCGGCAAGGCGGCAGCAAATTGGCCACGCCGGTACAGCACCCATCCGAAGCTGTCCAGCAGCGCCGGATTATCCGGCTGTGCCGCCAGTGCTTCGCGAATCAGTTGCTCGGCGCGAGGCAATTCGCGCTTGTGATCGGCGAGAGTGTATCCGAGCGCATTGGTGATACCCGCATCCAATGGGCGGTCACGATGCATGGCCTCGAGCGCGCTGATCGCGGTATCGACGCGTCCGGCCCGGTCGAGCAGCACCGCGCGTTGGTAGGTGATCTCGGGGTTTCCGGGAGAACGGCGCAATGCGCTATCAATGCGGCTGAGCGCCTCCTCGGTCGCTCCCGAAGTCGACAGCAGGTCAGCGGCGGCCAGATCCGCGCGGATGCGCTCATCGGGCGCGGCGCCGCGTGCCGCATTCAGAACCCTGACGGCCGCATCCCGCTCGCCTTCGCGGTAGAGAATCGCGGCCGAACGTTGCCGGCCCTGCGCCTCGAACGCGGTACCCGACAGCAATGCATAGTTACGCGACGCGGCTTCCTCATCGCCGCGACGCTCGGCTATAAGACCAAGATAGAAGACCGCCAGCGGCGCTGATTCCGGATCCTCGAGCAGCGAATTGCAGCGTTGTTCCGCCACGGTGTAATCCGCGCTGTCGATGGCCACCTGCGCCAGCATGCGCGCCGCGCCCGCCCCGACGTCCGGATCGCTCCGCAAACGTTGCAGTTCCTTGACGGCTTCACTGTCCTGTCCGAGCAGGAGCATGACTTGCGCGGGTGACAACTTGCCCGCGGGTTCTGAAGCGGCGAGCCGTGCTTCGCTTTGGGCGCTCTTGGCGTCCCCGAGCACGGCCTGGGCGCGCGCAGCAATCGCCGCGGCGGCTGCGTTGCTGGCGCCGGCGCCGCGGGCCGCCTGGCTGTAACGCAGCGCCAGTTTGGCGTCCCAGCCATCGAGCGCGAGCGCGGCCAGTGCCAGCTGGGCCGGACCGCCCCGCAGACGCGCATCGTCCAGGTCGCGGACCATCGCGAGCACGGACTCGGCCCCTGCCCGTTGGGTCACGGCGTCAATACTTTCGGGAACCTTGTCCTTCGACGTACCCAATAGGCTCTGGAAATGACCGCGCGCCTCCGGGATCTTGTAGCTCCCCAATTCGGCATGTGTCATAGCCAGTATCGCGTCGGAATCGGCCGGTGCGAGTGTCAGCCAGTGTGCCGCGATGCTGCGCGCGGTTGAGTACTGCCCGCAGGCCAGCGCAACGGCGCTGGCCCGGGCGGCCAGGTCCGCCTCACTGAGCGCTTGCGACGCCTGCTGGTACAGACCACTGGCAACACCGCAGTCACCGCGTTGCAAAGCTTTTTCAGCGTTCGCGACTGCGGCTTTACTGTCGGCGAGGGCCGATGCGTGGGCCGCTCCCGCCTCGGCGATCAGTCCCAGGAGTGCGGCCGCCATAAGCGGTGTGGTGCGTGACAGGCGATGGCAAAGCAGCATGATCATGCGACTATAGCAGTCGATGAAAGTTTCGATTCGCCAAAAACTCGAAAGATCCGAGGAACGCTGCGAAGAGGTGGGCCGAATGCTGGCCGACCCTCAAGTGCTCGAGCGAAATGACCAGTTTCGTGAACTGTCGGTCGAATATGCTCGTCTCCTGCCGACCGCGACCGCTCTGAGGGAATACCGGCGCCTTGAGGCCGAACTTGAGTCGGCCGAGGCACTGCGCACCGATGCAGACGGCGCAATGCGCGGCTTGGGCGAGGAGGAAGCGGCCCGGCTGCGCGCGAAATTGGCCACCAGCGAAGAAGCGTTGCAGCGCCTCCTTTTGCCCCAAGATCCTCATGACGAAGGCAACATATTCCTGGAAATTCGTGCTGGCACCGGGGGCGATGAGGCGGCCATATTCTCCGGAGACCTATTGCGCATGTACGGCCGCTACGCCGAGCGCCGGGGCTGGCAGGTGGAATTGATCAGTGAAAGTGGCGGCGAACATGGCGGCTATCGTGAAGTGATCTGTCGCGTGGTCGGCCGGGGGGCGTTTTCCAGACTTAAATTTGAGTCCGGTACTCATCGCGTGCAACGAGTGCCCGCCACGGAGGCCCAGGGCCGCATACACACCTCCGCTTGTACCGTGGCCATTTTGCCGGAACTGGCAGCAATCGATCGCATCGACATCAATCCTGCGGACCTCCGTATCGACACCTATCGCTCATCGGGTGCCGGCGGCCAGCACGTTAATAAGACCGACTCGGCGGTGCGTATCACCCATCTGCCCACCGGCGTAGTTGTGGAATGCCAGGATGAACGCTCACAGCACAAGAATCGCTCGCGCGCGATGTCGCTCCTGCAGGCCCGGCTGCTGGCCGCAGAACAGGAGAAACGCGCCAGCGTACAGGCGCAGACTCGCAAGCTCCAAGTGGGCAGTGGCGACCGTTCGGAGCGAATCCGGACCTACAATTTTCCCCAGGGTCGACTGACCGAGCATCGCATCAATCTGACGCTGTACAAACTTGCAGCGATCATGAACGGCGAACTCGACGAGCTGCTCGAGGCCCTGCAGCGCGAGTTTCAGGCCGAAGAACTTGCCGTCGAGTAAAGCACCAGCCACAACGCATTGAAGTACACCAGCGCCACGGCCTGCACGCCCAGACCGCACGCGGCTGCGAAGGCGCTCAGCGCCCCGGACTGGACCCCGCTCAGCGTGAGCACCGATTCCAAAATCCCCAGGCATGCGGCAGCCGCAATTGCACAGATCATGAAAACCAGCCCAGCGATCACGGCGCTGGCCAGCACCTTGGTCCACATCGGGCGGGCCAAACTAAAGCACCGGCCCACTGATTGCAGGGGATCGCGCGCTTCAAAGAGCACTACCGGACGCAGCAGGAGCAGACAGACGGCGGCAAACACGCCGGGCACAATCAGGGCGAGTATTCCGGCAAATACCAGCAGCCAGGCCAGTACCGCGCTGACCACGAGTACGGGCCAACGCGCGAGGGCCTTGGCCAGATCCTGTTGCAGATCGGGCGCACGACCACTGAGCAGCTCACGCTGGCGCACCATCAGCGCCGCGGCCAGCAACTCATAGCCGGCGAATCCCACCGCTGCGAGCACCCAGAATCGCGTATCAACGGGCGGGTGCAGGACGTCCAACGGCTTGCCCTTGGTAAGCCAGTAAAAATTGGGCAAAGCCACCAGCAGGATCGCAAACATGCCGGCTGGTAACGTCTTCGCCAGCGTCATGCGAAATACACCGGTGGCCGACTCCAGCAAATCGCTGACGGACGCTGAACGCGGCGGTGCCTTGAATTCGGGCATGCGAAACTCCGTCAAACGGCCTCACAACTTCTGGCGCGCAATCTATCATTACTTAGGATGCCAGCAGAGCCCTCCCCACTTTCAGTGAACACGGCCCTGGCGCATGCGGTTAGCCGGCTGCGGCCGCTCAGCAGCGCCATTCTCGACGCGCAGGTCCTGCTGGGCCACACGCTGGGTCGCTCGCGCAGCGAGCTCATGATCCGAGGCGAGGAGCTGATTCCCGCTGCAAAGCTGTCCGAGTTCGAGCGATTGGTGAAGCGCCGCGCCGAGGGCGAACCGCTCGCCTATATCGTGGGTCGTCGCGAATTCTGGTCTCTGGATTTGCGCGTTTCATCCGCGGTACTGGTACCCCGCCCGGAAACCGAACTGGTCGTCGAGCGCTGCCTGGCCTTGTGCGGTGCTAAAAGCGCGGGAGTTGCCGACCTTGGCACGGGCTCGGGCGCCATTGCCCTCGCCCTGGCCTGGGAGCGCCGCGGTTGGCGGGTGACGGCCACCGACCGCTCGGAAGCCGCGATCGCCGTCGCCGCCGCGAACGCCCAGGCTCTCGCCATTGGCAATGTGCAATTTGCACTGGGTGATTGGTTTAAGCCGCTTCGCGGCCAGCGGTTCGATGTAATCGCGAGTAATCCGCCATACGTCGGCACCGCCGATCCCGCGTTGCGCGATCCCGCGCTGCGACATGAGCCGATTGGCGCGTTGGCTAGCGGCGCCACCGGCCTTGAAGACCTTGGCGCGCTGGTCGGCGGGGCCGCGGCGCACTTGTGCGAGGGAGGTTGGCTGGTGCTGGAACACGACCCGCGGCAGACTCGGGCCCTTGCGGAAATGCTTGTCGCACAGGGGTTCCGTCACGTACGCTGCCACGCGGACCTGGCGGGCCTGGAGCGCGTGACCGAGGCGCAACGCCCACAGGACGAAAGCCTAACAACGCAGAGCCATCCATCATGATAGTTTTCGACACCACTCACGGCGCCTTTACCGTTGAACTCTTTGAAAAGGACGCGCCGCTTACGGTGGCCAATTTTCAGCAATACGTGGACGACGGCTTTTTTGACGGCACTATTTTTCATCGCATAGTGTCAGGCTTCGTCATTCAGGGCGGCGGCATGCTACCGGATTTCTCACAAAAGCAAACGCGAGCCCCCGTCAAGAACGAAGCCAACAACGGATTGCAGAACGAACGCGGCACGCTGTCGATGGCCCGCACCGATTCGCCTCACAGTGCAACCTCGCAGTTCTTTGTAAATCTCAAGGACAATGATTTTCTCGATCATCGCCCCGGTCACCACGGTTACGCGGTGTTCGGACGAGTGGTGGACGGACTGGACGTGGTCGACAAGATTGCCGCGGTGCGCACCGGCAGACGCCAGGGATTTAGCGACGCTCCGCTCGAGGATGTGATCGTGCGCAGCGCCCGCCGCGTGGCCGCAAAGAGCTAGTCGAATCGATCCGGAAGCTGGCTGGTGAGCGCGGGGTGGTGAAGCGTCGGGTAGCAATGCCCTGGCGGATCGCGCGCGGCTTGGGCTGGCTGCTTCTCGCTGCGCTCGCAGGCGCAGCGTTGCTGGTGCTGGCGCTCCGATGGATAGATCCGCCCACCAGTGCCTTCATGCTTGGCACCCGGATGGCGGCCCTGGCAAGCGGCGACCACAACTACACCACCCACTACCAGTGGGTTGATCTCGAGCATATTTCTCCGCAGGCGGCACTCGCGGTCATCGCCGCCGAGGATCAGCAATTCCCGTTCCATGCCGGCTTCGACTTCAAGTCCATACGCGAAGCGGTGCGGCACAACGTCAGCGGTCATCATGTGCATGGCGCCAGCACGATTTCGCAGCAAGTTGCCAAGAATATGTTCCTCTGGTCGGGACAAAGTTATTTGCGCAAGGGGCTGGAGGCCGGTTTTACCGTGTTGATCGAGCGCTGCTGGCCCAAGGAGAGGATCCTGGAGGTGTATCTAAACATCGCCGAGTTTGGGCGCGGCATTTACGGTGTGCAGGCTGCCGCCCAACATTTCTTCCGCGAAGACGCGCGGCGCCTGAATCGCACCGACAGCGCGCTGCTGGCCGCCGTGCTTCCCAATCCGCGCCGTTACCGCGTGGAGGCACCTTCGCACTTCGTGCTCACGCGGCGGGACTGGATTGCACAGCAGATGGCGGAATTGGGGGGCACCGCTTATCTGAATCGCCTCGAGGCCGAGGCCAGTCACCGACCCTGACCGATGTTGGGCATCCGCGGTTGGGCGCGCTGCGCTAAGCTTGCCTCATGTCTAACATGCCCACTCGTCAGTACCGTTATTACGACCTGATCATGGCGGCCTATGTGTGCATCCTGCTGTGCGCGAATCTGATTGGTCCTTCCAAGGTCGCCGCCGTGGAGGTTCCGGTTATCGGCAAAGTGACCTTTGTCGCCGGGGTGCTATTCTTTCCTCTCTCTTACATCTTCGGAGACATACTCACCGAAGTGTACGGTTACGCGCGCGACCGGCGTTGCGTGTGGGCGGGCTTTGGCGCGCTGGCGTTTGCGGCATTTATGGCATCCGTCATCGTGGCTCTGCCGCCGGCCACAGAGTGGCATGACAAACAAGTGCACGTACAGGCGGTTTTTGGCAGCACCTGGCGCATCATTGGTGCCTCGATCATTGCCTTTTGGACCGGCTCCTTCGTCAACAGCTACGTGCTCGCCAAGATGAAGATCTGGACGCGAGGTCGTTGGCTTTGGACGCGAACCATAGGCTCCACCATATGCGGCGAGGCAATCGATTCTGGTCTGTTCTATACCCTGGCGTTCTATGGCGTCTGGGACCAAGCGCTCCTTTTTAAAGTCATGGCCACGCAATACGTGCTCAAGACGGCCTGGGAAGTCGTCAATACACCGCTGACCTATCGGGTAGTGGCCTTCCTCAAGCGTGCCGAGCACGAGGATTTTTACGACTCAAATACCAACTTCACGCCTTTCTCACTGCAAACCCAATGAGGCCCGGATCGACTGCCGGCGGCCCCTCAAAATTCACGCCCGTGAGTGCGGCCGATAATTGCCAAAGCCGTTCCGCGTCGGCATCACTGCGCGCCTGCGTGGCGGTTTCGCAAGGCGCGCAGCGCACGTAATAGCCACCACTCCGGCCCGCCACTTCATCGGACTCGGCCAGGTAAGTTAGAGTCTGCGCCCCTTTTTCGGGCGTGATGGCGGCCACTGATTTGACACAGCGCATCAGCCAACGCCAACCCACCCCTCCGTTGTCAGCAAAGCGCGTGGCCACAAAACCCGGGTGCAGCGCATTGACGGTTGTGGTGCTCCCCGCTAGCAGTTGCGCCAATCGCCTAACAAACAGCAGGTTGGCTAACTTCGATTGCGCATAGCCGCTCATGCCGTCTCGTTGCAGGTGTTCAAAGTCGATGTGTCCCTGCCGATGCGCCCGCGATGTAGTGCACACGATTCGCGCTTCGGGCGAAGCATTTAGGCTGGGCAGCAGCAACACGGTCAACACGTAGTAGGCCAAGTGATTGGCCGCAAAGGTCACCGCCAAACCGTCCACCGTTCTCGTTTGTCCCATAGTGATCGCCCCGGCATTATTGAGGAGGACATCGATGCGTGGTTCGCTTGCGGCGATTTCCGCGCCGACACGCCGTTGCTCGGCAAGTATCGCAAGGTCGGCAAAATGTACTGCGTGCGCACGGCGCGGGCCTGCCGCGGTTAAGCGCGCCAGGGTGGCGCGCGCACGCTCCCTGTCTCGGGCCACGAATACTACCCGGGCCCCTCGCGCCGCCAGGTACAGCGCTGCGACTTCGCCAATACCGGAGGTGGCGCCCGTAATGACCACGGTTTTTCCGAGCAAGGGAACGACTCTAGTTATAGCGCTCGGGGCTATGCGGCACGGGGCCTTCGGCGACAAACAATTGTTCCACGTCCACGGAGTCGTAACGGTAATCTCGGCCGCAGAACTCGCATGTCACCGTGAGTGCCCCCTGCTGCGCCACAGCGGCGCGCGCCTCCTCCTGGCCCAAGGAGCGCACCAGACCAGCCACCCGCTCTTCATTGCACCGGCAGGCGAAGCGCACCGGCGTAACCCCAAACAGGCGGCAATCGTGTGTACCGGCCACTCGGCGGACGGCCTCCTCGGCCGTGGCGTCGAGAAGCACGTCAGGCGAGAGCGTCTCCAGGCCCCTCTGCAACTCCTCCCAGGCCGTTTGCAGCAGCGCTCCGGCGCTCTCCCCGGCACTTCCAGGAAGCTTCTGCAGCAACATGCCCCCGGCGCGCGTTGAATCGGCGGCCAACATCAAGCGGGTCGGCAACTGCTCGGAACTTTCAAAATAACGCTCCAGGCAGCGGCCCAGATCCGCGCCCTCCAGCGGCACGATGCCCTGATATTGCGCAGTGGAGACGTCCGGTTGCACCGTGACCGCCAGGCGCCCGGTGCCCACCAGTTCAGGAAATTCTGCGACTTCGCCAATGTCGAGGTCATGGTGGGCGACGGCCCGCAGTTGAAAATCATCCGTACATTGCGCAACCAGCAGGCGTACCCGTCCATTGCCGGTGATTTGCAGGGTGAGCGTTCCGGAAAATTTTAGTGTCGCGGCCAGCAGTACCGCCGCAGTGGCGGCTTCGCCCAAAAGCGCCTCCACAACCGGAGGGTAGGTGCGATGGGCGCGCAGCTCCTGCCAAGCTGCCCCCAGCCGCACCCAATGTCCGCGCAGCGGCTGCGCTTCCAGCAGGAATCGCCGTAGCGAGCCGGTCTCCCCCGCCGGGCTCGCCCCCGGATCGCTAACCACTGAGTGCCTTCTTGAGCAGTTGATTCAGCCGCTCGGGATTGGCCTTGCCCTGGGTTGCCTTCATCACCTGACCGACAAAGAAGCCAAATAGCTTGTCCTTGCCGGAGCGGTAGTCCGCAAGCTGTGCGGGGTGCGCGGCGAGCACAGCGGCGATGGCCTGCGCGATCGATCCCTGGTCCGTGATTTGCTTCAAACCGCGAGCCTCGATGATCGCATCGGCGTCGAGACCCGCCTCCCACATGGCCGCAAACACGTCCTTGGCAATTTTCCCAGATATGGTCTGATCATCGATACGCCGCAGCAACGTGGCGAGTGCCGCGGCACTGACGCGACTGGCCGAGATCTCAAGTCCGTCGCGGTTAAGAAATGCCGCCAGGTCCCCACCCACCCAGTTGGCGGCGAGCTTGGGTGAATGGTCGAACTGGCTCACTACGGTCTCGTAGTAATCCGCCAGTTCGCTGCTGGCCGTCAGCACCTGCGCGTCGTATTCCGAGAGCTGGTGTTGCGCGACAAAACGCTGCGCCTTCTCGTCGGGCAGCTCCGGGAGCTGTGCCCTGACCCGTTCGATGTAGGCCGGGTCCAACTGCACAGGCAGCAAATCCGGATCAGGAAAGTAGCGGTAATCGTTCGCCTCCTCCTTGGAGCGCATTGAGCGCGTCTCGCCCCGATCTGGGTCGTACAGGCGAGTTTCCTGCACCACTTTGCTGCCGCTCTCGAGCAGCTCGATTTGGCGCGCCACTTCGAAATTAATCGCCTTCTCGACGTACCGAAATGAATTTATGTTCTTGATTTCCGCCCTGGTCCCGAATTTCTCGGTGCCCATAGGGCGTACCGAGACGTTGGCGTCACACCGGAACGAGCCTTCCTGCATATTGCCGTCGCAGATGCCCAGATAGCGCACCAGCGTGTGCACCTTTTTCATATAAGCGACGGCTTCCTTGGCGGAACGCATTTCCGGTTCGGAAACGATTTCGATGAGCGGCGTGCCGGCGCGGTTAAGGTCTATGCCGGTAAGCCCAGGCAGGCCCTCGTGCAGCGACTTGCCCGCGTCCTCTTCGAGATGCGCGCGGGTGATGCCCACGCGGCGGGCGCACCCGTCATCGAGCATGATGTCGATATGACCACCCGCTACGATGGGCAGCTCGTATTGGCTAATCTGATATCCCTTAGGCAAATCGGGATAGAAATAATTTTTGCGGGCGAACACCGAGCGCGGTGCAATCCGGGCGTTGATGGCGAGCCCGAACAGCACGGCCATGCGCACGGCCTCGGCATTGAGCACCGGCAGGATGCCCGGGTAGCCGAGGTCGATGAGGTCCGCCTGTGCATTGGGCGGCGCGCCAAAGGCCGTGGCCGAGCCAGAGAAAATCTTAGAGCGCGTCGCGAGCTGTGCATGGATTTCAAGCCCGATGACGGTTTCCCATGCCCCTTGCCCGGTGGCCGCGCCGGTCATCGGTACTCCTTTGGCGCTCGCTGATGCCAGTCCGTCTCCCGCTGATAGCGATGCGCCACGTTCAGAATGCGCTCTTCGCCGAAATGAGCGCCGATGATCTGCATGCCTATCGGCAGCCCATCGGCGAATCCGCACGGTACTGATGCCGCAGGAAGCCCGGCGAGGTTGGCGCCGATGGTGTAGATGTCGTTCAAGTACATGGTGACCGGGTCGTTCATCTTCGCGCCGATCTCAAAGGCGGGTGTGGGAGTGGTCGGGCTGATCAGCACGTCTACTTCCGAGAAGGCCCGTCTAAAATCCTCGGCGATGAGGGCGCGCACGCGCTGCGCCTTGAGGTAGTAGGCGTCGTAATATCCGGCCGACAGCACATAGGTTCCCGTCATGACGCGTCGTTTGACCTCGGCACCGAAACCCTCGCCCCGTGAACGCTCGTAAAGGTCCTTGAGGTCGCGCGGGTTTTCGCAGCGGTGGCCAAAGCGCACTCCGTCAAAACGTGCGAGATTGGATGAACACTCCGCTGGCGCCACCACATAATAGGTGGGAACGGACAGCGGCAGGCTGGGCAGACTCACCTCCTGGAGCAGCGCTCCCTGGCCGCGCAGCACCTCCAGTGCCGTGCGCACGCTCGCCTCGACCGCTGGATCGAGACCCTTGCCGAAAAACTCCTTGAGCAGTCCCACTCGCAGCCCCCGCAGCGGATGATCCAGAACCGCGCGATAATCGGGCACCGGCAGGTCGACGCTGGTCGAGTCGCACGGATCAAAGCCGGCAATGGCGCCGAGCAGCAACGCACAGTCCTCGGCGCTACGAGCAATCACGCCCGCCTGGTCGAGGCTGGAGGCAAAGGCCACCATCCCATAGCGTGACACCCGTCCGTACGTAGCCTTGAGCCCCGTTACGCCGCAAAGCGCCGCCGGTTGACGAATGGAGCCGCCCGTGTCCGTCCCGGTAGCCGCCGGAATCAAGCGCGCAGCGACCGCCGCCGCCGAGCCACCCGAGGATCCTCCCGGCACGCGAGAGGGATCCCAGGGGTTACGCACCGGGCCAAAGAAGCTGGTCTCGTTCGACGAACCCATCGCAAATTCGTCCATGTTCGTCTTGCCCAGCATCACGGTGCCGGCCGCCCGCAGCCGCGCCACGACAGTCGCGTCGTAGGGGGAGACGAAGTTCGCCAGCATCCTCGACCCACAGGTGGTGCGCGATCCGGCCGTGCAGAAAAGATCCTTGTGGGCGATGGGCACGCCAGTCAAGGGCGGTGCATTCCCCGAGGCGAGCAGGCGGTCGGCCGCCGCAGCCTCGGCCAGTGCCCGCTCGGACTCGATGCTGACAAAGGCGTTGAGCACTGGCTGCGCGGCATTGATGCGCTCGAGCAAGCTACGGGTCAATTCGGTGGCTGAGAACTTGCGCTGGCGCAGACTCGAGCTGAGTTCGGTGACTGTCTCGGAATACATACAGACCTACTCAATGACCTTGGGCACCAGATACAGGCCCGCCATCGCTTGGGGCGCGTTGCGCTGATATAGCTCGTGGCGGTCCACTTCTGTGACCGCGTCGGCACGCTGGCGCTGGGTCTGGCCCGGCAAGGGGTGCGACATGGGCGTGACGCCAGTGGTGGCGGCGTGATCCAGTTCACCCACCAGCTCGATGATTCGCGAAAGGCTGTCGATGTAGACCGGGATCTCGGCCTCGGTAAGCGCCAATCGAGCCAGGTGGGCAATGTTGTCGATGTCGTGACGGGTCAAACTCATGATGGAGTGATGCCAAAAAGTTTCGGAAAAATGGGCGCAAAATCATACACCTCGCCTTGTGGAATGTCCTGTCGGTTGCTAGATTACCGGGCGCTTTTCCGCCCCGGCCACATAAGGTCTCGCCTGCCCCATGTTCAAACGTTTGCGCGGCTATTTCTCGAGCGACCTATCCATTGACCTGGGAACAGCCAACACCCTGATCTACGTCAGGGACCGGGGCATCGTGCTCAATGAGCCTTCGGTGGTCGCCGTCCAGGATGAACCTTCGCGCGGAGGCAAGGTCATCGTCGCAGTCGGCACCGAAGCCAAGGGGATGATCGGACGAACCCCGGGACATATCACCGCGGTACGGCCGATGAAAGACGGCGTGATTGCCGATTTCACCTACACCGAGAAGATGCTGCAGTACTTTATTAACAAAGTGCACGGCAACCGTTTCCTCAAGCCATCACCACGAGTGCTGGTATGCGTACCGTTCGGCTCCACTCAGGTTGAACGTCGCGCGATTCGTGAGTCGGCCGAAGGCGCCGGCGCGCGCAACGTGGCGATTGTCAGTGAACCGATGGCTGCCGCCGTGGGCTCGGGCCTGCCGGTGCAGGAGGCGCGCGGTTCAATGGTGCTGGACATAGGCGGTGGCACCAGCGAAGTGGCGGTGCTGTCTCTAAACGGCATCGTTTACGCAAGCTCGGCGCGCATCGGCGGTGATCGCTTCGATGACGCCATCATGAATTACGTGCGCCGAAATTATGGAATCCTGATCGGCGAAGCGACCGCCGAGCGCATCAAGATTGAAATAGGCTCGGCCTATCCTGGCCAGCAGGTGCGCGAGCTGTCGGTCAAGGGAAGAAACCTGTCCGAGGGCGTGCCGCGCAGCTTCACGCTCAACAGTAACGAAATTCTCGAGGCCCTGCAGGAGCCACTCCAGGGCATCGTCAGTGCGGTCAAACAGGCGCTGGAACAAACGCCGCCCGAGCTGGGTGCCGACGTGGCCGAGCGCGGCATCGTGCTTACCGGTGGCGGTGCCCTGCTACGCGACATCGACAAGTTGCTGATGGAAGAAACCGGGCTGCCCGTGGTCATCGCCGATGATCCACTCACGTGTGTGGCGCGCGGCGGCGGTCGCATCCTAGAACTCATGGATCAACTGGGCCCAGGTCACTTCGGACTGGAGTGAAGTGGCCGGCTTCGGCACAAGCATTGGTCGACCTATCTACGGCCGCGGCCCTTCGCCCGGTCTGCGCTTCACCGTCTACGCCATACTGTCACTAACGCTGATGCATCTGGATCAGCGCGCACATTGGTCGGAGCGCATCCGTTACGGCCTTGACGCGGCTGCGTATCCGGTGCAAATCGCGGTTAACTCTCCGCTCGCGGCCTGGCATTGGATGACGGACAGTTTCTCGACGCGCGGCACGCTGCGGGCTCAGAACCAGCAATTGCACACCCAGGTCCAGGAACTGCAGCTGGCCATGTTGCGCCACCAGGCGCTGGAGCAGGAAAACGCGCAGTTGCGCGAGCTGCAGGCCGCACTGCCCCCGCTGATCAAGAAGTGGCTGGTCGCCGAGGTCATCGGTGTCGACTCGGGCACCCTGCGCCAGCGCCTGATCATCAACAAGGGCAGACACCAGGGCGTTCAGTTGAACGAGCCGGTCGTAGACGGCACCGGCATCCTGGGGCAGGTGGCCCACATAGGTCCGTGGAGTTCCGAAGTCATCCTGATCACGGATCCGGAACATGCGATCCCGGTACAGTTGGCGCGCAACGGCCTACGCACCATCGCGGTGGGTTCGGGCAATACGGACGAAATACTGCTGCCCTATCTGGCGGCCAATGCCGACGTCAAAAGCGGCGACCTGCTGACCAGCTCGGGCTTGGGGGGTGTGTTCCCCGCCGGCTATCCGGTCGGGCGCATCACTGGCGTGCGCCGCGAGGCGAATCAGCTGCTCGCGCAAGTGCGCGCGGAACCGCAAGCGAAGGTCGGCCGGGCCCGTGAGGTGTTGTTGATCGAGTTCGACCCGGCCAACCCGGCGGCCCCGCCCGCACCGGAGGCGCTGGCCGAGGCCAGCTCACCTACGCCGGCAGCCGCAGCGAGTGTCGTTCCAAGCACCGAAAAGCCCGAGGGGGCGCGGCGAGATAAGCCCAAGGCGAAGTCGAAGGCCAACAGCAAGCCGTGATCAGCCGCGAAACCCTGCCGATTATTCTGCTCACATCCATTGTGGCCCTGGTACTCAGCATCCTGCCCCTGCCCGGGTGGCTGCCCGTCATTCGGCCGGCCTTTCTGGTGTTGGCAGTGTTGTATTGGTCGACGATGGCTCCTTTTGTGGCCGGCATGGCGCTAGGATTTTTTGGCGGACTGGCGCTCGATGTGTTCCAAGGTTCGTTGCTGGGGGAACACGCCCTGGCGCTTTCATTTCTCACCTACCTTGCGCTCCGACTGAATCTGCTCACGCGCGCCAAACCCATCTTTGAGCAATCGCTGTACGTGCTGGTGGCGCTACTGGCCTACGAGCTGCTGCTTTGGCTGATTGACGGTTGGACCGGGCGCTCGATGTCCAGTCCGCTGCGGTGGGTACATACCTTTATCGGCGCGCTCCTCTGGCCGGTTATCGTCGGCATGCTGGGCCGCTTTCATTCGGCGCGCTGAGCGCAGCAGGCGCACGGGTCTCGCATGCGAATTAAGGATCAGTGGAACGAACAGCGCATCTTTTCCAGTCGCACCTTCGCGGCGATACTGATTATCGGTTTACTGAGTTTAAGCCTGCTCGGCAAGCTCGCCTACCTGCAGATCATTCGTCATGACTACTACCTGGAGCTCTCGCAGGGCAATCGCGTGCGACTGGATCCGATTCCAGCCAGCCGCGGGTTGATCCTCGACCGCCGCGGCCGCGTGCTGGTCGATAACGAGCCGGCCTTTCAGCTTGAACTGATTTCGGAACAAACCCCGGATCTGGGCGACACATTGCAACGCCTGGCCAAGCTCAAGCTGCTGGACCCCGACGATATCGAGCCCTTGCGGCGCATAATTCGCTCGCGCCGCGTATTTGACAGCGTACCCATTAAGCTACGGCTCTCAGACGAGGAGATAGGGCGGTTCGCGGTACATCGTTACGAATTCCAGGGTGTGGAACTGCGCGCCCGTCAGACCCGCCACTATCCCTACGGCGCACTGGGTGTACATGCGCTGGGGTACGTCGCGGCTGTGAGCGAGGACGATCTTGATCGTATCGACAAGCCCGGCTATGCCGGTACGACGCTCATCGGGAAACTCGGTGTCGAGAGCGCCTACGAGACGCGACTGCACGGCCTCAACGGCTACCAACAGATACTCGTCAACGCGCAGGGGCGCTCGGTTAAATTTCAGGGCGCCTACCAACCGGATCTACTGGCTTCCGCCCCGGTGCCTGGCACCGATCTGATGTTGTCAATCGACCTGTCCGCCCAGCAAGCCGCGGAAACGGCGCTCGGCGAGCGGCGCGGCGCAGTCGTGGCACTTGATCCGGCCAATGGCGACATCCTCGCGCTCGTCAGTCACCCAGGCTTTGATCCGACATTGTTCAGCCGAGGTTTGACACGCGCCGAGTACGCAGTGCTGATCAACAACGAGGATAAACCGCTGCTCAATCGCGCGCTGCGCGGCGCCTATCCGTCGGGTTCGACCATAAAGCCGATGATGGCGCTGGCCGGGCTTAGCTATAACATCGTTGACCCCGAGCGGCGGGAATTCTGCAATGGCACGTTCCATCTGCCGGGGAGCACCCGCCAGTTCCGCGAAGGCAAGGGTGGCAAGCACGGCGAGGTCAACATGGTTGACGCTGTGGCTCGCTCGTGCGATGTGTATTTCTACGGCCTGGCCGCACAGCTGGGCGTCGATCGAATCGCCGCCTTTGCCGCGCAATTCGGAATCGGTTCGCTGACCGGCATCGACATCAGCGGCGAGAAACCCGGGCTGCTGCCTACACCGGCCTGGAAGAAACTCGCCTTCAAGCGCCCCGAGGACCAGGTATGGTTTCCGGGTGAAACCGTGAATTTTGGCGTGGGCCAAGGGTATCTTCTGGTGACACCGTTGCAGCTTGCGCACATGGTGGCGGTGCTGGCCGAACGCGGCAAGAGCTTCAAGCCGCGGGTGGTCATGGGCGTACGCGATGCGGCAGGGCGGATTGTCCGGAATGCACCGATGGCCGCAGCTGGCCCCAAGGGCATCAGCGATGCCAGCTGGGCGCTGGTGGTTAAGGGCATGATCGGTGCCACGACCTACGGCACGGCGGCGGCTATCAGCAAGGACGCCCGGTATACCATCGCCGGCAAAACCGGCACTGCCCAGGTTTTCACCGTCGCGCAAAACGCCAAGTACAACGCGAATACGGTCGCCGAACGATTGCGCGATCACGCCTGGTTTATCGCCTTTGCGCCCGCTGAAGCGCCCCGGATCGCGATCTGTGTGCTGGTGGAGAACGGCGGTTTTGGCGCCGCCGCCGCCTCGCCCATTGCCCGGGCCGTCATGGACGCCTATCTGCTCGAGGATTCGCCGGCTCCGGCAACCGCAACCGTCTCCAAGAGCGTGAGTCAGCCATGATTATGGATGAGAATCGCGACTCGCCCGCCCGGCGCACTTTTTCCGCGACAGCGCGACTGTTGTCGGCGCTCAAACTCGATGGCCCGCTGCTGGTGGGCTTGGGGCTGTTGGCCATTTACGCACTGGTGGTCCAGTACAGTGCTTCGGGTCAAAGCCCAGAGACGATACTGCGCACGCTCATGCGTATCGGCATCGGCACCGTGGCGATGATCGCATTGGCGCAAAGCAGCCCGAACTTTCTGCGCAGCCTTGCCCCGTGGCTGTACGGTGTCGGAGTGCTGCTGTTGCTGGTGGTGGATGCCATCGGTTACGTCGGCAAAGGCGCACAGCGTTGGCTCGATGTGGGCCTAATCCGCTTTCAGCCCTCGGAGATCATGAAACTGGCCGTACCCATGCTGGCCGCCTCGTTCATGCATGATCGTCGCCTGCCGCCCGACTGGAGAAACCTGCTGATCTTGGCGGCCATCATCCTGCTCCCGGTGGCGCTGGTGGCAATGCAGCCCGACCTCGGCACGGCCGTGCTGATCTTCGCCGCCGGGACGCTGGTGGTGCTGATGGCCGGGCTTCAATGGCAGGTCATCGTCGGCCTTGCCTTAGCCGGGGCCGGCGCCGCAGTGGTGGGGTGGAATTTCCTGCACGACTACCAGCGCCAGCGCATACGGATTTTCCTCGACCCGCAGTCCGATCCGCTCGGCTCGGGTTACCACATTATTCAGTCGCAGATCGCCATCGGCTCGGGCGGCTTGTTTGGCAAGGGTTGGATGAATGGTAGTCAGGCGCAGCTCAATTTTTTGCCGGAACGCTCGACGGATTTTATTTTTGCCGTGATAGGGGAGGAGTTCGGGCTGCTCGGATTAATCGTATTGATGCTGTTGTACCTCGTCATCGTTTCGCGTGCGGTGTTTCTGGCGACCCAGGCCAGCGGCACTTTCGCCCGGCTGCTGGGTTCAAGTGTGGCATTGACGTTTTTCGTATACGTGTTCATCAACGCGGGCATGGTCACTGGGTTGCTGCCGGTGGTCGGCGTGCCCTTGCCATTAATCAGCTATGGCGGCACCTCGGTCGTGACGCTCCTGGCCGGCTTCGGTATTCTCATGGGCTTGTACTCGCACCGGAAACTCGTCAACTCGTGATCTCGCGCGGCCTGCTATTGCTCTTGGTGTTGGTGCCCGCGCTGCCACTCGCATTGTGCGCCATGCCCGCACGGGCTCAGTCCCAATCGGGCACGGCGGCCGAGCCTTCGGCGGCCGGACAGACACACTTTGATTTGGATCGCGCCGATATCGGTGCCTTCATCGACCACATGGTCACGCTGGGCATGCCCCGTGATGCGGTCGAGGTGATGCTCGCCAAGGCCGAGCCGCAGCCGAAAATCATCGATGCCATGACCAAGCCCGCCGAGAAGTCGCTGGCGTGGTGGGAGTATCGGGCACGTTTCCTCAACGATGCGCGTATCGACGCCGGCGCGCGGCTTTGGCGCGACCATCGGGAGCTATTTGACGCGATCGCCATGGAACGGCATGTGCAGCCCGAGTACGTGCTGGGCATACTCGGTGTCGAGACCTATTTTGGTCGCCTCATGGGCCGCTATCGCGTGCTTGATGCCCTCAGCACGCTGGCCTTCGACTATCCGGCGCGCGGAGAATTTTTTCGTCGCGAGCTCGAGCAGTTTTTACTGCTCACCCGGGACGACGGGATCGACCCGCTTACGGCGCTCGGATCCTACGCCGGCGCGATGGGCGCAGCGCAGTTCATGCCCTCGAGTTTCCAGCACTTTGCGGTCCATGAGGACGGTGCCGGACACCCGGACCTATGGACCGACTGGGCCGACATATTTGCAAGCGTGGCCAATTATCTGCAGAAACATGGATGGGAATACGCTCAGCCGGTGCTGGCCGAGGCGACGCTCGGCAGCGCCCCCGCCCCCGCCATGCCCTCGGCCGTCACACTCGATACCACGCTTGGGGCACTGCGCCAACGGGGTATGAAGGTGGACAGCCTTCTCGATGATGGCACTGCCTGCGTGGTTATTCCGGCCGCGCTCGCTTCGGGAACCAGCTATCGCGTCGGATTCCGCAATTTCTATGTGATCACGCGCTATAACCGCAGCCCCATGTACGCCATGGCGGTGAATGATTTGGCTCAAGCTATCGCTGCCCGTGTTCTGGCGCCGGACGCGCCCTGATGCGTGCGCCGCGGGTCGCTCTGGCCGCAACACTGGGATTTGTGCTAGCCGCCTGCTCGAGTACGCCGCGACACGCCGCGGAAAAAATCAAGTCGTTGCCCGCGCCAGCTAACATCCCGGATGCGGTACCGCACACCGAACCACGCAGCAGCCACGGCAATCCACCCATTTACGAGGTGAACGGTCAACGCTATAAAGTGTTGGCGAGTGCTGACGATTATGTTGAACGTGGCGTGGCCTCCTGGTACGGACCCGATTTTCAGGGGCACAACACCTCGAGCGGCGAACGCTATGACATGTACGGCATGACGGCGGCCCACAAGACCTTGCCGATCCCCTGTTACGCGCGCATTACCAATTTACGCAATGGCCGCACGGTGGTCGTCAGGATCAACGACCGAGGACCTTTCGTCGGTAACCGCATCGTTGATCTGTCCTATTCGGCCGCGAAGCGGCTCGACATTGTTCGGACCGGCACCGCCTTCGTAGAGCTGCGCATCGTCGGGCCCGATGCACCGGGCACCGCACCAGCCGCTCCGATCGTCGCAGCCGCCAAGCCGCTCATCGGTCCCAACGCCAGCGTTGCTACGCCGACCCCGTCTATAGTGTCGATCCCCGTGGCCCCTGCGGGTACTGCCGCAGCGGTCCGGGAGCCCGAGGCCGAGTATTCTGAACCTGTCGGCGCCCCGGTGGCCTTATATATTCAAGTGGGAGCGTTCGCTGACGAAGGCAACGCCCAGCGCCTGATCCAACGGCTGCAGGGCATCGGGATCCCAGGAGTATCTGCGCTCACCCGCTCTGAATCGGGCCGGACGCTGCGGCGGATTCGGATCGGCCCGATCTCCACTGTTAAGGAATTCGATCGCTTGGCGGCGCAGTTGGCAAGCTTGGGTTACCCGGAGGCACGGCTCGCCACCGACTAAGTCATGCCGCTACACTGCCGCCCGCCGCACACCCGCTGCCCGCCTACGCCACCGCCGGAGACCCGCTGATGAAGTCGAGCTTCCTGATTCTTGGAATCGCAATTCCCCTCTTCGCCGGCGCGCCATTATCGGCGGCCACACGGCACAACGCGGCGCCCGCAACCCACCGTCAAATCACGGCGCCTGCGACGCCGCCACCGGCCACAGCGGGGGCGGCTCCCATGGCGGGTCCGCCGGTGGTACAAGCGCGCACCTGGGTGCTGGTCGACTTTGGTTCCGACCAGCTGCTGGCCGAGCAAGGTGCGGACCAACGCATCGAACCGGCGAGCCTGACCAAGCTCATGTGTGCCTATGCCGTGTTTAGCGCGCTGCGCGATGGGCGGCTGAAGATGAACGAAACCGTATTGATCAGCGAACATGCTTGGCACGCTGCAGGTTCGCGCACCTTTGTGCAGGTGGGCACGCGAGTACCTGTCGACGTGCTGATCAAGGGAATGATCATCCAGTCCGGCAACGACGCCACCATCGCGCTCGCCGAACGCATCGCCGGCAGCGAAGGCGCATTTGTGCAGATGATGAATGGCTACGCCCAGCGGCTCGGCATGCGTGGCACGCACTTTGAGGATTCGAGCGGATTACCCAGCCCCAATCACTACAGCACAGCCCGCGACTTGGCGACCCTGTCGCGCGCGCTCATCCGCGACTTTCCAGAATACTATGGCACGTTCGCTGTGCGGGAATTCACCTGGAACAATATACGCCAGGAAAACCGCAACGGTCTGCTGGAACGCGATCCGAGCGTCGATGGCATCAAGACCGGCCACACGGACACGGCCGGCTACTGCCTGATCAGCTCGGCAATGCGTTCCGGCATGCGGCTGATTTCCGTGGTCTTGGGCTCCCCGAGCGTGCAGGCACGGGAATCCGGAAGCGCCGCATTGCTTAACTATGGTTTTAATTTTTTCGAAACGGTGCCGCTCAAGAAGGCAGGGGAAATGGTGTTGAAGGCGCGCGTTTACAAAGGCTCCGAGCAGTACATCGCTCTGGCTCCGTTAAAGGCCGTACAGGTGACAGTGCCCCGCGGCCAAGCCGGCACGGTCGCGGTACGCACCGATGTGCATCAGCCCCTGATCGCACCTCTGGCGGCCAATACAGCGCTCGGGCAACTGCAAGTAACCGTGGCCGGGAAAGCGGTCGCCAACGTGCCACTCTATCCGGTGGCGGCGGTACCCCAGGGAGGACTTTGGCGGCGCCTGATCGACACCGTCATCCTCTGGTTCTAACAGCGCGGGAGTTTTGCATGGCCGATCCTCTGCCAGTGTGCTATCTCAACGGCACACTCATGCCGCTGCGTGAGGCACGAATTTCCCCACTCGACCGGAGCTTTCTGTTCGGTGACGGTGTCTACGAAGTCGTCGCCTTTCATGTCGGCTATGCTTCGCGGCTTATTGCCAATATCGCCCGCCTGCGCCGCAGCTTGACCGAAATGCGGATCCGTAATCCACACAGCGACGCTCGCTGGGCTGAAATCGTGCAGGAGTTGGCGGCCGCCAACGGCGGCGGAGATCTCTATGTGTACCTGCAGGTGTCTCGTGGCTCCGAGTTTGGGCGCAATCACGCCCCGCTTCCAGATGTTGAACCGACAATATTCGGGTTTTGCTCACCCTTGCCGGTGGTGTCGCCGGACACACTTGAAAACGGCGTAGCGTGCATCACCGCCGCTGACACGCGTTGGGCGCGCTGTGACATCAAGTCTGTGGCGCTGCTGGCCAATGTGTTGTTGCGACAGCAGGCGGTCGAAGCGGGCGCGGCAGAGATCATATTGCTGCGCGATGGGTGGCTTACAGACGCCAGCGCCTCAGCCGTGCACGTCGTGGTGGGCGGCGAGATACTCACGCCGCCACGTAGCCACCAATTGCTCCCCGGGACCACACGCGGGCTCATTGAGGAACTTGCCGCCCGCGAGCAAATGCCCTGCCGCTCGGTGCCCGTCAGTGAGGCCACATTGCGCCACGCCCAGGAGATTTGGCTCAGCGCCGCCACCCGCGGAGTCATGCCCGTAACGCAGCTGGACGGGGCGACGGTGGGTATCGGGCGACCCGGCCCGGTGTGGCGTCGCATGCACGCCCTCATAGGGGCCAGCTGGGCACGCACCACGCACTAGACGCCCTCGAGGAATTAGCCTGGCAATAATTTATGGCGATAGCCGACGTCGACCAACGGCCAAGTTTGAAACCCACCTCAGCGAAATGCGCAACTTTCGCATGCCTAGCTTCTCGTGCCACGCCACGCTGGCTTTATTTGGCAACGCAATGCCGACGATGACCGTATGACAATCCAGATCCACGAGGCGCGCCAGCAACGTCGAATAGAGCACCATCCCCAGTCCGTGGCCGCAAGCCTCGGTTGCCAGATAGACCGTGGACTCGACCGAAAAGCGGTAGACGTAGCGCGCTTTCCAGCGACTGGTCGCAAAGCCCTTCACGTCGACCGGAGACTGCACGACAAGCCAAGGCAGCCCGAGCGCGTGAATTCGTTCACCCGGGAGCCCATCTCAGCGGCGTTCACCACAACTTCTTCGAAAGTAAAGACCATGTGAGGTGATGTAATGATTATATATTCGCGCCAAGTCCGCCCCGTCCTCATCGGTGGCAGCGCGAATTGTGGCATCGACCCGCATGCCTAGTGCCGATACATGAAATAGACAGCCCCGCACATACATGGCGCGGGGGTTGAGCGTGACCGGCTCGTCCATATAGAGCCAGGCGACGGGCTCAAACCCGCTCAGTGTGATGACTTCCTGGAGGATCTTGAGCTGCCCCAGAGACATCTCAGTGTGCCCCAAACGGTCGACGGGGACCTGGAACAGGTGCTCAACAGCGCGATGCCCCAGCTGGCCAGCGCCGCGATGAGCCAGGGCCGCTGCGCCAGATTACGCAGGTGTGGGTACCAGGCGAAGGGCAGGAAAGGGTGAGAGATCAGCAGCCGCGCGACTGTTCTGTCGACCACGGGCGTAAGGTCTATTCTTACCCGATTTCGACTCCGGCCGCGACGCACGCGTGCCGAGACAGCGGTGGCTCGTGGGCCTGCGTCCGCGCTATGCTGGCCGCAATGGCCACGCCTGAATTACTCACCTTCCCGTGCGCGTACCCCATCAAAGTGATGATGCGCTCCGGCGCCGAGCCACGCGCTCACGTCGATGCCGTTTTCGGCCGCCATACCGGGGCTGCAGTCGCCGCGGAGGCCACTGAACGCTCCTCGGCGCAGGGAAATTTTCTTGCCGTGACCTACACCATACAGGCGCGCGACGCTCAGCAAATAGCCGCACTGTTCGCCGACATCAAGGACATTCCGGGCGTTTTGATGGTTCTGTGATCAGGCGCCGCGAAGGTTGCTGAAGTCAACTCCCGCACCGCGTCCAAGGTGCTCGAGCAGGATCGGTGCGAACTCGAGGGCGGTCTGCCGGACATCACCTGGCGCGCCAAGCGCTGCGAGCTGGGTCATTTCCAGGCCCGCATAGCCGCATGGATTGATGCGACCAAAAGGTCCCAGGTCCATATTCACGTTAAGCGCCAGGCCGTGATAACTGCCGCCGCGACGAATACGCAATCCGACGCTGGCTAGCTTGCGTTCGTGCACATACACCCCCGGCGCCCGCTCGCGACACACTGCGGCGATGCCATGGCGGGCGGCGAACTCGATGACCGCGCGCTCGAGTGCGCTGACCAGATCACGAACTCCCATATGAGCACGCCTCACATCGATCAATGGGTAGACTATGAGCTGACCGGGACCGTGATAAGTTACCTGGCCACCTCGGTCAATTCGCACGACCGGGATTGCACCGGGATCCAGGACGTGCCCCGCATCAGCATTGAGACCCAGGGTATACACGGGCTCATGTTCGAGTAGCCATAATTCGTCGGCGGTTGCGGCATCGCGACCCTCGGTAAACTTCTGCATGGCGCGCCAAGTTGGCTCGTACGGCGCCAGCCCAAGCCACTTGACGCATATGCCCGTATCTGCGGCTTGCGGCGCGGCGTTCACGATCCTGACTGCGCCGTGCCGTCGCGCAAGCCCGCGTTGTTGCCGGCGAGTGCCTGCTCCGCGCGGTAGCTCGAGCGCACCAATGGGCCAGCCACACACTCGCGGAAGCCGCGCGCCAGTCCCCATTGACGGTAGCGCAGAAACTCCTCGGGCGGAATGAAGCGTTCGACCGGAAGATGATGGATCGTCGGCCGCAAATACTGGCCAAGCGTCAGAAGGTCAACCCCGGCGGCGCGCAGATCGTCCATGCACTCGCCGATCTCGGCGTCCGTCTCCCCCAACCCCAGCATTAGGCTGCTCTTGGTGAGTATCGTGGGCCGATGTGACTTGGCGTGCGCGAGCACCGCCATAGTCTGCTCGTAGGTGGCACGAGGATCCCGCACCGGATGGGTCAGGCGGCGTATGGTCTCGATATTCTGCGCGTACACATCAAGACCGGAATCGACCACCAACTCAACATCGCGCAATACGCCTTGAAAGTCCGGTGTCAGCGCCTCGACCGCCGTGGCGGGCGTGCGATTTTTTATAGCACGCACGCACGCGGCGTAATGCGCCGCACCCCCATCCTCGAGATCGTCACGATCGACCGAGGTGAGCACTACATACCTGAGCTGCATGAGCGCGACGCTGGCGGCGACATTCGCCGGCTCCGCCGCATCGAGCCAGCCGTGAGGATTGCCGGTGTCGACCGCGCAGAAGCGACAGGCCCGGGTACACACCTTGCCCATAACCATGATGGTGGCAGTGCCGGCATTCCAACACTCGCCAATATTTGGACACTTGGCCTCTTCGCAGACCGTGGCCAAGCGATGCTCACGAACCGTCTGGCGTACCGCCTCGTAACCCGCGCCGGCGGCCAACGGTGCCCTGAGCCAGCGGGGCTTAGCTGCCAGGCCGCGTCGTTCAGGTTCGCCGCGCGCACGCACGCCATCCTTGATCGCCGTGTAGCCCTGCGGCGTGAGGTATTTCTCACCACTGCGAGTCGCCGTGCTTATGACCGGGATGTTCTTAAATTCAGACATGAGCTAAGACCCGCGCATTTCGGATTGCGAATCATTCAGCGCCCTAAGGCGCTGTACGGACCCTACATCGGTCCACTGCCCATCATACCGCTCGCCGCTGAGGCGGCGCTTCGCGATAGCCTCCTGCAGCAGCGGCAGGAGTGGGAAACGTCCCGCAGCGCAGTGCGCGAACAATTCGGAACGAAACACGCCTATTCCCGAGTAGGTCAGTCGCGGTGTAGCGCCTGCCAACACCTCGTGTCCCCGCAGCACAAAATCGCCACCGGGATGGTGCTCGGGGTTCGGCACCAGGACCAGGTGGGCCAGCGCTCCGGACGCGATCGCAAGCTTCGCGAAGTCCAGATCCGTGTAGGTATCGCCGTTGACGACGAGAAAAGGCTCCCCACCCAGCAGCGGCAACGCCCGAAAGATGCCGCCGCCCACTTCGAGCGCACCCGCAGGCTCCTCGCTGTAGCGAATCTGCACACCAAACTGCTCCCCGCTACCCAGGCCCTGGCGTATCGACTCCCCTAGCCACGACAAGTTGATCACGACCTCGCGCACGCCGGCGCGGGCCAAAGCCTCCAGGTGCCAGACGATCAGTGCCTTGCCGCGCACGATCAGCAGGGGCTTGGGCGTGTGATCGGTCAGCGGCCGCAGCCGCTCGCCACGACCGGCGGCCAGCACTATTGCTTTCACGCGGGCACGCTCGAAAGGGCGCGCGCGTTGGCTGCCTCCAGCCCCGGCGCCAGCGTCGCTTCGACCCAGGCGCTAAAGCGTCGCAGCTCCGCGTAACGCGCGGCGGTGCCGCGCACATATTCCAGCGTGAGCGGCAGGTCAGCCAGATATTCGCGCTTGCCGTCGCGGTACCACAAGCGGCAGAAGATACCGAGCACTTTGAGGTGCCGCTGCAGGCCAGCGAGTTCAAACCAACGCAGAAACTGGTCATCATCGACACCAACGTTGGCGCCCGCAGCGCGCAGGCGCGAGCGGTAATCATCCAGCCACGCGGCGACGCGCGCCCGGGGCCAGGAAACGTAACAATCTTTGAGCAGCGAGACCAGGTCGTAGCCTATCGGGCCGGCGAGCGCATCCTGAAAGTCGATAACCCCTGGACTGCGCTCCGCGGTGATCATCAGGTTGCGCGAGTGGTAGTCCCTATGAACGAATACAACCGGTTGCGCCAACGCCTCGCGGATCAGAAAATCAAATGTTTCGGTTAGCAGGGCGGAGACCTCAACGCTCAGCGTGAGCCTCAGGTGACGCTCACAGAACCAACTGGGCAACAGACGCATTTCGCGCTCAAGCACTTCCGCACCGTAAGGGGCGAGCTCGCGGGTGGCCGCTCCACCATGCAACTGAATCAAGGTCAGCGCTGCCAGCGCCTGGCCGTAGAGTTGGTCGGGATCCCCGCCCGCGTCCAGGCCTGCCAGCATATGGGTGGCACCCAGGTCCTCGAGCAACAGAAATCCGCGCGACGCATCGGCCGCTTCAACCTCGGGCACGTGCACGCCGCAACCCCGCAGCAAGTTGCCAATGTGCAGGTACGGTCCGATGTTCTCCTTATCCGGCGGGGCGTCCATGACCACGGCGGTGGAACCGGATGGCCGCCAAACCCTAAAGTACCGCCTAAAACTAGCGTCGGCCGAGGCGGGCTCAAGCCGCAGGTCGTGCTTCCAACCCAGTTCGCTTGCCAGCCAGTCCCGAATCAGTGCAATCCGCACATCGCCCATTGATCGATCACCCACACCTGATATGAGATGCCCGGCGTGATTGCCTGGGCCTATGCGCAATAACGGCCATTATAATGGCCGCGCCCATGAATTCCCTCCCGCACTATCGCGGCTGCCTGTTTATCGTGTTGCTGCTGTGCGCGGTCACCGGCAACGTGCGCGCCGCCGCGCCTGAATGCCCGCCTGCCCCATCTTCTGAGGTTGTCCCTGCCGCTGCTGAGGCGCCGGGGACCATCCACTGGTCAGGCTGTCAAATCAGTGTCTCCGAAAACGGTGATACCGAACTGACCGGCAACGTAGCGGTCAGCGTTGATGGCAAGGAGATGCACTGTGATCATCTCAGCTACGTGGCTGCTACGCAGGACCTTAAGATGTCGGGCACCGTGCACCTCCAGGACGCGGCGGTGCGCATCATTGGAGATACCGGCAATTACAGCAACTCAGGCGCTCAGCTCAGGCACGCACAGTTTGAACTACTGCAACACCCGGGCCGCGGCGAAGCAGAAGCCATATCGACCGTGCAGCCGGATATTTTTGAGCTTGAGAACGTCAGCTATACCACCTGCCCCAAGGGCGTTGCGGATTGGGAGCTGCGCGCGCGCAAGATTACGCTCGACACCAAAACGCTGCGTGGGGTGGGCCATCACACCGTAGTGGTCTTCAAGGACGTGCCGATACTGTACCTGCCGTGGATTTCGTTTCCGCTGAGCAGTGCCCGCCAATCCGGATTTCTCTATCCGACGCTCGGCAGCTCCTCGCAAAGTGGTGCCATATTCTCCATCCCCTGGTACTGGAACATCGCCCCGAACAAGGACCTGACCGCGGCGCCAACCGTTTACACCCGTCGCGGTGTTGATTTGGGAGCTGAGTATCGCGTGCTCGAAAAAGACGGACAAGGAATGCTGCGCGTCAATTACCTGCCGGGTGACAATCAGCTCCAGAATGCCAATCGCAGCTGGCAGCGTCTGGACGTGATCGATAACCTCAGCGACCAGTGGCGCATGCGAATCAACGTGCAGAACGTCAGTGACACGCACTACTTCGAGGATTTCAACAGCGGTCCGCTGGCTAGCAGCACGGTTTTTCTACCGCGCGACCTGAATCTGACGCGCCGCGATGACGTGTGGCAGTTGAGCGCACAGGTGCTGACTTTCCAGACCCTCGACCGGCAGCTCATTGCCGCCGATGCCGATCCGACCGGTCGCCCGTACTGGCAGTTGCCGCGGCTCACGGCCATCGGCCGTTGGGAGGGCACTTCAGGCTTGAGCAGTGATCTGGAAAGCGAATTGATCGACTTCCAGCGCGATATCGGCACCACCGGCTGGCGCGGGTGGGTGCAGCCGGGCGTCGGCTACAACTACGAGCGGCCAGGCTTTTACCTGCGCCCGCACGCGGCCTTCAATCTCACCGCCTACGACTTAAACCACGCGCCCACGGCGGACGCGACGCTCAACCGCAGCCTACCGATCATGACCCTGGACAGCGCCATACAACTTGAGCGCAGTGCCGGGGCAGACGGCGCGCGCCGGGTGACACTCGAGCCGCGGATCAAATACGTTTATATCCCTTATCGCGATCAGTCGACGCTGCCTGTGTTTGACACCGATCTGCCCGATCCCAACTATGTCTCGCTGTTTCGCGATAATCGTTACGCGGGACTTGATCGAATTGGCGACGCTAATCAGTTGACGATGGGCGTCACCACTCGCATGCTGCAGGCCAGCACCGGCCAGCAATTCTTAAGCGCCACGGTAGGACAGACCCTTAATTTTATTGAGCCGCGCGTCACTCTGCCGGACGAGAGCCCGGCGACCAGCAAACGCTCCGATCTGATCGCCGCCCTGAACTTGACGGCGTACAGGCACTGGAACCTGCATTACGATCTGGCATGGAATCCTGAGTTATCGCAGACCGAAAGATCGAACCTGAGCCTCCAGTACCTGCGCTCGGGCACCCAAGTCATCAATCTTGGCTACCGGTTCACGCGCGGCAGTGTGGATCAGGTGGACGCCTCCGCCGCCTGGCCGGTGGGTCGCCACTGGGACGTCTACGGGCGCAGCGTATATTCTTTCCTTGACCACCAGTCGGTCGAGAATTTCGCCGGGTTTCAGTATCACGAAAGCTGCTGGGGCGTGCGCTTTGTGGTGCGCGATGCGATCACCAACCGATCTGGCACCCGGGAGACCGGCTGGTACCTGCAGTTGGAACTCAGGGGCCTTTCGAATGTCGGATCCGGGGCCGACTCTTTCCTGCACGGGTCGATTCAGGGATACTCCCCGCAATGAAATTCCGCGCTTTTTACCTGCTGCTGGCGTCCACCCTGGCTTGGACCACATGCGCAACCGCAGCCGACGTTCCCGTGCCTCGTGCGCACCCCACCCATGGCACCCCGTTGGAGCGCGTTGTTGCGGTCGTGAATGACGGCGTAGTGACCGAAAGTGAGCTTGACGCCCAAGTGGCTGAGGTGACGCAGCGCCTGCGGGCCCAGAATGTCACGCCGCCCGCCGCCGATGTGATGCGCAGCCAGGTGCTGGAGCGCCTGGTGCTCGAGACCATACAGGAACAGCGCGCCGATCATGCCGGTATCAGCGTCTCGGATGAGCAGGTCAACTCCGCGCTGCAGGACATCGCCGCCCGCAACAAGGTCAGCTTCGACCAGTTGCCGGAGAAGCTCGCCGGCCAAGGCATTGTTTATGCGGAGTACCGCAAAACTCTGCGGCGTGAGATTCAGCGCCAGATGCTGCGCTCACGGGATGTTGTCCAGCGAATTAACATCTCGCCGCGCGAACTCGATCGCTACATGGAGCGTATGCGCAGCACCGCCTCGGCAGCCAATGAGTACAACGTCTCGCACATTCTGATAGCAGTGGCACAGGACGCGAATCCGACACAGCTTGCGCAGGCCCGTAAGAAGGCGGAGGACGTGGCGCAGCGCGCAGCCAAGGGCGAGGGTTTCAATCAACTGGCGGTGAGCTTTTCCGACAGTCAGACCGCGCTCGAAGGCGGTGCACTCGGCTGGCTCAAGGGGCCCTCGCTGCCTACGTTTTTGTCCGAAGTGGTGCCGCGCATGAAGGCCGGCCAGGTCAGCGACATTCTGCAAACCGGAAGCGGTTTCCATCTGGTCAGACTCAATGAGGTCCGCTCCTCGTCGGGAACGCAGATCATCAAACAAACGCATCTGCGCCATATCCTACTCAAGACAAGCGAGGTGGAGGATGACGCCACGGTGAAGCAAAAGCTCACAGAAATGCGTGCCCAGATTCTCGCAGGTGCCGACTTCGCCGTGCTGGCCAAAGCCAGTTCGGCTGATCCAGGCTCCGCCATTGAAGGAGGAGACCTGGGCTGGACGACGCTGGAGACTTTCACGCCCGAGTTCGCCAAGCAGGCTGGCAGTCTCAAGGATCTGGAAATAAGCGAGCCTTTCAAGACGCAGTTTGGCTGGCATATCGTGCAGGTGCTGGGCCACCGCGATTTCGACAACACCGCGACTGCCGAACGCGAGCAGGCCTACGCGCAGCTGCGTGAAAGCCGGGTCGATGAGGCCACCGACGTCTGGCTGCAGCAGTTGCGCGACGAGGCTTACGTCGAAATCCGGCTCTAGAACCCGCCCCCTATTGCCTTGAGCACAGCGCTACCGATCGCCTTGACCTGCGGGGAAAGCGCGGGCATTGGACCTGACCTGTGCGTCGTGACCGCTCAAAGCGCGCGCGAGTACCCCCTGGTGTGCCTGGCGGACCGCACGATGCTGCGTGAGCGCGCCGAGCGCCTCGGGCTGCCGTGCGAAATTCAGGCTTATGCACCCGGTGTTGTCGCAACTCGTGCGGCGGGAAAACTGACCGTGCTGCATCAGCCGCTGGTCGCTCCGGCGGTTCCTGGACAGGTGGATTTGCGTAACGCGACTGCCACACTGCGACTCATCGACCGGGCGGTGCTCGGCTGCCTGAATCGCGAATTTACCGCCATGGTTACCGCACCGGTCCACAAAAGCGTAATCAACGACGCCGGCGTGTCCTTTACCGGGCACACGGAATACATCGCGGCACTGTGCAAGGTCCCGCTGCCGGTTATGCTGCTGGTGGCCGGCGAACTGCGCATTGCTCTGGCCACCACACATTTGCCACTTCGTGCCGTGCCCGATGCGATCACCCACGACGGGCTGCTTGCCGTGCTGCGCGTTCTCAGTGGTGGGCTGCAGCAGCTTTTTGGCATCTTGAAGCCTCGAATCGGCGTCTGTGGCCTCAATCCGCACGCCGGGGAAAGCGGTCATCTGGGTACCGAAGAGCAGCGGGTGATCAAGCCGGCGGTGAATTCGGCGCGCGAATTCGGGCTCGACGTACACGGTCCATATCCTGCCGACACGATGTTTGTGCCGCGAAACTTGAACATGTACGACGCGGTGCTGGCGATGTATCACGACCAGGGCCTGCCGGTGCTAAAGCACGCGGGCTTCGGAGCCGCCGTGAATGTCACACTCGGACTGCCCATCATCCGCACTTCCGTGGATCACGGTACCGCGCTCGACCTCGCCGGCACCGGGCGTGCCGATGTAGGGAGTTTGCTCGCGGCCATCCGGCTTGCCGCTGCCTTAAGCGCGCGGCCCTGAGTCGCCCGCTCCCGCCCCCCGCGCATGCGTGCCCGCAAACGATTCGGACAGCACTTCCTGCATGATCCGGAAATCATCGCACGCATCGTCGCTTGCATCGCACCTCGCCCCACGGAGGCCCTCGTGGAGATCGGCCCCGGTCAGGGGGCTTTGACCACACCGCTCCTGGCCGCCGCCGGCGCCCTCGATGTGATTGAGATTGACCGCGACTTGGGGGCCGCGCTGCGCCGACAATTCCAGGGGCAGTCGGCGCTGCGCGTACACACGGCTGACGCGCTGGAACTAGATTACGGTGCGCTGGCCGGCGAACTCGGGCGTCCGCTGAGAGTGGTCGGCAACCTTCCCTACAATATTTCCACGCCGCTCTTGTTTCACCTCCTCACCTACAGCCGACACATACATGACATGCATTTCATGCTGCAAAAGGAGGTCGTCGAGCGAATTGTAGCGGAGCCGGGCAGCAAACAATACGGTCGGCTGGGCGTGATGCTGGCACCCCAGGTGCGCGCCACAAGGCTGCTCGAGGTCGGGCCCGGCGCCTTCCGACCCGCACCCCGGGTGTGGTCGGCGGTCGTGAGGCTTCAGGTGCGCCCGGACCTTCCTCCTTGGGCCGCACAACCGCACTTTGGAGCAGTCGTGACCGCCGCTTTTGGTCAACGCCGCAAGACGCTCCGAAATTCCCTTGGCGGCCTGCTCAGCGCCGCGCAGATCAGCGCCACCGGGATCGACCCGGGGGCGCGCGCTGAGACCCTCGCGGCGGAGCAATTCGGACAGCTGGCATTGGCAGTAGCCTCAGGGGCGCCGCTGTGATTCACTACGTACTGAATGGCTTAGCGAGGCCCGTCGTATGTCAAGTTACCGTCAACTGCTGGTGGCCATCGACCTGAGCGACCAGAGCCGTGCCATTGCCGCCAAAAGCGTCGAACTCGCGCGGCAATGGCAGGCGCAGTTGCGCCTCCTGCACGTCATCGAATTCGTGCCCGTGGAACCCATGAGTGATGCGTTGGTCCCAGTGGTGCAGATCGATGACCGGGTAGTGGCACGCGCCAGGGAGCAGATTGTCGGTTTGGCCGATACCTTGGGAGTAGCGGCTGATGCGTGCCAAGTGGCGACCGGAAACGTCAAAGCAGAGATTTTGCGGCAAGCGCGCGAAGTGGGTGCCGACCTGATCGTACTGGGCTGCCGCGAGCGCCACGGACTCTCGATCCTTGTGAATCTGACCGAAGACACGGTGCTGCACGGCGCTCCGTGCGACGTGTTGGCGATGAGAGTACGCTAGGGCGCAACATGAATGACCGAAACCAGATTCAAGTCGATGTGGAAACCGCTTACCTCGAAGAGCAGTCGGAACCGGCCGAACATCGATTTGTGTTCGCGTACACGATCACCCTGCGCAACGCTGGACAGGTGCCGGCAAAGCTGCTGACGCGGCACTGGATCATCACCGACGCCAACGGCCGTATCCAGGAAGTGCGCGGCGAGGGAGTGGTCGGCGAGCAGCCTCACCTGCAACCCGGGCAAGGCTTTCGTTATTCCAGTGGCGCTGTGCTCGAGACTCCGGTGGGCTCTATGCACGGGAGTTACCAGATGCTGGCGGACGACGGTCAGCAATTCGACGCGCCGATCGCCGCCTTCCGGCTGGCCAAGCCAGGACTACTGCACTGATCTTCGAGGACTGCTCGCTCCCATGACCCGCTGGGCCATTGGCGACGTACAGGGCTGCTGCGCAGAACTCGAGGAGCTGTTGCAGCGCATCCGCTTCAACGCCGATCGCGACTTGCTTCTGTTTACGGGCGACCTGGTTAACCGCGGGCCGCAATCGCTCGCTACGCTACGTCGCGTGCGCAATCTGGCCGCCAACGCAATCGTCGTACTCGGCAATCACGATCTGCATCTGCTGGCCGTGGCTTTCGTGCCTGATCATCGCTTGAGGCGCAGCGATACCCTGGATGAAATTCTGGACGCCAGCGACCGCGACTCGCTGCTAGCCTGGCTCATTGAACGCCCGCTGGCGCATTACGACGGTGCGCGTCACGACTTGCTGGTGCATGCCGGCCTGGTGCCGCAATGGCACGCTCAGCAGGCAGCTCAGCTCGCCGGCGAGGTGGAAAGCGCGCTGCGGCGCGACCCCCGCGCGCTGCTGTCGGCGATGTACGGGGATGAGCCGGATCGCTGGGACGAGTCGCTGAGCGGAGAAGATCGGCTGCGGTTTATTATCAACGTGCTCACTCGGGTGCGGGTGTGCACGCCACAAGGGCGTGTGGACTTGCGCCAGAAGGGACCGCCGGGGGACAGTCGGCCGCCTTGGATGCCGTGGTTTAAGGTCAGGGAGCGCGCCAGCGCGGCGGTGCGCGTCATTTTCGGCCACTGGTCGACGCTTGGCTTCCATCGCGGAGATGGAGTATTGGCCATCGACACGGGCTGCGTGTGGGGCGGCGCACTCACGGCCGTCAACCTCGACGATCCGGACGCGCCGCCCACGGCCGTACCGTCCCGCCGTAACGCCAGCGCTAGCTAGGGGCGGGTTGTTTCATAACGAAATGTGCCGCAATGTGCGGCCTGGTTGAGACGCCCACCCCTATGACTTGCGGAAACGTTTCACGCCGGCTGTCAGAACCTCCTTACGATACTCTCGGTAGCACGCCTGCTGCGGTGCCGATAGGGAAGCGAATACGCTAGCTGTACAGAATCAGTGGCCCAGCCAAAAATAACGTACCCGGTCAAGCCAGCCTAGCAGTGAATGCGATTCCTAAAACTCCTACCGTGCGAACCGGTCAAGGATCGTGGCCGATGTCGCCAGAGGAATTCGCGCGACGTTTCCGGGCCCGGTTTGCGGATCCGGCTTTCGCTGATGGCGCCGCCGCTATCGATAGCCTGTTGCAAATCGCTTGGGATGGCTACTTAGCGGCCCGCAAGGCGCCAGTTACCCGACCGGCGGGCGCGGAGTTTGCGGATCCGAAATACGATTTATCCACGGACTGGCTGGAGACCCGAGAAGCGATCCGCATTGCTCAGGCTCGACACGATCTGGACAGCGCGCCCCTGCGGGTCCTGCTCATCTGCAGCGCTGCCCGTAACGACAAGACATGCCCCGGCGAAATGTCGAAAACCTTTCGCTTAACGCACTTGGCCGCCGCTATCTTCCAGGCCGCCCGGATCGAGGTCGATTTGCTCGATTTGAGTGCGCTCACTTCTGAATTCGGCAAGGTCATTTACCCGTGTAAGGCCTGCGTGTCGACCGCCATGCCGCTGTGCCACTGGCCTTGCTCCTGCTATCCCAATCACAGTCTGGGCCAGGTAACGGACTGGATGAGCGAGATTTACCCACGGTGGGTCGCCGCACATGGAATCATGATCGTCACGCCCGTTTATTGGTATCAAGCACCGAGCGTTCTGAAACTCATGATGGATCGACTGGTCTGCGCAGACGGAGGCAATCCGGACCCGACTACCACGCACGGCAAATCCGCCGCGGAGGCGAAGGCGCTGGAGCTCGAGGGTTGGCCATATCCGAAACATCTCGCAGGGCGATCCTATTCGGTCATCGTGCATGGCGACGCGGCCGGCACAGAAACTTTGCGACGCTGCCTTTCCGATTGGTTGAATGACATGCACCTGATCGAAGCGGGAGCCGGTTCGTGCCTTGATCGTTACATCGATTATTATGGCCCGTATGCCACCAGTCACGATGCGCTGGACACCGATCAGGCGCTGCAGGAAGAGGTACGAAATGCGGCACGCGCTTTGAGCGCTCAGCTCATGCAGCGGCGTGCGGGGCAGAAGGCGCCTGATGAGAATCTGGTCGATCCGCGGCAGAAGTAGCAAAGGCCTCAAGCGGTGCTTGGGGTGCGGGGCGCGAGCGGCCTAACACCCTTCGGTCAAAAAGCGTTTCAGTGGCATTTGCCGGGCCGCCTCGAGGCCTCCCACCACCAGCCTTAGCAAGCGGCTCCCCGTCACGTGGCACGTGCGTACTGCGCCCGCACACCAAGCACTGTATGTGGGTCGATGCGATGCAAGTCGCAGGTGCGGCGATAAATTGCGGTGCCGCACCTTCCTCCATGACTTAATCAAAGGCTTTTTAGATCGTCGTTGACCGCCGCTGTTAGTACCGCGCCCGCACTCCGATCGCATAACGCGGTTCGAACTGGGTCGTGTTCAGCTTCATATCGGGCCAAACGAGGTAATAGTGCTCCGATTCTTTTGCGAGATTGGAACCTTCGGCAAACACCGTCCAGTGAGGGGCGAACTCATAGCTGGTGGACGCGTCAACGTAGAACGTCGAATCCTGGTATTCCTCGAAGCCGGTGATGCCACCGTAGTCTTGAGCCACGGCGCGCTTGGACCGATAGTTTCCGGCGACGCGGACTTCCAGTTTCTTGTCTTGATACCAAAGGATCAAGTTTGCCTGTTCCTTGGAATTTTCCTGGAATGGGATGGTATTCCCGGCGATGTCCTTACCCACATCGCTCGGCGAGTAGGTGAAATTGGCGTCGACACCAAAATTTGAAAATACACCCGGCAGGAAATCAAACGCCTGCTTGACACCGAATTCCAGCCCGTGCAGCGCCTTGCCGGTGCCTTGGCTCGGTCCACTGATACCCACGCATCGGCGCACCACTCCGTCCTGGTCCGGAAGGTCGCAACGCGTCGAGCCTTGCTGGACGATGAAACTCGCCACATCGACGTAAAACGCCGCGATGCTGATCATGCTCGAGTGGTTTATGTAGTACTCCAGCGAGAGGTCGTAATTCGTGGAGCGCCACGGATCGAGAGTGGGATTGCCTGCTTGCTGACCGCCATGAACGGCGAAGACGGACGGCGGACCCGCGGAGAAGGCGTAATCGAGCGTCAATCCACCGCCCCACTGGTCAAGATCCAGCAATTGCATGTTCTTGGAGTAGGCCATGCGCAGTCGCAGATTGTTGCGCAGATCGAAGAAAATATTGGCCACCGGCAACGTATCGGTGAAATTTCGGTCGGTGTTTACTATGCCTCCGTCGTGGGGATTAACGTAGTAGGCCACAGGCACCGGGCTGACGCTGTGTTGGTCGATATTCAGATTCGTCCTGATGAATTTAACGCCGACGTTGCCGCCAAAGGGAACAATCGCGGTACCTTGAAAGTTCGCCTGCAGATAACCGGTCGTCTGACCGGCGTCCACCCGCCAGGTCCCGGCTGGGTCATAGTCGCGCACTTCGCCCGGATACAGGGCATTTTGAAAGGCCAGCACATTGTCCATGATCTTTGGATCCAGGGCGTAAACGCTCACGCCTTGCACATCGGCCAGGTGCTGATAGAGCCTGGTGTTGTTAGCAATCATTGTGCCGAGCTGCAGCGGGTTCAATCCCACCAAAGGATTGGCACGATAAAATCCAGTTGTCGGATCCCCGGCCTTGCACGCACCGGGAATTCCCTGACCGTCCAGCACAATGTCCGCTGCCTTATAGTGCTGGTAACAACCGCCCGGAACCGGGATTCGAGTGGACAGGTCCTCCTGGCCCGTGACCGGATCAATGACTGGGTTGTAATACGCTGCGCCGGCGTACACCGGAGCGATCAGTGCGAAGTTCTGGTTTGTAGCGGTGCGATCACCTTGCCGCAGGCCGAAATCGAGGCTGATCTGATGATCGCTAAACTTGAAGTGCCCGTCTGCACGCAGCACCTGCATCGTGGCACTTCGATCATAGTCGCCTTCGGAGGCGACGGTCTTCAGCGCATAGGCGCTCTCATTTCCCAACGTGGAAAGAATCGAGTTGGGCAACCCGATCCCCATGTGATTGCCGGATAAATCAAGGCCTGCCGCAAATGTATTGGGCGCAAACCCATAAGGATTGAACACACGCTTTCCGCCCGGGACCACGTAGGCATAGGTGGCCGGTGGCACGGGAGGCGGCAGCGCATCCACCGGGCTATTTTTCCAGATGGAGCCGTCTGAAATCGCGAACTGCAAGTAACTCTCCATGTGCAGCTGACTCGCGTTGGCGTACACCCCGCGCACCTCACCGGTGAATTTTCCGCCTTGATCGTAGGCGAGTTCGAGGTTGAAGTTCCTCGAGGTCGAATTTGTTACGTTGTCGTCCGAATAGGTTTCGATGTCCCCAACATAGAATTGGCGATGCGACGCGATATAGAAGTCATTCAGTGGCGCCCCGCCGTCGGCACCGTTATAGCCGTTGTATACCTGGACGCCGGTGTTGCGCGCATTGATCGGGATGAAAGTCGCCCCGTCCCAATTGGCGGAATTGAGCTGATAGCCGGTCTGACGATCGTAGCTATCTTGTTTTGTGTAGAAGAAGTCACCGATTAATTTGAGGCCTGCGCCCAATTCACCCTGGATCGAGGTATTAAAGCCCAGTCGCTTGTTCTCAAGTTGTTCGTCGATGGCGGCATAATCCGCCGTGTTGTAGTACACGCCGTTGGCCTTGCCGTCGCCGTTGACGTCCACGTTACAGCCCGTGCCGTCGCTGGAGGTGTCCAGATAATGGTTGGGGTCGTTGGGATCACCCCCGTAAACGCAGGCAGACGGATTGAGCAAGTGGACCCCCGGAGGAATCGGTGCCCCGTTGTAGGCACCGAGGAAGCCCACATCAGCCACCGTGTTATCCGAGGTCTCACCCACCAGCTCCCCGGTGTACTGACCCATGCCGTCGAACGAGTGCTCCAGGGTGGCATCGGAATAGGCTGCCGACACCACAAAGCCCCACCGATCAGCGTGGTAACCGATCAAGGCGTCCGCTTGGGGTTGATCCTTGTTGGTCTGGCCCCCGCGAAGAGCAGCAACTGAAACGGCCGTGGTCCAACCTGGATCCAGGTCAAAGGGCCTTCGGGTCTTCAGATTGATCGTGCCGGTGATGCCCGCGTTGAGCAACCGCGCCGTTGGTGATTTGATGACGTCAGCGCCCGAAAACAGTTGCGAGGGTATGTCGCTGAAATCCGGCTGCACGCTGACAATCGAGCCGCTGGTCAGGAAAGACTCGCCATTGAGCAGTGTGCCCACCTGAGGCAGGCCCCGAATATTGACGCTGGTGCCCTCTCCGCCAGCGCGGTTGATCTGCACGCCAGTAATGCGCTGCAGAGAATCCGCGATGGTCCTGTCGGGCAATTTGCCGATGTCTTCCGCGGAGATGCTGTCCTGAATGGAATCCGCGTCACGCTTGAGCTCGACGGACTTTTGTTCCGAGGCGCGCACGCCGGTAACGACTACCTCTTCGAGCACCGGCTGGTCCGAAGTCGAGGGCGTCGCCGCGTACAGAGCCGAGGTTGCTGCCAGCAGGACCATGGCGGCGCAGGAATTTTGCTTGTTGAACATTTACTTCTCCCTTCCTTAGGCTAATTGGGTAATGGAGTGCTCAGCACTTCCATTTGCCATTTATCCGTTACGTGATCGAGATGACTCTGATAGCCGTAGAATGTGCCGTTGAACACATGTTGAAAAAGACAGGCCCGTTCGTCCGTCTGCACCGGATTGCCGAAGGCCGGCTCAAACGGGCCGTCCGCAGCGCTGCCGTAGAACACCTTGACTTGCCACACGCCATGCTGTTTGTCGTAGCGATTGGGGTAGATTTCGGTGGCGAGGTAATAGATGCCCTTGCGATCGGGTCCACCTTTTGGCAGATACAGCAGATTGGGGGCTGCGACGGTCTCCGCCGAGTGCATCAGTATTTTCTCTGGCGCTTGATTGAGCTCCCCGATGTTGGCCGCGCTCTTACTGACGATATCGAAATAATTCTCGTCATTACCGCGATAAAAAGTCAGAAAATAATGCTTCGAGACGGGGTCTCGGAACAGGTTAGGATTTTGGTTGCGCTGCTTTGGGACCGGAGGCACCAGGTTCTTGAGCTCAGTAAGCTTGATGCCGTCCTCTGAGCTGGCAAGAACGATACGGCTGCTGGGCGTGTCGTAATCGCGCGTGATCGCAAAATATAGCGTTTTCGGGTGGGTCGGTTCTGCCCCCAGTAGCACTGAGGGCCAGCGTGCGTTCAGCCACAGCGGGTTACGATCGTACTTGTTCCAGTGAATGAGATCATTGCTACGCATCAGGCCCATTCCGCGGCCGTTGTTCAGCCCGTACCATGCCCAGTAGCGGTATCCGCCCCGGTCCATCTCCACTACCGACATGGTGTGCGGCTGCTGATCGCCTTCCCATGACTGCACCGGCAATGCGAGCAACTGAGGCTCAGGCAATTTTAGGTAAGCCGTCGAGGCGCCCTGTGCCGATGCCCCCGTTGCCACGCCAAGTGCCAATACTGCCGGCGTCAGGATTGATCGAAGCCGGCGCCACATATCCTGTGCCGGGGCCTCGTGGTGGTGCTCTGCTGTGTTTTGTATTCCGGTCATGCTTTCGCTCCGAGTAGCGCATTGTTGATCAGCGGCCTGGCCCAGAAGCCCACGCTCAGCACACAGCCAAAGGTGAGGTACAAAACCAACATTCCGGTGCGCAGGCCATAACGGTCTCCGATACCGCCGATGAGCAGCGGAATTACCGCGCCGCCCATGATCCCAGTACAAAGAATTCCGGCGAGTGGTCCGTGGTGCGCCGGCACGGAATTGAGAGCCAGGGAAACCAGCGTTGGCCACATGATGGAGGCGAACAGTCCAATGCAGGGAAATGCAAGCAACGATACTTGCGCCGGACCAAACAGCGCCAAGGTGAGCATGGCCAGCGCACCGATCGAAAACCCGATTAGGACGCGACGACTGTCATACAGCTTGAGTAACAGCATACCGACCAGACAGCCGGCCGTGAGCAGTCCCCAGAAATACGACACCGCTGACGCACCGCGCGAATGTGGGTCAAATCCGTGATAACGATAGAGAAATTGGGACATCCAGTCGGCGCTGCCCTGCTCACAACCCACGTAGGCTACGATCGATAGAAAGTAAAGCCAGGTCACCGGATTGCGCAGCAGTTCACCGTACATTGCCAGGGTTCCCGCCGACTCGTCCGCCGAGCGTTCAACGGTGGGCAATTTCAGTGTCGCCACGTAAAAGGCCATCGCCACTGTAGCGAAGGCGAATAGCCAGTAGATCGCTACCCACGGGAGGGAGCTCGGGGTTACGCTCGCGAGCAGTCCGAGCAACGGTCCGGTCGGTCCGCCGGCCGGGCCCAGCCTGGTGACCAGATAGGCATACACCATTGGGCTCAGGAAAGATGCGGCACCAAAAACCAACTGAGCGAACGCGGAGTTGAACGCGAAGTTGGCCTCGCCACCTGCGACCCGCAATAGAGGATTGATGGCCACCTGAAGCGCCGCCATGCCTGCGCCCATGACGAAGAGCGACAGAATTGCAACTGGGTAGGTCGGGAACAAGGCAAAGCTGAGCGCTCCGGCCGTCCCGCACAGGAACGATACGATGATCAGCAACTTTTCTCCCCAGCGCTCCACTAGGAAGCCGGCCGGAATCGACATTACCCCATAGGCAATGAAAAACGAGAAGGGCAGAACTGCCGCCATCGCCAACGAGACTCGGAAGCCACTGATGATATCGGGCACCAGGGGTCCCAGAATATTGGTCAAGAAGGAAATGACGAAAAAAATCAGGAAAACCAGACCCACGATGAATCGACTTGATTTCGGACTCGCTTCCTGACGCTGCGTCTGGGGCATCATTCAGTCCCCGTAATCTTCGTGGCCTGTGCGAAATGGCCTGCCTCGCGGCCAACCAGTCCCGCCAGGGCCAAGGTCATCATCTGCACCGGGAGGATCTCGAGGATCGGGCTCAGCACAGGCGGGCACTCCGCCAGGCGAAACGCCGGCAACGTCGAATCATGACCAATTTCGTAGCAATGCGCGCCCCTGGCGAGCAAATCGCGGGCCAGGCGGTGATTGAGCGCCTGGGTACGGGGGTCGCCGCCGAAGACTCCAATGAGCGTGTCCGGACCCAACATTTCGATGGGGCCGTGACGAAATGCCGCGCTGCTCATGCCTTCGGCATGCACGCGGGCCGCTTCCTTGATGATCAGTGCCCCGGTACCCACGGCGCTTAGCGAACTGCCACGTCCGGTAAGAAACAAATGCCGGACGCCCCGCAGTTTCTCGGTCAGCACTTCGCTGTGGGCCTTCCAGCCCTGCAGATACGCCGCCACCAGATCGGGAGCAGACTTAAGTGGCCCCAGAGACTGCGCCTCATCCTGTCCGGACAGCACCGCTGCCAGCCACTGGAGCATTAGCATGTTGGCGATATAGGTCTTGCAGGATACCGAAAATTCAGGCCCGGCCTGTGAAAGCAGCGCCAGATCGGCGCGTTGCGCTAGGGCGCTCGTGGCGGTATTGGTCACACCCAGGACGCGGGCCCGCCGGTTCAGCTCCAATAGACGGACCGTCTCGGCACTGCCGCCGGACTGCGACACGGCAACGAGCAAGGTTTGTTCATCAAGCAGAGGCACGCCGTAATGGACCAGTTCCGAAGTCTCGATCATCACCGGATTGAGGCCGGCCTCGATCAGCGTCAGATTGATCGGATGTAACGTGTGATAAGAGGAACCCATGCCGGTCAGTACCACGCGCCGCCAGGAGCGCGCCCCCACGAATTCACGGGCTGCTTCCCATCGGCCCGCCTCGGAGAGCCACGCGAGGGTCGCTCGCAGAGCCTGGGGCTGAGCCATGAGATCTTGAAAATATTGCCCCTCTATTATTTTTGGCGCGGTGTTCAATAGCTTCTCTCAGTGGTTTTTATAACGGTGCTTCCACACGGCGCCTGCGCCGATCAGCGGTGCATCGTTCCCAAGTTCAGCGGGCACTAATTGAACCGCTGCGGCCGGTACCAGGCCGCAGTTACGGACCATGACCGCGCGGATCGTCGGCATGAACAGATCGGCGCTGTCCATGACGCTGCCGGATAGCGCAATAACCTCGGGCGCGAACATGGTCGTCAGGTTGGCCACGCCTACCCCAAGGTAGTGAGCTTCTCTCGCGATCTCGCGGCGTGCCAAGGGGTCACCCTGGCGAGCCAACTGACACACATCGCGAGCAGTGATTTGATCGCGGCCCGGGTAGTCGCTCCGCGCGTCCTGAGCGAAGCGTGCTGCGATGGCCGGCCCTCGCGCGAGCACTTCCCAACAGCCACTGGCGCCGCAATAACATGGTGGTCCGGAGGCTTCGATGACGTGGTGCCCGATCTCCGGATGCGCGCCGTCCACGCCGCGATAAAGTGCCCCGTTAAGGACGATACCACCCCCGATGCCGGTGCCCACGGTCACGCATATCACGTGGCGCTTACCGCGGCCCGCGCCCCACTGCAATTCGCCCAGCGATGCCGCGTCGGCGTCATTTTCCATTGCGACCGTTAATCTAAATTGGCGAGTCAGCCAATCCACCGGATTGCACCCACGCCAATCGGCCAGGAATTCAACCGATCCAATCTCCCCGCTCAGTGGGTCGACCGGGCCTGTGCATCCGATACCTATGCCGCTCAGATCAACGCCTGCTCGTTCGCGCACGGATCCGAGCATCTGGGCTATTCGTTGCATGGCCGTGTCGAAGCCTTCGGCCACCTGGGTGGCGTGCACTTCCTTGGCGAGCACCTTGCCCGCGGCGTCGATCGCGCCTACCGCGATCTTGGTGCCACCGATATCGATGGCTCCGACCACGGGGTGCTGGGCGGTCATGGTTAGGGCTGCCGCCATTCAAGAACGGCCCCGCCGTACGCTGGCACCTCCACGATCCACCCGTCCTTGCCGCCAGCGAGATCGCTGCTGCGGGTGGTATCCAGTCGCCTCAGTTCGCGCACCGGAAAAGTCGTAGTTACCCGTGTCTTTAGGGCATCGCCACTGTGATTGGCGAGAACGATGTAGCCACGACCCCGCCCACTCAAAACGGCAGCCTCAACCGACGGTTGATCGGTGGAAACCCGCGTATGGACATCACCCCAGTCGCGCAGTGCACGGTACAGTCGGTACGCGGTTTCGTGGTTCTCGAACGCCTCGGGCTGACTCCCCAGCCAAGCCTCGAGCGGATACGCGGAAAGCAGCGTTCGGCCTTTACCGAGTGTGTGCGCTACCAGTGCCGGGCGATCCTTGTCGTCCACTGCGATGACATCGCCGCCGTCCACCTCCAGGCCGGTGCCCCAATATTTGGCCGTCGCGCCGGGTGCCGTAAAGTGAAACGTGTCTCCCGGCACCAGACCCCCAAAGGGTTTGACGATCTTCAGCGTCAATTCGCTTGCTACCACCGTGTCTGTCATCCGCGCACCGAACAGGGAAGCCATGTCCGGAATCGCGCCATTGGCTGCAAGTGAGGCATAGAGCACACCGCCGTCTTTTACGTAGGACGTGGCGCGCTCCCAGAAATCCGTGTGCAGGTGCACGAAAATGGGATCGGTGGCAGTGAGCGGCGAAGGCAGCAGCAGCAAGGGATATTTCCGCAATTCGTCGGCTTCGCGTGGCAATGCCGGCTTGAGACCGGCGCGATGGGCCAGTATGAAAGCCGAAAGCACTGAACTCATCACCCACTGATTGCCATCGTAGGGGGCAGAAGCCTGACCGTTGACCGCACCGCCCTCGCTGACCGACACGTACGGGATCACTTCTGGTCCCGTTAGGCCAAACCGTGAGTAATCGCCACGGGTGCGCGCCCACTCCTCGGGAATCACGATGCCTGCATCGCCCTCGGGCACGGTAAGCTCATCCAGATTCATGCGCGCAACGGTTTGCTCAAATGCCTGGAAGGACAAACCCTGTGGGCGCATTTGCCGGTCCCAAGTGGTCAGGCCAAATTGCGTCTCATGGGGAGAGCGCAGATAAGGCACTTTGTGATATTGCCCGGGCGCTGCATCGGTGTAGCACCACAGCAGAAAGCCGTTGGCCCCGGCGGCAAGCGCGGAGTAGAGGCTGACGCGATCAAAGTCGCTGATCTTCTCAGGCGTGTATTGCGCCGATGAGGCACCCATTTCCTGCACCATCACCGGCCGCCCTGCGCCCCGGCTAAGCGTGGTCTCAAAGGCCGCGCCGTAGGTACTTCGTTCCGACACCATTGGATCGGGAAACAGGTCGGGCGTATAAATCGTGTACGGATGCACGCTGAGAAAATCGACGTCTGCGGCAATGGTGTCAGGGCGAAAAGGCCCGTGTTCCATGTCCTGGGTACTGACACCAGCCACGATGGGATGCACTTTGTCGTATTTGCGCAGCCCTCCGGCGATCAAGCGCGTCCAGTTGACCGCCATGGCATCGCTGGTGTCGGCTGCAATCCAGAAAGGTGGCTCGTCTGTCAGATCCCAAGCCAGAATTGCAGTCTCGTGCGCGTAGCGCCGCCCGAATTCCTGCGCATGGTTGGTTTCGAGCCGCAGCATCTCCGGATCCGCCTGCGGATTGCGGCCCAGACGCCACGGGACGTCCCAGTACGCTTCGCCCACCTCTCCGCCCACGAACAATGTGGGATGCAGGTAAATGTGATGCTTATGCGCCAGAGCGATCAGCTGGTCGAACTGTTCGAAGGCCTGCGGGTTGTAGCTGCCAGGGCGCGGCTCAAACCACGCCCACATCAGGTCCAGACGCACGGTGTTAAACCCCATGCGCTCCATCTGCGCAAAATCGGCCGCGATGTCTTGTGGATCCCATTGTAGTGGCCATTGCATAGCGGCTTTGGCCGGCACCCAGTGGGCGCCTACCACCAGGAAGCGGTGGCCGTCGCGACTAAAGTAATTGCCGTCCAGGGTCGCTGCCGGCAGCGATGGCGTGGATGCTGAGGCACCCCACGCTGGCGCGGTCGAACCGCAACAAAGCCACACGATGGCGAGCGGCAGAATCCATACCGCCGCAAAAAAATTCCCGTCCATTTGCGCTTTGGATTGCAATATATGCTCTTGCGACCAGCACTTAAGCGGAGCCTGAATCGCCCACTAGTACCCATCCCCGTTTGATGTCATCATAGTATCATATGTGGTATTGAGCAATCCTTGGGCGGCAACGAGGCTCCGTGGACAGATGCGCGGGAATAGCACTGACAAGACGGTAGCCACCGTGCCACTGGACCTGCATGTCGATACCGACAGCTTCGTCCCCTACTACCAGCAGGTGGTCGAGCAGATCCGCGCCCTGGTCAAGTCCGCGACCTTGAGAGAAGGCGACGTCTTTTACTCCGAAGGCGAGATTGCCGGCTTACTGGGTATCAGCAAGATGCCTGTGCGCCAGGCTTTCCTGAAGCTGCGTTCGGAAGGACTGTTGGTCATTGAGAAAGGCAAGCGTCCGGTGGTCGGCTCAAGCCAGGTGCCGTGGAATTTTCAACAACTGCGCGGGTTCAGCGAGGAGATGCGGCGGCGCGGACTGGTTCCGTCGGCAAAAGTACTGAGCCTGAAACGTGTCTCCGCCAGCGCAGAAGTAGCCCACGCCTTGCATCTTTCCGTAGGCGATCCCGTGTTTGCGCTCCGACGCCTGCGCTACGTCAATGGAGAACCGGTGGCGCTGGTCACCAGTTACCTTCCAGAGGCGTTATTTCCGGACTTGGACCGCCAGGATTTGGGCAAATCCTCGCTCTATGCTGTGTTCGAGAAAGTCTATAAGCGCAAGCTCAATTGGGCTGAAGAGGAGATTGGCGCGGTTACCGCAAGCCGGGAAGTTGCTCGTATTCTAGGAACGAGTGCGGGTAAGGCCTTACTGTTCGTACGTGAGACTACTTATGACCTGCGGCGCATCGCCATTGAGCATAGCCATTCGCTTTTGCGCGCCGATCGCTACAAGGCCACGGTGGTGTCGGTGCGCAAGCGCTAAGCCGAGTCACGGCCCGTAGTGCAACCTCAGCTCCGCTGTCGCTGGTGCGTACAGTCCCTGTGGCACCGACAGCACCGTCACGGCTCCCGCGTCGGGCACGCTCATGATCACGCGTTGCGCACCATGCACCTCGAGGTGTTTGAAGGAACCGGGTCGAACCGCGAATTCCAGCCGGATCGGCCAACCGTGACCCTGCGCCAAGCGTAATTTCAGTTCCCCTTCGCCTGTAATGCCAGTTAGATCGACGCGCAGGGCGTTGCGATCCCAGGTCTGTGGAAGCACGGGCGCCGTAGTGCCCGCCGTGGCTTCCACCACCAACTCGTTGGCCACAGGGGCAGGCGCGGCCGGCCCGTGATGCCAAGGCCACAGGTGTTGAATGTGGCTGCAGCCGCTAAGCCCGACCGCGACGGCGATCAGGGCTAGGGAGCCTACGACTCGCCGCAATGGGCCCAAAGTGTCTGTAATCACGGCAATATCCTCGAAAGGTCCGGCTGACCCACCGAACAGTCGCGAGCAAGGCCCGGGTTTGCGTACCATACTCGAGCGTCGACAGATTTATCGGCTGCTGGGTTGCGTCGACATAATATAGGCGTATGAAGACCTTACTACCGCTGAATTTGCATCGCTGGATCGAGGAGCACCGTTCACTGCTCAAGCCGCCAGTCGGCAACAAGCTTATATTTGAGGACAGCGAGTTTATAGTGATGGCGGTCGGAGGCCCGAACGTACGGCGGGATTTCCACGTTGATCCGGCCGAAGAGTTCTTCCAACAGCTGGAAGGCGATATGGTGCTGCGAGTGGCCGAGGCGGGGAGGATCCGCGACTTGCCCATTCGCGCCGGCGAGATTCTGCTCTTGCCGCCACGCGTCCCGCACTCGCCACAGCGCCCGGCGGGCACCGTGGGTATGGTCATCGAGCGCCGGCGACGGCCCGGCGAGCTGGATGGATTGCAGTGGTACTGTGAACAGTGCTCGAACCTGCTGTATGAAGAATACCTGCCACTCACCGACATAGAGACCCAGTTTCCGCCGGTCTTCGATCGCTTCTACGCCAGTCCCCAACATCGTCGTTGCCGGCAGTGTGGCGCGCTCAGCCCAATGCCCACAGCGGCTGTCTCCAGTGATTGAGGCTTGACTGGCATGACAGTTACCCGGGTACTGCAAGCCGCCACTCTTGACATCGACGGCACAGCCTATGCGCTCGACCTGCGCCAGCCCTACGATCTGGCCATCCCGCTGGATTTCAATGGTGTGCAGCCGCGATGGTCCCTCGCGCCAGCGGCGAACAGCGCGCCCCTGACCAGTGGCAGCTTCAGCGGCCGGGTGCAAAGCGGCGCAAGCTGCAACTGCAGTACACTGACCCTCACACCGCACTTGGACGGCACACACACGGAATGCGCCGGGCATCTTACGCTCGAGCGGATTGACGCTCGCACGGTGGTGCCTGTGGGTTTCCTGAAGGCACTGCTTGTGAGTGTTACGCCGATACCTGCCCATGGCACGCAGGAGAGCAGCAGTCCAGCACCTCACGCTGATGATCTGCTGATCACTGCCGCCGCGCTGACGCTCTCCTGGCCCACCAAACTGCAGTTCGTGCCGCAGGCACTGATTGTGCGCACTCTGCCCAACACCAAGAGCAAGCGTGCACGCGACTATCGATCCGAGCCCGCGGCATATCTGTCGTTGCAGGCCACCGCTCTGCTGGTGGCGCGCGGCATAGAGCACCTGGTGCTTGATGTGCCTTCAGCCGACCGAGCCGACGACGGTGGGGAACTTAGCGCACACCGGGAATTTTTTGGTCTGCCCGTCGGGAGCGTGTCGCTGAGTGCCGTGCGAAGACCCCAATGCACGATCACTGAATTGGCTTACGCTGATGAAACCGTGGCCGACGGGGTTTACCTCCTTGTATTGCAGATTCCTGCCCTCGGCGGCGATGCAGTACCTTCGCGCCCCCTGCTGTTTCCGGTGCGGGCCGCGTGATCAGAAGCCCCTCTCCCGCACCGACGATAGCGGGTGCCAGCGAACTTGATGCCACCGACTCCCTTAGATCCTGGCGGGCTCGTTTCGCGCTGCCGCGCAATCAGCATGGCGAGGAACTGATCTATTTGTGCGGACATTCTTTGGGGCTGGCGCCCATCGGCGCGCGCGCGCGAGTGATGGAGGAGCTGGAGGATTGGGAGCGACTCGGAGTTCTTGGCCACGAGCACGCAAAGCGCGACTGGATCGGATACGCGGAGCGCCTGAGCCCGGGACTGGCGAAACTGAGCGGTGCCGAGCCTGCTGAAGTGGTGGCAATGAACTCGCTAACCGTTAATCTGCATCTGCTGCTGGCCAGCTTTTACCGACCCACTCCGGCGCGACACCGAATTCTTATCGAGGCGGGCTCCTTCTCATCCGATCGCCATGCCCTTAGCTCGCAGATTCGATGGCACGGCTATGATCCTGCCGCCGCACTCATTGAAATCAAGCCACGAACGGGTGAGGAGCTACTTCGACCCGAGGACATCGAAGAGCGCATCGCCGCTGAGGGAGCGGGATTGGCGCTCGTGCTCTGGCCGGGCGTGCAATACCGCACTGGCCAGGCTTTCGATCTGGAATTTCTGGCACGCCATGCGCATCGTGCCGGCGCCTTGGTGGGGTTTGACCTGGCCCACTCGATAGGGAACGTCCCGCTTGGGCTGCATGACAGCAATGCGGATTTCGCCGTGTGGTGCAGTTACAAATATCTGAACGGCGGACCGGGAGCGATCGGCGGCGCTTTCGTACATGCACGTCACGCTCACGCCGTACAAATCCCGCGCCTGGCGGGTTGGTGGGGCAGCAACCCGGCCACGCGATTTCGCATGAGCGATGAATTCGAGCTTTCGCCCGGGGCGGCCGGCTGGCAAGTCAGCAATCCACCGGTGCTGTCCGCAGCGCCACTGTACGAATCGCTGGAGATGTTCACCGCTGCGGGTCTCGACGCGCTGCGCGCCAAATCGGAGCGCCTCACGGCCTTCCTGCACGATGCCTTGCTAAGCCAAAGTCTCCAGAACATTGAAATGATTACAGGAGCAGACGTTGAGCAGCGCGGTTGTCAACTTTCACTCCGCGTACGCGGCGGCACAGAGCGGGCGCGAAGCGTATATGCAGGCTTGGGAGAGCGCCAGGTGATCGCCGACTGGCGTGAACCGGACACAATTAGGCTAGCGCCCGTGCCCTTTTACAATACTTTTACGGATGCCTGGCGTGTGGCCGAACGGCTCGCCGTAGCACTGAATGAGCAATGAGTAAGCTTCGGCTGAGTTTCGCGGGTATGCCTTAAGTGAGTGTCAGCGGCCGCCGCGCAGCGGAGGATGTACTCATAGTCGGCGCGGGCCCGGTGGGTGTGTTGCTCGCCATTTTATTGGCGCGTGGGGGCCGCCATGTACGAATACTGGAGCGGCGCGCCGATCCACGCTCAATGGACAGCGAACGCGGACGTTCCATCAATCTCGCGCTCGCCGCGCGCGGTCTGCTCGCGTTGGAGCGGGCTGGAGCGCTGGCACTGCTCGAGGCGGACCTGGTCGAGATGCGCGGTCGGCGCCTGCACGACCATTTCGGAAACGGCCCTTTGCTGCCCTATGGCCAAAACGCGGGAGAATCTATCCACTCGATCGGCCGGACAAGGCTCAACGTCGCGTTGATCAATGCTGCAGCGGCTCTGCCGACCATCGAACTGTGCTTTGAACAGCGCGGACTGGATGTCGATCCGCGCTCCGGCATTGTCCAGTGGCGTGGCGAAGACGATTTCATCGTGGAGCAGGCCGGGGCCAGCCTGGTGATCGGTGCCGATGGCGCTGGATCCGCGTTGCGCAACGCACTTCACGAACGCGGACTGATCCAGTCCACGGAAGAGGTCTTGGCACACGATTACAAGGAGCTGCAAATCCCCGCCACAGATCGTGGTGACCCGGCCTTGGAGTATCACTCACTGCACGTGTGGCCGCGCGGCAACTACATGCTCATCGCCCTTCCCAATCCGGACAAGTCATTCACGGCCACCTTGTTCTTGCCTGCCCATGGCGCTCCGGGCTTTGACACACTGGCCTCGCCAGTCCAGGCACGCGCGTTTTTCGCAGCCCAGTTTCCCGACGCGCTGACGCTAATCCCGGATTTCGACCGCCAGTTCATTCAAAACCCGCAAGGCAAACTCGCGACCCTATACTGCTGGCCGTGGCACGTGCAGCGCTTTTTGCTTATCGGCGATGCCGCCCACGCTATTGTGCCGTTCCACGGCCAGGGTCTGAACTGCGGATTTGAGGACTGTGTGCTGCTCGCCGATTTGCTGGGGGGCCGCGCAGATGCTGGTGCCGCGTGTATGGAATTCGAACGCTCGCGCCGCCCAAACACCGATGCGATCGCCGCAATGGCGATTGAGAACTACCAGGAGATGCGCGCAGACGTTTTAGCCCCGGATTTTGTCAGGCGAAAACAGCTGGCGCTTGATCTGGAACGACGCTTCCCCGGACGCTTCATCCCCCGCTACGCAATGGTGATGTTTCACGCTGAAATTCCGTACGCCGAAGCATTCCGTCGTGGTGCTTTACAGGAGCGCGTGCTCGACGCACTGATTGCTGCGGGCGCCGACGCGCAATCTACACTCGCGGGCCACCTCCTCGACGAGGCGGGCCTGTAAGTGCACTCCCACAGCCGACGATCAGGGTCTTCCCGCTGTCCTGAGCATTCTGATCGTGCGGCGCGAACCGCTCACTTCCGCTCAAGCGTGAGGAAAGTCATCGCGTAAGCATGCCGAACATCGGCGGCGTGTTCGATCCGCGCGACTTCGCGCCACCGGTCCGCTTGAAGATCCGGAAAAGTCACATCCCCGTCGACGGTGGCATGTACTTGGGTCAATTCAAGCCGATCAGCCTGGGGGAGCGTCTGGCGATAGACCTCTGCACCGCCAATCACGCATAGTTCGGTGTCCAAGGCGCATTTCTCCAGTGCCAATGCCAGATTGGCCACACCGATAACGCTGCTCGGAAGGGACTGCGGATTCGTAGTGAGCACCAGATTTCGCCTTCCTGGCAACGCGCGGCCAATAGAATCGAAAGTCCGGCGGCCCATCAGTATTGGCCGCCCCATGGTCAGCAACTTGAACCGACGCAAATCGTCCGGCAGGTGCCAGGGCAGCGCACCGTCGCGGCCGATCACCCCATTATCGGCTAGTGCAGCGACGATCGTTAACGTCAAAGTTCGACCTGGGTAGCCAGCACGATCACGCGCTTGTCGGGCATACGGAAAAACTCCACCGCCTGGGTACTGCGCCGCTGCATCCAGGCAAAGGCCCGGCGCCGCATGCCCTCGTAGCCGCCCCGCGGTCGTGGCCGCACCAGGTGCCAGCCCAGGAAAAACGAACAGTCCTGCCCAAAGAGCTTCAGCCCG
>JBBQTF010000021.1:0-70012 GCA_038234675.1 Steroidobacterales bacterium
GGTAACGAACACCAGCGCCAATGCCGTGGCGATAACTGGCATCGCGCTCCGAGGCACGGCTCCGGGGCAGTTCGCCTTTATCGATGACTGTGCCAAATCGCTCGCAAGTCATGCGAAATGCACGATCCAGGTGGTATTTAAGCCGACCGCGCAGGGGCCCAAATCCGCGTTCTTGAACGTTAACGGCGGAGGCGGCGGACTTCGGTCGGTGAGTCTTAGCGGCACTGGCATGTAGCGCCAGCTTTGTCGTACTCCTGCCGTACCGGCAGGGTTTCGTAAGTGCGTGTTTTATTGGTGGACGGTGCAGGGATTGAACCTGCGACCCCTGCCGTGTGAAAGCAGTGCTCTACCGCTGAGCTAACCGTCCGCCGTTTCGTGGGGCCGGAATTCTAAGGGTGGGCCGGCGGCGACGCAATCGCGCGGCTTTTCGGTAGCGGTTGTGTCAGGCCCCAAAGCTGGACTTAGCACTTGATGCTGCCGTCCCCATGCCCCGCCTGACAGGGGGGCCCCGGCCGTGGCGGGGCCGCGCTCGAGCGGATACCATGCGCGACCTCCTATGAGCACCGTCGTCACCCGTTTCGCGCCCAGTCCCACCGGATTGCTGCACATTGGCGGCGTGCGTACGGCGTTGTTCTCGTGGCTTTACGCGCGGCACCACGGCGGAAAATTCATCCTGCGGGTCGAAGACACCGATCGCGAGCGCTCGACCGAGGAAGCCGTGAAAGTCATTCTGGATGGCATGGCGTGGTTGGGGTTGAGTGCCGACGAAGGACCCTACTACCAATCCCGGCGCTCCAATCGCTACCGCGAGGTGCTCACGCAAATGCGTGCGTCCGGTCACGCCTACTACTGTTACTGCAGCAAGGCCCAACTCGAGGAGCTGCGCTCGCGGCAACTCGCCGCAAAGCAAAAACCACGCTACGACGGGCGTTGTCGCGATCTTAAGGAAACACGCGCGGGCGCTGAACCTGTCATCCGTTTCCGTAATCCCACCGACGGCGAGGTCGTGGTAGACGATCAAGTGCACGGGCGCGTGATGTTCCAAAACAGTGAGCTGGACGACTTGATCATCGCCCGGTCCGATGGCACTCCGACTTACAACTTTTGCGTGGTCGTGGACGACTTGGACATGGGCGTTACTCATGTGATCCGGGGCGATGATCACCTCAATAACACGCCGCGTCAGATGAACATGTTACTTGCGCTCGGCGCGACGCCACCGGTGTATGCGCACGTGCCGATGATCTTGGGCGCTGACGGCGCAAAACTTTCAAAGCGTCACGGCGCGGTCAGCGTATTGCAATATCAGGAAGAGGGCTACCTGCCAGATGCCCTGTTAAATTATTTGGTGCGAATGGGCTGGTCACACGGTGATCAAGAGGTTTTTTCGCGCGCGGAAATGATCGCTGCGTTTGATATCCGTGACGTCAACAAGGCGGCATCCGCCTTCAATGCCGATAAGCTGCTCTGGCTCAACCAACAGCACATGATGCGTTCGCCGCTGGCCACCCTCGCAGGCCCGTTGCGCGCACAGCTGGCGAGCATGGGTGTACAGACCGATGATCTGGGGCTACTGGAGGGGGTGGCCAATGCGCAGCGTGAGCGCTGCAAGACGCTGCGAGAGATGGCCGTCAACAGTCTGTATTTTTTTAAGGACTTTGGCGCCTACGAGACCAAGGCCGCAAGCAAGTTCCTCAATGCGGACAGCGCGCCGATCCTGCAGCAGTTGAGCGAAGGCCTTGCCGGGCTCGCTGATTGGGACGCGGCCGCGATTCACGCCACCATCGCGGCAGTGGCCGAACGCGCCGGGGCAGGTCTGGGCAAGGTGGCCCAGCCGCTACGTGTGGCCATGACTGGCGGGCCCGTTTCCCCGCCCATTGACCTCACCGTCTCGCTGCTCGGCCGCGAACGCGCGCTGGCGCGCATGCAGCGGGCATTGTCCTACACGAAAGGGCCCCCACCCGCCGGCGCGCCCGGAACTTGACGCGCCCATCAGGGCAGAGGGTTCTTGGATGCGCATCGGCCTGTGCGAACGGCCAGCGTGACAAACCCTTGTTTTGCTTGACAGTGTCGGGGGGCTTGCGTAAGTTCGCGACCCTCTCGTGGGGCCATAGCTCAGCTGGGAGAGCGCTTGCATGGCATGCAAGAGGTCGGCGGTTCGATCCCGCCTGGCTCCACCATTTTTGATTAACGGCGTTTGTCAGCGTCCCCATCGTCTAGAGGCCTAGGACACTGCCCTTTCACGGCGGCGACAGGGGTTCGAATCCCCTTGGGGACGCCACTAATGCGGGAGTTCGGGCGCCCGCGACAATCCTCACCGCCACCTGCTATGGCCCGATGTGCGGGGCTCGTTTGCAAAAGCGCGACGCGGACCGCGCCACCCGGCATGAACTAGTTCACAGTTCCGGCCCCTAAGTTGTTGAAAGATGAACCCATTGTGAGTCTGAGGTGCAGCCCAAACTGTTAGAATCACGCGGCGTCACTTGGGGTTGAAAGTCGGAAATGTACGAGCCCGTAGTTTTCAAGAACGAAGTTTCGCAGCTCCTGGCGATCGTACGGGCGACACTGCCTGCGGTGGTGGCCGTGAGCTGCTTGGTGGTCACCTGTTGGGCCTACGAGGCTCCCTTCGGTACCAATTTCGTCGCCCTGAGCATGCTGGTGGCCGCACTCGCCGCAATGTTGCTCAAATCTTCGGTGCGCGTGTCAGGTGATGCGCTGGCCCAATGGGGCGGTATCGCCTTTGACGTCATCTCGCGTTGGACGATGTTGTTCGGCGGATTGCTGGTCATCGGCTACGTCACCAAATTTTCCGCCGCGTACCCGCGGCGCGTGATACTCACCTGGACACTGGTGACTCCGGTCATGCTGATTCTCGTCAATGTGATTCTGCGCGCCGTGATGCGCAGAATTTTCTCCGACCCGGCAAATACGCGTCGCGTGATTATTGCCGGCTACAACGAAATCAGCCTGTCACTGGCCACCCGATTGCAGGACGACCATCTCTCGGCGATGAAGGTCGAGGGATTCTTCGATGATCGCAGTGCGGAGCGATTGGGCGCCAGTGGCGGCCTGCCGCTCCTCGGCAAGCTGCCGGACATGCCGGCGTACGTGAAATCAAATTTTATCGACGTGATTTTCGTCGCACTGCCGATTCGCCATATTCGCCGGGTGCTGGATCTGATCGATGAATTGCGTGATACCACCGCTTCGATCTACTACGTTCCGGACATCCTGGTCTTTGACCTGATCCAGTCACGCACTCTGGAGATTCTGGGAATACCCGTGATCGCGATGTGCGAGACGCCGTTTGCCGGCTACCGCGGAGTGGTCAAACGCCTGACCGACATCGTGCTGTGTATGGCGGCGATGCCACTGTTACTGCCTCTGATGGCCGTGATCTCGGTGGCGGTCAAGGTGTCATCGCCCGGTCCGGCGATCTTCCGGCAACGCCGCTACGGCCTGGATGGGCGCCCCATAGTGGTCTACAAATTCCGCACCATGAGTGTCGCGGATGACGGCGACGTTATCGTACAGGCCACAAAGGACGATCCGCGCGTCACCCCGGTCGGTCGCTTTCTGAGGCGCTATTCGCTGGATGAGTTCCCGCAGTTCTTCAACGTTTTACAGGGCCGCATGAGTTTGGTGGGTCCCAGGCCCCACGCCGTGGCCCATAACGAGTGGTACCGTAAACTCATCAAGGGATACATGATGAGGCACAAGGTACCCCCGGGGATCACCGGACTTGCGCAGATCAACGGCTGTCGCGGTGAGACAGCGCTCCTTGAACAGATGCAGGCGCGCATCGATTACGATCTGGAGTACCTGCGTCACTGGTCCTTGATGCTGGATTTGAAGATCCTCACGCGCACCGTGCTGCGGCTGGTGCGTGACGCCAACACCACGGCGGTTTAGCACAGCAGCGCCGCAGGACGGCTTTATTTTTCCTTGAAGTCATCCGGCACCAACTGGTGCCGCCCCAGCAACTTGTAGAAGTCCGTGCGGTTACGCTTCGCCAATCGCGCCGCCTGGCTGACATTGCCACCGGTGATCTGCAGGATTTGCGACAGGTAGCTGCGCGTGAATTCATCCCGCGCCTCATCGAACGAGGGCAGCTTCGCCTGCGTCCCACCGAGGGACTGCTGGACGAGTTCCACCGGGATGATGGGCGTCTGCGCGAGTGCGCAATTTTGCCGCACCACGTTGGCGAGCTGGCGGACGTTGCCAGGCCACTCGCTCGTGGCCAGCAGTTCTGTGGCTTCGGGCGCGTATATCTTGCGCTGCCCGGTCTGTTTGGAAATCTCCGCAAGAAAGTGTGCCACCAGCACCGGTATGTCCTCGCGCCTGCGACTCAAGGGTGGCAGGTCTATGTGGACCACGTTGAGCCGGTAATACAGATCATCGCGAAACTGTCCTCCGCTCAGGAGCGCGAGCAGGTCGTGATTGGTCGTGGAAATAATCCGCACGTTGAGCGTGATGGACTCACTCATAGCAGGCGTCTGAGGGGTGCTGTCCTGCAGGACCTGCAACATCTTGAGCTGCGCTGGCAGCGGCAGTGCGCCAATCTCATCGAGCAGCACGGTCCCGCCTTCGGCACTTCGGAACAGTCGCTCGTCCCATTGGTCATCTGTGAGGCTACCGCAGTTGACGATGACAAACGGCTGGCTGCGTCGCGGGCTGGCCTTATGGATGGCGCGTGCCAGCATTTCTTTGCCGGTGCCGCTTTCGCCGGTGATCAGCACGCGGGTGTCGGTGCCGGCCACCATGTGCGCCTGACCCAGTTTCTCCTCCATTATCGCGCTGCGGGTGATCAGCCCCGCGCGCCAGTCCTCGGCGCCGTCGACAAACCCTGAAATCTTCAGCGCCTTCTGGACCTGTGCCAGCAACTCCTGCTTTTCAACCGGCTTGGTCAAAAATCCAAAGGCGCCCATTTGCGTGGCGTGCACGGCGTCGGGGATCGTGCCGTGCGCGGTCAGCAGGATCACCTTTAGGCCCGGCCATCGGACCTGCAGTTCTTTTAGCAGGCCGATACCGTCGAGTTGATCCATGCGCAGGTCGGATATCACCAGATCCGGCCGGAAACGGCTCGCAGCCGCCAACGCCTGCACTCCATTTTCCATAGGTTCAACTTCATAGTTTTCGGCACGCAGCCGTATGGTCAGAAGTCGCAGCAGTCCCGGATCGTCATCGACGACCAGGATGCGCGCTTTGCGCTTGACGGCGGTGTTCACTTCTTTCGTACCTCGGGAGTGCTCTTGCTCAGATTCGGCTCGATATTGGCGATGGTATCGAGCTTCGCCTGGGCCTCCTCGAGCTGGTGACGGAGCCGGGCATTATCATCCAGTTCCACCTGCAGGCGCCGATTCGCCGCGGTCAGCCGGTCCTGATCGACGCTGCGCCCGGCCACAGCCTGGAGGCGCTCATTATCGCTGACCAGTCCGAGCTCGCGGTCCAGTTGGGACAATTCAAACAGCGCTAAGGCGCGCTCGACCGGAGCGAGGGTCTCGGGCCGCGCCGCGATCTCCCGCAGCAGCAGGCGCGCGTGCACGGGGTCGCGCGCGGGCTGTCCTGGGGTCGCCATCACCAGGGCATAGCGCAGCTGCGCGCTGCCGCCCGCCGAGCGCTCATAAGCCTGTCGTGCTGAAGCGACGATTTCAGCCTGTTCGGCGGGGCTACCGGCGCTGAGCCGCTGTAGGGTCTGGATGGTATCGCCCAGCAGCACCGCCACCTGGGTGTCACGATCAATTCCTTCGCTTACGCGGCCCGTCACCGGGTGCGGGGAACTCAGACCACCGACCGATTCACAGCCCGCACCCAGCACCAGAAGCGCACCGAAGGCTGTGATTCGAGACAGCTGCCTAGGCTGCATGGACGTTTCTTCGTATCGCTGCGGGCGGGGCCCCCGCGGCAGCGATGACATCGAAAGGCGGTGCCGCGCTCCGGGGCATGCGAATGCGGAAATGTGCGCCGCAGAATTCACCATCCACGATCTCGATCGTGCCCCGATGCGCCTGTACGAATTCCTGCACCACCGATAATCCGATACCTGTGCCGCGGACGTGCCCGCCGGGCGCGCGGCCGGTGTGAAAGGCTTCGAACACGCTGGGGCGATCTGGAAGCGGAATGCCCGCGCCCCCGTCCGCCACTTCCAGCAACAGATCCGTGCCGCTGGCCTGGGCCCGAACGGTGATGGTGCCGCCGCGCGGAGAGTACTTGATGGCGTTGGACAACAGATTTTCCAGAATCAGGCGGACTTTACCGCGATCGGCCACCAGGACGATGTCGTCGATCTTCACGTCGAGCCGCAGCCGCTGTGATACCAGCGTCAGTTGTTGATTCTCGAGCACCTGTTTGACGACCGGTCTGATGCGGAACTCCGAAGGATCCAGGGCCGCGCTGTTGCTTTGCCAGGCGCTGAAGGACAGCAGGTTTTCGATCATGCGCTGCAACTTAATGCTGTTGTCCTGCAAAATAGCGGTGACCTCGCGTTGGCCCGGCTCAAGTGGGCCGACCGCTCCATCCATGAGCAGCTCCGTGCCCTCACGGATATTAGCGAGCGGCGTCTTTAGTTCGTGCGACATGTGTCGTAGAAATCGGTTGCGCTCCTGAGCCAGATCCAGCAGCCGGCCTCGCAGCCATTCGAGTTGTTCCCCCAGGCGCCGCAGGTCAACCGGTCCACTGACCAAGATTTCGCGGCCGAAGTTCCCTCCGCCCAGCTCGGTTATGGCACGGTCCACCTGCCGCAGGGGTCGCCCGATGCCGAGCGCAAAGCTGAGAGTCGCCGCCAGGGCCAGGGGAATCAGCATGCTCGACTCCCAGAACAGCTCCAGCTGGGCGTGGTTGGTCTGGTCACGGAGCGAAGCGAGCTCCGAGTCGATTTGGGTCTTGACCTGGGCCGCGATGCGGTTCGCCTGATCATCGAGCGGGCCGAAGTCGGGGACGGCCGGCCGGCCGGCCCCGGTACTGGCCTCGCTCCCCGGAAGGGGCGGGGCGCGCATGCGGCTCACGATGTCGCGCTGCAGGATCAGAAAGGGTTCGAGAGATCGGCGCGCGGCGTCGCTGCGAAGCAGGGCTCCAAGGTCTGCGACAGTGGCGCGCAACGCCACGTCGTGCGCATCGAAAGCCGCCACCAACTTCTCGCCTCCCAGCACCTGATACAGCCGTGCCGCCCGTTCCAGCGCATTGCGCTCCTCAAACATGTTCTGCAGCACCCGCGTGGTCTGCACGCTGTCGAGCACCAGGCGTTGACCAAACGCGGTGAGCCGGCGCATCTCAATGGTGGCGTGCAGGATGGCCGCGAGCAGCGGCACCGTGATAACGCCGATCCCCAACAGCAGATAGCCGTTGAGCGATTTAGGGAGGGCTAAACGCATCCGCCCATTCTAAGGCACTCTGGCGGCGGAGGCCCGTTCGCGGCCGGAAAACGCCGGGGAGGGCCTACCAGGGTTCGCGTAGAAGCTTTTCTTCCCAACGCAGGGCAGTGCGCACGATCGTGTCCAAATCGTCCAGATGCGGCACCCACCCGAGCACCGAACGCACCTGGTCCGCGGCCGCCACCAGGCGGTCGGGATCTCCCTCGCGCCGGGGCTCTTCCTTGACGCGGATGCTGCGGCCCGCCACGCGTTCCACGCTCGCGAGCACCTCGCGGACACTGTAGCCATGCCCATAACCGCAATTTAGGATCCGGGCGGCTCCGCCACCGCGCAGGTAGTCGAGGGCGTTCAAGTGCGCCTCGGCCAGATCCTCGACATGGATGTAATCGCGGATTCCGGTGCCGTCGGGTGTGGGGTAATCCGTGCCGTATATCGAAACATGCGAGCGCTTGCCGACCACCGCCTGGCAGGCCACTTTGATCAACAACGTGGCCTTGGCGGTGGCCTGGCCTATCCGGCACTGCGGATCCGAACCCGCGACGTTGAAATAACGCAGGCTTACGTACCGGAAGTCGCTGACGGCCGCGAGGTCGCGCAGGATCCATTCCGACATCAGCTTGGAAGTCCCGTAGGGATTGATGGGCGCAAGCGGCATTTCTTCCCGCGCGATGCCGCCTTCTGGAATGCCGTACACGGCGGCCGTGGACGAAAAGACGAAACGCCTGATGCCGCCCTGCATGCACGCTTCCAGCAGGTTACGCGTGGCTCCGGTGTTGTTGCCGTAGTACTTGAGGGGGTCGCGGACCGATTCCGGAACAATAGTGTTGGCGGCAAAGTGCATGACCGTGCCCACCTGATGTTCGGTGAGGGTTCGGGCCAGAAGTTCGCGGTCGCCGACATTGCCCACGATCAGTGGCGTATCGCCGACCGCTTGGCGAAATCCGGTCGACAGATTGTCCAACACCACGACTCGCTCAGCGCGGTTACGTAGCTGTAGGACCACATGGCTCCCGATATAGCCGGCGCCACCCGTGACCAGCACGGTATCCTTGATGCCCATCGACTCTCCCTATTGCACACCTGAATGCGAACACATCCATGATAACCCTACCGGCGTGGGCGGCCGCGCTCCATTCACCTGGTTGCGACCCTTGAAAGATCGCCGGAGTTTCACCCCTTTCGCCGGCCTCACCCCCGACGCGGTGCTAAACGCGGCAGAGGAGGTGGGTCTTGAGCCCGACGGGCACGTGTTCGCGCTAAACAGCTACGAGAACCGGGTGTACCGGCTCGGGTGCGTGTCCGGTCCGCCAGTGGTCCTTAAATTCTACCGGGCGGGGCGCTGGAGCGACGCACAGATTCTCGAAGAGCACGCGTTTGCAAGCGAGCTGGCGGGCGCCGAAATCCCGGTTGTGGCACCGCTTCGGCTCGGCGAGGCGACCCTGCGCCATTGCGGGGAATTTCGCGTGGCGGCATTTCCAATGCGCGCCGGTGGCGCGCCTGATCTTGATCAGGCCGGAGCCCGCGAACTGCTCGGGCGCACACTCGGACGCATCCATGCGATCGGCGGGCTTCGACCCTTCGTGCACCGCCCGGCCATGCGCGCGGAACGATTAGGCGCGCGCGCGCGCCTGGTGGTCCTGTCCTCGGGTCAGCTTCCGGAGCATATGCGCGAACGTTACGCGCGCGTCAGTGTGGAGTTGCTGGGTTTTATCGACGCGGCGGGGATTGGCGAATGGCCGTACATCCGGCTGCACGGCGATTGTCATCTTGGCAACATTCTGTGGCAGGCACAGGGCCCGGTGTTCGTCGATCTCGATGATTGTGTGAACGGTCCGGCAATCCAGGACCTATGGATGTTTCTGGCCGGCACGCCCGATGATCGGAGCGGCCAGTGGGCCGAATTGCTGGAAGGGTATGAGCGCTTTGCCGCTATCGATCGCGGACAAATCCGACTGGTCGAAGTGCTGCGGGCCGCGCGCATGCTCAACCATGCGGCATGGATCGCCGAACGCTGGCTGGATCCTGCCTTTCCCAAAGCCTTTCCGTGGTTCGGTGAGGCGCGTTTTTGGGAGCAGCACGTGAACGATCTCTCCGAACAAGCCGCGCTCCTGAGTGAAGCGTAGCCGACGCTCCGTGCCACGCGGTTCATGCTAGATTGCCGACCGCATGGGGCGCGTGATGTTGATTCGATGGGCTACGGCACTGATCGCGGTCACACTGCTGTTCGGTTGTGGGCGCGAACGCGAACCGAAGAACTACCGGATTTCGCATCAGCCAGCGAACGACCCGGCCGCGGCCGCGGCGGCGGACGAGGCTGAGCTGGTGAGCGCCGTGAGCCCCGGAGGCTCGACCAGCCCCGTGGGGCTCAGGTTCAAGGTGTCCGATCCGCCGCGAGTGGGCCAGCCACTGCGCCTCGAATTGGTCATGGCACAGGATCCGGCCCTCGATATCAGCCATATGCTGGTGTCCCTCCAGCCCGGCGATGGGTTAGTGCTCGAATCTGATCGCAGCATCGAATTTGAGGTGCCGCCGCCGGGCGCCACGCACCGAATGATGGTCAAACTGCGAGCCCAGCAGCAAGGTTTGCTCAACCTGACTGCTACGGTGCTGGTCGATGCGGGTAACACCTCGCTGACGCGCAGTTTCTCGATCCCGCTGATCGCGGCGCCTTAAACCGGGCCCGGCCGGGGGCGCACCGGTTTAAACCTATTCCGCGATGCGCCTCACGCGACGGGGGCGAGACCCTCCGTATCATCACTCTGGTCCCCCTTCCGGCCAGGGTTATGTCAAGCGAATCAAACGCCAAGCGTCCCGTACCTACGCTGCAACCTGCGGCGGAACATGCTGCGGGCGGCGCCTTTGGCGCGGGCAGCAGCTTGCACGCACGCTTACTCGCCCAACTCGATGCACTCGGGGTGGGCCGCACGCTGAGCGCCGCCGCTGCACTGAACGCATTGCTGCCCATCATCAGCAAGCAGTACGAACAGTTAGACGACGAGCGCCGTGGCGTGGTGCGTTCCATGCAAATGCTGGCCGAGGAAGCGCGCAATTTCAGCTCTGGACTGAGCGGCGCCGACGCCGGCCAGCTGCGCGCCATTCTGGATCACATCAAGGATGTGGTCATTACCGTTACTGACGACGGCGCCATCAGCGTGTTCAATCCGACCGCGGAGCAGCTGTTTGGCTATTCGCAGGCCGAACTGATCGGGGTGCCGATCGTACGACTCCTACCGGACCTGGCCTTGCAAGGATCCCTGTCGCGGGGATTACAGACCTTTGCAGCGCAATTGACGCCGGGCGGGGGCACGGCCGAGGCGCGCGTAACGCAGGCGCGGCGCAAAGACGGTGTGTCTTTTCCGGTGCAACTCGTGGCCAGCCCCGTGCATATCGATCGACGGGATATGCATGTGATTTGCCTGCGGGATATAAGCGAGCGCCTGGCAACCGAGCAGGCCCTGCGCGACAGTGAGACTCGCTATCGCACGCTGGTCGAGTCCGCGCCGGAGGTCATCGTGATCATCGACGCGCACACCGGCTGGTGCACCGACGCCAATGAAAGTGCCCTGCAGTTCTTTGGCATCAAGCGCGCGCAAGTGAGCACTCTGGAGTTGCGCGATCTGCTGCAGGCGGCAGACGGATCGTCCTTAAATGCCACAGCGGCGCCATCCGATCGGACGCTACGCGTATTCGAGTGGCGTCATCGCCGCGCTGACGGACAGGTCCTGACCACCGAAGTGCGGCTCATGCCTTTGCCCGGCTCAACGAGCCTGGTGCGTGCCAGCATCACTGACATCACCGATCGTCAGTACGCGCAAGCCATCATGGCTGGAGAGCGCGACGTCTTCGAGCGCATAGCCGCCGACGCGCCGCTCGGGGAAATCCTTGCGGCCACCGTCACTCTTGCCGAATCCATTAGCCCTGACTATGTGGTGTGCATCGCTCGTCTGGGTCATGACGGCAAGAACTTCGCGGAGGTGATTGGCACGCGGCTTCCACCCACGCTACGCGCCGCCGAAGAAAGCAATGTCATCGACGTTCGCAACGGCTCAAGTGCGGCGGCAGTGTACCTGGGTCGGGCGGTTTTGGCGGCGAATGTGCGTACCGACCCGTACTGGCAGCGCCGGCGCGCCATCGTCGTCGCGGCCGGGTTTAGTGCGGCCTGGTCATTGCCGATCAAGGCGGCAGGGGGCCGGGTGTTTGGAGCCCTCACCGTGTATCGAGCCCAACCCGGCAAGCCCTCCGAGCGCGAACTTGATTTGATCGGACATGCCACGCGCCTGGCAGCGCTCGCCATAGAACGGTGCAACGGTGCCGCGGCGCTGCGTTCTAGCGAAGCGAAATTTCGCGGCTTGTATGAGAGCGTGCTCGAGGGCGTTTACCAATTTTCACCCGACGGCAAGATACAGGCGGTCAACCCCGCGTTCGTGAGGCTGCTGGGCTATTCGAACGCCGAGGAGTTGTATGCGTTGCCTGGCACCGCGTCCTTGTACGGGGATGGCGCCGCCCGCGCCAACTTCGTTCAGGAACTGGAGCGGGTTGGCGAGGTGCACACCGCCGAGACGCTGCTGCGTCGCCGCGACGGTTCGCAGCTGGTAGTGCTCGAAAGCGCGCGCGTGGTGCACGATGAAAACCAACGGGTGCTCGCCTATGAGGGCACGATAGCCGATATCACCGAACGCAAGCGTGTGGAGCAGGCCATCTTCGAGGAAAAGGAACGCGCTCAAGTCACGCTGCAGTCCATCGGCGATGGGGTCATTACGACCGACCGGGAAGGGCGCATCGAGTATCTCAATCCGGTGGCCGAGCAGCTTTCGGGATGGTCCGGCGCGGAGGCGCGTGGCGCATCGATCATGGAGGTTCTTCGGTTGCGTGATGAGTCCACAGACGTTGAGCTGGAAAATCCACTGCTACGTTGCCTGCGAGACGACAAGGTGGTGAATTTCGGCGAGCACAGCGTGCTGCGCAACCGCCTCGGCCAGGAAATTGCCATCCAGGACTCGGCGGCCCCCATTCGGGACCGCAGCGGCCGTACCGTGGGCGCGGTTGTCGTATTCCGCGACGTAACCAAGGAGCGGCGCCTCAAACACGCGCTATCGTTCCAGGCGAGCCATGACGCACTGACTGGCCTGATCAACCGCCGCGAATTCGACAATCGCCTGACCAGCGCGCTGCAAAATGCGCGCGAGGGAGCCGGGACGCACGCTTTGTTGTACGTAGACTTGGATCAGTTCAAGGTCGTCAATGACACCTGCGGGCATATCGCCGGGGATCGGCTGTTGCGCGATGTCACTTCGCTCCTGCAGCAACAGGTGCGCACCGCCGATGTGATCGCGCGTCTGGGCGGTGATGAATTCGGCATTCTGGCCCTGCACTGCACCCTGGAGCAGGCCACACGGATAGCCGAGCAGATTCGCCTGGCGGTCCACGAATACCGCTTCTTCTGGGAACAAAACAGCGCTTGTATCGGCGCGAGCATCGGCGTGGTGGCGATCACGCAGGAGACCGACAGCGTCCCCAGCCTCATGAGCGCGGCGGACATCGCCTGTTATGCGGCCAAGGACGCGGGCCGCAATCGCGTGCACGTCCACAATTCAAATGAAATCTCCGGGCGGCATCGGGAAATGTACTGGGTGAGCCGGGTATCGCGCGCGGTCGACGAAAATCGACTGGAACTGTACAGCCAACCGGTAATCGCCACGCGCGCGGATTCGCCACGCGCGGCCCCTTTCCACGAGTTGCTGGTACGGATGCGCGATGATGATGGCGAGCTGACATTGCCAGGGGAGTTCATCCCGGCGGCCGAGCGCCACAACATCGTCGCCGCCGTTGATCGATGGGTGGTAGAGCGAGCCGTCCTGCAACTGCGTCAATGCCTTGCGGCCGGCCGGGAACTGCCGCTGCTGGCGGTCAATCTTTCTGGACAGTCGATCAGCGAGCGTGATTTTCTTGAGTTTGTGCTCAACCTGGTCAAGGATCCGACCATCGCGCGGGCTCTGTGCTTCGATATTGCCGAGGCCGCCGTGGTGAGCCACATGGCCTCGGCGGTGACTTTCATGCAGGAAGTCAGGAAGCACGGTTGCCGGATAGCGCTGGATGATTTTTCCGCCGGCTTGTCCTCATTCCAATTCCTAAAAAGGATCCCCGTCGATTTCCTCAAGATCGACGCGCAATTTGTCGGCTGCCTCGGCAGTGACGTGGTGGACCGCAGTTTGATCGAGGCCATCAGCAAGGTGGCCCGGGCGCTCGGAATTACCACCATCGGTGAGCGCGTGGAAAGTGCCGACACGCTAGCTTGCCTCACGGAACTTGGAATCGATTTCGTGCAGGGCTACCAGCTCGGCCGACCCGCGCCGTTGGAGCAACTCGGCCTCGGCATCTGAGCTGTCGGTCACGGCAAGCTGGGTTATGCTGCCGTTGAGAGGTCTAATACATGGGATCCGTGCCGCAGCAGCCCTGCTCACTGACGTTGTGCCTGGCGCGTTCTTTAGCGGATCGCGCCCGCAAGATACCGTCGCTTGGCGTCCCTTGCCAGTCTGCGCTGGGCCACACCGTTGGTCCGACAGGTGGAACGAACCGCCTAAGCGAGCAGAGCAAATAGCGTGGAGGTACTCGAGGATAAAGCGCGCCCGCAGGGGCGCAGCGCTGGTGCCTTGGCCGGAGTGCGTGTTTTGGATTTGTCCAGAGTGCTCGCCGGTCCGTGGGCGACTCAGACCCTCGGGGATCTGGGCGCGGAGATCATAAAAATAGAACGCCCAGGATATGGCGACGATACGCGGGCCTGGGGGCCTCCCGATATAGCGGGGGCGGGTTATTCGGCCTATTTTGCCGGCACCAATCGCAACAAGCGCTCGGTCGCCATCAACATTGCGGATCCGGCAGGCCAGGAACTGGTGGTTGCGCTCGCGCGCAGCTCGGATGTATTGGTGGAGAACTTCAAAGTAGGGGTCGCCGCCCGCCTTGGAATTGACTACGCTCGCATGCACAAGGTCAATCCGCGTCTGGTGTATTGCTCGATTACCGGCTTCGGCCAATCGGGGCCCTACGCATTACGCGCCGGCTACGACGCGATGATTCAGGGGATGGGCGGCCTGATGAGCATCACTGGAAGGCCGGACGGAGTGCCGGGAGGCGGACCCCAGAAGGTGGGCGTGGCGATGGTGGATCTGACCACCGGGCTGTACGCCGTGATCGCCGTCTTGGCCGCACTGCAGCAGCGCGAACGGACGCAGCTGGGTCAACACATCGACCTCGCGTTGCTCGACGTCTCGGCGGCCATGCTCGCCAATCAAGGAATGAATTTTCTTGCAAGCGGCGTAACTCCGGAGCGCCACGGCAACGCTCATCCGAATATTGTGCCCTACCAGGATTTTCCGACGCGCGACGGTTGGCTCATCCTTGCTGTAGGGAACGATCAGCAATTTGCGCGGTTCTGTATCCTGGTTGGACATCCTGAGTGGTCCGAAGATGTGCGGTTTGCCGACAATCGGTCGCGCGTCGCTCACCAGGATGTGTTAATTCCGATGTTGACCGAATTGACGAAGACGCGATCCACGCGTGAATGGATCGAAGTGCTCGAACCTTTGGGCGTTCCCTGCGGTCCCATCAACGATGTGGGACAGGTGTTTTCCGATCCGCAGGCCGTTGCGCGCGCGCTGCGAATCGATATTCCTTCGGGCGCACGGGCGGGGCATTCAGTGCCCGGCATCGCTAGTCCACTGAGGTTGTCCGCGGCACCGACCCAGTATCGCCTGCCACCACCCGCTCTCGGCGAACACACGCGTGAGGTGCTGGCAGAGGTTCTGGGTTTGAACTCGATCCAGCTCGATTCTTTGCGAGAGCGCGGCATTATTGACGTGACCGCGGCGTCGTCCTAATTCCCCACACTTGAGCGACGCACACGGCACCGTGCGGACGCAGTTTCGTGCTCGCCTGCGGAAATTTAGCTCTTCGCCGCGTGACGGTTGAATCGCGGGGTGCTAAGTTCAAGGCGGTGGTAGCGAAGGCCTCAATTAGGCGCTGCTTCCCGGTGTCCACCTGATATAGATTGCCTGCAACCAACCAGGAGTGATAATAAGCCTATGCGTGCCGTCAAAATAGCCGGGATCGTGATAGGCGGATTTTTTGCAGCGCTCCTCGTCGCCTTGTTGGCGGTTTGGTTATTCGTGAATCCTAACGACTATAAAGGGCGCATTGCGCAAGCCGTCAAGGATTCCACGGGTCGTGACCTGAACCTACCGGGCGATATCAGGTTATCGGTTTTCCCATGGATCGCCCTGGAATTTGGACCGGCGAGTCTCGGCAGTCCGCCGGGCTTCGGCGATGAGCCCTTCGCCGCGGTTCAGCATGCCGCATTCCGCGTCAAACTACTGCCGTTGCTGCACAAGCAATTGCAGATTGGCCGCGTTGCTGTGGACGGGCTGGACCTGCGCCTGAAAAAAAATGCCGAGGGCAAGGGCAATTGGGAGGACTTCGGGCAGAAAAAGTCCTCGACGCCCACCGACGCTGGCAGTGGGGAAGCGCTGCAGGATCTTGCCGGCGTCCTCATCACGAACAGCCGCATTGTCTACCAGGATACGACACTCGCGCATGTCAATCTGGATGTCGGGCATGTTAATGCGCACTCCCCGGTGCCGGTCAAATTCGACCTGGACCTCTCCACCAAGGGTGGTTCGCCACCGATGCACATCAACGGCCAATGCGACGCTACCCTGAACGTGGCGGCGCGGCGTTACCGTCTGGCTAGGCTACAGGTCCACGGCACCTACACTCCCAAACCAAGCGTGGCGCCGTTGCCTTGGGACTTCACGGCTCCCGATCTGAGCCTGGATCTTGCGGAGCAAACATTAGCGGCTCCGAACATCAGCCTCCAGCTGGCGGCGGCCCGCATCCAAGCTAAGGTATCGGGCAGCGCGATAGCCGATGCCCCACGAATAACTGGCTCGTTTCAACTGGCGCCCTTGGCGCTGCGAGACTACTTAGGAAAACTGGGCATGACCCTGCCGGTCACTCGCGATGCGCGCGCGTTGTCCACGCTTGCAGTGAGCGGAAATTACGCCTACGGCGGTAATGCACTGCACGCCGAGCAGCTAGAGGTGAAGTTGGATGACTCGACTTTGCGCGGTAACGCGGCGATCACTAACTTGGACTCGCTGGCGCTGGCGTTCGCCCTGAGCGTAGATCGGATCGACTTTGATAAGTATCTGGGGCCGGCCAGTGCCGCCAACGCAACTCCCGCCCCGCCCGCGAAGCCGGTGGAATTACCCACCGCGCCTCTCAAGTCGCTCGATGCGAGTGGCACGATGACGATCGGTACGGCGAGGATTTCCGGAGTGACCTTGACCAACGTCCGCATTGGAGTTAAGGCCAAGGACGGTATTACTCATATTGCTCCCGCGACAGCCCAGCTATATGGCGGCGAGTACTCCGGCACCATAACGCTCGATGAGCGTACGACTCAGTCGGTCATTAGCATCGATCAGTCCATGACCTCGATCGACGTTGCCCACTTGCTTCAGGACTTCGCCAAAACCAAGCGCTTATCCGGCCGCGGCAATGTGGCCTCCCGGCTCACTGCCCATGGCCACACCGGCGATGACTTGATCAAGACCTTGAGCGGCCATATCGATGCAAACCTAGCCAACGGCGCCGTGGAGGGCATCGACCTGTGGTATGAGATCAATCGTGCGCAACAGCTGCTCAAGCAGCAGACGCTGCCCGCCGGCAGCAGTACGGGTCGCACAGCATTCGATACCTTCAGGGCATCGGCGAATCTGAACAATGGCATTGCGACCACCAAGGACTTAAATATCAGCTCCCAGCTATTGCACGTCACCGGCCAGGGGTCGACGAACTTGGACAGCAAGGCACTCGACTACGATGTGAAGGCCACCGTTCTGAAGTCAGCGCCGGCCGCGGCGCCGAACCTGAAAGCACTCACAATGGCCGAAATTCCGGTGAAAATCTCCGGCACGATCTCCAAGCCCGCGGTGCGGCCCGATCTGGAGGGTATGGCCAAGGCGCGCGTGCAACAGGAACTCAACAAGCACAAGGGCGAGATCGAACAGCAGGTGCAGGATCAGCTGCAGAAGCTCATTAGACGGTGATCGTTCACCTGCGCAGTACTGAGGTCAGCGGCGGCGGGGCGCTACAGCTGCGAGCGAAGCGGAACCAAGATCCACTCGGCAAACTTTTGTTGCCAAGGGCGTTGGCGCCACGTGTCAAACGAATATGCCGAAGCAAATCTAAGATCGGCTTCAAACACTTCCGTCATCAGTTTTGCGAACGCGTTGTCGTAGACGTTTAGACTCGCCTCGTCATTGAGCTCAAACGAGCGCATATCGAAATTCGTTGATCCAACAGACACCATATGGCGATCAAATATCAGCATTTTGCAGTGAAGCATAGTCCGCTGGTATCGATAAATCTCGACACCACTTGCGAGCAGTGGCCCCCACATCTTTTTCGACGCGATTCGGATGGTCTCCGAATCCAGATGCTTGTCCGGCACAAGTACCCGGATCCGTACGTTTCTTTCGCGCGCCCGAACTAACGCGTCGATCATCAGAGAATCCGGAACGAAGTACGCCGCTTGAATATCGATCGCATGCTCTGAGGCAGTAATCGCAGTTAGGTACATCAATCGCATGCTTGAGCTGCCACCCATCGGGGAACTCATGAAAAGCTGCATGTCCTGGCTTCCGATTGGAGTGAGCGGCGGGAAGTAGCGCTCCCCGTGAAGGACCTTGCCTGTGGTTTTGATCCAGTTATCTAGGAACGCAGCCTGAAACTGCGCGACAACCGGCCCAGAAACTTTGAAGTGGCTATCGCGCCAATGATTCGGATCCTGTGCATGGCCCCTCCATTGATCCGCGATGCCAACTCCACCGGTGAACGCGAGTGTGCCGTCCACCACCAGGACCTTTCGGTGTGTGCGATTATTCAAGCGTCCGAAGCTATGCCAGCGAAGGGGGTGGTAGAGCTCGACCTCGATTCCGGCGGCCCTCATTTTGTCAATAAGACTTCCTGCGATCTTTTGGCAGCCAACCCAATCGAGCATGACGTGCACGGGAACCCCGGCGCTCGCTCGCTCGATCAGAGCCTGCGCAAATTCTTCGCCCACTTTTCCCGACCAATAGATATACGTTTCAAACGTTATGCTGGACGTTGCGCCACGTATTGCTCCGAGCATCGCCGGGAATATCTCGTCGCCGTTCTGCAACGGTGTGACCTGGTTGCCGGGTACAATGGCCGGACCTAGCAATGAACCCATCTCGCGCTTAAATTGCGTGGCCGCGACGGCGTGCAGATGGGGGATGTGGTGCTTTACGGTCTTTTCCGGCTTGCGGAAATTGAACGCTATGATGGTGACGAACAAGGTCGCCAGAATCGCACTCATGACCATCCACATTAGAGTCACCTATTGATACGATTCCATATGCGGTTGCATACCCCGGGCCTCTGCGCTTGCCTTTTTCGACCGCTCCAGTGCTCGCGCTCGGCTAGTGGCCTGCGCAATGCGCCCGTCAAATCTGCCTCTGGCGCTGTATCGGTGTGGTTTTGGGATTCGCGGGCTGATTTTGTATTTTATCGGCGGCCAGAAGTCTGTAGCGGAGTGTATCAGTCAATGGTGAAATTCGTATCACGGTAAGAGTCATACAAAGCTTGGGCCGGAGGCTTTGCGTTCTGCCGCCAGCCGATTCATCGTAGTTTGCTACGAACGGTTGCTCCGGCCGAGGATTCCGGCACACGACCATGCCAGCGGTGCGTTCTGGCACCCACCTCTTGGCGAGCGAGTTCGATAATGCAAACCCCCCAAGGAATGATGGCCACTCGATCAGCCCAATCTATCGACCGCAGGTTGTCTGTTGCCCCAATGATGGATTGGACCGACCGGCACTGTCGGTATTTCTTACGTGGCTTTTCGCCTCGGACGCTGTTGTATACGGAGATGATTACGGCTGAGGCGCTATTGCGCGGAGACGCTGGGCGACTGCTGCTGCACGCGCCCGAGGAACAGCCGCTGGCGCTGCAGGTGGGCGGTAGCTCGCCTGAGCGACTCGCGGCCGCCGCCCGAATGGGTGAGCAGGCCGGCTACATCGAAATCAACCTCAACTGCGGTTGCCCCAGCGATCGCGTGCATGCCGGTGCGTTTGGAGCCTGCTTGATGGCTGTCCCGCAGCGCGTGGCCGAGTGCGTAATGGCTATGCGCGGGGCTGTGTCAATTCCCGTAACCGTCAAAATGAGGATCGGCGTGATTGACGCAGGCGAGGGGAGGCCCATTCGTCAGCGCCTGGACACATACGACGAGCAGGACTACGCGAAGCTAGTGAAATTCACAACTGCTGTAAGCGCCGCCGGTTGCACGACTTTCATCGTGCACGCGCGTCAAGCCGTACTGGGCGGTCTTTCCCCCAAGGAAAATCGTGACGTGCCGCCGTTGCGGCCTCAGATCGTGAGGCGCCTCACCGAGCAGTTTCCCAGTCTGCAGTTCGTGTTGAACGGTGGCTTGCGGACCAGTGCCGAAGTCCTCGCGCCGTTGGATTGGTGCGATGGGGTCATGTTGGGGCGGGAGGCCTATCACCGCCCCTACCTTTTAAGTGAATTGCACCAGCGGCTTTTTCCAGATCACTGGCAGCGCCCGCAGGAGAGTGTGCTGCTAGAGCGCATGGCCAACTATGCTGAGCGTGAGCTGGCTTCCGGCACGCCGCTCGCGGCCATTACCCGCCATATGCTGGGTTTGTATGCCGGCCAACCCGGAGCGCGCGCCTACCGCAAGTGCCTCAGTGAGGGCGTCCGGGCTGCCGGAGCAGGGGTGTCAGTTTTGCGACTGGCAGCACACGTTCGCAGTGAGCTCGGGGAGTCTTTCGGGGTATAACCGCTCGCGGCTTGGGGCACGGGGACCACGATGGTGGGAGGCGTTTACCGCTACCGATCATGGACTTATCCGCGCGATGAGGTGGTCAGCGGACTTTGCTCGCGTATACTCTACCCTCAGGCCGGTCCCGATCTTATGTGAAATCGCCCGGGGCGATTGGACAGGCAGCCAAAGCCAGAAACCGAAAACATGGTCAAGGATATCGAACTCGCCATCGTATTCGCCGACGTGGTCGGCTCCACCCGGCTGTTCGATAACCTGGGCGACCAGCGGGCGCGCGCGATGATAGCCATCTGCATCGACGTGATGCGCACCGCGACCGAGCACCATAACGGCACCGTGATCAAGACCATCGGCGATGAGATCATGGCGACTTTTCCCACCGCCGACGATGCGCTCAACGCGGCCGGCCAGATGCAAAAGCAGATTACCGCGCACGCGGAGCTCAAGACGGAGGGCCAGTCGGTGGCCATCCGCATCGGTTGCCATTTTGGCCCCGTGGTGTTGGAAGCACGCGACGTTTTTGGCGCCAGCGTGCACACCGCCAATCGCATGACGAGCCAGGCTAAAGCGGGTCAGATCATCACTACATCGGCAACAGTGGAGCGACTCTCGCCTGAATGGCGCGCGTCGGTTCGCCAGATCGACGTGGCGACGATTAGGGGGCAGGGCGCGGAGGTGGCGTTATATGAGGTGCTTTGGCAGACCGATGATGTCACCAGCATGCTGCCGGCCCTTGCGCTGACGGCACGCGATCAGCGTCGTACCTTGCGCCTGCGCCTCACCGTGGGCAGTCGCGAAGTGACCATTGACCAGATGCATCCGCAGGTGGTGATCGGCCGCGCCGAAGAAAGCGACGTGATTGTCCGGGGCAACCTGATATCGCGGCTGCACGCGCGCATTGATTTCAACCGTAACCGGTTTATGCTTACGGACCAAAGCACCAACGGTACATTCGTGCAAATGGTCGGCGAGGAGGAGGCGTTCGTCAGGCGCGACACCATCCCAATCTCGGGCGAGGGAATGATCGGGCTGGGCAAAGTACCGGACAGCGAATCGCCCCAGACGCTGCGATTCGTGTGCGAGGAAGCCTAAGGCGCGCAATCAGCGCCGAGTCTGGTCCCTAGCGGCCTTGCGGACCGAGGCGGCGCTCCACTTCGTCAAGTTCGGCGTAAAGCGCCGTGGGCGCCGCAGCCCCGTACCCTTGCAAGTAGGCGCGGATATCGGTGAGCTCCCGCCGCAGAGCGTCCGGCGGCACCGTCGTCAATTCGACCAGCACGGCCGGATCGATATCCAGCCCGGTGACGTCGAGATCTTCAGGATGTGGCAGCAAACCGATGGCGCTGTCCTGCGCACCGAGGCGACCGCCGCAGCGCTCGAGAATCCAGTCCAGCACGCGCAAATTGTCGCCAAATCCTGGCCACAGGAATTTGCCGGACACGTCTTGGCGGAACCAGTTCACGTGGAAGATGCGCGGTGCGCGTGTCAGGCGCGCGCCGGTCTGCAACCAATGGGCAAAATAATAGCCAAAGTTATAACCGGCGAATGGCTTCATGGCCATCGGGTCGCGGCGCACGATGCCCACGTCACCGGTGGCCGCGGCCGTGGTCTCGGAGGCCACCGAGGCGGCCACCAGCACGCCGTGTTGCCAGCTCCGGGCCTCGTAGACAAGGGGCGCCAGTTCGCGCCTGCGACCGCCAAATATGAGCGCTGAGATCGGCACGCCGCGTGGGTCCTCGGCGGCTTTGCTGTAGCTCGGATTTTGTGTGGCCGCTACGGTAAAACGTGAATTCGGATGCGCCGCGGGGCCGTTGCCCGGCGAGTACGCGCGCCCCTGCCAGTCAATGGCGGGCGAGCCGTGCTTGCGGCCCTCCCACCACGGTTCATTGTCGGCCGTGACCGCCACATTAGTGAACAACGTGTCATGGCGAATCATCTGGTACGCATTGCGGTTGGTCTTTTCGTTGGTGCCCGGGACCACTCCAAAATACCCGGCCTCCGGATTGATGGCCCACAAGCGCCCGTCGGGTCCCGGATGGAGCCATGCAATGTCATCGCCCACGGTAAAAACTTTCCAGCCCGGCAGTGATTCGGGCGGAATCAGCATCGCCAGATTGGTCTTTCCGCAGGCGGAAGGAAACGCTGCAGCCACGTAATGCGTTTCGCCGGCTGGATTTTGCAGTCCTACAATCAGCATGTGCTCGGCGAGCCAGCCTTCAGTCCTGGCCTGGTAGCTGGCGATGCGTAGCGCGTGGCATTTCTTCCCCAACAGGGCGTTGCCACCATAGCCGGAGCCAAAGCTCTCAATGGCGAGTTCCTCGGGATAGTGCATGATGAAGCGGCGGGCCGGATTCAAATCGCCGGTTGAGTGCAGTCCGCGTACAAAAGTCCCGTCGACGGCGATGCGCTCGAGCGCCGGGCGGCCCATGCGCGTCATCAGCCACATGTTGAGCACTACGTAGGCGCTGTCGGTGATTTCCACACCGCACCGGGCGTCAGGTGAGTCAATGGGCCCCATGCAATACGGCACCACATAGAGTGTCCGGCCGCGCATGCAGCCCCGAAAAAGTTCGCGCATGCGCGCGTGCGCCACAACGGGGGCCAGCCAATTGTTGTTCGGTCCGGCCTCTTCCTGGGTTGTTGTGCAAACGAAGGTCAAGTGCTCGACGCGCGCGACGTCGGTGGGATCGGAGCGGTAAAGGTGGCAGCCCGGAAAGGTCTCCTGATTCAAGCCACGCAGCTCGCCTTTGCCCACCAGCTCTTCACGCAGCCGCCGATACTCCCCGACCGTGCCGTCGCACCAGTAGGTTCGTTGGGGCTCGGTCAAGGCTGCGACTTCGCCCACCCACGTGGCGACGTTCTTAGCGATATCGGCTACGGAAGCCAGGGTATTGGGCGCGCTCGCCATGACGTATCCTTATGGCCAGCGCCCAAGTATATCCGCTTGCGGGGAGTCATTTTCTTGCCATCAATTGTAGCCTACTTTTGGCCTTCTCCATGAGCCCTGTAGGCGAGGTTTTCCGGCCTGGCGGGGCGCTGTCGCGTGCTTTTAAAGGTTTCGTGACGCGGCCCACACAGGGTCGTATGGCCGAGCGGATCGCCTCGGCCATGTTGCAGCGCCAGCACCTGCTGGTAGAAGCGGGCACTGGCACCGGCAAGACGTTTGCATATCTGGTCCCGGCCCTGACCTCGGGTTTACGCGTGCTCGTATCGACCGGCACGCGCACGCTGCAGGATCAGTTGTACACGCGCGACATCCCCTTGTTGGCCGGGGCGCTCGGTCGCCCCCTCACCACGGCCCTTCTCAAAGGGCGCGCCAATTACCTGTGTCTGGCGAAACTTGGCGGTGCACTTGCCCAACAATCGCTCCTCGATGGCGAAGAGACGGGCCTGCTCGCTCAAGTACGTGCCTGGGCAGGAACGACGCGGAGCGGGGATTTGGCGGAAGTGTCGGCACTCGGGGAGTCCCACCCGATGCGTGCCCAGCTCACCAGCACGCGCGAGGCGTGCACCGGCACGAAGTGCGCGGAGTTTTCGCGCTGTCACGTGTTTTCCGCGCGGCGCGCCGCGCTCCAGGCTGACCTGGTGGTTGTCAACCATCATTTGTTGCTCGCGGACCTGGCGCTTAAGGAAGACGGGTACGGCGAACTGCTTCCGGGCGTCGATGCGTTAATTCTCGACGAAGCTCACCAACTGCCGGAGTTGGCCGCGGAGTTCTTCGGCGTCACTTGCTCAAGTCGCCAGTTCGATACCTTGCTGCTGGACGCCCGCCGCGAACTGCAGGCCGGCGGCGTGCACACCGCGGAGATATCGCGCCTCAATGCAATTGTTGAGCGGCCGTTGCGCGCGCTGCTCGGCGCCTTCGGTCGGCAGGAGCGCCGCGTCGCGTGGGAAGAACTGAACGCCGAGGCCCTCAGTGGCTGTGGGGACCTGCGAAGTTCGCTGGATGAGTGGGCGATAGCGCTTGAGGCGCAACCTGAGGTGGCCGGCATCGCGCAATGCGGGGCCCGCGCCAAAGGCTTGTCCGCCGACTTGGCGCGGATGATGACCGAGCCCGAGGACCCGCAGGCCGGCGGCGCGCGCAGCGTGGCGGTCAATCCGCGCGGCTTCGTGCTGAATCTTCTGCCGTACGATATCTCCACGCGCTTCCGCGCGCTTATCGACCAGCATCCCAGCGCCTGGATTTTTACGTCCGCCACACTAGCGCTGGCCGGAAATTTCCAGCACTTCTCAGCTCGTCTGGGGCTCGCCGATGCCGAGACGCTGTGTCTGGAGTCTCCCTTTGATTACGAGCGTCAGGCGTTGCTGTATTTGCCCGAAGGGCTGCCCGACCCGGGCGCCTTTGATTACACCGCGGCGGTCATCGGCGCGGTGCGGCCCCTGCTCGAAGCAAGCGATGGTGGGGCTTTCCTGTTATTTACCAGCCATCGTGCGCTGCGGATCGCCGCGAATGCGCTGCGCGCCATGGATTGGCCCCCGGCATGGCCATTGCTGGTCCAGAACGAGGCGCCCCGCGAGCAGTTACTGCGGCGATTTCGCGACTCTGGGCACGCCGTGCTGCTGGGCACCGCCAGCTTCTGGGAGGGCGTAGACGTGCAGGGCGACGCATTGCGGCTAGTGATGATCGATAAGCTCCCGTTTGCACCGCCCGATGATCCGCAGGTGCGTGCGCGAGCGCAGTTTCTGCGTGCGCAAGGTGTGAATGCATTCAGGGATTACCAGCTACCCGAGGCAGCGCTGGCACTCAAACAAGGTGTCGGGCGCCTGATACGAAGCGAAGAGGATCGTGGCGTGGTGATGATCTGTGATCCTCGCCTTTTAACGCGTAGTTATGGACGTGCGCTGTTGGAGAGCCTGCCGCCGATGCGGCCCACCCGTGAGGCCGCCGAGGCGATGGCAATGCTTCGCCGCAGTGCCGAGCGAGCGGAGCGGCCGGCATTGGCGGTCTCATCGTCCGCTGGGTTGGCCCGCGTAACAGCATGAAGCTACTTGCGCTCGACACCGCCACTGAGTGGTGCAGTGTGGCGCTGTGGCAGGACGGCGAGATGCGGCATCGCGAGACCCGCGCGGAGCGCGGCCATGGCGGGCAGTTACTGGGCCTGATTGACGCACTGCTCGCAGAATCGGGCATTACGCTTGGCACGCTGGACGCCTTGGCATTTGGTCGAGGACCTGGAGCCTTCACGGGCTTGCGCCTGGCGGCCAGCGTCACCCAAGGATTGGCGTTTGCCGCCGGAATACCCGTCATACCGGTCTCGGATCTGCGCGCTCTTGCGCAGCAAATGCTAGTGCCTGCAGACCCGGACGCGCGAGTGCTGGTTTGTCAGGACGCGCGCATGGGCGAGGTGTACTGGGCCGGATTTTATAGTCGCGGCGGTCACGCTCAGGCTGACACTCCGGAAAATGTGGCGGCACCCAAGGGAATGCTTGATTTGGCGATTGAGTGGATCGGGGCGCGCGCGGCCTGTGGCGCCGGCTCCGGCTTTGCCGCTTATCCGGAATTGATGGCGCTCACGCCGCGCCTGACTCAGGTACGTGCCGAAATCCATCCGCGCGCGCAGGAGATCGCCTTGCTTGCGGCGCGTGATGGCTTGCACCTCGCCGTGCCGCCGGAGCAAGCGTTGCCCGTCTATGTGCGCGACAATGTGGCGGTAGTGCCGGCCAGTGGCGCGCCGCGGGCCTGAACAGCGGTCGCGCTGTCACAGATTCGTCATGCACTCTGGTTAATGTGGCGCGCCCGGTCGCTATGACAGGTTTATGACACCAAAACACATCCTGATCGTGGAAGACGAGCGACCAATCCGAGAAATGATCGCTTTTGGTCTGAAGCGCGCCGGCTTTGAGGTGCACGAAGCCCAGGACAGCCGCTCGGCGCGCTCTGCGCTGGCGAATCGACGTCCGGATCTGCTGCTGGTCGACTGGATGCTGCCGGACACCAGCGGACTGGAGCTCACGCGCTCTTTGAAACGCGATCGAGAAACGCGCGATCTGCCCATCATAATGTTGACGGCGCGTGCCGCAGAGGCCGATAAAGTCGCGGGCCTGGACGGCGGCGCGGACGACTACCTCACCAAGCCCTTTTCGCCACGTGAGCTGCTCGCGCGGGTCAACGCCTTACTGCGCCGCGCCTCGGGTCCGACGGAAGGGGAGTCTGTGGTACAGGGGGCACTCGCGCTCGATCGGGCTAGCCACCGCGTCAGTTGCGGAGTTCACGCGGTACCCCTGGGGCCCACGGAGTACCGGTTGCTGGAATTTTTCATGCTGCACCCCGATCGTGTATACAGTCGCGAGCAACTCCTGGACCGCGTCTGGGGGGGTAATGTGTATGTGGAAGAACGCACCATCGACGTGCACATCCGCAGGCTCCGCAAAGCGCTCGAGGACTTCGATTGCGATCAGTTGATCCAAACCGTGCGAGGCGCGGGTTATCGATTCTCGGTGCGCGTAGACGCCTGATCCTTCGATGACTGCCTCGGTCTGGTGGAGCCCGTTATTGAGTACGTTGGCGGCCGTGGCCGTGGCGGTGCTCATCGGTTTGTTGACCGGTCACCTAGCCGTTACCGTGTCGCTGGTACTGGCGGGTCTGCTGATGCGCCAGCTGTACCTACTGCAGCGTGTGTTGTTGTGGCTGCGGAGCGATCGCGCCGACCGGATGCCTGATGCTGGAGGGGCCTGGGGCGATGTCATTGGCCTGATCGCGAGACTGTTTCGACGCAAGCAGTATCACAAGCGGCGTATGCGGCAGCTGGTGCGCGAGCTGCGCCACTCGACCGCCGCCATACCCGACGGGGTGGTGATGCTCAATCCGGCCGCGGAGATTCTCTGGTTCAATCGTTCGGCGGCTGAGCTGCTCAACCTGCGCAGCCCCGGCGATGTCGGACTTCGCATCGATAACCTGGTACGCCGTCCGGAATTCGTCAATTATCTACGTGACGGCGATTACCGCTCCCCGGTGGTCGTGCAGGGTGCCGGCATACCCGAACAACACCTGCACTTTCAGGTGGTTCCCTACGGCGCCGGACAATTGCTGCTGATGGTGCGCGATGTGACGCGCCAGGTGCGGCTCGAAGCAATGCGAAAGGATTTCGTCGCCAATGCCTCGCACGAGTTGCGTTCGCCGCTGACGGTCATTTCCGGATATCTAGAAACACTCTCGCAAGAGGAAACGCTGGAGCCGGTACTGCATGACCAACTTCTGGAAATGCGCCGCCAGGCCCTGCGCATGACGGCCATCGTGCAAGACCTGCTCGAGCTCTCTCGCCTGGAGGCAGAAGGCGGGTCACCTAATGAGGAGCCGGTCGATGTCGGCGCGCTGTTGGCGCGCCTGCGCAGTGACCTGCTGGCACGAGAGGTGCCGCAATGGCAGGTGCAAATGCAGGTGGATACAGCCGACCGCCTGCGCGGCGAGCCGGCGCAGTTGCACTCCGCCTTTGCGAACCTTCTTGATAATGCCGCCAAGTACACGCCCTCGGGCGGCACGATCAAGATGCGCTGGTGGCGCGATGCACAGGGCGGGTATCTGTCCGTGTCCGATACCGGCATCGGCGTCGCGGCCGAGCAAATCCCGAGGCTTACTGAGCGTTTCTATCGCGTAGACCCGGGTCGCAGCCGCGCGAGCGGTGGCTCGGGACTGGGTCTGGCGATCGTCAAGCACGTCCTCCAGCGTCATGAGGGCACCTTGCAGATCGTGAGTGAAGAGGGGCGTGGCAGCACCTTCACCTGCCGCTTTCCGCTTGCGCGGCTGCTGCCGCCGGCGTGAACGCGCGCAGGCGGTGTGACCGGTGCGCAGTTTTTTTCGCCGCGGCTGGGCTATAGTTGGCTTCAGTGACGGTCAGGAACCGAATACATGGAAGCCGCCGATCTATCGCACCACACTTCGCGCCGTTTTAACGAGGATCTGGAGCGCGTACGCACCAAGGTCCTCGCCATGGGTGGCTTCGTCGAGCAGCAGCTTAGCCACGCCCTGACGGCACTTGTCGAGGGCGACAGCGCGCTTGGCAAGTCGGTCGCAAGCCAGGATTACAAGGTCAACGGCATGGAGGTGTCAATCGACGAGGAATGCAGCCGCATTCTCGCCACGCGAGCGCCGGCCGCCGGGGATCTGCGCATGGTGGTGGCCACCATCAAAACCATTACTGACCTGGAGCGCATTGGCGATGAGTGCGAAAGGATCGGCAATATTGCCTCGCGGCTGGCGAATACCGAACGTCCGGAAGATCATTATCGCGAAGTCAAGCATCTGGGACGCACGGTGCAACTGATGGTGCACAATACGCTCGATGCCTGTGCGCGACTGGATTCCACACTGGCACTAAAGACCGCGCGTAACGACCGCATCGTGGACGAAGAGTACGAGTCCATACAGCGCCAATGCATCACCTTTATGATGGAGGATCCGCGCGCCATACGGCGGGCGTTGGAAGTAATGTGGGTGGTGCGATCGCTGGAGCGCATTGGCGACCACGCCAAGAATATCTGCGAGTACATCATCTACATGGTGCACGGCAAGGATATTCGCCACACCTCGCTCGAGAGCGTGGAGCAGGAAATCAATTCCCGCGCGGCGCGCGAGTAATGCTCGTTGAGCCGGCGCGTTCTTAACCTGATTGGATTCGCGTGCTGTGCAGTACTGCTCGGATACGCCTGGTACGTGCAGGGCGTGCTACGGGTAGAGCCTTGCCCGCTGTGTATTTTCCAGCGCGTGGGCGTGGCTGTCATGGGGATGCTCTTCCTGGTCGCCTGGATGCACGCGCCGCGCACCTGGGGCGCGCGAATCTACAGCGCGCTGCTGGCGCTTGCCGCGCTCATCACGATGGCGGTGGCTGGGCGGCATGTTTGGGTACAGCACCTGCCGGAAGGGGCGGTGCCGGCCTGCGGTGCCGGGCTTAAATTCCTGCTCGAGGAATTCCCCGTGGCGCAGGTGGTACGCAAGGTTCTGAGTGGCTCCGGGGAGTGTCACCAGGTGAACTGGACGTTCCTGTCGCTGGCGATGCCCAGCTGGGTGTTACTGGTGTCCGGCGCACTGGGGTTGTTCGCGTTATACGCGAATTTCAGCAAGCGCCCGCGCTAAGCAAAGAGCCCCTCCAGGATTCGTACGTACATCGCATGCAAGGCGTTGATGTCGGCGAGCCGCACGCATTCGTTGACCTTGTGAATACTGGGATTGGGCACACCGAGTTCAACGATCTCGGCGCCGGTATGCACCAGAAATCGGCCGTCTGAAGTGCCGCCGTTAGTAGCGTATTTGGGTGAGAGGCCGCTGACTTGCTTTACGGCGGCGCTGACTGCGCTCGCCAAGCGCCCTGGCGGGCAGTAGAACGGGGCGCCCGAGGGTTGCCACTGCAACGTGTAGCGCACCCCATTCTTGCGCAGTATGTCCTCGATGGTGGTCATCAACTGTTCGACGGTGTGCACGGGCGCGTAGCGCAAGTTGAAGTGCGCCTCGAGTTGGCCAGGAATTACGTTCAGGGCGCCGGTGCCGGCATTGAGATTCGACAGCTGGAAGGTGGTGGGCGGAAAATGCTCGTTGCCCTGGTCCCAGCTGTGAGTGGTCAGCTCGACCAGTGCGGGAGCCAGACTATGCACTGGGTTCTCAGCGATGTCCGGGTAGGCGACGTGCCCCTGCACCCCTAGTACCGTTAAGTGACCCGACAGTGAGCCACGCCGACCGATTTTGACCGTATCGCCTGTCTGACGGGCACTGGAGGGCTCCCCGACGATGCACCAGTCTATGCGCACGCCGCGCGCCGTCAGTGTTTCGACCACGCGCTTGGTGCCATCGATCGACGAGCCCTCCTCGTCACTGGTGATCAGAAAAGCAATCGAACCCCGTGGTGAAGCACCGCGTGCGACGAAAGCCTCCGTCGCGGTGACCATTGCTGCAATACCGCTTTTCATGTCCGCCGCACCACGCCCGTACAACACCTCGTCCCTGATTTGCGGAGTGAACGGATCGGAGTGCCAGGCCGCGAGAGGGCCGGTGGGCACCACGTCGGTGTGCCCGGCAAAACAAAGCATCGGCCCTCCCTGGCCCAGCACAGCCCATAGATTGTCGACTGCTCCGTAACGCAATCGCTCGATCCGGCAGCCCAGCTTTTGTAGACGGCCCGCAATGAGTTCCTGGCAACCGGCATCGTCCGGAGTCAGGGAGGGCCGTGCAATAAGTTCTTGCGTAAGGGCAATCGTGGCAGACATGGACCTACTCTTGAATATGGCTGCAGGCTGGGGCCCGCACCTCATAGGGTGAAACCCCTGCTGGGGCAATGACTTGCCAGTGTCATTGAATCGCAATACTAAAGCTGCGACGGTGATGACACGAAACTGTCACACAGCATCAGTATAAAACCGCTCCAGCACCGCCGGCTCTAATAAAGGGTACTTGCGAATGAATAAAGTTCTTATCACCGGGGCTGTCGCCCTGGCTCTCAGTCTGGGCGCGCCCGTCATGGCTCAGACCGCCGGATCAGGCGCCGACCTGGCCGCTGCCCAATCCCAGATCGAGGCCCTCAAGCAGCAGTTGGAGCGGCTCGAGGCTACGGTCGATTATCTGAAAGCCAACGCCACGGCCGAGCGCAAGGAATCAGCGCAGGCGGCGGTGGACATGTCCACTCTCAAGACCGCATCAGACAAGTATGTGTGGAGCGGTGATTTCCGCTTCCGCCATGAGCTTGTGGATCAAGCAGTAGACAACAGCTCTGACTCCCATGCACGGCAGCGCGATCGCGTGCGCGTGCGCTTCGGCGTGTTGGCCAAGGTCAATGACGACCTCAGCGTCAAATTACAACTGTCCACGGTTGGTGAGGGTAACCAAAGTGCGCGTTCGAGAAACCAGACGCTGGGCACCTCTTGGAACAGCGAATCAATCGGCTTTGACCTGATGTATGCCGACTGGAAGCCCAACGCCATGACGCACGTGCTGCTGGGCAAAATGCCCATGCCCTGGGTAACCACCCCCAGCTATTTCTGGGACAAGGATCTGACCCCCGAAGGCGCGGCGGTGAAGTTCGCGCGCGGACCACTGTTCGCAAATCTTTCGTATATGTGGCTCAACGAGCGCAACGTCGCCGGCAATCAGGGCGCCAGCACTGATGCGACGCTGGCCGCGATGCAATTGGGCTGGAAACAGTCTTTTGGCGACAACACCTTTACCCTGGCCGGGGCCTATAACGATGTGTCTGGCGTGCAGAATCAAATCGTAAAGTACAGTTCAACCTCGGTAGCTCCGCCGGGCGGCGGCACGGTCGTGACCACGACTTGTACCATCGACGGCGCATTTGGCGGCGGGGCGGGTACGGGCGACAACTCGTTTGGCAACACCGCGTACACCGGGACGGCACCGCAGATTGGCAGCAGCACCTCGTGCACGCGGTTGCTCAGTGACTTCAACTTCTGGAGTGTTCTGGCGCAGTGGGACACGAAGCTGGGCAGCTTCCCCTTCACCGTGTTTGGCGATTACCAAAAGAATACCGCCGCGAAGGTCAACCCAAAGGTCAATAAAAGCTTGGATTCTGCCTATTCAGTTGGCTTGATATTCAACAAGGCGAGCGCGCCCAAGAGTTGGGAACTTGGCGTCCTGTACGAGCAGAACCAGAAGGATGGCGTGTTCGGCCAGTTTGTAGACTCGGACTTCGCCGGGGGCGTGACCGATGCTAAGGGATGGATGTTTAGGGGTGCCTACGTTATTGCCACAAACTGGACTTTTAACGGCACGTTTTTCCTAAACAAGCTCAATATCGGGGGACTTCCGCCCACGGACGGTAAGCAGGACCTTGATTACAAGCGCGTGCAGCTCGACCTGAATTACAAGTACTAAAGTCAGCTGATACCCCAGCTTATGCACGCCGAGGGTCTGACCCACCACACTTCCAGCCGCTTCAACGAGGATCTGGAGCGGATCCGTGCCAGCGTACTGGAAATGGGTGGACTGGTGGAGCGGCAGCTGCGCGATGCCTTGGGCGGAATCGCCAACGGCGATTCGGAAGTCATCGCCACGGTGACTGAGCAAGAGCTGCGCATCAACCAGATGGAGCGCTCCATCGACGAGGACTGCAGCCGGGTATTGGCGACGCGTTCACCCGCGGCCACGGACTTGCGGTTGCTGATTGCGGTACTGAAGACCATCACGGATCTGGAGCGGATCGGAGACGAGGGCGAAAAGGTCGCAACCATCGCCGTGCACATGGCTGGGGCCGAAAGGCTGCGCACGCGTTATTGCGAACTGCGCCACATCGGCGCGCTAGTCACGGTCATGGTGCGTGAGGCGCTGGACGCTTTCGCACGCCTGGATGCCGATCTGGCCTTCAGAGTGGCACGTCGCGATCGGACGGTGGACGAGGAGTATGAGGCCATACAGCGTCAGTGCATCACTTTCATGATGGAGGATCCGCGCACTATCCGCCGTGCGCTCGATGTCATGTGGGTGGTGCGGTCACTGGAACGTATTGGCGATCACGCCAAGAACATTTGCGAGTACGTCATATACACCGTGCATGGCAAGGATGTGCGCCATACCCGACTGGAGGACGCGGAGCTTGAATTGCGGGGCTCGGCTGGGGAGCATTTTGCGAGCGTGGCCAGCGTCTTCGAGCTGGCGCCCTCCAATCCTAATCCGGCGAGTCGATCTTAACCTCTGAATTTATCTACTGGCTATGAGGACACAATGAAAATCAAATTCGCAGCGGCATTGGTAACGGTCGGGATGGTGGCGCTGCTGGCGGCGCGATCCGCAACTGCCCAGACCGTCAAAGTCGATGGCTCTAGCACCGTCTTTCCGATCACGGAAGCCGTGGCGGAGGAATATCAGATCCAAAAGCGCGGCAAGGTGCGCGTTACCGTCGGCATCTCCGGAACGGGCGGGGGCTTCAAGCGCTTTTGTCGGGGCGAGACCGACATCTCGGATGCCTCGCGCCCGATCTTGGCCGCCGAGATGGCCGTATGTGCCGCGGCAGGCATTAAATACATCGAGTTGCCGATTGCCTATGACGCACTCACCTTGGTGGTCAATCCGAAGTCCACTTGGATCGACCAGATTACCGTGGCGGAGCTTAAGAAGATGTGGGAGCCCGCCGCGCAGGGCGTCGTGACCCGGTGGGATCAGGTGAATGCCAAATGGCCCAAGGCGCCCCTGAAATTGTTCGGCCCCGGCGCCGATTCCGGCACATTCGATTACTTCACTGAGGCGGTCAACGGCAAGGCCAAGTCGAGCCGTGGCGATTTCACCGCCAGCGAGGACGACAACATCCTGGTCCAGGGCGTGGAGTCGGACGTGAATGCGCTGGCCTACTTTGGTTACGCCTACTACGCAGCGCAAAAAGGCAAGATGAAGGCGCTCAAGGTAGTGAACGCCAGTGGGGTCGCCGTGGCACCCTCGGAAGCGGCTGTGCTCGACGGCTCCTACAACCCGTTCTCGCGGCCCCTGTTCATATACGTCAATGCGCAAGCCGCCCAGCGGCCCGAAGTGAAGGAATTTGTCGAATTCTACCTGGGACAGGGCGCGCAATACGTCAAGGAAGTCAAGTATGTTCCCTTCGTTGCTTCGGCCTACCAGACGGCGCTCCAGCATTTCCGCAGCAACAAGCTCGGCACCGTGTTTGCGGGCCAACCGCAAGTTGGGCTCAAGGTCGAAGACCTGCTGTCACGCGAAGGGAAACTCTGATTGGCGGCGCGAGACTGCCGATCGGGCTAGTCTGCGCTAGACTCTGCAAGCGCGGCGGCGTCGACCAGCCTCACCGCCGCCACTTTTTTGGCGCCGAACTGCATCGCTAACATAAAGAATATGTCAGTACCCGCCGCCATAGCCGCTCGCGACACGGAGTCCGTCGATGCCATGCTGGTATTGCGCAAGCGCCTGCGCGTGCGCGAGTTCCGGGATCGGATCATCGAGACGCTATTGATGCTGGCGGCGCTCGTGGCGGTGTTCACCACGGGCGCGATTGTCTACATCCTGGTGAGCGAATCGCTGCCGTTTTTTGCACACGTATCGCTGCGTGAATTCTTCACCGACACCATGTGGACGCCGATGTTCGATCAGGCGCGCTTTGGCATCATGCCGCTGGTGGCGGGAACTCTGGTCACCACCTTTGTGGCGCTGTGCCTGGCCATTCCATGCGGCACGGTGATTGCCATTTACCTCAGCGAATTTGCTCCCTATAAGCTGCGCGAAATCGTCAAACCGGCACTCGAGTTGCTCGGTGCGGTGCCGACCGTGGTCTACGGGTACTTCGCGTTACTGATGGTCACGCCGTTCTTGCAGAGATTCATTCCGGGGTTGCCCGGATTCAACATGCTAAGCCCCGGGCTGGTGATCGGGATCATGATCATCCCCTACGTCGCCTCCGTCAGCGAAGATGCCATGCGGGCGGTTCCCAACTACATGCGCGAGGGTAGTTACGCCATGGGTGCGACGCGCTTTCAGACCGCTACGCGCGTGGTGGTGCCCGGAGCACTCTCAGGCATTGCGGCCGCCTACATTCTTGGCATTTCGCGCGCGGTTGGCGAAACCATGGTGGTGGCCATTGCTGCGGGCCTTCAGCCTAACCTGACCTGGAACCCGCTCCATTCGGCGGCCACCATTACCTCATTCATCGTGCAGGTGAGTCTGGGTGATTTGCCCCACGGCAGTATCGGCTATCAGTCCATATTTGCTGCGGGCCTGGTGCTGATGCTGACCACGCTGGTGTTCAACATCGCGGGCTTCTTCCTGACTCGCCGCTTTCGGGAAGTGTACTGATGAACGCCACCGGTGCCGCCCGAGCGCAGCTGGAACGTTCGGTGCAGCGTCGCAAATTGATCGATCAGCTGTTCGTGTTGGCGGGCATGGCCATACTGTTTGCGGCACTACTGACCCTGGCGTTGCTGTTCCTCAAGCTGGTGCACGATGGGGCACCGCGCTTTGGCTGGGACTTCTTCACGCACTTCGCCTCGCGCAATGCCGGCCGCGCCGGAATATTGTCGGCCTGGGTCGGCACCTGCCTGGTGATGCTGGTGACGGTCACCGCTGCCATGCCGATCGGTGTGGCCGCCGCCATCTACCTGGAGGAGTATGCCCCTAAGAACTGGCTCACCGCCGTGATCGAGATCAACGTCAGGAATCTCGCCGGCGTGCCCTCGATTATCTACGGCCTGCTGGCGCTCGGACTGTTCGTGTACAAATTCGGTCTTGGCCAGAGCATCGTATCGGCCGGACTTACCCTGGCGTTGCTGATTCTGCCGATTGTGGTGGTGGCCACCCGCGAGGCTTTGCGCGCAGTGCCGCGGGCGATACGGGAAGCGGCTTACGCCCTAGGGGCCACCCACTGGGAGGTCACCGCGCACCATGTCCTGCCGTATTCAACCGGCGGCATCCTCACGGGCATGATCATCGGGATGTCGCGCGCCATTGGCGAGACCGCGCCGATCATCACCATCGGCGCCCTGGCGTTCATCGCCTTCCTGCCCACGCCGCCGGTGTCCGGACACTTTCCGTACCTGTCGTTCACCTGGTTGACCGATCCGTTCACCGTAATGCCGATACAGATGTTCAACTGGCTGTCGCGTCCCGACCAGGCGTTCCAGGTCAACGCCGCCGCGGCCGGCGCGATCCTTCTGGGCATGACCCTGCTCATGAATGGCGTGGCCATTTACGTGCGATATCGTTTCCGCAAAAAGATCAACTGGTGAAGCATGCCCAGCGAAGTTAAGTTCTCCGGCCTGATGCCCGCCACCGACACTGACTCGGGAATCATCCCGATTCGTGAGAGCGGGCGCGGTGCGGTGCACCTCAATGTCGATGAAGCTCGACGTGCGACTGCGATGAATTCACCCATCAAGGCGCGCGCGCAAGGGCTGAGCTTCTACTACGGGGATTTCCAGGCGCTTAAGGGTCTTAACATTGAGTTTCGCGAACGCCAGGTCACGGCACTGATCGGTCCTTCAGGCTGTGGCAAGAGCACTTTCCTGCGCTGCTTAAATCGCATGCACGACCTCACGCCGCTGACGCGGTACGAGGGCAACATCATGCTGTATCCGGAGGACATCAACCTAGTGGCACGCGGCATCGATCCGATCGAAGTACGCATGCGTATCGGCATGGTGTTTCAGAAGCCAAATCCATTTCCGAAATCGATCTTCGAGAACGTCGCCTATGGGCTGCGCGTGCGCGGATTGCGCTCACGGGTGCGCCTGGCTGAGCAGGTCGAACAGGCATTGCGCGCGGCGGCGCTCTGGGAGGAGGTCAAGGACAGGCTTTCCGAATCCGGTCTCTCCCTCTCGGGTGGTCAGCAACAGCGTCTGTGTATTGCCCGTGCTCTGGCGACGAATCCTGAGATATTGCTGTTCGACGAGCCGACCTCGGCGCTCGATCCGATAGCCACGGCACGCATCGAGGAACTGATCACCGGCCTGCGTGAACGGGTGACGGTGATTATCGTCACGCACAACATGCAACAGGCCGCACGGGTTTCGGACTTTACGGCGTTTATGTACCTGGGCGAATTGATCGAATTCGACGAGACCACAAAGATCTTCACCAACCCGAGCAAGAAGGCGACCGAAGACTACATCACGGGACGCTACGGCTGAGACCCGCGCCCGCGGCGTACTGATTCTTTTTAGTCCGCGCGCAGCAGCTCGTTGATCGAGGTTTTGGCGCGAGTTTGTGCGTCTACGCGCTTGACGATGACCGCGCAGTACAACGAATGCGAGCCGTCCGTGGCCGGCAGGGCGCCGGGCACGACCACCGAACCGGGGGGCACGTAGCCTTGCAAAATCTCGCCCGTCGCTCGGTCGAGAATCCGGGTGCTCTGGCCAATGTATACGCCCATCGAGATCACTGAGCCCGCCCCAACCACCACGCCCTCGACGATTTCAGAACGTGCGCCGATAAAGCAGTCGTCCTCGATAATCGTGGGACCGTCCTGAAGCGGTTCGAGCACGCCGCCGATCCCGGCCCCGCCCGATAAGTGCACGTTTTTCCCCACCTGCACGCACGAACCCACCGTAGCCCAGGTGTCAACCATCGTGCCCGAGTCGATGTAAGCGCCGATATTCACGTAGCAGGGCATTAGGACCACGTTCGGAGCAATGTAGGCGCCCCGGCGCACGATGGCGTGCGGCACGACGCGCACCCCCGCCCGGGCAAACTCTGCCGCGCTGAGCGTGGCGAATTTCAAAGGTACTTTATCGTAGAAGCGCGTGTAACCGGCATCGCTGACCTGGTTCTGGTGGCTCCGAAAGTACAGCAGCACGGCTTTCTTCAACCATTCATTCACCCGCCAGCCGCCCGCGCGATATTCGGCGATACGCCGCTCGCCCCGATCCAGCAGGCCGATTGCCGCATCGATCGCATCGCAAAGCTCCGTGCCGGCAGTTTCAGGCGTCAGGGTCTCGCGCCGCTCGAAGGCCGCCTCGATGGTGGCGCGTAAGTGCTGAAGGTCCATGGCCTTATCCTCGGGCTTGCGCTCACGCGTGCGCGGGGGAACTTAAAGTCTGCAGCAGCCGGGAGCGCAATCGTTCAGCCGCCGCTTCATCCAAGGGCCGCCTGTGGCCATCGGTGATGTAGAAAACGTCTTCGGCGCGCTCGCCCATGGTGCCGATCTTGGCGGCCGCCAGATCGACGCGTTCCTCCCACAGCACCTGGCCGACGTCAGAGAGCAGCCCGGGCCGGTCACCCGCCACCAGCTCAAGCACCGAGCGCGCATTGCGCTCGTCCACAGTGATGACGATCTGCGTGGCGGTACGAAACACGCTCAACTGCCGCGGCGGGCGACGCGAGACGGCCAGTGGCGCCTCGGCCGGGCGCTCGAGCGAGGACCACAGGGCAAATTCGATCTCGGCCAGCCGGTCGGTATCGGCGATCATCGCGCCATCTTCTTCAAGCACGTGGTAGGTGTCGAGCGAATAACCCTCACCGACCGGGGTAATGCGTGCGTCCACGACGTTCAGTCCCAGCTGGTCGAGCGCCGCGGTGGCGCGGGCAAAACTGTGACGGCGGTGCGGGGCATACATCAAGATGGCGGCTGTGCCCGTCCCGGCTTGCAAGTCTACGGCCACACGGGCCTCTGCGCCGCTGGCCTCCGGACGCGCCAACACGTGGGTGTGGCGAGCAATCTCCTCGGGCATGTAGCGCAGGAAATATCCCTCCGGGAGTCGCGTCCAAGTCGCCTCGATCGCGGCGGGCGGCAGGCCCAAGGCCTGAAGCAGGGCGCGCGCGCCGGCCTGGTTCTCGCGCACCAGCTCCTCCTTGTCGATCGGCGTCTCCAGACCGCGGCGTAGCGCGCGTCGCGTCTTTTCGTACAAATTATGAAACAGCGAGGCCTTCCAGGAATTCCACAATTTCGGGTTGGTGCCGCGCACGTCGGCGCAGGTCAGCACGTACAGATAGTCGAGGTGCGCCTCGTCGCCGACCTTGCGCGCAAACTCGTTGATGACCTGAGGATCGCCGATGTCCTGCTTCTGGGCGGTCACTGACAGCAACAGGTGATTCTTAACCAGCCAGGCCACCAGACGTGCGTCGTAGCGGGACAGCCCCTGTTCAAGACAGAAAGCCTCGGCGTCCACTGCACCCAGATCGGAATGATCGCCGCCGCGTCCCTTGGCAATGTCATGAAAAAGCGCCCCCAGGTACACGACCTCCTGCTTGGGAAGGGTTTGCATGATCGGGGAGACCAATGGCAGTTCACGGTTGAATTCCGGGATCGCGAGGCGCCGCGCGTTGCTGACCACGAACAGCGTGTGCGCGTCCACCGTGTAGGCATGAAACAGATCGTACTGCATGCGTCCGACCACGCGTCCAAAGGCCGGGATATAGCGTCCCAGCACGCCGTAGTTATTCATGCGCCTCAGTTCATGGGTGACGCCGCGCGGGGCGCGCAAGATTTCCATGAACAACCGGTGATTGCGCGGGTTCTGGCGAAACTCCTCATCCACCAGCCACAGGCTTCGGGTTACCGCGCGCATCGTGCCCGCGCGCACGCCGCGCAGGTGCGGGTGTTGCTGCAGCAGTACGAACAGCTCCAGCAGCGCGGAGGGTTGACGGCTGAACAGCTCCACGCTGACCGCTTCGAGCGAACCATCGCGCACCTGGAACTGCGGCGTCAGGGGCCTGGGCGAGGTGTCCTCGCTGAGGATAGCCTCGCGAAACAGCTGCAGCAGCAATTCGTTGAGTAACTGCACGTCCATGAGCGTGCGGTAGTAGCGCTGCATCAGCTGCTCGACCGCAAGGGTGTAGGTGCTGTCCTCATAACCGAAGCTGCTCGCCAGTTTTACCTGGTGATCGAACAGCAGCCGGTCTTCGTGGCGGCCGGTCAATACGTGCAATCCGAACCGGACTTTCCAGAGGAAGGCCTGCGCCTGCTTGAGTCGGCGCAGCTCCGAGGCGCTCAGGAACCCGTGTGTGGCAAGTTCATCGAGCGACTCGGAGCCAAAGTGGCGCTTGGCCACCCAGGCGATGGTCTGGATATCGCGCAGCCCCCCAGGGCCGGTCTTCACGTTGGGTTCCAGGTTGTAGGCCGTGTCATTCGCTTTTCGATGACGTTCCTGCTGTTCACGAACCTTTGCGGCGAAGTAATCGCGCACCGGCCAGAGCTGGTCCGGCGCCAATACGGTGCGCATTGCGGGCAGCAAAGCGGCGCTGCCCGCCAGCCATCGGGCCTCGAGCAAGGTAGTCATGACCCCGACGTCCGCGAGGCTCTCGGCGGCACACTCGCCGAGGGTACGCACGCTGTTGCCGACCGCCAGCCCGATGTCCCACAGAAAAGCGAGGAACTGCGCAATCTGGGTGCGCTCCGCGTCGGTCAGCGATTCGGGGGTCAACACCATCACATCCACGTCTGAGCACGGATGCAGCTCGCCGCGCCCATAGCCCCCAACCGCCGCCAGGCTCAGGCGCTGGGCCAGACCCGGTTGCAACCGCGCGCGCCACAAACCGGCGAGCAATCGATCGATGCAGGCGGCGCGCGCGCGCACCAGTGCCTCGACCGGCTCATCATCGTGAAAGCGCTGTTGCAACTCCTGTTGGCTGCGCGTGAGCAGCTGGCGGCAGGTTTCCCCGGAATAGCGGCCCGCACTGAGCAAATCCGGCAGCCGCTCGAGCAAGGGCCAGTCGATGCGTGGCGCGGGCGGGTTATCTAGATCCTCGAGCCCGGAAGGGTCGGCATTCATGCCGTCGCGGCTGCATGGCGCTCATCGGCGCTGAGCGTTAGCACCTCGTGGCCCGTCGGTGTGACCAGCACCATGTGCTCCCACTGCGCCGACAGAGAGTGGTCTTTGGTGACCACCGTCCAGCCATCGGGCATCACCCGGGTATGGCGCTTGCCGGCGTTGATCATGGGCTCGATCGTGAACACCAGTCCCGGCACCAGCTCCATTCCGGTGCCAGCCTCACCGTAATGCAGCACCTGGGGATCCTCGTGATAGACGCGACCGATGCCGTGCCCGCAGTACTCGCGTACCACCGAATAGCCCGCCGCCTCGGTGTGCTGCTGGATGGCCTGACCGATGTCCCCGAGGTGTGCGCCCGGGCGCACCTGTTTGATAGCCTGCCACATGGCCGCACGACAGGTCTCCGTCAGGCGTTGCCCCAGAATGGAGGGCTTGCCGACGTAGTACATGCGGCTGGTGTCACCGTGGTACCCGTCCTTGATGATGGCCACATCGACATTGAGCAGGTCCCCGTTCTTGAGCACCCGTTCGTTGGGTATGCCGTGGCAGACGACGTGATTGACCGAGGTGCACACCGTCTTCGGGAACCCGCGGTAGCCCACATTGGCCGGAACGGTGCGCTGGACCTGCACGATATAATCGTTGCAGATCTGGTCCAATTGGTCAGTACTGACGCCCGGAGCCACATGCTGGGCGATCATGTCGAGCACGTCGGCGGCCAGGCGACCGGAGATTCGCAACTTGTCCTGTTCTTCCGGGCTCTTGATGGACACTTGGGTGGAGCGGAGCATGGGGGTACGAGGCCTTGCTAAAGCGTTGTTCCGGCGAGAAGTTCATGGTATAAAGCGCGGCCTTTTTTGGCAACGCAATCCACACGCGTATCAGTAACTTGCAGCCGGGTGTCCCCACGCCCTTAGGCTCTTGCCGACCCCCAGGCGGGCGGCAACGGCCAGGAAGGAGTGGGAATCGCTGGCAAGGATACGCGGAGGCCCTAACCCAACAACGAGGTATCGACCATGTCCAGCGTGTCTATGCGACAGATGCTGGAAGCGGGCGTCCATTTCGGACACCAAACCCGCTTCTGGAACCCGAAGATGGCCCCCTACATCTTCGGTGAACGCAACCGAATTCATATTATCAACCTCGAGCAAACTCAGCCGCTGTTCGTCGCGGCAATGACGTTTATCAAACGCGTCGTTGGCGATGGGGGGCGAGTGCTGTTCGTGGGCACCAAGCGCTCGGCGCGCGATGCGATCTCGGCCGAGGCCGTCCGCTGCGGCATGCCTTACGTCAACCAGCGCTGGCTGGGCGGCATGTTGACCAACTTCAAGACCTTGCGCCAGTCGATCAAGCGTCTTGCCGATCTGGAGGAGCTGACCGCATCGGGCGCCATCGATAAACGCGGCAAGAAAGAAGCGACCATGTTGCGTCGCGAGATGATCAAGCTGGAAAAGAGCCTGGGTGGCATCAAACTGATGGAATCACTCCCGGACGTGCTGTTCGTCGTCGACGTGGGCCATGAGCACATCGCGATTCACGAGGCGCGCAAACTCGGCATTCCGGTAGTCGCGGTCGTGGACACCAACTGCACCCCCGACGGCATCGATCACATCATCCCGGGCAACGACGACGCGATGCGTGCCATACAGCTGTACACCACCGCGGCCGCCGAGGCCGTGATCGAAGGCAAATCCTCTGTGCCTCAGATGGCGGTGAGCGAAGATGAATTCGTGGAACTCGACGAGCAGGGCAATCCGCGCCGCAAGCCCGGCCGCAACGCGCGCCCTGGACGTCCGCAGGCGCCGATACGTCATCGCAAACCCGCTCGTCGTGGCGTAGTGGCGCCACCACCGGCTGTGGCTGCTGCTGCCCCTGCCGTACCCGGCGCCGAAGCCGCTCCGCCCGCCGAAGCGACCCCAGTGGCGGCACCCGCCGAGGTCAGTGAGGCAGAACTCGATCTGGACGATACCGTGGATATTGCACCCGCCGCGAGTGCCACCGCCTCGGTGCGGCGCCGTCCGGCGCCCGGTGCCACCGGTCCCCGGCGCGGACAGCGGCAATGAGCGTTACGGCCGAGTCTGTGCGCCAGCTGCGCGAGCGAACCGGCGCGGGCATGATGGAGTGCAAGAAGGCGCTGGTGGAGACCGCAGGGAATCTGGACGCCGCCGCCGAGCTGATGCGTAAGCAGGGGCTGGCCAAAGCCGATAAGAAAGCGACACGCGTGGCCGCCGAGGGGGTGATCGCGATTGAACGCGCCCCGGACGATCGCAGTGCCGGCATGGTCGAGATCAACTGCGAGACCGATTTTGTCGCCCGCGAACAGGATTTTCGCTCCTTTGCCGCCGACGTTGCCCGCAGCGTCATTGCCGCCCGTCCGGCGAGCCTTGATGCGTTGCAGGCGGCGACGCTAAGTTCGGGTGAGAGTGTCGATGAGCGCCGGCGCGCACTGGTGGCCAAGATCGGCGAGAAAATTTCGGTGCGCCGTTTTGCGCGCCTCGATTCAACCGGTCCCCAAGGCGCCTACCTGCACGGCACGCGCATCGGAGTATTGGTGGCGCTCGAAGGGGGCACGGCTGATCTGGCGCATGATCTGGCCATGCACATTGCCGCCAGCAACCCACGCTATATCAGCGCCGCGCAGGTGCCCGAGGCCGAGGTCGCTAAAGAGCGCGAAATTCTGACCGAGCAGGCCCGTCAGGAAGGTAAAAGCCCCGAAATAGCGGCCAAGATGGTGGCAGGGCGCCTGCGTAAATCCCTGGCCGAGATTACGCTGCTCGGCCAGCCCTTCGTTAAGGATCCAGACCAGACCGTCGAAGCTCTTCTCAAGGCAGCGGGCGCACAGGTGCGCGAGTTTCAGCGCTTCGAGGTTGGCGCGGGCATTGAGAAGAAATCCGAAGACTTTGTCGCCGAGGTCATGGCGCAAGTGAGCGCGGCCGGGCGCAGCTGAGGGCGCGGCCGACGATAAACGTATTTGCGAGTATGCCCCGCTCAAGCGGGGCATTTTTTAAGGAGTGCGCATGACGAGTGCTACGGGGTCGCCGCGCTTTGCGCGCATCTTGGTCAAGCTATCGGGTGAGGCGCTACTGGGTGCCGCCGACTACGGAATCGATCCGCTGATCATCAAGCGTATCGGCAGCGAGCTGCGTGACGTGCAGGCTCTGGGCACTCAGATTGCTGTGGTGATCGGGGGTGGGAATATCTTTCGCGGCGCGGGCCTGGCCCGCGCCGGCATGGATCGGGTGACCGCCGATCAGATGGGCATGCTGGCGACGGTCATGAACGCTTTGGCCATGCAGGATGCCCTCGAATCCCTGAACGTGCACGCGCGCGTGATGTCGGCAATCCGTATCAACGAGGTTTGCGAGGACTACATCCGGCGCCGCGCGGTGCGGCATCTTGAAAAGGGGCGCATCGTGATCTTCGCCGCCGGCACCGGTAATCCATTCTTTACGACCGATACTGCGGCCGCGTTGCGCGCGATAGAAATCAGTGCCCAGCTGCTGGTCAAGGCCACTAAGGTGAATGGCATTTATTCGGCCGACCCGATGCAAGATCCCAACGCCACCCACTACCCGACCCTAACCTTCGAGCGCGTGCTGACCGAACGGCTGGACGTGATGGACGCCACCGCCATCGTCATGTGCCGCGACCACAACTTGCCGCTGCGGGTATTTAACCTCAATTCGCCCGGCGAGCTGCTGCGCGTGGCCCAGGGCGGAGAACCCGGTACGCTGGTGACCAATGGGTAGCGCGCCGAGGCAAACTTAGGCTAAGCCGCAGGTGACGGGCCTTGCCGTCAATGCACCTGAAGCGTATGGAGGGGACAGCCATGATTGAAGATCTGAAGAAAGACGCGGCGGCCCGCATGCAAAAGTGTGTGCAGGTGTTCCAGGCCGACCTGAAGAAGATGCGCACCGGTCGCGCCCACCCGAGCCTGGTGGAACATCTGAAGGTCGATTACTACGGTTCGGACGTGCCGTTGCAGCAGGTCGCCAACATCACCGTGGAGGATGCGCGCACGCTCGCCATCTCGCCCTGGGAGAAGTCCATGGTCGGCCCGATTGAAAAGGCCATCCACAAGTCGGATCTGGGCCTCACGCCGATGACCGCGGGGACGGTGATCCGGGTGCCGCTGCCGCCTCTGACCGAGGAACGGCGCCGTGACATTACCAAAGTGGTGCGCCAGGACGCCGAGAACGCGCGCGTGAGTATCCGTAACGTGCGTCGCGACGTACTCGCCGACGTCAAGGAGTTACTCAAGGAAAAAGAGATTTCCCAGGACGATGAGCGCAAGACCCAGGAGGAGGTCCAAAAGTTGACCGACCGGCACATCGCTGATCTGGACCAGCAATTGGCCGCCAAGGAGAAGGAGATCCTGCAGGTCTAGGCCGAGGGCGCAGATGAAATCTTCCTTGCACGCCAAGGCCGAACCGCCGGCGCCGCTGCCGCAGCACGTGGCCATTGTCATGGATGGCAATGGGCGCTGGGCGCTGGGCCAGGGACGGGAGCGTTCCGACGGGCATCACTCAGGGCTCAACCCGGTCCGCACCGTGATCGAGGAATGCGCGCGCGCCGGCATCGGGGCCCTCACGCTGTACGCCTTCTCGAACGAAAACTGGTCGCGTCCGGCCGCAGAGGTGGCAAATCTCATGGGATTGTTCTGCGACGCACTCGATCGCGAACTGCCGATGCTGCACGAGAACGGCGTGCGACTGCGGTTCGTGGGCGAATTGTCGACGCTGGAGGCGCGCCTGCATGAACGCATTTTCGCGGCTACTGCGGCCACGGCCGCCAACACCCGCTTGTGCTTGCAGCTCGCCATCAGCTACGGCGGCCGCCAGGATATCCTGGCGGCCGCGCGCGCGGTCGCGGCGCGCTGCGAACGAGGAGAACTGAGCGCGGCCTCGATAACGGAAGCGGAATTCGCCAGCGGCCTGGCGCTTGCGGGGTTGCCCGATCCGGACCTTTTCATACGCACCGGCGGCGAGCAGCGCGTCAGCAACTTTCTGCTCTGGAATCTGGCGTACGCTGAACTGTACTTCACCGACACCCTGTGGCCAGACTTCAGCGCCGCGGATTTTGCGCTCGCACTGCGACATTTTGCCGGGCGGCAGCGCCGCTTCGGGCTGACGGGTCAGCAGGTCGCGGGGTAGGGTTGCCATGCGCGCGCGTATCTTCACCGCCATCGTGCTGGCCACGGTGCTCTTCGCAGTGTTGCTGTACGGCCCGGTGTGGGCCCCGCGCGCGCTGTTTGGCCTGTTCGTGGCGGCCGGTGCCTGGGAGTGGTCGGGGTTTGTAGCGGGCACGACGCGCGCGGCGCGCATTGCCTATGTGTTTCTGGTGGCGGCGCTGGCGGTGGCGGCACGCGTGCTGCTGTCCGATAGCGAACATTTTCTTAAGCTGATGCAACTGGCCGCCGCCTGGTGGACGTTGGCGCTGGCGTGGGTGCTGACCGCGCCGCGCCGGACACGCGGCTGGGGCATCGCGCTGGCCGGTGCTCTCGCATTGGTGCCCGCCTGGGTCGCATTGACGCATATGGTGGAGGCCTGGCCCCGTGGCCCCCAGTGGGTGTTGTTCATTTTGATGCTGGTCTTTGCCGCCGACACCGGCGCTTATTTCGCGGGCCGCACGTACGGGAGGGTCAAGCTCGCGCCGCAGGTCTCCCCGGGGAAGACCTGGGAGGGCGTGCTCGGGGGCATGGTGTTCGCCGCGGTGATGGGCTATGCGGGCAGCCGCTGGTTTGATCTGCGGCCCGGCGGGTTCATCCCGCTTTGCCTGGTCGGCGCGGGCTTCTCTGTGGTGGGCGATCTGACCGAAAGCATGTTCAAGCGCGCCGCGGGACTCAAGGACAGCGGTCGCTTGTTTCCGGGTCACGGCGGAGTGCTCGACCGGGTCGATGGCGTGCTGGCCGCCACCCCGATCATGTGTCTTGGACTGCTTTGGCTCGGGTTGGGCACGTGAAGGGTGTCGCGATACTCGGCGCCACCGGCAGCATCGGGCGCAGCACTTTCGCCGTGCTCGAGGCTCACCCGGACGCCTATCGCGTGGTTTCGATCGCGGCGCGCAGCGATGTGGCGCGGATGGTGGAACTTTGCCTGCACCACCGTCCCGAGGTCGCCGTCATGGAACAGAGCGATGCGGCGGGCGAGTTGGAGCGGCGGCTGCGCAAAGCGGGGGACGGGACGCGGGTCGGGGCCGGCGCGGCGGCGATCGAGGAACTGGCGCGCGATGGGGCGGCCCAGGTGGTGATGGCCGCCATCAGCGGCGCCGCCGGCCTCCGATCAACGATTGCCGCCGCGGCGGCGGGCAAGCGGCTGCTGATTGCCAACAAGGAATCGGTGGTCATGGCGGGGCCCTTGTTGCTGGCCGCGGCCCGCGCCGGCGGGGCCACGCTGATTCCGATCGACAGCGAGCACAACGCAATTTTCCAGTGCCTGCCGCCACCGGTGCGTATCGGCGAGCGACCCTTGGGGGTGCGGCGCTTGCTGCTGACCGCCTCGGGCGGCCCGTTTCTGGAATGGCAGCCCGCGGCCATGGCCCGGGCGACACCGGAGCAGGCCTGCGCGCATCCTCGCTGGAGCATGGGTCGGAAGATTTCGGTGGATTCCGCCACGCTGATGAACAAGGGGCTCGAACTCATCGAGGCCGCCGTGCTGTTTGGGGTCGAAGCGCGCGACATCACGGTGGTTGTGCATCCTCAGAGCATTGTTCACTCTCTGGTGGAATACGTGGACGGTTCGGTCCTGGCACAAATGGGATCCCCCGACATGAGAACTCCGATCGCTCAGGGCCTTGCTTGGCCCGCGCGTATCGGCGCCGGTGTAGAATTCCTGGATCTGGCCAAAGTCGGATCGCTTGATTTTCGGGCGCCCGATCGCGAGCGCTTTCCGTGCCTGGGGTTGGCCGAAGCGGCCGCACGCGCTGGAGGTCTCGCCTGCATCTGGCTCAACGCGGCAGACGAGGTCGCCGTTCAGGCGTTTCTCGACAAGCAGTTGAACTTTGGGGATATTCCGGGGGTCATTGACAGGGTCATGGAGAGCGTGGCGGGTGGGCCGATGAATGATCTGAATGCCGTTCTGGCTGCCGACTCGCTGGCGCGCGAGCGCGTTCGCTCCGTGTTGGCCGGGCTCCATGTGCCCGAGCGCAGGACTTCGGCGTGATCGAGACCTTATGGTCGGTGGGCGGTTTCGTGGTCGCCGTGTGCATCCTGGTGACGGTGCATGAATTTGGCCACTACTGGGTTGCGCGCCGACTCGGCTTCAAAGTGCTGCGCTTCTCGGTGGGCTTTGGTCGCGCCTTATGGACCCGCCTGGGCGGAGCCGACCGGACCGAGTATGTGCTGGCGGCGATACCGCTCGGGGGCTACGTCAAACTGCTCGATGAGCGCGAGGCGCCGGTCGCGGCCGAGGATCTGCCGCGCTCCTTCACGCACCGTCCCCATTGGCAGCGCATCGTGGTGCTGCTGGCCGGGCCCGGGGCGAACTTCCTCTTCGCGATCCTGCTGCTGGCGGGCATGCTGCTGGTCTCGGGGAGCACGGAACTGCGCCCACTGCTGGGCACCGTGCGCCCCGACTCGCCCGCGGCGCATGCGGGCGTGCGCTCGGGTGATGAGATCGTCGGGGTGAATAACCGCCCGGTCAGCAACCAGCGGCAGGTGTGGCTTGAGTTGCTCGATGGCGTCACGCAACGCGGGCCGCTGACACTCAGGCTTCGGGACCCGGGCGGTCAGGAGAGACTGGCGCGCCTTGAATTTGCCAACGCCGCCGAGCGCCGCGCGATGTCTGATCCGGCCGCGGGGCTGGGCGGCCTGGGGCTGCGCTTTCAGGAGCTGCCGATCCCGGCCGTGGTCGGTGCGGTGAGTCCCGAGGGGCCGGCGGCGCGCGCGGGACTTAAGGCGGGCGATGAGATTCTGAGTATCAATGGCGAGCCGGTGCCCGATTTTCTGGTGTTGGTGAACCTGGTGCGCGCCCATCCGGACGAAACAATCGCGGTGCAGTATCGGCGCAACGGCCATGACGCCTCGACCCGTGTGGCGGTGGCCGGAGTGGTGCAGGACGGGGTGCGCATCGGCCGGATCCAAATCACGCAGCCGCCTACTCCGCTGTATCCGCCCGGTGTGGTGCGTCACGTGCACTACGGCGCATTTGGCGCGCTCGCCGAGGCGAGCAAGGAGGCCTGGAGCATGACCGTGCTGCAGGCCCGCATGCTCACGCGCATGCTCGCGGGTCAGGTTTCGGTCAAGAATCTAAGCGGTCCGCTGACCATCGCCCAGCTGGCGGGTGATTCGGCCTCGGCGGGGGTCGCCGCGTTCCTGAGTTTTTTGGTGTTGATCAGCCTAGCGCTCGGCTTCATGAACCTGCTGCCCATTCCGATTCTCGACGGCGGCCAGGTCGTAATGCAGGCGATCGAATGGCTCAAAGGCAGTCCCTTGTCCGAGCGCGTGTATGCCACGGGGCAACAGCTTGGAATTGCGATGGTGGTGCTGCTTCTGGGCCTGGCCCTGTATAACGACATCTCGCGTCAGTTTGGTTGATTTTCTCCTTTGGTAACGGCAGTTTGCGCATGAATTATCGCGCGGTCATCGCGACGTTTGTTTTGCTTGTCTCCAGCGTGGCCGCACTCGGGCAACAGGCGAGCGACACCGATTTCACCGTCGGGGATATCAAGATCGAGGGCCTGCAACGCATCTCCGAGGGCACGGTGTTCAATTACCTGCCCGTCAACATCGGCGACCAGCTCAATGCCCAGCGCCTGCGCGAGGCCTTGCGGGCCCTGTACGCCACCGGTTTTTTCCGCGACGTAGCGTTGAACCGCGACGGCAACACCTTGTTGATCACCGTGCTCGAGCGCCCATCGCTCGAGAGCGTCGAGATCAAGGGCAACAAGGACATCAAGACCGAGGACCTGCAAAAGTCGCTGCGCAACGTCGGACTGGCGGCTGGAAAGACCTTCAACCGCTCGACCCTGGAAGAGGTGACGCAGTACCTCACCGATCAGTACTACAGTCGCGGCAAGTACGCGGTGTCGATCGACACCAAGGTCGAGGATCTGTCCAACAATCGGGTGCGGGTCAAGATCGACATCAAGGAAGGCGATCGCGCCAAGATCCGCCAGATTAATATCGTCGGCAACAAGGCGTTCAAGGCCAAGGACATTCTGGACACGCTGACCCTGAAGACGCCCAAATGGGATTCCTTCTACAAGGACGACGATCGCTACTCGCGCGAGTCGCTGCAGGGGGATCTGGAGAAAATCGAGTCCTATTACCAGGATCGCGGCTATGCCAACGTGCACATCGATTCAGTGCAGGTCGCCATTGCTCCTGATAAGAACAACGTGTTTATCACGGTGAACATTACCGAAGGGATGATCTACAAGATCTCCGAAGTTAAGCTCGCCGGCAACCTGGTGGTTCCCGAGGCGCAGCTGCGACGCCTGGTGTTGGTGCAGCCGGGCCAGATCTATTCGCAAAAAACGATCTCCTCCTCGCAGGAGCTGATCAAGAACCGGCTAGGCGCTGAAGGCTTCTACTTTGCCAAGGTCGAGCCGGTGCCGCAGACCGACGACGTCAAGCGCGAGGTCGCCCTGACGCTGTTTGTCGATCCGGCCAGTCGCGTCTATGTGCGCAACATCTCCTTTAAAGGCGCGGCGCGCAGCAACGATGAGACGTTGCGCCGCGAACTGCGCCAGCTCGAGGGCTCGCTGCTCTCGAACCTCGCCCTGGAACGCTCCAAGCAGCGATTGCAACAGCAGCCCTATCTGGAGACCGTCGATTTCGAGACCACCCCGGTGGCCGGCTCCGCCGACCTGGTCGATGTGGTGTTCAACGTCAAGGAGCGCCCGAGCGCGACCGTCAGCGGCGGCATCGGCTATTCGGCCTCCCAAAAATTCATGCTCAACGCGAGCTTCCAGGACAGCGACTTTATGGGCTCGGGAAACAACGTCGCATTGCAGATCGACGCCGGCCCCTACAACAAGATCTACAGCTTCTCACACACCAACCCCTACGCCGGGATCGAGGGCGTCTCGCGGACCGTGTCGGTGACCTACCGGACCTCGACGCAGTTCGTGTCCGCTTCCTCCAGTTTCAAGTCGGCAAACTTTGCGGTCGGGCTCAACTACGGCTATCCGATCAGCGAGTACCAACGCGTCAGCGCGGGTGTGTCGCTCGGCCGCTCGGACCTGGTGACCTACCAGGGCAGCAGCGCCCAGCAGGCGGTCGACTGGGTGAGGCAAAACGGCAACCCCTACCAGGAGGTGTTGCTGTTCAACTCGGTGCAGGGGGATGGCACGGCGGTGACCAGCTCGACGCAGGTCTATGGCACGCGCTTCAACACCTATGAGCTGAACACCGGCTGGTTATTCGATTCGCGCAACCGAGGTCTGTTTGCCGATCGCGGTCAGCGCCATTCTTTGGGAATAAGTGTCGCCCCCGTCGGCCAGGTGCAGTATTACCTCGCCAGCTACAGCGGCACGGGCTATATCCCGTTGCTATGGCGCGCGACCCTGGCTCTGAGTCTTAATCTTGGTTTCGGGGAGAATCTGGGCGGCACGAGCGCGATCCCACCCTACAAGCGCTTCTATGCCGGCGGACCGGACACCGTCCGGGGATTTTATGAAAGTTCGCTGGGCCCGGTGGATACGCACGGCAATCCTTACGGCGGCAACCTGCTGACCGTCGCACGCGCCGAGGTCATACTGCCCCTGCCGCTCAAATGGCAGACCAGCGCTCGGGCTACGCTGTTTTACGACATGGGTAACGTATTTTCGCAGGATCAAACCAAATACGTGGCTCGCGACCTGCAGACCCCGGTGCAATATAGATTCGCGTATGATGACCTGAGGAGATCAGCCGGCGTCGCAGTGCAATGGCTGGCCCCGTCGCTGGGCATTTTCCGCTTCAGCTACGGTATACCGCTGAATAACCGGCAAGCCACTTCGGTAAACTTTGGCGACCGTACCGAGTACTTTCAGTTCACAATCGGCGGATCTTATTGATTTTTCAACCGGCAGCGGCTTGCAGGCGCTGCCTAATTTTCGGGAGCAAAACAGTGAAGCGTTCTTGGATAGTTTCTTTTGCAGGGTTGCTGGTGAGTGCATTGGCGGTAGTGCCGGCGCAGGCGGAAATCAAGATCGGTGTAGTAAACGCCTCGCGTCTGCTGCAGGAATCGCCGCAGGCCAAGGCCGTTCAGGAGGCGATGCGCAGTGAATTCGCCCCCAAGCAGCGGGAATTGGCCGCGCAGCAGGCGGCGCTCAAGGCGAAGCAGGAAAAATACGAGAAAGACGCCCCGACCATGAGCGCGGATCAGCGCGCCAAGGCGGAAAAGGAGATTCGTGACGCCAATCGCGAGTATTCGCAGAAGGCCACCGACTTCCAGGAAGACGCCAACTCGCGCCAGAACGAGGAGCTGTCCAAGCTGCAAAGCGTCATTGTCGCCGAAGTGCGAAGCTACGCGACCGCGCAGAAGTACGATCTGGTGCTCACCGAGGGTGTGGTGTACGCGAACACTTCGCTCGACATTACCGCGCAGGTACTGGCAGGTCTGCAGGCACACGCGGGATCGAGCCCGGCGGCGCCCAAGCCGGCGCCACCGCCCACCAAATAAGGTAGGGGGCCAGGCGCGGCCCTGCGGGAATGATCTGATGGACTTGCCGCTCAGCGAGCTCGCGGTGCGCTTTGGTTGTGAGCTGCGGGGTGATCCTGCGCTGCGCGTGCGGCGCGTGGCGACCCTGGCCGGCGCCGGAGCGGGGGACCTGAGTTTCCTGGCCAATCCCCAGTACCGTCCGCAGCTGGCGCTGACCCGCGCGAGCGCCGTAGTGATGGATGCGCTGAGCGCTGAGCGCTCTCCGGTGGCCGCGCTGGTGCATTCCAATCCCTACGCGACGTATGCGCGCATCGCCACGCTCCTGCATCCGGAGCCGGTCGTGGCGCCGGGCATTCACGCCAGCGCGGTCGTCGATCCGAGTGCGCAGGTTGCCGCGAGCGCCAGCATCGGCGCACTGGTGTGTATTGGCGCGCGCTCAGTGGTGGGTGAACGCGCGGTTATCGGTGCAGGCTCCGTGCTCGGCGCCGAAATTCGGATCGGGGCCGATTGCCTGCTGCATCCGCGCGTGACGCTCGCGGCGGGGTGCGAACTGGGCGAACGCACGCGCGTTCATTCAGGCGCGGTGATCGGCTCGGATGGCTTTGGTTTCGCGCGTGATGGGGCCGGCTGGATCAAGGTGCCGCAGATGGGTCGGGTACGGATCGGCGCCGATGTTGAAATCGGCGCTAACACCACGATCGATCGCGGCGCCATCGATGACACCGTGATTGGCGATGGGGTCAAACTCGACAATCAGATTCAGATTGCCCACAACGTACAGATTGGCGCGCACACGGTGATCGCCGCCTGCACCGGAGTATCAGGCAGCACCCGCATCGGTGCGCGCTGCGTGATCGCCGGCGCCACGGGGGTCGCTGGGCACCTGGACATCTGCGATGATGTGGTCGTGACCGGCGGCTCCAGCGTTACACACTCGCTCAGCGCGCCCGGAGTGTATTCCGGGTGCATACCGGTGACCTCGGCGCCGGTGTGGCGGCGCCTGGTCGGGCGCTTTAAGCGACTCGATTCGTTAAATGAGCGCGTGCGGCGGCTGGAGCGTGGCGAGAGCGGATTACAACAACAGGACCCCGACTGATGAATGCACCGATGCAAATGGACATCCACGCGATCCTCAAGCGCCTTCCTCACCGTTACCCGTTCTTACTGGTCGACCGGGTGCTCGAATGCGTGCCCGGCAAGAGCATCCGTGCGCTCAAGAATGTCACCATCAATGAGCCATTCTTCCAGGGGCATTTTCCGCAGCGCCCGGTGATGCCCGGCGTGATCATCATTGAGGCCCTGGCGCAGGCGGCCGGTATTCTCACCTTTGTCACGGCGGATGCTTTCCCGGACGAAAAGACGGTGTTTTACTTTGTGGGCATCGACAAGGCGCGCTTTCGGCGGCCGGTGGAGCCCGGCGATCAACTCACGCTCTGCGCGACGCTCGAGCGCACGTTGCGCGGCATCTGGAAGATGTCGACGGTCGCTACCGTGGGCGATGCGGAGGCGGCCACCGCCGAGCTGATGCTCGCTCCGGGCACGATCGTCAACCCTGGCTGGGAACCCGGAGGAGGGCGCGCGTCGTGATCGATGCGCAGGCTCTGGTCTCGCCCCAGGCCGAATTGGCGCCCGACGTCACGGTCGGCCCGTTTTCGGTCATCGGACCGCAGGTGCGCATCGGCGCGCGTACCCGCATCGCCTCACACGTGGTGATTAACGGGCCGACGACGATCGGCGAGGACAACACCTTCTTCCAGTTTGCTTCGATCGGCGATGCGCCCCAGGACAAGAAATATCGGGGCGAGCCGACGCGCCTGGAAATCGGCGATCGCAATGTGTTTCGCGAGTCGTGTACGGTCAATCGCGGCACCACGCACGATGAGGCCGTCACCCGCGTGGGCCACGATAACCTGCTAATGGCTTACACCCACATTGCGCACGATTGCCAGGTGGGAAGCGGCATCGTGATGGCCAACTACGCGGCCCTCAGTGGCCACGTGCAACTGGGCGATTGGGTGATCATGGGCGGATTCTCCGGCGTACACCAGTTCTGCAAGGTCGGCGCGCACGCGTTCATCGCCAATAACGCCGCGGTCACTCGCGACGTGCCCCCTTACCTGATGGCGGTGGGCCAGCCGGCCACTCCGCACTCGGTTAACAGCGAAGGCCTTAAGCGACGCGATTTCGACGCCGCTCAGATTCGAAACATACGCGAGGCGTTTCGAATCCTGTACCGCCGCGACCTGCCGCTCGAGGAGGCGGTCAAGGAACTTACCGAGCTCGCCGGGAACCAGCCCGAGATCCGCCCGTTTGTCGATTTCATCGCCGCATCGAAACGCAGCCTGATTCGGTAAGCAGTGGCGACCGGCGCATACCGGGTGGCGATCGTGGCCGGGGAAACTTCCGGCGACCAGCTCGGCGCTGCGCTGATCGGGGCGCTGCGCGAGCGCTGCCCCAACCTCTCGGTACGCGGTGTCTGCGGCCCGTTGATGCAGGCGCTGGGCTGCGAGCCGCTCGCCGCCGCCAGCGAGCTCTCGGTGATGGGACTGGCCGAGGTGCTCTCTCACCTGCCGCGCCTGTTGCGGTTGCGGAGGCGCCTGCAGCGCGAGTTCAACGCCTGGCACCCGGACGTGTTTATCGGCATTGACGCGCCGGAATTCAATCTGGGGCTGGCGGCTAAGTTGCACGCCGCGGGCCTCAAGACGGTGCAATACGTGAGCCCGCAGGTTTGGGCCTGGCGCCAGCGGCGGGTCGCTCATATCGCCCGATCCTGCGACCTGGTGTTGTGCTTGCTGCCGTTCGAGCCGGCTTTTTACGCACGCCACGCGGTGCGCGCTGAATTTGTGGGTCACCCGCTGGCCGATCAGATCGCGCTGGACGTGGACCGGGGGGCCGCGCGTCAGCAGCTGAACCTTCAGGCCCAGGGGACCGTGGTGGCGCTGCTTCCCGGGAGCCGCAGCGGGGAAGTGGCGCGATTGGGTCCGGATTTTCTCGCCGCCGCGTGCCTCCTTGCGAAGCGCTGGCCGGCCGCGCAGTTCATCGCGCCGGTGTCCGCGCCGCCCTTGCGCTCGCTGTTGGAGCAGCAACTGCAGCACGTTGGCATGCCGTCGGGGCGCCTGCGCTTGCTCGAGGGGCAGGCGCGACTTGCGCTGCAAGCGGCCGACGTGGCTCTGGTAGCCTCAGGCACCGCCAGTCTCGAGGCCCTGTTATGCGCTTGCCCCATGGTGGTGGCGTACCGCCTCAGTCCCGTGACCGCCTTTATGTTGCGGATCCTGCGCATGGTGCGCCTGCCGTATTTTTCGCTCCCAAATCTGCTCGCGGGTGAACGATTGGTGCCAGAATTTCTGCAGGAACAGGTCAGCCCAACGCCACTGGCCGCGGCGGTGCAGGCGCAACTGGAGGATGCGCCGCGGCGGGCGATACTGGCTGCCCGATTCCGCGCGATCCACCAGAGTCTCAGGCAGGGTGGGGCGGCCCGGGCGGCCGAGGCCGTCCTGCAATTGCGGGGCGCGGGCGCATGAGGACGTATGTGCTCGCAGGGGTGGACGAAGCCGGACGCGGCCCGCTGGCCGGCCCCGTGGTCGCTGCGGTCGTGGTTCTCAATCCACGCCGACCGATCAGGGGGCTGCGCGACTCAAAACAATTGACGGCCGAGCGCCGCGAGGAACTCGCGGCACTGATTCGCGCGCGGGCCCTGGACTATGCGATCGGCCGCGCTGAGGTCGAGGAGATCGACGCGATCAACATCCTGCAGGCCACGCTCCTTGCGATGCGCCGCGCGGTGCAGCAGCTCAAGCTGTGTCCCACGGACATCATGGTTGACGGTAACGTGACGCCACACCTTGCTGATCTGTTTGAGAATTGCCGCATCACAACCCGGATCGGGGGCGATGATCTGATTCCGGCGATCAGCGCGGCCTCGATTCTGGCTAAGGTCTGGCGCGACGCCCTGATGGTCGAGCTCGACGCGCAATATCCGGGTTTCGGGCTGGCCCAACACCGCGGCTATTGCACCTGCGGGCACCTTGAGGCCCTCGCTCGGCTGGGACCCACAGCCATACATCGGCGCAGCTTCGCTCCGGTAAGATCGCTACTGCCTTAGGACCCTTACCAGGTACTGGCCGCCTCAGAATGTCCGCCCACTTCGTTCATCTTCGATTGCATACCGAGTTCTCGCTCGTCGATAGCGTGGTTCGCGTCGATGAACTGGTGGACGCGGTCGCGGCGGCCGGCATGCCTGCGGTCGGAATATCGGACCAATGCAATCTTTTTGCCATGGTGAAGTTCTATCGGGCGGCACTTGCGCGTGGAGTGCAGCCCATCGTCGGCGTCGATCTGCACGTCAATGAGCACGCCGATCCCCAGGGACCTTCGCGCCTCACACTCTTGTGCCAGGACCTGGCGGGTTACCGTAATCTCACGCGGCTGGTCTCGCGCGCCTGGCTAGAGGGCCAGGTGAAGGGCGTACCGCTGATCGAGAGGGACTGGCTGACACCGGCCACAACCAGCGGACTCATCGCGCTCTCGGGTGCGCAAGCCGGCGATGTGGGCCGGGCACTGCTCCAGGGGCGTAGCGAACAGGCCAGGCAGGCGCTCGATGTGTGGCGGAAATTGTTCGCCGATCGCTACTATCTCGAAGTGCAGCGCATCGGCGCGCCGGGGGAAGACCAGTACGTGCCCGCGGCCCTGAAGCTGGCCTCGGTGCAGGGCGTGGCACCGGTGGCCACCAATGACGTGCGCTTCCTGCTACCGAGCGATTTCGAGGCCCATGAAGCGCGCGTGTGTATTCACGATGGCACGCTGCTCGCCGACCCGGCGCGTCCACGCCGCTACAGCCCGCAACAATTCCTGCGTTCCCCCGAACAGATGGCGGCCCTGTTTCCGGAAGCGCCCGCGGCCCTCGCCAACAGTGTGGAGATTGCCCGACGTTGCAGTCTGGTGCTGCGCCTGGGCGAGGCTCGGCTGCCCGTCTTCCCGGTGCCTGAGGGCTCGACCCCGGAGCAGTACCTGGAGGATGCGGCCGAGCGCGGCCTGCAACTGCGCGCGGCATCGGCGATGCCCGATGCGCCAAGCGCGCAGCGCTACCGCGAGCGGCTGCAACAGGAACTTGCCGTGATCTGCCCAATGGGGTTTGCGAGTTATTTTCTGATCGTGGCCGATTTTATCGACTGGGCGCGCAGCCACGGCGTTCCGGTGGGACCGGGACGAGGCTCGGGCGCGGGCTCGCTTGTGGCCTTTGCCCTGGGCATCACCGCCATCGACCCACTGCGTTACGACTTGCTGTTCGAGCGCTTCCTGAATCCCGAGCGGGTGTCGATGCCCGATTTCGACATCGATTTTTGCATGGTGGGGCGCGATCGCGTGATCGAATACGTGGCCGCCAAGTACGGTGCGGAGCGGGTGTCGCAGATCATCACCTACGGCACGCTGGCGGCCAAGGCGGTGGTGCGCGATGTGGGGCGGGTGCTCGGAAATCCCTACGGGATGGTGGATCGGATCGCCAAGCTGGTGCCCTTCGAGCTGGAGATGACCCTCGAGAAGGCGCTCGAGCGCGAACCGGAGCTCAGGCGCTTGTACAGCGAGGACGAGGAGGTGCGCACCCTCATTGATATGGCGCGCTCGCTCGAGGGGCTGACGCGTAACGCGGGCAAGCACGCCGGCGGGGTGGTCATTGCCCCATCGGTGCTGACCGACTTTGCGCCGCTGTACTGCGAGTCGGGCGGCGCCAATGTGGTCACGCAATTCGACAAGGATGACGTCGAGGCGGCGGGCCTGGTCAAGTTCGACTTCCTGGGCTTGCGCACGCTGACGGTGCTTGACTGGGCCGTTCGCAACATCAATGCCGAACGCCTCCTGATCTCAGAGCCGCCCCTGGATCTGGCCGCGCTGCCGATGGACGATGCGGCCACATTCGCACTACTCAAGAGCGGGCGTACCACGGCAGTGTTCCAGCTCGAATCGCGCGGCATGAAGGACCTGATCCGGCGGCTACAGCCCGACTGCTTCGAGGACATCATCGCGCTGGTGGCGTTGTTTAGACCCGGGCCGCTCCAGTCGGGCATGGTCGATGATTTCATTGCCCGCAAACACAATCGCAGTGATCGGCCGATTGATTATCTGCATCCGCATCTGCGCCAGGTACTCACGCCCACCTACGGGGTGATCCTGTACCAGGAACAGGTGATGCAGATCGCGCAGATACTGGCTGGCTACACGCTCGGCGGTGCCGACCTGTTGCGGCGCGCGATGGGCAAGAAGAAAGCCGAGGAAATGGCGAATCAGCGCAGCGTATTTATCAGCGGCGCGGTAGAGCGCGCGGTGCCGCGCGGGCGGGCCGAGTACATCTTTGACCTGATGGAAAAATTCGCCGGCTACGGATTTAACAAATCCCACTCGGCCGCCTATGCGATGCTCGCCTACCAGACCGCCTACCTCAAGGCACACCATCCGGCCGCGTTCATGGCCGCCGTCCTGTCGGCCGACATGGATCGTACTGACAAGGTCGTGACCCTGATCGATGACTGCGCGCTGGTCGGACTGAATGTGCTGCCGCCCGACCTCAATGCCTCGGCTCATGCCTTCGCGGTCGCCGACGCGGCGACCATCCGCTACGGGCTCGGTGCGATCAAGGGCGTGGGCCGCACGGCGGTGGATGCGCTGGTGGAAGAGCGCGAAGCTCGAGGTGCCTACGCCGGCCTAGAGGATCTGTGCGACCGCGTGGATCTCGCGCGCGTCAATCGGCGCGTGCTCGAGGCGCTGATCCGCTCGGGCAGTTGCGACTCGCTGGGCGCCAACCGCGCCGCGCTGATGGAGCGGCTGGCGGTGGCGATGCAGGCGGGCGAGCAGACCGCTCGCACCGTCGAGGCGGGCCAGGATGATTTCTTCGGGCTTCCGCGGGCGGCAGCCCACGGCATCGCTCATACCGCCGCTCCCGAGCCGACCTGGAGCGAGGCGCAGCGTTTGGCGGGTGAGCGCGAGACGCTGGGGCTTTATCTGACCGGACATCCGATCGCCCGCTATGAGCGGGATCTGGCGCAGTTGGTCGGTGTGCGAATCCGCGATCTGGCCGCCGAGACGCGGCCGGCCGGCGGCGAGGGGGAACGCTGGAGCGAAGCGCGCAAAGTCAGTGCCGCCGGCCTGATTCTGGAGATCCGGCGCCGCGGGCCGCGAGTAAGCTTCGTGCTCGATGACCGGAGCGGGCGGATCGAGGTGACGCTGAGCGAGGAGATTCATCAGCGTTTTCGCGACCTGGTGGTCAAAGATGCGCTGGTGATGGTGGAGGGAAGCTTGCGGTTCGATGACTTTAGCGACGCGTGGCGAGTTCAGGCGCGCACGCTCCAGTCACTGGCGGCGGTTCGCGAGCGTCGGGCGCGGCGACTGTTGATCGACTGGCCGGCGCACTGCGAGCAGCGCGAATTGCTCGGTACGCTCGAGGAACTGCTGTGCCAGGCGCTCGGCGGGGAGTGCGCGGTGGTGGTGCGCATAACCGCAGGCGACGCACAGGGGACCCTGACGCTGGGGGATGAGTGGAAGGTGCACGCGACCGCTAAGCTCATTGAACAGCTCGAGCGCCGTTTCGGCATCGTGCGCGTCGCCTACGGACTGGTCACCGGCGCCACCTCGGCCGTCTCGGCCTGAGCGCCCTTCCGGGTTGCGGCGCGCGCCTATCAAACGTAGGCTTGCGGGCGATGCCCACGCCTGCAGCCACGAAACCCCCGGCGGTGCGCGACGGACTTTACCCCGTCGCCCCGGGCCGATCCGCGCCTTGGGTCGATCGAGGAGCCAGATCGCGGGGGCACCTTCCGCCCAGCGCCGACCCCGGCTCGCTGCGCGCAGCGGGCTAAACCATGGCCGTTAATTTTCTCGATTTCGAGCAGCCCATCGCCGAGCTGGAGGCAAAACTCGCAGAGCTCGGCCACCTGAGCACCGACGAATCGGTCAATGTGGAGGAGGAAATTGGCAAGCTGCGCGCCAAGAGCCAGCAGCTCACGCGTTCGATCTTCGCGAACCTCACGCCCTGGCAGATTACGCAGCTGGCGCGGCACCCGCAGCGCCCTTACGCGCTCGATTACATTGCCGCGATCTGCACTGACTTTCAGGAGCTGCACGGCGATCGCATGTATGCCGATGATCTGGCGATCATCGGAGGCCCGGCGCGCCTGGAGGGGCGCACCGTCATGGTGATCGGCCACCAGAAGGGTCGCGACACCAAGGAGCGGGTGCGCCGCAATTACGGCATGCCCAAGCCCGAGGGCTACCGCAAGTCGTTGCGCCTGATGAAGATGGCCGAGAAGTTTGCGCTACCGATCATCACCCTGATCGACACGCCGGGGGCCTATCCGGGCGTAGGCTCGGAGGAGCGCAACCAGAGCGAGGCGATCGCGCGCAATTTGTTCGAGATGGCGACCCTTAGGGTACCGATCATCAGCGTCGTGATCGGGGAGGGCGGCTCGGGCGGTGCTCTGGCGATCGGGGTGTGCGACCGGCTCCTGATGCTGCAGTATTCGACCTACTCGGTCATTTCCCCCGAGGGTTGCGCGTCGATTCTGTGGAAGAGCGCCGATAAGAAAGAAGTGGCCGCGGAGGCCCTGAACATCACCGCCACGCGCCTCAAGGATTTGGGATTGGTCGATGAAGTGCTCAGAGAGCCGCTCGGCGGGGCGCATCGCGATCCGCCGGCGATGGCGCAGGCACTGGGAACCGCATTGCAGCGCGTCTTGCTCAATCTGGAGGAAATCCCTACCGAGGAGTTGCTCGCACGCCGCGATGCCCGCCTGGCCGCTTTTGGAGTGTATTCCGAGAGCCCACCGTGACGCGCCGCGCCGCGCCGGTGGCCGGTGCCCCGGCCGTGGGCGCCGCTTTCTCCTCGATGGCTTTGGCCCGAAGTTTGCGCCGGCTCGAGGTACCGCTGGCCGCGAGCCGCTTGTGCATCGCGTATTCCGGGGGGCTGGATTCCACGGCGCTCCTTGCCGCTTGCGCAGGCCTGCGCGCCCGGTATCGCTGCCAGGTGCGCGCTGTTCATGTGAATCACCGCCTGCAACCGAGTGCCCCAGCGATGGCCGCCGCGGCGCGCGCCACGGCCCGGCGACTGGGTGTCGGGTGCAAGGTCCTGGACGCTCCGGTCACGATCGTGCGCGGCGATTCGGTCGAAGCGGCCGCACGGGTGTCGCGCTATGCGGCCTTGCGCGGCGCGCTGCGTGAGGGCGAGTGGTTGCTGCTCGCGCAGCACCAGGATGATCAGGTCGAGTCGTTGCTGCTTCAACTACTGCGTGGCGCGGGCGTCGCGGGGCTGGCGGCCATGGCGCCGCGGGCCGGATTGGTATTGCGACCGCTGCTGGATGTGACACGCGAGCAGTTGCGCAGCTATTTGCGACGCCGCTCGATTGGCTGGATCGAAGATCCGAGCAACGCGGACGAGCGCTTCGGCCGCAACTACCTGCGCCGGCGAGTGTTGCCGTTGCTGCTCGAGCGCTGGCCTGGCCTTGGCGTGGCGATCAGCCGCAGTGCCGCGCTGGCGGCCGAGGCGCAGCAACTGCTCACCGAGCGTGCCGCGGCCCAACTGCACAACGCGCACGATGGTGAGGCGTTGAGCGTGAGTGCGCTGCGCCGCTTGCCGGATCTGGACCGGCGCAACGCTTTGCGCTACTGGCTGGAGCTGCGCGGCCTTACGAGGCCCGATCAGCGCCGATTGCGGGAAATCGCCGGTCCCATGCTGCACGCTCGCCACGACGCTCAGCCGCAGGTGCAATGGACGGGAGGCTCGGTGCGTCGTCACCGGGGGCTGCTGTACGCCGTGCCGCCGGTGACCGGACCCGAGCAGGCTGCTGCAGACCATTCGCGCACGCGCCTGATCTGGGAGTGGCGCCGTGAGCCGCGTCTGGTGCTGCCGGGTGGTGGCTGGCTGGAATTACGCGATGACCCCCGTGGACCCTGGCGGCGCTCGGCCTTGCCCGCCCGGCTGCGGGTGAGCTTTAGGCGCGCGGACGGCCAGGTGGCCGGCTCGCCCGGGGGGCGCAAGCTCAAGCGTGCTCTGCAGCAGAGCACATTGCCCTGGCAGCGCTCCGCCGTACCCTTGGTCTACGCCGGACGCCGCCTGCTGGCGATCGGGGGCGGGTGGTGCTCGGCCGATCGGGACGCCGCACCGTCGGCGCGCGTGGCCCCGCGTTGCCGCCTGCATGTGCACCTTTGAGAGACCCGCATTTATTTGAGGCGGGGATGCATATTTGTTAGGCTGCCTGCCCGTCGTCAGTTCCCGGTTCCGCAATGGAGCCGCTGACCGCACATACGGCGGAATCCCTCGATGACTCGATTCGTATTCGTCACTGGCGGCGTCGTTTCCTCGTTGGGCAAGGGCATCGCGGCCGCTTCGCTCGGCGCCAACCTCGAAGCGCGTGGCTTAAGCGTTTCGATGGTCAAACTCGATCCGTACATCAACGTCGATCCGGGCACCATGAGTCCGTTTCAACACGGCGAAGTGTTTGTCACCAGCGATGGCACCGAGACCGATCTTGATCTTGGCCACTACGAACGTTTCGTGCGCACGACCACGGGCCGGCACAGTAATTTCACCACCGGGCGTATCTACGAGCGGGTCATCGCCAAGGAGCGCCGCGGTGACTACCTCGGGGCGACCGTGCAGGTGATTCCCCATATCACCGATGAGATCAAGCGCAGCATTCGACTGGGCGCTGGGGACGCGAACGTGTGCATGGTCGAGATCGGCGGGACGGTGGGCGACATCGAGTCCCTCCCGTTCCTGGAGGCGATCCGTCAGATGGGCGTGGAACTGGGGCGAAACCAGGTGGTGTACATGCACCTTACGCTGGTGCCCGTGGTCGGTGGTTCCCATGAGATCAAGACCAAGCCGACCCAGCACTCGGTCAAGGAGTTGCGCTCGATCGGCATTCAGCCGGACATTTTGCTGTGTCGAAGCCATGCCATGCTTCCGGACGAACAGCGCCGCAAGATCGCCTTGTTTACCAACGTCGAGGAGCGAGCGGTAATCTCGGCGGTGGACGCGGACGACATCTACAAGATCCCGCTGCTCCTGCACGAGCAGGGGCTCGACGACATCGTGGTCGACAAATTGCGCATCGACGCGCCGCCCGCGGACCTGACCGAATGGCGCCAGGTCGTAAACGCGCGCGTCAACACCGATGGCCAGACCGATATCGCCATGGTGGGCAAGTACGTGCAGATCCGCGATTCGTACATCTCGCTCAACGAAGCGCTGATGCACGCGGGACTCAAAACGCGCACACGGGTGCGGGTGCACTACGTTGAATCCACGGACATCGAGCGCCAGGGCCTGGGAGCGCTCGCCGGCATGGACGCGATCCTGGTGCCGGGTGGCTTTGGCGAGCGCGGGATCGAAGGCAAGATTCAGGCCATACGTTACGCGCGCGAGCAGCGCATTCCCTACCTAGGCATCTGCCTGGGCATGCAACTGGCGATAATTGAGTTCGGGCGCCATGTGGTGGGACTGGCCGGCGCGCACAGCTCGGAATTTGACCGAGCCACCGCCGCCCCGGTGATCGGATTGATCACCGAATGGCAGGACCAGGCGCACGGCGCCCAGCAGCGCAACGAAAGTTCGGCCTTGGGCGCCAGCATGCGGCTCGGGGCGCAGCAGGTGCGGCTGGGTGCGGACACCGTGGCGCGGGACCTGTACGGGCGCGAGGAGATCATGGAGCGTCATCGCCACCGCTATGAATTTAACAACCGCTATTTGGAACCGTACCGCCAGGCGGGCCTCGTGTTCTCGGGATTTTCGCAGGACGGACTGGTGGAAATCATCGAATATCCGGCGCATCCGTGGTTCGTGGCGACCCAGTTCCATCCCGAATTCACTTCCACGCCACGCGATGGCCACCCGCTGTTTACCGGCTTCGTTCGCGCGGCGCGCGCCTGCCGTGCCGCGCAGCTTCCGGCAGTCGCGAGCGCATGAAGCTCGAGCGCTATCAGGTCGGCATCGATTGCCCACTGTTCCTGATTGCCGGACCCTGCGTCATCGAGTCCGCCGCGCTGGTGCAGGAGGTGGCCGGTAGGATGTGCGAACTCACCGGTGCGCTGAGCATGCCCTATGTATTCAAGGCGTCATTCGACAAGGCCAATCGCTCTTCGGGCCAGAGCTTCCGGGGTCCGGGGCTCGAGGCGGGCCTGAAGATACTCTCAGAGGTGCGCAAACACTTTAAGGTGCCGGTGCTCACCGATGTGCACGAAGACACGCCGATCGAGGAAGTCGCGAGCGTGGTGGATGTGCTGCAGACCCCGGCGTTCCTGTGCCGGCAGACCAATTTCATTCGTCGCGTGGCCGCCGCCGGGCGGCCGGTCAACATCAAGAAGGGTCAGTTCCTATCGCCCTGGGAAATGCAGCAGGTGGTCGACAAGGCGCGTGCCACTGGCAACGAATCGATCATGGTGTGCGAGCGCGGCTTTAGCTTTGGCTACAACAACCTGATCACCGACATGCGTGCACTGTCGGTCATGCGCGCTACCGGATGCCCGGTCATCTTCGATGCCACCCATTCGGTGCAGTTGCCCGGCGCGGGCGCCGGGGTCTCGGGCGGGCAGCGCGAGTTCGTGCCGGTGCTGGCGCGCGCCGCGGTGGCGGCCGGCGTCGCGGGCGTGTTTATGGAGACCCACCCGCGGCCCGAAACCGCGTTGTCGGATGGCCCCAACGCCTGGCCTCTGGAGCGGATGGGCAGTTTGCTCGCGACGCTTCAGCAGCTGGACCGCGCGGCAAAAGCCAAACCGTTTGAGGAAAGCTTGCTATGAGCCGCATCGCCCAAATTCACGGCCGCGAGATCATTGACTCGCGCGGCAACCCGACGGTCGAGGCCGAAGTCACCCTGGCCAGCGGCGCGCAAGGCCGCGCCGCCGTACCTTCGGGCGCCTCCACGGGCACTCGCGAAGCCGTCGAGCTGCGCGATGGCGATAAGAAGCGCTTCCAGGGCAAGGGCGTGATCAACGCGGTCAAGAACGTCAATACCGTGTTGCGCACGGCGCTGCTGGGGCGCGAGGCCGCCGACCAGGCGGGACTGGACGCGCTGATGATCGAGCTCGATGGCACCGACACCAAAAGCCGGCTGGGCGCCAATGCGCTGCTGGCCATCTCGCTGGCCAACGCGCAGGCCGCCGCTCGGGATGCGGCGCTGCCGCTGTACAAATACCTTGGCGGCAAGCGCGCCCCGGTGCTGCCCGTGCCGATGATGAACATCATCAATGGCGGTGCCCACGCCAACAACAGCCTGGATATCCAGGAATTCATGATCCTGCCGGTGGGCGCGCCCTCGCTTGGCGAGGCGCTGCGCTACGGGGCGGAGATCTTTCACACCTTGAAAAAATTGCTCAACGAGAAGGGCCTGAGCACCGCGGTGGGCGATGAGGGTGGGTTTGCGCCGGATTTGCCCTCCAACGAAGCCGCGCTGCAGACCATTCTCGAGGCGGTGGAGCTGGCGGGCTATAAGCCCGGCAAGGATATCTATCTGGGGCTGGACGTGGCCAGTTCGGAATTTTTTCGCGACGGTAAGTACGAATTCGCTGCCGAACACCGCAGTTTTTCCTCCGCCGAATTTACCCGCTACCTGGCGGATTTGGCGGTGCGCTATCCGATTATCACGATCGAGGATGGCATGGGGGAGTCCGACTGGGCCGGCTGGTCGCACCTGACCGCGGTACTGGGACGCAAGCTCCAGCTGGTGGGCGATGACCTGTTCGTCACCAACACCAAGATCCTGGCCGAGGGCATCGCTCGCGGCGTTGCCAACGCGATCCTGATCAAACCCAACCAGATCGGGACCTTGACCGAAACCCTGGCGGCGATCGACATGGCCGACCAGTCGCATTACGCCGCCGTGGTCTCGCACCGGTCCGGGGAGACGGAGGACTGCACAATAGCCGACATCGCGGTTGCTACGGCGGCCACTCAGATCAAGACCGGCTCGATGTCCCGCTCCGACCGGGTGGCAAAATACAATCAGTTGTTGCGCATCGAGGAGAGCTTAGGCGCGCAGGCGAAATACGCCGGCCGCGAAGCCTTCCCGGTGCGCCTATAATCGGCGCATGAAGGGCCTGCCGTGAAATGGTTTGCCGCCGCGCTGGCTGCCGCGTTGCTGATGCTGCAGTACCGGGTCTGGTTTTCGACCGACGGTGTCAGTGAAGTCATGCGCTTGCGCAAGGCGGTCGCCGCGCAGCAAAGCGACAACCAACGATTGTCGGCGCGCAATCGGCAGTTGGCCGCAGAAGTGCGCGATCTGAAGCAGGGCTACAGCGCCCTTGAGGAACGCGCCCGCTCGGACCTGGGCATGGTCGCGAAGAATGAAACCTTCTTCCAGGTCGGGCCGATTGAATCCCCGCTGGTCGCGCCCACCGCGCCGAACCGGAGCGCGCCGGCCCAGCAGCCGCTGCGGCCGGCCACGCCCGCCCATGCGGGCCCGGCGCGTACCGCCGCCGCGCGCTAAAGCGCGTCGCGGCACTTAGCGAGTTTGGCGAGTGCCCTCCGGGACGAGCTACTGGGCGGTCATGCCGGCGGCGGGGGCGAGCCGCCGTTTTGGCGAGGGCGCCGCCAAGCAGCACCGGGCGTTGGCCGGCTCGACGGTACTGGAGCTGGCGTTGCGCTTATTCTCTAACGACCAAAGGTGCATGGGCATCGCACTGGCGCTCTCGCCCACGGCGCTCGCCGACGAGCTCTTGTGCAGCCGCCTGCCCGCCAAGGTGACGCCGATCCGCGGCGGCGCCAGGCGCTTTGATTCGGTGCTGGCAGGCCTTGAGTCACTGAGCAAGCATGCGCAACCCCAAGATTGGGTGCTGGTGCACGATGCCGCGCGGCCGTGCCTGAGCGAAGCGGATCTGGAACGGCTCCTGCAGGCGGGCTCCGCCCATCCGCTCGGGGCCTTGCTCGCCGCCCCCGTGACCGACACGCTTAAACGTGCCGACGCCACACTCGGGAGCGAATGCACCGTCGATCGCGCCGCCTTGTGGCGGGCGCAGACTCCGCAAATGTTTCGCTACGCTTCCTTATGCGCGGCTCTGCAAGAGGCGGGGCGCGTCGGACGCGAGCCCACCGACGAGGCGCAGGCCATGGAATGGCAGGGCGGGAGACCCTTGCTGATTGCGGCTCAAGACAGCAACATCAAGATCACAAGCCGCCAGGATCTGGCTGTCGCGATGGCGATCCTCGCCGCGCGTGCCGCCGGGCCCGAGGATGCGGCGACGGGTTCACGCGAATGAGAGTGGGATTTGGGATCGACGTGCACGCTTTTGGTCCCGGCGACGCGCTGATGCTCGGCGGCGTGCGCATCGCCCACAACCGGGGCGTGGTGGCGCATTCTGACGGCGACGTATTGCTGCATGCACTGGTTGATGCTCTGCTGGGCGCCGCGGGTCTGGGGGACATCGGCGAGCATTTTCCGGACAGCGATCCGCGCTGGCGCGGTGCCGAAAGTCGGCTGTTTGTCGGCGCGACGCTGGACATGCTGACTCGGCGTTCCTTAAGAGTAGTCAACGTCGATCTGACCTTGCTCGCCCAGCAGCCGCGCCTGACCCCGTGGCGCGATCAGATCCGCCATTCGGTGGCCTCGCTCCTGAGCGTACCAATCGCGGATGTCAATCTTAAGGCCACGAGCACCGAGCACCTGGGGTTCCTGGGTCGCAACGAAGGCCTTGCAGCGATGGCCACGGTGCTGATCGATCGGCTGTAAGTCAGCTGCGTGACTTTGTCCGCAGCAACACCAGCGTCGCACCCGTGCCGCCATCGCGCATCGCCGCGGAGGTGAAGGCAATCACCGCGTCCACGCGCCGCAGCAGGCTATGGACGGCATTCTTGATGACCGGGCCGCGCTGACCGGAACGCAGCCCCTTGCCGTGCACGATACGCAGGCACTGCAGGCGCCGGGCCAGGGCCGCGAGCAGGAATTCACGCAGCCGATCTCGCGCCTCGGCGAGGCGCATTCCGTGCAGGTCGATCTCCCCGTCGATGCGGTACTCGCCGCGTCGCAGGCGGCGCAGCACCGTCTCGGGCACGCCTGTTTGCCGGTACTGCATCGAATCGCCAGGCTGGATATCCAGTTCCGCCCCCGGCGGCGCCAGGGACTCGCGCAACACCGCGACATGTTCGGCGCGCGTTTGGCGGGCACGGGGCGACGGCTTGCGCCGCGCCGCAGTGGCGCGCTCGGGCGCGGACAACGGGCGTACGCCGCGCATGGCCGCTCGGAAAAGATCGCGTTCGTCCTCCTTACTGCCCAAGCCGCATTCCTCCGGAAGCTCCCATTCAGTATATTGGCGCGCCGCCATCAAGGGGTCATGGCACTCGAAAAATGAAAATTCTGGTCAGCAACGACGATGGCTACCGCGCCGAGGGTATCGTGCGACTCCGTGCCGCGCTTGCCGAGGTGGCCGATGTCACCGTGGTGGCACCTGATCGGAACCGGAGCGGGGCGAGTAATTCCCTCACGCTCGATGTGCCGCTGCGCGTCACGCAGTCCGAACCGGGCGTGCACTTTGTGAGCGGTACGCCCACCGACTGCGTGCACCTGGCGGTCTCCGGGCTGTTCGACTTTGACTTCGACATGGCGGTCAGCGGGGTCAACGACGGGCCTAACCTCGGCGATGACGTGCTGTACTCGGGCACCGTCGCGGCCGCTATCGAAGGCCGGTTTCTGGGCCTGCCCACCCTGGCAGTGTCCTTATGCACGCAGCCCGGCGCCGCGCGGCACTTTCAGACCGGCGCGATCGTGGCCCAGCAGATCGTCACCCACCTGGTCGGCCGTCCCCTCGACCCGCGACTGATCCTGAATATCAACGTGCCCGATCTGCCGCTGGCGCAGCTGCGCGGAATCCGCGCCACGCGACTCGGGTTCCGCCACCGTTCCGAGCCGGCGGTCCCGGTGCGCAACCCGAAGGGCGAGTACATGTACTGGGTGGGACCGTCCGGGGCGGGTGCCGACGCGGGCGAGGGGACGGATTTTCATGCCGTCGCGCAGGGCTGGGTATCGGTGACACCGCTGTCGATCGATTTGACCCGCCATGCCGCACTGCCCGAATTAGGTCAGTGGCTGGCCGGCGTGCCCCTGCCCAGTGCCGTCAAGAAATAGCGGGCCGTAGATGACCGACCCACGCTTTACGGGCATAGGCATGACCTCGCTTCGCACCCGCGACCGACTGGTGCAGCGCCTGCGCGATCAGGGCATCACCAACCTGACGGTGCTTGATCGCATTCGCAACCTGCCGCGTCATATCTTTGTCGATGAGGCGATTGCCAGTCGCGCCTACGAGGACACGGCGCTGCCCATTGGCTTTGGCCAGACGATCTCGCAGCCCTATATCGTCGCGCGCATGACCGAGGCTTTGCTCGACGGCCCGCCGCTCAAGCGGCTATTGGAAGTGGGCACGGGCTGCGGCTATCAGACGGCCGTGCTCGCGCCGCTGGTCGAGCGCATCTACAGCATCGAGCGCATCGCCGGATTGCAGACGCGCGCGCGGGTGCGGCTCAAGGAACTCGACGTGCGCAACGTGCGCTTCAAAGTCGGTGACGGATCGGTCGGCTGGAGGACTCAAGCGCCCTTCGACGGAATCATCGTCGCGGCAGCGCCATTGGTCGTGCCGGAGGAACTTGTTGATCAGCTCGCACTGCACGGGCGCCTCATCGTGCCTGCCGGTCCCGAGGGCAAGCAGCAATTGCTCAAAATTGTGCGCGGCGAGCAGGGGGTCGAACGGCAGGTTCTGGGCTCGGTTTCGTTCGTCCCGTTGGTCGGAGGGGTCGGTTAAAGCATCGAAATAAAATGAAATAAGCGATATAAGTTATTGAACTGTATCTTATAACATATTGATACTTGTCAAGATTAGAAGTGCGCGACTAGTATCGGCTCCTGTCGGTGCTTGCCGACAGGCCTAGGGCAAGGATTCCGAAGCGCACGGGGAGAAGACACAGGGCAACAGGGGAAGAGCTGATTAGTCCACAGAAGAAGAAAAACAGTCCGAAAAACAAAAACAAGGCAGTGACAATTATTCGATTCTGTCAGCTTCGGATAGTTGGTTGGTTGAGCGAT
>JBBQTF010000022.1:0-68860 GCA_038234675.1 Steroidobacterales bacterium
TGTGGAACGATTCTTTGCCTGGATGCAGTGGCATCGCCGATTACTCGTGCGCTGGGAATACTACCCAGCCAACTTCCTTGGATTTGTACAGCTCGGGGCCATCTGCATCATGCTTAAACAATTTTGAGATAGGTTCTAGTAATGCTTACGTAACTAATGGCCCGTTTGTTGAGCGGACCCCAAGTATCTCCGCGACAAATTTTGTACTGAGGATGCCGCATGGCGCACGCTGAGCTCGACTCTGCCAATACGACCCCAAGATGGTTCTTGGGCCGGTTCAGACGCTATTTCTTCGTCATGTTCGCATTGCTCGCCATCCTCATTGCGTCAATTGCTTTTGTGCCGGAATTTTTAAAGTTCGCAGCTGGTACATTCCCGATCGCTTGGGTACTCAACATCCACGGGGCGTTGATGGGAACGTGGCTGGCGCTCTTTTTAGCGCAGGCCATCCTCGCCTCCACCGGCCGTCTCGCGCTCCACCGAAAGCTCGGCACGTTCGGCATCTTGCTCGGCTTTCCCGTCTGGGCATCGATGGTGCTCGTGGAAATGCGAAGAAAGCTCGTATACCCGCTCGACCCTGACTTGTCCAAAGCTTATGACTCGGACCTATCAGGAATTTATGTCTATACGACGTTTCTATTCTTTTTAGTCGGCGCGATTTATCAGCGCCGCCGATGGCCCGCCTGGCACAAACGCTTCATGGCGTTCGCGACATTGGTGGCGGTGCAGGCAGCGGAGGAGCGGATACTTTGGCTCCCTCGTTTTGCTCCCGACTACTGGACGGACGCGATCTATCTGGATATTTTCTTTCTCGTTCCACTGATCGCTTATGACTTTTTCTCGGCAAAGCGGCTACACCCTGCAACTATTACGGCTTCGTGTGTGCTCCTGGGTGCACAAGGTGTACTCCTATTCGTGTGGGGCAATGCGGAGTGGCGTCACCTCGCATACAATTTCACCGTAACATTGCGTTCCATCTTTTGAGTCTTCCATATTTAATGTACGTGGCGCTCGGACTTGCGCTCACGAGTCGCACTTGGTTGAGTTTCTCGTCGGTGAGTTGGACCAAGGAAGATACAGTGATCGACGAAGTGCGGCCGAAGATCCAGCGCCGCCCGTAACCGTCAGTCGCGAAGGTGCAAGGGGCCGACAGCGCAAAGCTCAAGATGCCGTCACATTCCACTTATCTTCCGCGCGCATCGAGATCGAAACCCCATTAATTTTGGTAATGAGGACTCGATTTTCCCCATCTATATTCGGATTCGCATTGGTGTTGATAACTGCAGGTTAAACTGAAGCTTCTCGCATTCGGCGAAAAGCGAAGCCAGCCAGCAACGTCCAGATTGGTAATGTTGCTACGCCCGTGAGTGACCCTATCTCTCATAGGTTTCCGAGGAACGTGAGGAGTGCGGCGTTAAGGTCAACTGGCTTCTCCTGAGGCAACCAATGGCCGCAATGAGAAACAGTGATCGATTCCCGCAAATCAGGGACTAACTGTTTCATGCCGGCAATGATTTGGTCCATCCCCGGAATGGCCAATCCAGGATCGCGGTCACCGACCATGTAGAGCGCAGGAACTTCAACCTTGCGGTTAGCTAAACATCTCTGTAATTCCCAATTGCGATCGAGATTTCGGTAATAATTGAGCGGTCCGCGAAACCCACTTTCAGAGAAGTCGGCAGCGTAACAATCGAGATCGCTCTCCGCCAGCCATGGCGGCAAGCGGGCGGGCAACGGCAGATCACCCAGCAGGCCAGCAGACCGCGACACCATGCCAAACGGATTTGGCGTTTCATCTCCCGCTTGTCGCGGGCCTGCTTCCGCGGAGGCCGCCCAGAGGATTTTTATGAGCGAGGCACGCACATCGTGTTCTAACTCGCGTTCTGCAATTTCTGGCTCTTGAAAGTACAGGGTATAGAACATCGCATCAGCAGTTTGTGGAAAGAGCTGCGTAGGCGCGCGCGGCGCTCGCCCCATCATGGGCACTCCCAATGCCGCAACCGCTCGAAACCGGTCAGGCCGCGCTAGTGCCGCATTCCAGGCAACCGTTGCGCCCCAATCGTTGCCGACGATGACCGCGTCATTGACGGAACAGGCGTCTAACACTCCCACCATGTCTCCGATGAGATCGAAAACAGAGTATTGATCAATCGCAGCTGGGCTTGCGCTGCCTGCATAGCCGCGCAGCTGCGGAACTAGGCACCGATAGCCGGCAGCGACCAAGGCGCGAACTTGGTGACGCCATGAATGCAAGGTTTCAGGAAATCCATGGCATAGCAGCACCGCTGGGCCTTGCCCTGCGTCAATCAAGCGCGTCACACAACCGGCCGCATTAAAAGTCGTAAATTGGGTGTCTGACATGTAGCCTCCCATTTGTTAGTCACCAGCAAGCCCAGGACGTGGGCAAGCCTAGATTGTAACTATAATAGTTTCTTTTTCGGAGCGCCTCTTGGATCGCAGACTAGCTCGGATGCTTCACGTGCTCATTCACATCGACCTGCATGCGGGAGCCGCGACCTCCAAGACGATTGGCGCCATGCTCGACACCAATCCGGTTTTTGTTCGCCGAATGCTCCGAGGCTTGCGGGAGCGCGGCTATGTGGAAGCGACAAAGGGTCCGGGGGGTGGATGGCGGATGGCTCGCCCCCTTTCCAAGATCACGTTGAAGGACGTACACGACGCTTTAGGATCGTCTCCGTTGATTGGTATCACCGTAGCTCATGATCACCCGTCGTGCCCGGTCGAGAGGGCGGTGACCAAGGGGCTGGGTCTATTGATCGAGGGAGCGAGCAAAAGCCTCCTCAAACAGCTTGCGAACGTTTCCGTAGCGGAATTCGCACCAACATTGCCGTCAGTGGATGACGGCAAGCGGTCTCTCAAAGGGTAGGTTTCGGGACGCAACCAGCATCCATCAAAATAGGCACCTGCGAGTTCCAAAAGTCAGTCCTGAATGATTACTTCTATGTCTGCCTCGGCGAATGGCAACTCAATGTGCCGGCTCTCTCACGCCCCGGATCCTCGCCGGGCGCGACGGCAGATATGGCGGTTTGATTTCCGGCAAGTGGGCTTTGAGTAGATCTAAGTAATCCGCCCACGCCTGCATCATCTCCCGTCGCACCGGAAGATGCTGCGCATAGTTGTACGCCGCCCGCACTGCGTCGCGCTCGCCATGCGCAAGCTGCCGTTCGATGGCATCCCGATTCCACCCCTGCTCATTGAGCAGCGTCGATGCCATGCTGCGAAATCCATGACCCGTCATGTCCTGTCCGCCCCATCCGGCGAAGCGCAGCGGTAATTGTGTTTTCGCTCATCGGCCGGAACCGGCTGCGCACACCGGGAAACGCCAACGCAAATCGACCGGTGAGCTGCTGCAAGTCCCGCAGGACCGCGATGGCCTGAGTCGAGAGCGGAACGACGTGTTGCACGCGCATCTTCATGCGCTCCGCCGGGATCCGCCACTCCGCATTGTCGAAGTCGAATTCCGCCCACTGCGCCGCACGCAGCTCGCCGGGTCGCACGAACACGAGCGGCGACAAGCGCAAGGCGCAGCGCGTGATCCACGAACCGTCATAGGCGTCGATCGCGCGCAGGAGCGCGCCGACTTCCTGCGGATCGGTGATTGAGGCGAGATGCTTTTCCTTGGTCGGCGCCAATGCGCCACCCAAGTCCCGGGACGGATCGCGTTCGGCTCGACCCGTGGCGACCGCGAACCGGAACACTCGGCCGCAAACCTGCAGCGCCCGGTGCGCGGTCTCGTTCGCCCCGCGGGACTCGACGCGTCGTAGGACCGCTAGCAACTCCGGCGCCGTGATCGATTTGACCGGTCGCGCTCCGATCCAGGGGAACACGTACAGCTCGAGGCGACGAATGATCTTGTCGGCATGGCTCGCGGCCCATTGCTTCGAGAACATGCCGAACCATTCGCGGGCGATCGCCTCGAATGTGTTCTCGGTGCTCTCGACCAGAGCGATAGCCTCGGCCTTGCGCATTTCAGCGGGGTCGATTCCGGCGGCGACTTTTCGGCGCGCCTCCTCGCGCTTCTCCCGGGCGTCGGCGAGGCTCACATCGGGATAGACGCCCAAGGACATGCGCCGCTCCCGGCCGTCAAACCAGTACTTGAGGCGCCACCATTTCCCGCCTTTCGGCGAGATTTCCAGGTACATGCCGCGACCATCCCAAAGTCGGATGGTTTTGGACCCGTGTTTCGTCTTTTCAATCAATAGCTTGGAAAGCATCGGGGATAACTCCTTTCGTGGTTTTGAAAAGCGTGGGGATAACTGCTCTTTTTCGGGTGACTTTTGGGGATAACTCCGACGGCAGTTATCCCCGATTGACCCTTGCTTGAAATGCGCGCACGACGGCGCCGGTGAACGACTTTGGAAATCGTACCGTTTAGAATCAAAGAGTTATACCAACTCAGGCGTACAAGGACGCGCTGGGTCGTAGTCGATCTAACGTGTAATGGTGGCCAGGGGTGGAATTGAACCACCGACACGCGGATTTTCAGTCCGCTGCTCTACCAACTGAGCTACCTGGCCGCCGAATGGGAAGGGCGGGTATTAAACCGGGACCGCTCCGGAAGTTCAAGGTAAATGCCCTCCCCCAAGCGCTTTTTTAGAGCGCGGCGCAATTATGTGGTCGGGCTCTGATCCCCGGGGCAACATTGTTTTCTTTTAGGACTCGCAGGCCACGGACCCAATGGGCAAGAGACTGGCGGCCCCTCCTCTTCCTTCGGGGGCTCCCGGAATGCTGCGGGCCGCGGCTCGGCAAGTCACCAACTTATGTTTTGCACGCGTTCCCCTGAGGGCGCGCTCGCGTACCTCGTTCCGCGCGCGAAGTCCTCGCGGGTCAACGCTCGATTGATGCCAAACGCCGCCCGGGCCCCTTCAGCCGCCGCAACAATCGACAGTTGCACGTCCTTGAGGATGTTGCCGGCGGCGTACACACCGGGCACGCAGCTTGCCTCATATTCACCGCAATGAATGCTCCCGGAGCGGGTCATCCGGCATCCCAGCTGCATTGCAAATTGAGATTGCGGGTGACTGGGCGTGTCGAAAAAAAGGACTCCTCGCTCCCGGTGTGTTCCGTCGGCAAAATGAATCGCCTGCAGACGACCATTCTCCCCGCTTAATTCCGCGATGGGGGTAGTCACGACCTCGATCTGATTGGCGGCGAGCGCTTGGCGTTGCGCCGCACTAAGGCGCGCCGGCCCTTCAGTGCACAACAGGATATCGCTCGACCATGCGGTTATCGCGCGTGCCATTTCAAACCCGCGGCGTCCCTTCCCATAAACTGCAACCGGCAGGTCTTTCATCTCCCAGCCCTCGCAGTACGGGCAGGGGTGCACGCTGATCCCAAAGTACCGGTGGATGTTTGCTATCTTAGGAAGTTCATCAAATACTCCGGACGCCAAAAGCAGTTTTCGGCAGTGCTGACTCGCGCTATCAGCCAACTGCACCGCGAAGCCCGCGCCGCCGTTTTTTGACACCCTCGTAGCGGCGCCCATGTGAAATCGCACGCTGGGGTAATTCAATAGTTGTTCGTGTGCGGTCTGCCTAAACTCATTCAGATCCATTCCGTCTCGGGTGAGGAAACCGTGCATGCGATGCGCCGCCCAGCTTCGAGGGGTGCCCGAGTCACAAAGCAGTACCCTCCTGCGGCAGCGTCCGAGCACCAGCGCGGCACTTAATCCCGCGGGCCCCGCGCCGATGATGATGACATCCCACCGCGGCGGGGCAACTGACAGTGGAATGGTCCTTGGGCCTGTCACTTCAAGTTTACCTTTCGTCTCGCCAAGCGCGATGGCGGAGCTCTCGCAAAAAGCCCAGCTCAGGCTGGCACCATGCACGTAGGCTGCAACTTATCACCACAACAAAGGCCGGATGTCAGTCGGGAGCGTGGATGCCTGACAGACAGCAACTATCTTGTTGGGCGCTCTTCGACCATCGAGCCGCTACTAATTACGGGCTCCACGAAAATTTACGCATCGTGCGCTTCCCGCGGCGAACCCCCGTGGCATTAGACCGACGAAAGAGGGCGGCTAGACCTCACTTGGGCGGGCGCGGAGGGGGGCAGATGTTACTTGAGCGGCCCGACAGCGAGCACCCATGCCCGTTAAATGTCAATCCGCCCTTCGCGCTGACCTACCCTGGGATTTTCTACGGGTCGCCGCGGGTTTGCGTTTCGCCGGCTTTGCCTTCGAATCGTCATCCAACTCTATCCAAGTGGGTGCGTGGTCCGAGGGACGCGGTTGTCCGCGTACCCACGTGTCGACGTTGGCGTCCCGGAGCCGCGCCGTGAGTTCTCGATTGAGAAGCAAATGGTCAATACGCAGACCCGAGTTGGTCTGCCAGTGGTTGCGGAAATAATCCCAGAACGTATAAACGGCCTCCTCGGGGTGCAGCGCCCTCAACGAATCGGTCCATCCTTGCGCCAACAGCCGCCGATAGGCCTCGCGGCTTTCGGGCTGCAACAAAGCATCCTTTTTCCAAGACTTCGGGTTGTAAATATCAGAATCGGTGGGCACGACATTGAAGTCACCGGCTAAAACGACCGGATGTCCGCTGTTGTAGAGCCCCTGCGCATGTCGGATCAATCGCTCAAACCACGCCAATTTGTAATCGAACTTGGGACCGGGTTGCGGGTTGCCATTGGGCAAATACAGGCACCCCACTATAATCCCATCCACCGCTGCTTCGAGATATCGGCTGTGGTCGTCTTTTTCATTACCCGGCAGCCCTCGGCGAATCTCGGCAGGCGTTTGACCTTTGCACAAAATCGCCACGCCATTCCAGGAAGGTTGGCCGTGCCAGATCGCCCCGTAACCGGCATCTCGGATGGCTTGGACCGGGAACCCGCTGTCCGCGGACTTGAGCTCCTGAAGGCAGACGACGTCGGGGCGCTCCTTCGACAGCCATCCGAGCAACGCCTCCCGCCTACTGCCGATGCCGTTGACATTGAACGTGGCAATTTTCATCGGTTTCTAGGACACTGTATCCGCGGCAGTTCGGGACCCGGCCTTGCGCCTGGCTTATCTCCAAGTTCGGAAGACCGGACAATCACTTCCAACGCCGATTAACTATCAAGCCAACCAAAAACCTGGCGAAGTTCCGCCTTGGCTTGGCTAAGCACCTGCAGGCGCTCTCGGGTCAGATTCCTGCCCGCACGATTGTTCTCAAAATTGAGCATCGACATCGCTGAACGAAACGGAGTGCAGTTGCGGCGTTGGCTGGCCTCAGAGGATGTTTTTAGCGATCTAGCGATCGCGTGCGGGCTCTGTGAGCTTAAACACTTCGGATCGCAGGTCGATGGCATCATCATGCGCCATGACCCGCCGGGACCACCTAGCAGACGAGGTTTTGCTTGCGGATGTGCTTTTGCCAGCAGATTTGGGACGAACGGGGCGGCGCGCAGTGTCACGTTTCGCCGAGTTGTCCTGCGTTTTGCGGCCATTTAACTGCCTCGTCGATCGCACCAGCTCCGAGGATGTTGGTAACCTAACAGCACTGGCAGAGAACGGTTGTCGGGAATTAAACAAAAACCATGTCGGTTCCCACTGTCGGAGTTGGCGGACATATTAGGCGGGTCGTTCTGCCGAAGTCACTAAACAATACTGGATACGGTGATGGGCGGACGCCGATTGAAATTGCGCTGTAAATGCCGGAGTTTAGGACTTGCGGCGGCCGGCCAGTTCAATGTAACGAAATCGCAGGGGGCGCAACGTGGGCAAGACTAAACAACCTGCAAAAGATCCATCGGCCCGCTTTCGGATCCCCGTCGAGGCCGGTGGCGGTACGCACGACCTTGAGACTCAGGCGACGGGGACGCAGATGCTCAGGTCCAGCGCCGTGGCCGGCGGCGGGCTCAAAACGGGAAAAAGCAATGCCGCTGCCGATTGAGGACTACGGGCTCATCGGAGACTGCCATACGGCGGCTTTAGTGGGCCGCGATGGCTCTATCGATTGGCTCTGCCTACCGAATTTTGATTCTCGAGCCTGCTTCGCGGCCTTGCTAGGAAATCCTGAACACGGACGGTGGCTAATTGCGCCGGTCGCGGAGGCGCGCAGCGCTCATCGTCGGTACCGCGACGGCACCCTCATACTTGAGACCGATTTTGAAGCGTCCGATGGGGCGGCCCGGATTATCGACTTCATGCCCTTGTCTGGGAAGCGCTGGGACGTGGTCCGCATCGTGGAAGGCCTGCGCGGCGCCCTTCAGATGCGCATGGAACTGGTCATCCGTTTCGACTATGGGTCCGTGGTCCCATGGGTACGGCGCTGCAACGGCGTGCTGCAGGCAACAGCCGGGCCTGACACGCTGGAGCTGTACACACCCATTGCGGTCCGTGGTGAAGACATGAGGACCGTGGCCGAATTTTCAGTGCGAGCGGGGGAACGCGTCCCCTTCACTCTGAATTACCGGCCATCCTATGAGGGCTCCCAGTCGGCCATCGACCCGGAGCGGGCGCTGCGCTCTACCCAAAGAAGCTGGCGCAAGTGGTCTAAACAGAGCACAGCCGAGGGCCCGTGGCGTGAAGCGATCGTGCGCTCTCTGATTACTCTAAAAGCGCTGACCTACAAGCCCACCGGTGGAATAGTAGCGGCACCAACCACATCTTTGCCCGAGCAACCCGCAGGGGTGCGAAATTGGGACTACCGGTATTGCTGGCTGCGAGATGCGACCTTCACGCTCAACGTTATGCTGCTCGCGGGCTATAAAGAGGAGGCGAAGTCCTGGCTCGAGTGGCTGTCTCGCGCAGTTGCTGGGAAGCCGGAGGACCTTCAGACCCTCTACAGCATTACTGGTCAACGACGTCTGGATGAATATGAGTTGAACTGGCTGCCCGGATACTGCGGTGCCGCGCCGGTGAGAGTGGGCAATGCCGCTTCCCGACAGTTCCAGCTCGATGTCTATGGCGAGGTAATGGACACCATGCACCTCGCACGGACCGCGGGCCTTGAGCCGGAACCCTACACCTGGCGAATCCAGGTGGCGCTGCTGCAATTCCTCGAGTTGCACTGGCAGGAACCGGATGAGGGCATCTGGGAAGTTCGCGGGCCCCGTCTTCATTTCACGCACTCGAAAGTGATGGCTTGGGTCGCGTTTGATCGCGCGGTCAAGGATGCCGAAACCTATGGCCTGAACGGTCCGGTCGACCGCTGGCGCAAGCTGCGCGATGCAATCCATTCCGAGGTCTGTGCCAGAAGCTTCGATGCGCGGCGCAATGCCTTCGTTCAGTCTTACGAATCGCCCCATCTGGATGCCAGCGTGTTACTGATTGCTCAAGTCGGCTTCCTGTCGCCTGACGATCCACGGGTGCGCGGTACGGTCGAGGCCATCGAGCGCGAGCTGACAGTGAACGGGCTAGTGGCGCGTTATTCGACCGACACCGACGTGGACGCGCTTCCCCCCGGAGAGGGCACCTTTCTGCCTTGCTCGTTCTGGCTCGCGGATTGCCTGATTCTTATAGGACGTCGCTCGGAGGGCCAGGCTCTGTTCGAACGGCTGCTGAAGTTGCGCAATGACGTTGGACTGCTGGCAGAGGAATACAGTACCTCCGAGCGCCGGCTGCTCGGCAATTTTCCTCAGGCGCTGACTCATATTGCGCTCATCAATACTGCTCGCCTGCTCTCTTTACCCGAGAAGCAGGCCAAGCATGCGAGCGAGAAGGGTGAGCGAGCTGCCGCTGTAGCGCACACCTCATGACGGGGCACCGCAAGAAACGAGTCAAGATTCTGGCCATCGATGTGGGCGGATCGCACGTCAAGTGCCTGGTCACCGGACGGAGGAAGCCAGTGAAGTTCAAGTCTGGCCCAACGCTCACACCGCACCATATGGTCAAGAAAGTTCTGAAGATCACCGAGCACTGGCGCTTTAGCGCGGTTTCAATCGGCTACCCCGGCGTGGTCTGTCGCGGTGCTGTTGCGGCCGAACCCCGTCACTTGGGTGCTGGGTGGGTGGGGTTCGACTTTGAGGCCGCCTTTGCGCTACCCGTTCGACTTATCAATGACGCGGCCATGCAAGCTCTTGGTGCATATACTGGCGGCACCATGCTTTTCCTTGGCCTGGGCACTGGCCTCGGGACCACCCTGATTGTGGATGGCGCAATCGCTCCGATGGAACTTGGCCACCTCCCCTATCGCAATGGGCGCAACTTCGAAGAATACGTGGGCCAACGCGCGCGCAAGCAAAACGGAAACAAACGATGGCGCGAAGACGTTGAGCAGGTCCTCATGGACTTACGTCAGGCACTGCTGCCCGAGTACGTGGTCCTCGGTGGGGGCAACGTATCGCACATGCGGAGGCTGCCCTCAAGGACGCGACGTGGCAGAAACGCCGACGCCTTTACGGGCGGTTTTCGTTTATGGGAAGGTGGCCTACGCCTTGGATCGTCTGCCTAGTTTTGGCGCGTAGAAGTACCGCTGGTAGGAAGCCGGAGTGGCTTCAGCGTGTAAGCAGGCGCCTGTATTTTCGTGGTTGGTGTCCTACTCGCGGGTGTTTTTCGAGGCATTCTGCGCGGTTATCACCGCTTCCTAAACGGCGCCCCACGTTGCGGGGAAGCTGGCACCACAGGCATCGTTCCCTTATGGCCGAGCCTCGCTCCATTGCTTCTTTGACCATCGCGTTCGGACTCGTTGCTATTCCAGTCAAACTCTATTCGGCGACGTCGTCGGCCGAAAAGATTACTTTCAACTTATTACGAAAAAAGGACGGGTCGCGGTTAAAGCAACAATACGTGGCCGCAACTGACGGAAAGCCCGTCGAGCGCTCTGAAATGGCGAAGGGCTACGAATTCGCTAAGGACCAGTACGTAATATTCACCAATGAGGAGATCAAGGCACTCGAGGAAGCCGGGTCCGGGGCCATCGACATTGGTGAATTTGTGCCACTGGAATCAGTCGATCCAGTCTACTTCGATCGAACCTATTACCTCGCGCCCGACCGAGGGGGCGCTAAGCCTTACACGCTGCTGGCGGCGGCGCTCGCGGATTCGAAACGTTGCGCGATCGGCAAATGGGCCTCTCATGGCCGGGAACATATCGTGGTGATTCGCGCAGTCGGCACTGGCCTGGCGATGCATCAGCTGCATTTTCAAGCCGAGGTGCGACAAATTGAATCGGTGCTCGAAGGGCCCGTTAAGGTATCACCAGCCGAACTTAAGTTAGCCCGTCAACTCATAGAACAACAGACCGCCGAGGGCTTCGACCCTGCGCAGTATGTGGATGAGTTCAGATGCCGCGTTCAGGCTGCGATCCAACAGAAAGTGAACGGCAAGGAAATTTCTCTGGCGGCGGCACCCGCGGCGGCCGTCAGCGGCGGGAATCTTATCGATCTCACGCAAATCCTGAAGGCGAGCCTGGAGGCGCGCTCAGGCAACTTAAAAGTCCGCAAAGGCCCTAAGCGAGTGGAAAAGCCGCGCGTCTCCAAGACTGCCCGCGGCTGACATGGGGCCCTACAGCCTGAAAGACGCACAGCGTCTTCTGGCTCTGTCCGAAAGTGCCATCCAGTCCCTGCTCCACATCGGCTACCTGAAGCCGGGTCGGGACGCGAGCGGTAAAATCCAACTATCGTTCCAGGATCTAGTCGGTTTACGGGCCGCAGCCGCGCTACGAAAGGCCGGTATCTCCGCGCGCCGGATGAACAACGCCTTAAGACATCTACGTCGGCAAATCCCTGATGATCTGCCACTAAGCGGACTCTCGATCACTCTGGTCGGGGATAGACTCACGGTGCGCGAGGCACGCAGCCTTCTCGATGCGGAATCACAACAGTATCTGTTCGCCTTTGACGTTGTGACCCACCACGATAAGGTGCATTTCATAGAGCGGAGCCAGAGTTTTGAGAAAGCGGGGTGCGACGTTCATTTTCATCGCGCTTTCGATCTTGAAGAGCACGCCCCCATTGAGGCGATTGCTGCGTACATGAGCTGCCTTGCAGCAAACGAAGACCACCTGGAAGCACTCACCAACTGCGGCCGACTGTTGCATCTGGCTGGTCGGCTGCTCGAGGCGGAAGGCATATATCGAAGGGCTAAACGCGCCGACCCGTGCTTACTATTCAACCTCGCGGTTCTCCTGGAAGATCTTGACCGCGAGGAAGAAGCCATAGTGGTTTATCAGGAGGTGCTTACAATCGATGCGACATTTGCCGACGCGCATTTCAATCTGGCGCGCCTACACGAACGGATGGGTCATGAGAAGGCCTCGTTTCGGCACTTGCTGGCGTACCGGCGGTGCTTGTGAAGTGTGACGCCTAAGTACCTCATCTCTCGCTTGAATAACGTCTGCGTTGCAGCGGGGGAGTCAGCAGAAGAGGCGCTATGAACCGGACGCTACCGATATCGCTGCTTAGCGTAGCCCTCGATGCAGAGGGCCAGGAAGTAGAAGACGACGAGCGGAACGGGGCGCAACCAGGGTGGTCGATCACGGAAGAAAGGCTCCGAGGGTCGAGTTTCGACCTAAGGTCACCCAGGAGGACTATTCCGGTTCCGCCGCATCCGTTGGACGCCGGTGCAGCGGTACCTCAGCGGGTGCTCCGCCAGTCAATGTACGAAAGGTGATGGCGTAACGCAGAGCTTTGGTCGGCGAGATGGCATGTTGCCACTGCCAGCGCGCAACGCCTCTGATCGAATAAGCCGATCTTGAATGCAATTCGAGAAATGAGGTGGCTCGCGCTCCGCCCTTGGATGGCGGGTAAGGGCGAAATCTCATGCGTGCCGGTCCCATCAGGGAGACTCCGACCACTATTTCGAACTCCGGCACATCTCGATGCCAGCCCAGTTGAGTGCCAGGCCGATACTCAGCAATCAGGGCGTGTTTGAAATCCGATGCCGGAACCCCCGTCCATTCCGAAATCTGTCGGCGCAGCGGATCAAGAAAAGGCGGAATCGCCTCCGCAGGATGCAATCGGTTGTAGCTGAAGTCGTAGCGTCCGCCATAACTGATGATCCTGCGCTTCGCTGTCCATTGTTTGTAGCTGGCTCCTTCCAGCGGCAAGGTGGATATCGTCTGAAGCAGCTCGGATTCGTCTGTGGCGCTCAGGAAATCCGCTCGGTATACGAAGCCGTGGGGCACGGCGGGTGGGAGGGCAAATAGCTCGATTTGATCCGCCTGATCCAGACGATCCATTAACTGTCTGGCGCTTTGTAGTCGGTCGGCCGCTCTGAGCCGGCGCCAAAAAAATACTTCTCCATTTCAGATTCGAGAAACTTTCGGGCCTTTGGGTCAACCGGCGTGAGCCGATACTCATTGAGCAACATCACCTGATGCTTGACCCAGCGTGCCCAACCTTCTTTCGACACGGACTCGTAAATTCGCTGGCCGAGCGGGCCAGGATACGGCGGCCGGTCCAGGCCCGGGGCCTCGCTCTTGAGCACGACACATTGCACGGTGCGAGTCATATAAGTCCTTGGATCAATGCGGTAACCGGCGCCGGCAATCCCAACGGCTCCGGGGCCGCAGGGTTATACCAGAGCGTGGCGGGGCCATCCATCACTCCGCTCCAGCCCGTGCATCGGGCGAGCAGCGGCGAGATTTCCAGTTCGAAGTGGGAAAAGGCATGGCGTATCACCGTTCCCGGCAGCGACTCGACTTCAGCGTCCACAAGCCGTGTGGCTGCATAGAGACGCGCGGCGTCGGCATTCGGAAATTGCGGCGGGGTCCATAGGCCGCCCCATACGCCCTGCTCGGCCCGTCGCTCCAAAAGCACGCTACCGTCGCGAAGTTGTGCCAGCAACATGACAACAGCGCGCCTGCGGCGCGCGGCGCGCGGCCGTGGGGCGGGGATTTCGTGTTGCCGGCCCGTCCGAAGTGCGCCGCAATGAGGGGCCAGCGGGCACATCCCGCAAAGTGGCCGCCGTCGCAGGCACGCGATTGCCCCCAGATCCATGATGGCCTGCGTGTACGCGGCCACTTGGCGCTGTGGCGTGCACTCCTCGGCCAGTTGCCAGAGCCGCCTCTGCACTAAGCCTTGCGTCGTCACGCCGGCTACCAAGAACACGCGCGCCAGGACCCGGCGCACATTGCCGTCAAGGATCACGGCCCGTTCGCCGGCGCTCAGTGCGCGGATGGCGGCGGCCGTGGACCGCCCGATTCCCGGTAGTTCCGCCAGCAAGGTAGCATCCGGCGGCAGCTCACCCTGAAAATCCGCCACGACTCGTTGCGCCGTTAAGTGCAAGTTGCGCGCCCGCGAGTAATAACCTAAGCCCGACCACAAATGCAGCACTTCATCGAGCCGGGCGGCCGCCAATGAGCGCAGGTCCGGAAAACGCAACATGAATCGATCGTAATACGCCATTACGGTGGACACTTGTGTTTGCTGCAACATGATCTCCGAGATCCACACGCGATAGGGCGTGGGATTGCGTTGCCAAGGCAGGTCATGGCGCCCGTGCTGCGCATGCCAGGCCAGCAGTGCGGTCCCGACCGCCTCCCGGTCGGTCACTTCTTAGCCTGTATGGCCTCGATTTCATCGAGCAGACGGTTCATGCGTGCCGCCAGCGCCCGATAAGGAGTCGGCGTAGCCATGTCAACGCCGGCGCGCTTATACAATTCATAGGGATAGTCCGATCCACCGGCGCCGAGCAAGGTGAGGAAACGTTCGCGGGCCGGTGTGCCCTCTTTGATGATGGCGTCGGTGAATTGCGCGGCGCCTGCGATCGAGGTCGCATACTGGTAGACGTAGAAGTCGCGATAGAAATGCGGCACCACGGCCCATTCGACGCAGTATTCGGGATCGATCTTCATCACGCCCTGCGCCTCGCCATAGTACTTGCGCAACAAACCGCAATACATTTCGGTCATGCGCGCGCCTGACAGCGACCGGCCCTTTTCGAGTTCCTCGTGAATCGCCAACTCAAATTCCGCGAACATAGCCTGACGGAAATACGTCGTGCGTATCAATTCGAGCCCCGCCCCCAGGTAGAAGAGCTTTTCGGTTGGCGTGGCCGCATGCGCCACGACGTAATCGTTCAGTAGCATTTCATTGCCAATCGAGGCCGATTCAGCAATGAACGTCGAGTAATCGGCCTTATCGTACGGTTGCGCACGCCTCGCAAGCTGCGAGTGCACCGCGTGTCCCCACTCATGGGACAGGGTCGACATCGATTCATAATCGTTGTTCAGATTGAGCAGTAAATAAGGGTGCACGTCATAGGCCGAGCCCTGCATGTAGGCTCCGAGTCGCTTCCCTTCCGTCGGATAGGCGCTCATCCAGTGCGAGTTGAATCCCTTGCGCAGTAGGCCCAGATATTCCTCACCGAGCGGCTGCAGGGCTGCCAGAGTGATGCGCTCAGAGTCCGCGACGCTGAATTTGGGCGGGCTGTCCAAATGAAACATCGGCGGATAGCCGTCGTAATAGCGCATGTCATCGGTGATTCCGAGCAGCCGCTTGCGCAATCGCAAGTACCGATGCAGCGTGGGGAGCGCCGCGTTGACCTCGGAAATCAGGGTCCTGTAGACGGCATCCGGCATCGCGTCGGGGAACTGTGCCGCCTGTAACGCCGTAGGAAACTTGCGCGATTGAGCGCTGAAGTAATCGCCCATGACCTGGGTCGTGAGCAGCGCCCCGGAGGTGCCCTCGAACTTCTTCCATGCGCCCCAGTAGCCGTCGAACACCAGCTTCCGATCGGCACGGACCGGCGACTGGCGATACTTCTGATACGCCGGTTGCGTGATACGCGCCTGGGTACCGTCGCTGAATGTGACGGTGGGCACCGGCAACTCTGAGTCGGCCAGCTGGCTGTGAATGTTATCGGGTTGCGCGAGGAGATTGCCCGTGGCGGCCAGCACCTGTTCGCCTTCGGTGCCCAGAGTGTGCGGGGCCGAGCGCAGCGTATTGTCGAGGAAATGCCCGAAACGATCCTTTAAGGCCTTGTTTTGCGCCAAAAACGCGTTCACTTTGTTCGGGCCAACCTGCAGGATTTCGGGCGCCATCCAGGATGTTTTCTCGGCCAATTTTGTCAGCAGCGCCCGGGATTGTTGGTTGCGCTCCAGATTGACGCTGACGCGCACGTCCTCATCGGAGGCCAGAGAGGTGTACACGTACAGCCGAGCGGACTCCCGATTCAGGTCGCTGACGGCGGCCAATGCCTTGAGCAGGGCCTCCGCGCTGGTGCCCAGGGTGCCCTGATAGAGCCTGAGCCTGTCCGCCGCCGCCTCGGTCCGCGCGTAAGACTCTTGCCAGTCCTTAAGGGCGGGATAGAGATCCTTTAGGTCCCATTCGGTGTTGGCCACCGCAGCGGCATTGTCTGCGATTATGGCCCCGGGCGCCCCGGCGAGCCCCAGCAACCCGAGTCCCCCAAAAAAAAGTGGGCGAAGCAGGAATTGAATTTGCCGCATGGACTTCTCCCGCCAAAGGAACGCCAAACAATACTACGGTGTCCACGTCGCGACCATCGCCGCCTTATTCGGGTGATGGAATGGAAGCCGCCAGCAAACCTTCCAGAGATTCCCAGCGCTCAAGACACGCGCTTAACTGCGACTCGATCGCGGCGGCGCGCGCGCGATCGGCGCGCATGCGCTCGGCGCCGATGCGAAAGTAGTCGGCCTGACACATTTGCGCGGTAAGCTCACGTTGCTCGGATTCGAGCGCGCTGATCTGTGCGGGCAGGGCCGCTAGTTCACGGGTCTCCTTGAAGGACAATTTTCGGCCCGCGGACTGCGCAGTGGGTGGCGCGCCCGCCCCGACTTCCCCGGATTGCGGGGCGGTCCTCCGGACCACGCCGCCAACGGTGGCCGCAACTGGTGCGCTCGGTCGCTGCGCGAGCCAATCACGATACCCTCCGGCGTATTCCTGCCAATGCCCGTCCCCTTCCGCAACCAGGGTCTGTGTGACGACGTTGTCGAGGAAACTTCGATCGTGGCTCACCAACAGCAACGTTCCTTGGAAGGAGTGGAGCGAGGCCTCCAGAAGGTCCAGCGATTCGATATCCAGGTCATTGGTGGGTTCGTCGAGCACCAGCAGGTTGGCCGGGCGAGCAAACAGGCGCGCGAGCAGCAGGCGGTTGCGCTCGCCGCCTGAAAGGGCACGCACAGGTGTGCCGAACCGCCGGGCCGAAAACAAAAAATCGCCCAGGTAGCCGCTGATGTGCCGTTTAATTCCGTTTACTTCCACAAAGTCCGAGCCTTCGCTGACCGTATCGGCCAGCGTGCGGTCCAGGTCAAGTTGCGCCCGCAGTTGATCGAAATAGGCGATCTGCAGATTGCTGCCGAGCCGGACCGTACCGGTGTCGGGCTCGAGTATTCCGAGAATGAGCTTGATGAGCGTCGATTTACCCGACCCGTTCGGGCCTATCAGACCGAGGCGGTCGCCCCGCATGAGTCGCAAGGTCAGGTCTGCCACCAGCGGACGCCCGTCAAATCCAATCCCGACCCCCGAAAGCTCGGCGACCAAACGTCCCGAGCGCTCGCTCGCATCGATGCTCAGCCTGACGTTGCCGATGCGCTCACGCCGTGAGGCGCGCTCGGAACGAAGCGATTCGAGTCGTCGCACGCGGCCTTCGTTTCGGGTGCGGCGAGCCTCCACGCCGCGGCGGATCCAGACCTCCTCCTGCGCCCAGAACTTGTCGAACTTGCGCCGCCCCACCGATTCGGCCGCCAGCTCGGCCGCCTTTTGCCGTTCGTAGGCCGAATAGTTTCCTGGGTAGCCGCGCAACCAGCCGCGATCGAGTTCCAGGATGCGCGTGGCCACGCGATCAAGAAACCAGCGATCATGGGTCACGAAGACCAGCGCCGGCGCCTTGAGCAGCAACTCCTCGAGCTGTTCGATGCCTGCGATGTCCAGATGGTTCGTGGGCTCATCGAGCAGCAGCAGGTCCGGTTCCAGCGAAAGCGCGAGCGCCAATGTGGCCCGCTTACGCTCGCCGCCCGAGGCGCGCGCCGGGTCGATGGTACCGTCTAACCCGAAGCGGGTGGCAAACTCGACTAAGCGCGATTCGGCCCGCCAACGGCGCCGGTCGTCGCTGATGTTCTCCAGCCCGCCACGTTGTCGGAGCGCCTCGAACAACGTGTCGGCCGGTAACAGCTGCGGCTCTTGCTCTACCGTGATGACGCGCAGTCCGTCGCGTTGCTGGACGGCCCCCTCATCGAGCATGACTCGGCCTGCAAGTACGCCCAGCAACGTGGATTTACCGGTGCCGTTACGGCCAATCAGACCGACGCGATCACCCTCATTAAGGGCGCAAGCGGCCTGATCGAGGAGCGGCGTAAGGCCATAGGCCAGCTCGGCGTCGAGAAGTGTCAGCAGTGTCATCGGCCTGGGTATCCGGCGCGAGTCAGGCTCAGGCCGATGGTGGCGTTACGCCGGCCGCGGCCGGAGAGGCGCCAGCTTACTTGGACTCCTTCTTAACGAGCCATTGGACCAGCGCAATGAATTGCTCGTTGCCTCCCGCGGTACGCGGTGTCACCCGGTATTTGCCGTTCACGATGACGCTGGGAGTTTCGTCCACCTGATACTCGCGTATCTGCGCGTCGGCTTCGCGCATCCGGGCATCCACACTGAAAGAGTGCGCAGCCGCCAGGAACTGGCCCGGCTGGAGCTTCGCGACGCTTTCGTAATATTTAGCCACATCGGCCAGCGTGGGCAATGGGTCCTTGAGCTGGTTTGTGGACGGGTCAATAACCGCCAGTTCGTGCGACTTCCAGACCGCATCGAAAATCTTGTCGTGCGTGCGATCGGCAACGCCCAGTGACTGCGCCGCAAAGTAGCCGCGCTGGAACACCTTCCAGTCTTCCTCCGTATGCCAGGAGGCCGGTATGAACCGCCACTGCACATTCGCCGGCAAGGACGCCTTGAGCTTGTTGATGGTCGGATAGAATAAGTTGCAAGCCGGGCATGCGTACGAGAACACCTCCACGACCTCTACCTTGCCGGCGGCGACCGAGGTCGGTTGCGGGGGCCCGAGAACGAAATACTGCTCGCCCTCTTTCCAGTTCGGGTCGGCCTGCACAACGCCCGCCAGCGTGAACAGCATACTGGCCAGAATCGCCGCTCTACTCATCGAACACTCCTCAAGGCGCGGCGGCCAACCAAAGTGCGCGGCGCGATTCTCGGTTTCCCTGGGTTAATTGCCTTGCGAATAATGCCACAGCTGTGCAAGGGATTCCCCTTTTCACGCCGGTAGAAACTAAATTACGCGGCGAAAATCCCGTGGCCGGCTCCGTTGGTACAATTGCATAGACCGTGACCGCAGCGACACCACACTGGAGGATGTCAACATGAGCCAATACGTCGATGGTTTTGTAGTGCCCGTGCCGAAGAGAAATCGCGCTCGCTACGTGCGCATGGCGCGGCTGGCCGGCAAGGTATGGCGCGATCACGGAGCGCTCGAGTATCGGGAGTGCATTGCCGATGACGTGCCGAAAGGCAAGACCACCTCCTTTCCACGCAGCATAAAGCTGAAGTCGACCGAGACCGTCTGGTTTTCTTATATCGTCTATCGAAATCGCAAGCATCGCGATCGCGTGAATGCGAAAGTCATGAAGGACCCGCGCCTTGCCAAGTACATGAACCTCAAGGCGATGCCCTTCGACGGCCGACGCCTGATCTTCGGTGGCTTCGAGGTAGTCATAAGTCGCTAGGCCGATCAGCCTGCGCGCCCGCGCTCCCGGGCGATGATCGATGAGGTGATCTCTCGCGCGCGGCGCAGGAAGGTCATATCGCTGGCGCGACCAATTCGGTGATGGTCGAGCAATTGCTGCAGGCGGTCCACGCCGGTCACCAGCTGATCGTCAATAAGTACCATCAAATCACCCGTTTCGATCCCGGCCGCCGCAGCCGGACTGCCGGGCTCGACACTGCGCACGCGCACACCCGACCCATTGCTCAGACCGTGATGATTGGCGATGCGTCGCGCGAGCGATGCGGTGGCGCCGCCGACGCCCAGCCAGGCGCGGCGGACCCGGCCGCGCCTCAGGAGCTGCTCCGTCACCCATTGGACCGTATCGCTGGCGGTCGTAAAACACAGGCCCAGGGCACCTGGAATGATCGCGGATTCACGCCGATAACGGCGCCGCGCGAGTTGACCAGCGGGCCGCCCGAATTGCCCGGGTTTAAAGCGGCGTCGGTCTGGATTACATCGTCAATGAGCCGGCCGGTGCTCGCGCGCAGGCTCCGGCCCAGAGCACTGACCACTCCGGCGGTGACGGTATGTTCGAAGCCCAGTGGATGCCGATGGCAATCGCCAGTTGTCCGATCTGCAGAGGGATCGTCCAAATTGCAGTGCGCGGCGCCACTTCCACTGACCCGAATTACCGCGAGGTCCGAATCCGGGTCATCGCCAAGCACATCGGCACCATAGCGTTCGCCGTCCAGCGCAGTGACCCGGATACCTCGCGCCCCGTGGACGACGTGGCTGTTGGTGAGCAACAGTCCATCAGGAGTGAAAAAGAAGCCCGATCCCGTTCCGCGCTGTTCCCGTCCTTTCCGCACCCGGCCCACGTCCAGATGCACCACGGCTGGCGCCGCCCGGCGCGCGGCTTGAGTTACGGCTTCGGAATAGGCATCTAGTAGTCCAGAGTCATCAGCTGCAGGCGAGTCGGGAGGGGAATCCATCCCTCGTGCAGTGGGGGCGGCTTGCCAATCATTCAAGTCGGCGTTATTTATGGGATAAGGAGGCTTAGCGTGTTAGGCAATCAGGACAGCGAATTGGCGTATCGGTGCGCCCACACAACCGGAGAAACTTAAATGAAGCAATCCCATAGAGCAGCGACGCTGGCAGTGCCGCTGTCGCCCACGGATCATATCGCCGGGCCCGCGCATGCTCCGGTCGTGGTACTTGAATACGGCGATTTCGAGTGCCCGACGTGTATCGCGGTCGAGCCCTCGGTCAAGCAGCTGCGCTCGGTGCATCCGGACATCGCGTTTGTGTTTCGCCATTTCCCACTGGAGGAGGCGCACCCGCACGCGCTGATGGCCGCCGAAGCCGCCGAAGCCGCGGGTGCCCAGGGGAAGTTTTGGGCGATGCATGATCTCCTGTTTGCCCGGCCGCACCAACTTGACCGCTCGCATCTGGACGCGCACGCGGCGCAAATTGGTTTAGACACAACCCGCTTCAAGGCTGAACTCGACGACGAGATCTACCGCCAGCGGGTCCGCGAACACCAACAAAGCGGTCAGCGCAGTCACTTGCGCGCGACGCCGACTTTTTTCGTCAACGGCGTGGTGCAGGACGTCAGCGGCGGTATGCAGGCATTGTTCGAGATCGTCGCCCAGGAATCGCGGCGCGTGGCGCGGTCCTGAGGCGTGGTATTTCAGCGACGGCCACCCGCTGGGCGCCGGACCTGCGGCTGACCTTTACCCGATCAAGCCTCAGGCCGCACTCATCTCAATTGCTCCCGCCCAGACTATCGAGCCAGGTACCGTAGGCGACGCGCGCCGAGACGCCCAGGCGCCAGAGGCGATGGAACGGGATTTTTGGCACGCGCGTGGCCGGCAGTGCGAGACACTCGACATCCGTGCCTGTGCACACCGAGGCCAGTTGGGCGCCAAGAGCCGTTGCGAGTGCCACACCGCGGCCGCTGTAGCCCAGCGCGATCAAAAGGTTTCGCTCCGGCATGTGCAGACGCGGGTAAAAGTCCGGGGTCAGGGCGAATTGCCCATTCCACCAATGCGTCCACGAGACCCCGGCCAGCAAAGGCCACAATCGGAGCGCGCTGCGCACCAGATGTTCGTAATCGGCTCGTCGCGTCGCGCGGTGCTGAATGCCGCGCCCGCCCATCAGCAAGCGTCGCTCGCGATCGAGCCGATAATAGATGGTGATCTCACCACTCTCATAAACGACCCCGCCACCGGGAAGAATTGACGCCGCCAGCGCAGCGGGCAGTGGCTCACTGGCAATGATCGAGCTGTACAGCGGCACGATGCTGGTGCGCAATCCCGGCCAGAGTTTATCGCTGTACCCGTCCGTCGCCAGCACCACTTTTTCGGCGTGCACCGCGCCGCCAGCCGTGTCGAGGCGCCAACCATCCCCTACCCGTTCCAGCCGTAGTGCGCGGGTGTCGCCATGGATCAGCGCTCCGGCGCCGAGGGCGGCCGCGGTCAATCCGCGCGCCAGACTGAGCGGATTGACGGAGCCACCACGTGGATCAAAGCTCGCCGCGAGATAACGGCGCGTACCAATCGCCGCCGCGACTTGCCTTGCATCCCAGCTCTCGAGCAGGGCACCGCGTCGCCGCCATTGTTCCGTGGAAGACTGCAGGGCCGCAGCGTATCTTGACCGGCGCACCGCGCGTATTGTGCCCTCTCGCCGCGCCTCGCAATTGATAGCGAGGCGGTCGATGAGGCCGAACAGGTAATCGGGCGCCTCGCCAGCGAGCCGCACCAGGCGTGGTCCGTAAGTCATGCCAAGATGGCGCTCGACCTCATCGGGATCGTGTTTGAGCCCGGCATTGACCTGTCCGCCGTTGCGGCCAGCGGCGCCCCAGCCAGGTTCGTGCGCCTCAAGCAAGCTCACGGCCGTGCCGCGCTCGGCGAGGTGCAACGCCGTGGACAGACCGGTATAACCGCCGCCAACGACGGCGACTTCGACACGTGCATCCGAGCGCAGCGGTGGCGTAGGCACCGCGCCTCGCGCGGTGGCCAGGTACAGGCAACGCGGTGCGTCGTGTTCCAGCGGCGTCGACACGGTTGGGTCGCCTTAGGCGTGCGAGCGCACGCCGTCAGTTCGGTCAGAACCGGTAAGTCAGGTCCGCGCCGTAGGTACGCGGCTCGCCCACCAGTGCATAGTCGAAGCCGATGGCACCGGTGTCCGGATCGTTCTGGTTTAGGCCGTAGGCCAGATACTTTTTATTCGCCAGGTTCTTGATCCAGGCACCGGCATCAAATCCGTGGGTGGCGGAACTCCGGAACGACACGCGGGCATTGGCAATCCCGTATGCGCCCTGCGCGATGCGCTCGGTGTTATAGGCGTCGAAGTACTGCTTGGCGTAGTAATTGCCATCGACCATGAGGCGCAGATCACCGGAGGAGATTTGTGCGAAACGCCAGTCGATCCCGACGCTCCCGTTGTAGTCCGGTGCTTGGATCAGTTGGTTGCCCACGCAGCAGACGCGGGATCCCGCGTGTAGTGTGAGGTCCACGTATTTGCTGCTCATCAAGCCCAGTGCCGCCCGGATCTCCAGACCGTCGGTCGCTTTGGCGTGAAGCTCGAATTCAGCGCCGTCGACGCGCGACTTCGGCGCATTGACGGTGTGGAAGCCGCTGCCCGAACCACCCGGCAGGGTAAAGGAGTCTAGGAATTGCTGATTCCTGTAGTCGTAGTGAAACACCGCTGCGTTAAAGGTGCCGCGTCGATCCCATAGCTCCGTTTTCAGGCCCAGCTCGTAGGAGGTGAGCTTTTCAGGTTGCGCAAAGTTCGCCTCCTGGGGAAAGTTGAATGCCTGGCCGTTAAACGCAGCTCCCCGATACCCCTCACTGATCGTCAGGTAGGTGAGCACGCCCGCACTGGGTTTCCAGTCGATACCGGCCCGGTAACTGAAGTTGTTGTTGTCCTGGCTCAGATTTAGCAACGGGCCCTGCGGGGCCGTCCCTGTCTGGTAATTCGTAAAGGTCGCCGGCTGCGAGCCTATGGTCTGAGTCCAGTAGGCCATCACTCCGCCATCGGGCGTGTAGCCGGTAGGGCCCGGCGCCAGCGGCCCACCCTCGAGCGCATAAAAATTGTTGATGTTGACCTTGTCCTTGGTATAGCGCGCGCCCGCATGCAGCGTAATTGCCGACGAGAACGTGTAGGTGGCATTCACAAATGCGGCCTTGCTGTCCTTGAGCTGGTCGAAACTATTGAACTCATCGAACCCGTACAGGTGCGTGCCGTTGGGCAGCGCGAAGTAGCCCAGGTCATAGGAATCGAAGAAGTGGTACTCCACCGTCGCATGGGTGCTCTCGCGGCCATAGTACAGGCCGGCGAGCCAGCTGTAGGGGCCGGTGTCACGTGAGGCGAGTCGTAGTTCCTCCGAAAAATCGTTGGTGCTGGAAAAATAAGTATTCGGGTCATCAAGGCGTAGCGTGATGGGCAGCCCGCCGTCGTCACTCTTCGTGTACCAATGACCGAAATCAAATCCGGTGACCGAAGTGAGGGTCGTATGCTCGCTTGCCAGCCACTCCACCCTGAGCGCCGCGCTATCGTTGCGGATTTCCTTGTGCACTGCATATTTGGCGCCGTTGTCGAACCAGCTGATGGTGCCGGCGTAGTAGGCCGGATCGACGTTGAGGGCGTGTGCTCCGTACGGCGTCCCGCCCGAGCGTGTGGCAGCGATTTTGAGCGAGGCCGTCAGGGTGTCACTGGCCTTGTAGAGGAAGGACAGGCGGCCGGCGAGCGCGTCGACGCCATTGAGCGGTTCGACGCCGGGCACGATGCTGTGTACCCAGCCGTCGCGCCTTTCATACAGCAGCGCAGCGCGCACGCCGAGCACATCGTCGATGATCGGGCCACCGGCAGCCGCATCGAGCGTGTAGGCACTGTAATTGCCAAATCCGGCCGTGGCGTATCCGTCGACCTGGGTGAGACTCGGATTCTTGGAATAGAAGCTGACCGCACCGCCGGTCGCGTTCTTGCCGTAGAGCGTGCCTTGCGGGCCGCGCAGCACTTCCACACGATCCAGATCGAAAGTTTGCAGCGCCTGTACGGAGCCCACTGGCTTGTAGACCTCATCCACGTACATCGCGATCGGGCTGCTCTGGTTCTGGCTGTAATCCTGGGTAGTTACGCCGCGCAACGTGAAAGTGGGCTGAGCTTCCGGGCCATACGGTAAGTTCAGCAGCAAGTTGGGCACGCTGGCGGCGATGTCCCCGGCCTGGCGTACGCCCAAATCGGTCAGGTCGCTGGCCGACAGCGCGGTGACGGCCACCGGCACATCCTGCAACCGCTCACTCCGGCGCTCGGCGGTGACGACGACTTCTTCGAGCGTGGGGTCAGCCCGCGCCGCGAGCGGTGTAAGAACAGTGGCAACTGCGGCGGCGGCCAGCGCCACGGCGCACACGGAAGACTTGGTCATGCGCATCCCCTGATTGTCTTTTATCGATTATCGAATCGCCTATATCGCAAACTCGACGAGTCTATGACGCGGCCGTGGCCGGGTCAAACGACGGGAGCGCTTTAGCGTCGGCGCATCGCCGCGACGCTGCTGGACGCCGCGCGTGCCGCCGCGATCAGGAGCGGCGCGAACTGCTGGCGCAGCTCCTCGAGTGTCGAACGACTGGTCGTGCCCGCGATGTTGATGGCGGCCACCGGACGGCCGCCCTCACCGAGGATGGGTGCGGCGATGGTCAAATCGCCGCGGTAGTACTCTTGGTTGGCCCACGCGTAGCCACTGTCGCGGGCCTCCGCTACCCGCGAAAGAATGGCGGGCATCTGACACAAGGTGGTGGGCGTGAACCGGCGCAACGTCGAGCGCTCCAAAATGACTTGAGCCTCGGCCGCCGGCAGGGCTGATAAGTAGGCGCGGCCCGCGGCGGTGCAGTACATGGGCAGGCGCCGACCGACCGGCATGTGGATGAAAAAGGGCTTACGGCTCGGAAAGCGCGCGATGAACATCATGTCCGTCTCGTCAGGTTCGGACAGGCTGACCGATTCGCCGCAGGCCTGGTTCAGATCGATCAGGTGCGGGGTCGCCTGTTCGATCACCGGATGACCGGCCAGGTACGGATAGCCGATATCGAGCGTGTGCGGCGTGAGCACCCAGCCGTGCAGTCGGGCATCGCGACGCAGGTACCCCAGACGCACCAGAGTGTGCAGCGAGCGCTGCGCGGAACTCGCGGTCATGCGCGTTGCTGCGGCAATCGCGGCCAGTCCCAGCGCGCGCGAGTCGGCCGCGGCGAAGGTCCGCAACACGGCGAAGGCCTTTTCCACCGATTGGTTGAAGAGTACGTCGCCGGTGATGGGCACCGATGGACGAGTGGTACGCCGCTTCATCCGCGCGGCGGCCACCCGCGCCGTGCTTTTCCCGGCGCTACGGCCCGGCTTGCGTGCCAATGCGACCCCCTTGTTTGAACATTGACCGTAAGTTATGGGCACGCTAACCAGCAGGCTCCAAAGCTGTCAAGGCGAGCTGTTTTTTGCCCCTCTGCCGTCGACGCCCACCGACCCGCCACGCGACGCACCTGCGCTGCACGCGGAGAGCCTCAGACTGAACAGAGGATCATCCCGGTGATGATCGCGCTGATGCACCCGTACTGGATCGGTGAAATCCGTTCCTTCAGGACCAGAGCTGCGAAGATGATCGTCACGACAGGATAGGCGCCGATGAGCGGGGTCACGATCGAGATCGGCCCGTGGTGCGCGGCAATGATTAGGCCAAGGCTTCCGCAGGCCATCATTCCCATCGGCACGAGCGAGTGTACCCACGCCCGCACTGAGTGCGTTCCCTGCCGGCCGCGAAGCAGGCCGAACACACCCAGCGAAAATGCGCCACCGATCGAACTGCAAATGGCCAGATTCGCCTCGCTCGCTCCGGGCAACGAATAGGAGTACTTAATAAATGTGTTGGATGCCGCCCAGCACACCAGCGCCCCCATCGACAATGGAATCCAGCGCCGGCTCGTGACCTGACTCTCTGGGCCCCCGGGCGCGTACGAAAGGCCGATACCTCCGCCGATCACCAGCGCGACGGCCACATATTGCAAGGGGGTCAGTGCCTCGCCAAGGAACATCCGTGCAAAGACAATAGTTAACGCCGGGTATGCCGCCGACAGCGTACCGACGATCGTGACCGGTCCGAGCACGACCGACTGAAAGTAGAGAATCCAGGCCATTCCATCGAACAAATACGCGAGCACCCCGAACCCGAGGAAACCTCGGCCGTTGCTCGCAAGGAGCGGTGGATGGTCGTGGGTGAAAAAGAATCCGAGATTGACTACCGACGTCGCGAGCACGTAATACAGGCAAAAGCGGGCCGGTGATACCTCGCCTATCCACTTCTTGACCAGGCCCTGCCCCATTCCGTACAGGAGCAGCGCGGCCAGTGCGGGCGCTAGCCAGACCACTATCGGCACCGTGCCGGGATTCGGACTCATGATTCATATTGCCGCCTCGGCGCCCGGCATGCCAGCCAGTCCTCTCCGAAGCGGGCCTAGGTTAGCTCCCGCGCACGCAGCGCGAACCGCGGCGGGAAATGGAGCGGGTGATGGGAATCGAACCCACGCTAGCAGCTTGGGAAGCTGCAGTTCTACCATTGAACTACACCCGCAGCGCCCATTGATTCTAGGCGGCAAATCCTGCTCTCGGCAATCTGTTCTGTTTGTGCTTGCTTAAAATGCCCCCTGGCACGTCATCACGGGGCACGCCTCTGTCAAATGCATCACTTTCGGTCACAACGTTGGCATATCAGCGGCGCATAGTTTCTGCACCCGCCGTTGCGGGGGAGCTGACACCTCTGCGGACTGTCAGCAAAGAAGGGACGCGGGCGCGGGGCCAACGGCGGTGGTGCCATCCGGCCCCTGCCCTGGGATGCTGGGTCCAGTTCAGCCCCATATCGGCCCGCCCAGCACCCCTGGGCCCTCCTCAACCTGTAGCAGTCTTCGGGGCTCTGGCTGCAGGCCTCAGAACGAACCCATCGGCTCCTGGAGCGACGCAATCTCTTCTGCGGACGAATCTCGGCCCAATATCGCGTTTCGATGCGGAAAGCGCCCGAATCGATCAATGATCGCCTTGTGTGCCAGCGCATATTGAGTCCATCGTTCATTGCCGAGCTTGTCAAAAAACGCCAGCGAGCGCGCTTGATCCTGAGCGTCCTCGCTGTGCTGGAACGGCATATAGAGAAACTGCTTCTGCTCACCCGTCAAGTCGACGTCAAAGCCCCGGCTGATGGCGATTCTCGCAAGCCCCCGCGCCATGGGGTCGGCGGCATAAGCACGCGACGTGCCGCGGAAAATGTTTCTCGAGAACTGATCCAGCACGATCACGGCCGCCAACATCTCACGCGATGTTGCCAACTCGGCTACCTGCCCTGTGGCGAGCTGCTGGTGCAAGGCCAAAAACAGCTCGCGGATTTTTTCATCAACTTCGCGACTGGGATCGAACCAGTGCTTCTCGCCGAGCGTCTCGAACCAATATCTAAGCACCTCGCCGACCCAGACTGGCTCGGCCTCCCCGGTGCCCAAAGGAGTGCTGGCCCGGTTCATTCCGGCAGACCCGCCCGACGCAGCGCCGCTTCAACACGCTCGGCCTCAGCCTTGATCTGGAATGGCTCTTTGCTCATGTAGCGTCTGATGGAGAAGCTGGGACTCTCGGATAAACAGTCGGCCACGCTCACCCGCGCACGGTCAATGTCACCCAATTCCGCCTGGCATCCGGCCAGCATCGCCAGCATGCGGTAAGGCCGTACGCGGGCATGGCTGAATGTCGCGACCGCTTCGGCGTACTGCTGCAGGTGCATGTGGGCCTGGCCCTGCGCGCGCCAGTACCAGGCCGGATCGAAGTACGGATCGATCTCCCGCGCGCGGGCGAACCAGTCAAGGGCTTCTTCGGAGCGGCCGACATAAATCAGGATGCAGCCAAGATCCGCGCTATTCCATTGATTGTTGGGATTGATCGCCACCGCGCGGCGCGCGTACTGCATCGCCTGATCAAAGGAGCGCCGCAGCAGCAAAACCTGGGCCAGAATGGAGTGACAGGTGCTGTCGCCGTCATCAAGTTCGACCCCCCGCTTCGCCAGAACGTAGGCTTCATTGAGCAGCTCGTCCGAATCCCCGGATTCGTCTCTCCAGCGCGCATAACGTAGCGCTGCCAGCAGCGAATGTGCGATCGCATAGCCAGGATCAACTTCGATCGCCTTTTCAAACAGTCGCGCGGCCTCCGCCGCGCCCGCCGCATCATCCCATAAGATTGCGTTGCCCTGCAGCACGCACTCATAGGCCGCAAGATTGGCCGGCGGCTTGCGCCGGGATCGTTCGGCATCCGAGGCTTGCACGCGGCCGACCAGCGTGCTGACAATGGTCTGCACCACTCGATCCTGGACGGCAAAGATCTCATCCAGGCCATGATCAAATCTTTCAGCCCACACATGGCTGCCGGTCTCAGCATCGATGAGCTGGGCGTTGATCCGGATTCGCTCGCCTACGCGCCGCACGCTGCCCTCGACGATGTAGCGCACGTCAAGCTCGCGCGCTACCTGTTGCATGTCGACTGCCGAGCCGCGATACCGAAAGGAGGCCGACCTCGAGCGCACCGAAAACAATCGTCGCCAGCGCGAGAGCTCCGTGATGATGTCTTCGGTGAGGCCGTCGCTGAAGTACTCCTGGCTCGCATCACCACTCATGTTAGTGAACGGCAGCACGCAGATCGTGACGCGCACGGGATTGCTCCCGGTGGCGGACGTTGCCGCCGATGCAACGGCGCTCGGCGGTCGCGAGGAGCGTTCGCGCGCGATAATCGTCCCGAGCGCACGCAGCATTTCCTTTACGTGCCGGTTACGTTCTTCCGGTGTCATCCCGTCCAGATCGGTCGTGTGCAGTGCGCGCACGTCTATCGGTAACTCGGCGCTGTCAAAGCGCACCGGCACCAGGATGCCGCGATCCGCGCCCTCGCGCGCCTCGCCCCGTACCCAACGCGAGTTCACCGAGCTGGGCGTCCAAACCACCAGCACCGCGGCGGCGGCCTTCAGCGCCACGCCGATCTGCTGGTCAAATTCCTGGCCCGGCGTGATCTCCGGATCCCACCAGACCGACCAGCCCTGGGACTCGATGGCCGCGACCAAAGGTGCAACGCGTGCCTTATCGGCGCGTGCATAGGAAACGAAGACATCGGCCATGCTTGCTAGCCTTAAATTGCCGCGGCGCAGTGAGCTTAACCTGCCGCGCGCACGGCCTGCCAATCCGTTTACATATCCAGGATCCGGCCCAGGGCTTGGGGCAGCGCCGCCCACGGTAACGCGTGCCCGCGGCGCGCGCCGTGCTTCACAGTTGCGTGCCAACGCCGTAACATGAATTAACAGGCGCCGGGCGTAAGTCACGGCGCTAATAAATTTCCTGGGGACGAAAATCATGAAAACTTTGCGGATCATTCCCGCGCTGGCCGGCCTGCTGTGCATTGCCGGCACCGCGGCTGCCGCCGATGAGGCGGATCGAGCATTTACAGCGAAGGATCTGGTCATGCTGGATCGAGTATCGGATCCGCAGCTCGCTCCCGACGGACAAAGCGTCGTCTTCGCGGTACGCGAGACCAACTGGGACGCCAACAAGGGGGCGACCGGCCTGTGGCGGCTCGCGCTCGGCGCGAAGGAAGCCCGGCCCGAGCGGATCACGGCGGTCGGCAGCAATGCTTCTTCGCCGCGCTGGGCACCCAACGGCAAGCACTTGTTTTTCCTTTCCGATCGCTCCGGGAGCAATCAGGTGTGGCGCCTCGGCGATGGCGTGGGCGAGGCCCGCCAGGTCACGCGTCTGCCACTGGAGGTGCAAAATTTCGCGGTCGCACCGGACGGAGTCCACCTGGCGCTCGCGCTTGAAGTGTTCGTGGACTGCAAGGAACTCACCTGCACGCAGAGGCGTCTCGAAGAACGCACTGCTTCGAAAGCCTCCGGCGTGGACTTTCAGTCCTTATTCATGCGGCACTGGGATAACTGGGCGGATGGCCGGCGCACGCAGTTGTTTCTTGCTGAACTCAACGCCGAAGGAATTCTGGCGCAGGAGCCGCAGCGCTTAACTCAGGACATCAGCGGTGATGTTCCTTCGAAACCCTTCGGAGGCGATGAGGAGTACTCGTTTGCTCCGGATGGCAGCACGCTCTATTTTGGCGTGCGCATTCCGGGCCAGAGCGAACCCTGGTCGACGAATTTTGACGTCTACGCCGTGCCCACCGATGGCAGCGCACCGCCACGCAACCTTACGGCCAACAATCCTGCCTGGGACGCCTTCCCCCTGCCCTCGCGCGACGGCAAGAAACTCTACTATGAGGCCATGAAGCGGCCGGGGTTCGAAGCGGACCGGTTTGCCATCATGGAGCTGGATCTCGCCTCGGGCAGTACGCGCGAGGTGGATCCGGACTGGGATCGCAGCCCCGGTCGCCTGGTGCTCTCGCCCGACGGCCGCACCCTGTACACCACGGCCGATGACATTGGCGAGCACGCGCTGTTCGCGATCGACATCGCCAGTGGTCGCGTCAAGCGAGTCGCCGGGGGCGGCAACATCACCGATTTCTCGGTGGCCGGATCGCGACTCATCTTCGCACGCGACTCACTTAAGTCTCCGGGCCAGCTGTACGCTCTGGGCGGTGACAGCCGCGCACTCGAACTCACCGACTTTAACGATGCGCGCCTCAAGGGCGTCGCGTTCAGTGACTTTGAGCCCTTTGAGTTCAAGGGCTGGCACGACGACCCGGTGCACGGATATGTGCTCAAGCCTTACGGCTACCAAGCAGGGAAGAAATATCCGGTGGCATTCCTGATACATGGCGGACCGCAAGGCTCGTGGATAAACGACTTCCATTACCGCTGGAACCCACAGACCTACGCCGGGGCCGGCTTCGCCGTCGTGGTCATCGATTTTCACGGCTCGACCGGCTACGGGCAAGCCTTCACCGACGCCATCTCGGGGCATTGGGGCGACCGACCGCTCGAGGACCTGAAGAAAGGCTGGGCGGCGGCGCTGGCAAAATTTCCCTATCTGGCCGGCGACCGGGCCTGTGCGCTGGGCGCCAGCTACGGCGGCTACATGATCAACTGGATTGCCGGCAACTGGAACTCACCGGAATCGGGCCCGTGGAAATGCCTGGTCTCGCATGACGGCGATTTCGACAATCGAATGATGGCCTACGCTACCGAGGAACTGTGGTTCAGCGAATGGGAGAACGGGGGTACCCCTTGGGACCATCCCGAGGACATCGAGCGCTTCAACCCGGCCAACCACGTGGGCGAATGGAAGATACCCATGATGATCATTCACAGCGCCAAGGACTATCGCATCCCGGTCGAGCAGGGCATTGGCGCCTTCACCGCCCTGCAGCGACGCGGCATACCGAGCGAGTTCCTGTACTTCCCGGATGAGAACCACTGGATTCTCAAGCCGCAGAACAGCCTCCAGTGGCACGAAACAGTCGAGCGCTGGATCAAGAAATGGACGAGCCCCTAGCCTGGGTGGGCCCAACCCCAGGCCGGACCAGCGCCAAGAGCTAACCGCGCTGATGCAGCTCTATCACGTTGCCGTCGGGATCCCGCACGAAGATCCCGCGGGCGGTGGGGCTGAAGCGGATCGGCCCTCCGCTCAAGGCAATACCGGCGGCCGCCAGGCGCTCCTGGGCCGCTTGGATGTCCGCACACAGGAGGGCGAAGTGAGTGATGCCCGCGTGCTTTTCGGGCCCATCCATCAGGATGTTCGGTTCTGCCGCGCAGCGCGCATTGAGGACCAGATTTATTTCGAGGCCGGACGGATGATCCAGTATCGCCACCGGTTCGGGGCCGAGCGGTCCTGCGGTCTTGCTAAAACCCAGCAGCTCATAGAACTGCACCGAACGCTCAAGCTCGTGCACGCGAATTCCGATGTGGGCCAGGCCATCGACGGCGATGTGAACTTGCTTTGCCACGCCGCCCCTGCCGATCAACTTCGAAGTGCGCCCGCTGTAGGCTTTGCGGCCTGCCAGCGTTTAAGGATCGCACGCGCGCCATTTTTCGCCGGGTCCATCAAGCTCGCATGCTCTGGCGTCTTTGCAGTCAGCTCGATCACGTAGCCATTCGGGTCGCGAAAATAGATCGAGTGGACGAACTCGTGATCAGATATTCCGCGGGTCTCCATAGCGTGCGCCTTGCCCTTCTCGAGCATCTGAGTCAGCACCGCGGGTTCGACTTCGAGGGCGATGTGCAGGTCGAAGTCATGCTGCTTCTTCCATTCGAAGGCCATGTCCGGCGCCTCGAAGAATGCCAGGAACGAACCGTCATCGAGCCTGTAGAAGGTGTGTAGCACCGAGGTTGGCCGCCCGGTCTTGGTTTCGCGGATTTCCAGGCTTCCCGACAGGGGCAGCCCCAGAAAATCCTCGTAGAACTGGCGCGTCTGCTCCGAATCACGGCAGCGATAGGCGTTGTGGTGCAGTCCTTTAATCATTCATGAGGCCCTCTTCCGCTGCCAAGAATACCCGAAGGGGTACAGTCACAGTCCGACGAAGCTCTTACCCTTGTTCGGTTCGACCAGATACTGGTAGAACACGGCGTTTACGCTCTGCCAGGTGCGTAACGCTTTCATCTGGCCGAGCCAGCGTGAGATGTTGGGGTAGTTATCAAATTTCGCGCCAATCGATTCGCCGCCGATCACCATGACCGAACCCAGATAGTCGGCAATGCTGATCGAATCGCCGCACAAATAATTGTTGCGCGGGCCGATAAGGCTCTGATCCAGGATCTTGAGCCAGCCCAATGACTTCTCCCGACCATAGGCGAGGGTGCCGGCCTGCACGATATCGTCGGGCCGGCGCATGAACGGAAAAATCTGCGGGTACACGAACCCGTAGGAAAAGTCACGATAGAAACCGGTATTGAACCAATCCATGCGTTCATGAATCCGCGCTCGCTGGCGTCCGTCGGTCGGGTACGTCGCCGTGCCCTTCTTGTCCGCGAGATACTTCAGTATCGCCGAGCTCTCGGTCAGCCGAAAACCATCGTCCTCGAACACCGGGACCTGGTGGCTGGGATTGATTGACTCGAAGTCCGGCTTGTACTGCGCCCCGGTAAAAAGGTCGACCACCTGATGTTCCAGTTCAATGCCCGCCTCGCCAGCCAGCAGCATGATCGGCCGACAGGTCGTGGACACCGGGTGGAAGTAAAGTTTCATGAAGCACTCCTGTGGGGGGCGAATTGTGGCACCAGCCGAGCCGGCTACCAAGGCCCCGGAAAACAGGAACTACTCTCGCCTGGATTCTGGGCGTTACGCCCTCCGCATCAGGGTACTTTTCCCAAAAAGCGAGGCCACCAGATCCACGGCCACCTCGGCGGTGCGATTGCGAACGTCGAGGGCAGGATTGAGCTCCATGATGTCGAGTGAGGCGAGCAGGCCAGTGTCCGCGATCATCTCCATGCACAGCTGCGCCTCGCGATAGGAGGGCCCGCCGGCCACCGTGGTGCCCACGCCGGGGGCGATATCCGGGTCGAGAAAATCCACATCGAAGCTCACGTGCAAGTGCGTGCCCGGGGCTATGCCGGTCAATGCGTGTTCCAGAGTGTCGCGCATGCCGTGCTCGTCGATATAGCGCATGTCAAACACTTCCAGGCCGACCTCGTGCACAAGGCGCTTCTCGCCCTGATCGACGCTGCGGATGCCGATCTGGCGAATCACGTTCGGATTGATCGCCGGCACCACCCCGCCAATCTCAAGCAGCGCGCGCGGACCGTGTCCACACAGGCAAGCCACCGGCATGCCGTGCAGGTTGCCGCTCGGCGTCAGTACATTGGTATTGAAATCCGCGTGCGCATCCAGCCACAGGATCCGCAGCGCCTTGCCCCGCTCGCGGCAGTGGCGTGCCACCGCACTGATCGAGCCCACCGCCAGGCTGTGATCCCCCCCGAGCAGCACCGGGAGCCTTGCCGCCTGCAGCTCCGAATGCACGGCCGCGTGCACCAGCTGATTCCACGCCACCACTTCGGGCAGATGCCGATAGCCTTCCTGCGAGGGTGAATTTGGATTGCCGGGCCCATTTAGATTGCCCTGGTCGTGCACTTCTAGGCCCTGCGCCTCGAGCGTGGACTCAAGTCCCGCGACTCTGAGCGCCTCGGGCCCCATCGAGGCGCCGCGCATGCCGGCGCCGATGTCCGTGGGTGCTCCGATCAACCCGATGGCGCTGGACATGGCGTTACCCCGTCAGACGCAGGCGAGGGCGAATGCCGCCGCCGAGCGTCCCGCCGTACAGATCTTTCGGATCGGCGAGCTGAGGCACCAGGTCGATCTGGCGGCAGCTGGCCCGGTCCTCCTGCAGCAAGTTGTGTAGAAATCGCAATGCCGAATAGTCCTCGAGCGCAAAACCGACCGAATCGAAAATCGTGATGTCCTGGGCGGTTGCGCGTCCCGGTGCCCTGCCGCTGACCAGCGCGGCAAATTCAGTCACCTTGAACTCCGCCGGCATCTGCTGGATCTCCCCCTCGATGCGCGATTGGGGTTCGTACTCCACGATCACGCGTACGCCGGGCATGCGCAGCACGTCCGCGTGCAGCTCGGTTTTCCCCGGGCAGTCCCCGCCCACGGCGTTGATGTGCTGGCCGGCGCGCACCATCGGCGGGGTCAGGATCACCGCGTTTTTCTTGTCGGCGGTTACGGTGCTGATGATATCAGCGCCCCTGCTGGCCTCGGCGGATGAGCCGGTGCGCACGATCTTGACGGTCGCAAGTTCGGGCATGGCGCGCAAATTGCTCTCAAGCTTCGCGCTGGCCGCACCATCCACGTCGTAGAGTCGCAGCACTTCAATGCCAAGCATGCGACAGAACCCGATCGCCTGGAACTCGCTCTGCGCCCCATTGCCGATCAGCGCCATCACCCGACAGTCGCTGCGTGCCAGCCATTTTGCCGCCAAGGCCGACATGGCGGCCGTGCGCAGCGCCGTGGTCACGGTCAGCTCCGACAACAGCAGCGGATAACCGGTATGGACGTCCGCCAGCACGCCAAAGGCCGTCACGGTCAAGAGGCCGTCAGTGGTATTTTTTGGATGACCATTGACGTACTTGAAACTGTAGAGCTCCCCATCGCTCGTGGGCATGAGCTCGATCACGCCGTCGGCCGAATGACTCGCCAGACGTGCCGACTTCTCAAATTCGCTCCAGCGTCGGTAGTCGGCCTCGATTTCAGCGGCAAGCCGTTCGATAAACGCGCCCGCACCGATGGATTGCACCAGGCGTTGGATGTCGCTGACACCGATGTAGTCGACCACAGACCCGCTCCTCAAGTGGCGCAGCCCGGGATGCCCGGTGGCGCCTTCCCATCATCCTTGGTGGCACAGCTAACAAGAAGCGAGCGAGATGCGCAATATGGAAGCTAATCTGGTTAAAATGACATAACAGAATGGCATTATGACCTGGACGCCTCGGTCCCGGGGAAAACGGCATGGATGAACTCGATCACCAACTGATCAGTCGGCTGCGCGGCAATGCGCGCACCAGCGTTGCGGCACTTGCCAAGCAGCTGCGGGTGGCCCGCGGCACGATCCAGAATCGCATGGGCAAGCTTGAGCGCGACGGGACAATCGTTGGCTACACCGTAAGGTTGGGCTCACAGCTGGATGTACCGGGCATCAGCGCGCTGATGACCATCTCGGTCGAGGGTAACCGGGCCGAGGCGGTGCTGCGGAGCCTGCGCGGGGATCCGGCCGTGCAGACACTGCACACCACCAACGGGCGTTGGGACGTCATCGCCGAATTGCGCGCCGACACGCTCGAGGCGTTCGATCGCGTTCTGGGCCGCATCCGCAAGCTCGAAGGTATCTCTAACACGGAAACCAGCCTGCTGCTCTCGACCCTTAAGCTATGACAGGGAAGCTAGAGGGTCTCGACACTCACCAACGCGGTTGCCACCAGCATGAATGAACCGCAAAGCAGGTAGGCGATGACAAGGACGTTAAACTTCAGCAAGGTGAGAAATCCCGACTGACCGTACATGACCTTCATTGAACGGTATAGGTAGCGGGCCAGGTACCAGATCAACGTGAGCACAAACGGCAGCGCCCACCCGCCGGGAGGGAGCCAATGCGTCGCGAGCATGAACAGCGACAGCAGCACGAACACGCAGGCGTGGTTATGGATCAGCAACACTAGGTGCTCGAGGTAGTATCGTCGCGGCCGCCAGTACAGCAGCTTCATGAGCATGGCCACTATTGGTAAGAATACGAACATCGCGCGACCGAGATTGCGCACCATGCTCTCGCCCAGTTGACGGCCGCCGTCGGCAACCATGTTCTGGCAGGCGGCCTTGAGCCGGGGAATGAGCAACGTGCGGCCCCAAGGAAAATCGATCTGCAGATTGGCGCAATCCTCGGTGGTCACCGACCTTTGGGCCTTGGCATCGACGTGCCGTGCCGACCCGCCGCTCAATAGCGCACTCAACACGAAAAACACCACGCTCAGGATCAGATACAGGCGCAGCGGCTGCACGTAGCGTGCGCGACGACCGGCGAAGAATTCACGGGTCAGAAAACCAGGGAGTCGCAGGAGCGGCTGCAAGGTGCACCAGACTCGCGAGTCCGCGTGGGTTAATGCCTCGATCGCTTCCCAGAGGAAATGGCCGACTGAATGGGCCGCGGTGTCGGCGCGCTGGCCGCAAGCGCCACAGTAGCGGCCCGACAGCGCCGCACCGCAGTTGGCGCAGGTCGGCGCCGGGGCAGCCTCGGGCGATAGCAGATGATTATGGTGGGCAACATCCATAATATGGCCGCATCATAAGCTGGCCATTGCCAGCTGGGGAAAGTAACGACATGCACACGGAAGCCACGGCAGTGGAGGGCGGGCACGAATTGCGGCGCGTGCTGGCCGCGCGACATATCACCATGATCAGCATAGGCGGGATCATGGGCGCGGGCCTGTTTGTCGGCAGCAGCGTGACCATCAACGCGGCAGGTCCCGCCGTGGTGCTCAGCTACCTGATGGCTGGGATCCTGGTGCTGTTGGTGATGCGCATGCTGGGCGAGATGGCGGTGGCCCTTCCGCAGGTTCGCACCTTCAGTGATTTCGCCCGCCAGGGAATTGGCGAGTGGGCGGGATTCGTGGTCGGGTGGCTGTACTGGTATTTTTGGATCGTGGTGGTGCCGGTCGAAGCAATCGCCGGAGCACAGCTGCTGCAGCTGTGGATTCACCTTCCGGCCTGGTTGCTGGGCGTGGGCCTGATGGCCATCATGACCGGCGTCAATTTGCTTTCGGCACGCTCCTACGGCGAATTCGAGTTCTGGTTTGCGTTGATCAAAGTCACCGCAGTCGTGGCCTTCATTATCTTGGCCGCGGCCTGGGCGTTCGGGCTGACTTCCTCGGGCGTGCCCACCTGGAGCAACCTTGTCAGCGGCGGCGGCTTCGCCCCGCGCGGCGTAGTTTCGGTACTCGCGGCGGTAACCAGCGTGTTTTTTGCAATCGTCGGTGCGGAAATCACAGTGGTGGCCGCCGCCGAATCGCGCGAACCGGTGCGCGCCGTCGCGCGAATGTCCACGGCGGTGATGACCCGCATTCTCATTTTCTACGTGGGCTCGGTGCTGTTGATCGTCACCGTCGTACCGTGGCAGCAGATCGTGCCTGGAAAGTCTCCATTCACGGCCGCCATGAACGCAATGCACTTCCAATGGGCTGGCACCGCGATGACCCTGATCATCCTCACGGCCGTGCTCTCCTGCCTCAACTCGGCCTTCTACGTCACTTCGCGCGTGTTGTTTGCGCTGGCGGCGAAGGGCGATGCTCCGGCGGCGTTGGTCAAACTCAATCGCCGCGGTGTTCCGATACGCAGCGTCCTGATGGGCAGTGCCGCGGGCCTGGCAGGCATCGCCGCCGCGACCATCTCGCCCCAGGGCGTGTTCGCGTTTCTAGTCAATGCCTCCGGTGCATTGGTACTGTTTGTCTATCTGCTGGTCGCGGTAGCGCAAATACAATTGCGGCGCACGCGCAGCGATGCCGAGCAACGATCGCTCCCGGTGCAGATGTGGTGGTTTCCGGCGGCCAGCTACGTGGCGATCGGCGGCATGGCGGTGGTGCTGGTGGCCATGGCCTGCTCGCCAGCGCTGGCGAGTCAGTTCTACGTGAGCGCGGCAACTCTCGCACTCACGCTCGCGGCAGCCTGGGTGCATTCGCGTCGTCGACGCGCCCCTGCCTCCTAGTGTCTTAAGATCCGAAGTTGCCGTAGCGCTGAGGGTGGCAACTGGCCATCGACGGCGCCTAATGAGATTAAGGCACGTGAGGGAGCCAGCGCGCTGGCCGCCGGGCACAGGCCGGTGGCGCGGTAGTTGAGCGCCGCGGCCAATCGGGCCTCGGCCGGATCTCCCAAGGCGTGGGTGAAATCATCCGCCACCGCGCAGCCCGGCAGGATTGCGTTGGTGGGCGTGGCCGCGTTGTTTGGGGAAAAACCGTCGGTGTAGTCACCGAAATTTGCGGCGTTGACGCCGCGAAACTCAATCGAGAAATAGGTCGTGCCGCAGTTATCCTGGGGGTAAAAGCCGTAGGGTTTCCCGCAGGTGGTCGAGCCGACCTGAATCACGACGATGCCCACGCCGCGCAGCCCGTTAATAATCGCTTCGCTGGCCGAACAGGTGCCCGGTCCCGTGAGCACGAATACCCGAAGCAAATCCAGAGCGGGTAATGGCTGGCCCGCGGTGCCCGAGAAACCCTGTGTCGTCGCCAAAAAAGGCACCGGTGCAATAGCCGTGCCGGTTCCCGGATCGATCGAAGAATGCTTGCTGTTGAATTGCGTGAGCTCAAAGGTCATGCCGGCCGTCGGTCCGGGACCGGCGATCATGTAGGCGGTTTCGCTGGCAATTTCCAGATAGCCGCCACCGTTGTAGCGAATGTCCAGGACCAGGTCGCGCACGCCTGCCGCCCTGAGCGTGGTAAACGCGCTGAGCAGAGCCCCCTCTGCGGCCCCCACATGGCTGTTGAACAGCATGTACCCCACCGGTCCGCTGGTGGTCGCGATGGTGGACACATTCTGCACTGAGTGGGAAGTCACATCGGCTGATACCATCGTGATATCGCGAACCGTGCCATTGAGGTCACGAACCTCGAAGCTGTGGGATTGCTGGGCGGCGGCCGGAAACAGCCCGGCATTGAGCGTATCGATCCCGGTCGTGGTGCTGTCATTGACCAGGTCTACGCCGTCAACCTTGAGCACCTCGGCACCGCGTGCAAGACTGGCCGGCGCCGAAACCGCCGGCGATCCCGGTTCGGTATAAGCCACCACCACCTGGCGCGGCGGCGCCCCGGAAATAATAATCCACTGCGCCCCATATCCCGCCTGGACGCCTGATCCTGAAAAGGATTCCCACTCCTTGGTTGCGTACGTAAAGTGGAATTTGTCCTTGGGCGCTCCGGTCGCGGTTGTCGCCGTCGTTTTGAGGACCGGAAAATAGGCAGCGGTGGAATTGAATAAGGAAGGATTCTGATCCGTCACTTCGTCGAACCACAGGTAAAGATCGTTGGTCCAGGATCGCAGCCAATTGTTCTCATCCAGCGTGCTGCCGGCCATATCCGGATATGCCACGCCGGTAACCGGATCTGAGCCCTTGCGCGGCACGGCGCAGCGATTCTCAAAATTGGACGCCGGTTGGAACACGCCGGCCTGCCAGCCGGAAGGAGGCGGGCTTCCACCACTGGCGCCTCCGCCGCCACTGCTGCCCCCGCCTCCGCAGGCACTCACCAGCAGCGCGCAACACGCTATTGCAATCAAGTTTCGCATGCACTCTCCACGTTGCAGGATTGCAGCAAATCACGGCGAACGCAACGTGTGGGGCGATTTCCTCGGCGTACAGCGCAATCGCGGGATTTTGTTAATCGCTTGACGCGGGCGAGCGACACGTGCGAAGTCGGCGCCCCGCTGGACAAGCATGAATACAATCGGCGACGATGCCCGGGCACGCCAAGTGCGACGCCACGGCACCTCCAAAGAAAATGAACAACATCATCTGGGTCGACATCGTGGGTCTGCTCGCTGTGCTGCAGCTGTTCTTATTCGGAGTGCTCGTCGGTCGCGCCAGGGGCCAGTACGGCGTGGCGGCGCCGGCCACCACGGGTCACCCGATTTTCGAGCGCTACTACAGGGTGCAGATGAATACGGTCGAATCACTGCTGATATTGCTCCCGGGCCTGTGGCTGGCGGCGAAATATTGGCCGCCCGGCTATGCGGCCATTCTTGGAGTGGTCTACCTGGTGGGCCGCTTCCTCTATCTGAACGCCTACGTGAAGGATCCGAAAACCCGAAGTATCGGATTCTCCCTGAGCATGTTGCCCGCCCTGGTACTGGTCCTCGCGGCACTGGTGGGAGCATTGCGCGCGTTGTCCAAAGGCTAGCAGTACCTGCCGCTAGGCCCAATCGGCGCAGATCCTGTTCCCGTCGTAACATTCCTGCCGACACCAGAAGGGATTAGCTCTGGAGGCTTCGCATGGCCAGACGAAAACTTCAAAAGACGGAGCTTTCCTCGGCGTTTGATCGCTTGCCGCTCAATGCCCTGCGGGTCTTCGAGGCGGTGGCCACGCGCCTGAGTTTCGCAGAGGCCGCCGACTCGCTCCACGTCACGCCGGCGGCGGTGAGCATGCAGGTCAAAACCCTCGAAGACTACCTGCAGGTGCCGCTGTTCCGTCGCGCGGGCCGCAGCATAGAGCTGACGCCTGAAGGCTCACAGCTCCTGCCGGGGATACGCCGCGGACTTAGCGACCTGCAAAGCTCTCTTCACCAGTTACGCCAGAGCCGTTGCGCGGGCACACTCAACATCTCCACGGTCGCCTCGTTCCTGCAGAAGTGGCTGCTGCCGCGTCTGCCTCGACTCCACGACCGGCACAACGACCTGCAACTGCGCATTCATACTTCGCGCCAGCCGGTTGACTTCAGTCAGACCGACTTTCATGGCGCGATTCGCATGGCCACCGGGCCGACCCCCGGGCTGTATAACGAAAAACTGCTGGATGAGTGGTTCGTGCTGGTCTGTAGCCCCGACCTGTATGGGCGCTTGGGGCCGGTCGGAAGCAACGAAGATCTCAAGCACTACTCGCTGCTGCGCTCCTCGGATGAGCCTTGGCAGCTTTGGAATCGTCCGGGCATTGAGCGTGACTGGAAAGAGCACGGCACCGCCTTCGACGACTCGGTCACGGTACTAAACGCGGCCGAGCAAGGTCAGGGCCTGGCGCTGACCCGCTGGTGCCTCGCCACGGGTGACATTAAGCTCGGAAGGCTTGCGCTCGCCAGTACGGTCGCGGTGCCCTGCCCGCGCTCCTACTACTTTGTCTGCCCGGAATCCTACCTTGCCATGCCCAAAATGCAGGCCCTTCTGACCTGGCTTCGCGAAGTGGCACAGGAATCTCCGCTGCCCCCCGACGTGCACGAGAGCCGGGCTCAGCGCGGCGGTCCTAAACGCAAGAATTAGATGGACCACCGCCCGGTGCGTTCATTCGTCATGCGCGCCGGCCGCGTGACCGACGCGCAAAAGCGTGCTCTCATCGAGCTGTGGCCGCGCTTCGGGGTGCATTTTGCGGAGGCCGAGCTGGACCTCGGGGATTTGTTCAAACGCACGGCCCCCTGCACCTTGGAGATTGGCTTTGGGAATGGCGAGCATCTCGCTACGCGCGCGCAGGCCGAGCCGGCCCGCAATTTTCTCGGTGCAGAGGTGCATCCGCCCGGTATTGGGCAGCTGTTGCGGGCCGCAGCGGCGGCCGGCCTGGAAAATCTCCGCATCATCGCCCACGACGCCGTGGAGGTGTTGCAGCGGCAGATTGCGCCCGGCGCACTCGATGAGATCCAGATCCTGTTCCCGGATCCCTGGCCCAAGAAGCGCCACCACAAGCGTCGCCTGATCCAGCCCGAGTTCGCCGCGCTCGCGGCCAGCCGGTTGTGCGCCGGGGGGCGGCTCCTGTTGGCGACAGACTGGGAGCCGTACGCCGAACATATGCAGCAGGTGGTGGACGCGTGCCCCTTGCTCGCGCTGGTTTCCGATCCGCAGCTCGCACAGTTCCCGGGCCGTGTCGCGACACGCTTTGAGCGGCGCGGTCTTGGTCGGGGACACCCGGTCCGGGACCTGGTCTTCCGGCGTAACGCCTGACGCGGCGCACCACGGTAATGTGGCCGAGCAGATTGAATCAATAGAGCTTGATCAGCGTCGGTGCCAGGAGCAACATGAAGATCGAGGCCACGCTCATGAACATGCAGCACCCCAGCATCGGCGAATGGTACCGCGTGCGCAGCGGCGAGCTGCTGGAAGTGGTCGCGTTCGATGCAGCCGATGGCACGATCGAGGTTCAGTATTTCGACGGCACCGTCGAGGAAATGGATTTCGAGGACTGGCGTTCGCAACGCGCCAGTGGCGCCATCGAAGAAGCTGAGGCGCCAGAGGACTGGAGCGGGTCAGTGGACGTCGAACCCGAGGACGGCCGCGCAGAGAGTGATCCTGTGGACGATGACCGGCGCTCGCGCGCCGATCGGCTCGACGGGCTGGATCTGTTCGAGTAGTTAAAGGCCGCAGGCGCGCTTTAGGTGTAACGAGCCGCGAGCGCCTGCACATCGACGCTGTCCTCGAGTAACACGAAATCATCAACGACGCGCACCGCGATGCGCACCAGCGAGCGGCCCGCGCACGGCCCCGAAACGCAATATCCGGTGGATTTCTCGAAGATTGCCCCATGAGCGGTGCACAGAATCATGCTGCCGTCGTGAGTCAGGAATCGGTCCGGCAAGTAATTTAGCGGCAGGGACTGGTGCGCGCAGCGGTTGATGTAGGCGTGCACGTCCGCCCCTATTCTCACCAGGAAACCCTTGAGCGGCCATTCACCGCTCCCCAGGCGAAATTCCCGGCAGCCCGTGGCACGCAACTCACTGAGGCCGCACAACACCCGAGTGAGATCGATCTCAGTCACCGCCGCACATCGAGGGCCGCGATACGCTCGCGCATCACCCAGACCATGATCAGCCCCGGGATGCCCAGCAGGAATGCCACGATGTAGTAGTTGCCCCATCCGCCATGATCAGCGAGCCAGCCTGCGGGACCACCCAGCAGATAGCGGGGCAACAGGGCCAGCACCGACAACAGCGCGTACTCAAATGCACTGAAGCGTGAATTGCAAAGCGCCATGATGAGCGCGACCTCGGCAATATTGCCCATCGAGGCCGAGAGGTTTTCGATCGCGGTGGCCGCAATCATGAGCGGAAAACTCTTGCCGGTTACCGCCAGTGCGTAGAACGCCAGAATCGACACCGCCTGCAGAGCACCGAACAGCAACATTGAGCGTAGCAACCCTAAGCGCACCATCCACAGGCCGCCGAGCACGCCACCGGCGATCGCGCTCGAAGTCAACACCGCCTTGGCCACCAGGCCGATCTCGGTCTTGCTAAAACCCAGGTCCATAAGGAACGGCGTGAACAGCTTGAGTGCAACCGCACCGCCAATCTTGAAGGTGATAATCAAGACGATCAGGCCCACGGCGCCCGGGGACCCCAGCAGTTCGCGCAGTGGCACCAGCACTGACTGGCGCAGCGAGGTAGGCGCGGGCGCCTGATAGTGTGGTTCGGGCGCCAGCCAGGTCACGATAGTGAATGCCGCCATCGCGGCGGCCAGCACCAGCAAGGCAAGGCGCCAGCCGAATGCATCCGCGACAATCAGGGCCGCGGCAAATGCCAACCATGCGCAGGCGCGATAGCCCAGGTTATTGGCCGCCGCGGCCAGTCCACGCTCGTTCGGGAGCGACACATCCGTCCGATAGGCGTCGATGACGATATCTTGCGAGGCGGAAAAAAATACGATCACCAGCGCCGTGACCGCCACGGCCGACAGTGAGACTGCGGGGTTCTGGAAAGCCAGCGCGGCAATCGCGGCGGCGAGCGCCAGCTGGAACACCAGCATCCATCCGCGGCGGCGACCAAGCAGCGGCAGCGGATACCGGTCCAATAGCGGCGCCCACAGGAACTTGAGTATGTAGGGGATTGACACGTAGGTTAGTGCGCCAATCTTAGTATTGCTGCTGCCCGCGTCTTTGAGCCAGGCCTGCAGGACGCTCTCGGTGATCTGATTGGGAAACCCGGACGCGGCCCCCAGCGCCATAATCACCAGCAACTTTGGGCTGGAAAGGATTTCCCGAAACCCGGGCTTGGAGCTGATCATGGTTTCAGAAGTCATAATCCATGATCAACGGCGCGTGATCGGAGAATCTTGTGGCCTTGTAGATCTGCGCGGCCCGCGCCTTGCCCGCAAGCTTAGGACTGGCGATCTGGTAATCGATGCGCCAGCCGACATTCTTCGCCCAAGCCTGGCCGCGGTTGGACCACCACGTGTAACGATCCGGGGCCGAATCGACATGCCGGAACGAGTCGTGATAGCCCAGCTCGTCGAACAACTCGTCCAGCCACGCGCGCTCGTGAGGCAGAAACCCTGAGTTTCGCTGATTGGCGCGCCAGTTCTTCAGGTCGATGGGCCGGTGGGCAATGTTCCAGTCCCCACAAAGGATGTACGGCCGGCGCCTGCGTTTCAGCGCCCGCAGGTGCGGCAGAAATACTTTTAGAAATCGCTCCTTCGACGCCTGCCTGTGCTCTCCGGAAGAACCCGATGGCAGGTACAGGGATACCACCGCGACGTGTGGAAACTGCGCTTCAAGATAACGGCCCTCCTGATCGAACTCGTCCACACCGATCCCACGAACCCACCGCTGGGGAGCATCGCGTGAATACAAGGCGACGCCCGCGTAACCGGGGCGCAGCGCTGAGTGATAGGCGACGTGGTAACCGGGGAGACTCACATCGTGCCCCGCCAGCTGTTCTTCGGTGGCCCGCACTTCCTGCAGGCAGATCACGTCGGCATTCTGATCGGCCAGCCAAGGGAAAAGACCGCGGGCGGCGGCCGAACGCAGGCCATTGACGTTGAGGGTGATGATGCGCATACGGACATGATAGCCTGCGGCGCATGCACGGTTACCAGCAGGACTTTCTGGCGCTGGCTCTCGAGCACCAGGCCCTCAAATTCGGTGAATTCACGCTCAAGTCCGGTCGCCTCAGCCCGTACTTCTTCAACGCCGGACTCTTCAACACCGGTGCAGCGCTGGCGCGGCTCGGCCGCTGCTACGCGGCGGCGCTCAAGCGCTCGGACCTGAAATTCGACATGCTGTTTGGCCCCGCGTACAAGGGCATCCCCCTAGTCAGTGCCTGCGCTATTGCCTTCGCTGAAGTGGAGGCACGCAATCTTCCCTGGGCATTCAACCGCAAGGAAGCCAAGGATCATGGTGAGGCTGGCCTGCTCGTGGGCAGTCCCCTCAAGGGGCGCGTGGTGATCGTCGACGACGTAATCACAGCCGGCACCGCGATCCGCGAATCCATGCAGATGATCCGGGCCTGCGGCGCCCAACCGGTGGCCGTGGCGCTGGCGCTCGACCGGCAGGAGCGCGGTCAGGGTGAGCGCTCTGCGGTACAGGAGGTAGAAGCCGAATACGGGCTCCGGTGCGTGAGCATCCTTACGCTAAGTGAGCTGATAGAGGCATTTGCCGCTCGCACGAGCCGAGGCGCGCAGGCCGCCCAGCTGGCCTCATTGCGAGCCTACCGACAATCCTATGGAGTTGCGGACTGACGCACTTGCCCTTGGCCACGCTTCGTGGACAATTAGGCTTACGGAGAGTTTGCCTGGGCCAAGGGAACGAAAATAGTGATGGACCTCACGAAAGGCTGGCTGATCATCACCGCCGCGGGCATCAGTCTCGCAGGGCAACCTCTGGTCGCGGCCGAACACACGAACACCCCCAATTACAGCTGGGTGGACAAGAACGGCGAACGCCACTACGGCGATGCCGTGCCGCCCGAGTACGCCCAGACCGAACGCCGGGTCCTTAATAGCCAGGGCGTCGAAGTGCAGCACGTCGATGCCCAGAAGAATGCCGACCAGCGCGCCGAACAACTCAAGCACGATCAGGCAGTGCAACAGCGCCAGCAACACGACAACTTCCTGTTGACCACCTACACCTCAACCAAGGATATCGAGCGACTGCGCGACGAGCGCCTGGAGCAGCTCGACGGCCAGATCAAGGCCGCGGACGCCTACATTGAGTCACTCGACGCCCGTTTGAAGACCTTGCAGGCGCGCGCCCTGCTCTTCAAGCCCTATAACAAGAAACCGGACGCGCGCCGCATGCCCGATGATCTTGCCGAGCAATTGGTGCGCGCGTCCAATGACCTGCGTGCACAACACAAGGCCATGGACAAGCGGCGTCAGGACCAGAGCGAGGTGCGCTCGCAGTTCGAGGCCGATATCTCGCGCTATCGCGAGCTGACTGCTCCGCACACCAGCAGTTAGCGGCCGGTGTGGCCGAAGCCACCGCCGCCGCGGTCGGTCGCGGCGAAACTATCGACCACCTTTAGCTCCACCTGCACGACCGGCACGATCACCAGCTGGGCGATGCGTTCCCCGGGCTGAACCGTGTATGCGCTCGCACTCCGGTTCCAGCAGGACACCATCAGCGGTCCCTGGTAGTCGGAATCGATCAAGCCGACGAGATTACCGAGCACTATTCCGTGCTTATGGCCAAGACCGGAGCGTGGCAGGATCACCGCGGCCAGAGCAGGATCCGCCACGTAAATCGAAAGTCCGGTGGAGATCAGCTCGGCGCGTCCGGGCTCAAGCAGCAGTGGTGCGTCCAGACACGCCCGCAGATCGAGCCCTGCCGAACCCCCGGTCGCGTAGGCCGGCAACGGGTATTCAGCGCCGAGCCGCGCATCGAGTATCCGCACCTGCAAAGGGCGCTGCGCCAGTGTCTCCATGCTCCGCCAGTCTCCTTAGGTTTTAGTTTTGGTATTGCAGTGTGCAGCGATCAATGCGACCAGCGCGGTGGCAAGCTCGCGCTTCGGCGCGCGTGCCAGCTCGGCTCGCCCCCCGCCGCGCCACAACACCAGCAGCGCGTTGTCTTCGCAATCAAACGCCTTGCTGGTACCGACTTCATTCGCGGCGATCATGTCGAGATTCTTGCGCTGTAATTTCTCCAACGCGTGCTGCTCAACGGCGTCGGTTTCGGCCGCAAATCCCACCACGAACGGCCGCTCGTTGCGGGCAGCCACCGTGGCGAGGATGTCCGTGGTGCGCGTGAGCTCGAGCGAGAGATGTTCGGTTTTTTTCTTTATCTTGCGCTCGGCCACCGTGACCGGCCGGTAATCGGCCACCGCTGCGGTGGCCACCAGCACGTGAGTCCCGGGCAGTTCGCGCTGTACCGCCTCGAGCATCTGCGCGGCGCTTTCGACACAAATGCAGCGCACGCCAGGCGGGGGCGCCAGCGCCACGGGCCCGCTGACCAGCACCACTTCGGCACCGGCCGCGCGCATCGCTTCGGCCACGGCATAGCCCATCTTGCCGGAGCTGCGGTTGCTGACGAATCGCACTGGGTCGATCGCCTCGCGCGTGGGTCCGGCCGTGATCAGCACACGCTTGCCAGAAAAAGCACCGTCGCCGACCAGCAACGGTTCGATCAGATCGGCGATGGCGGCAGGCTCGAGCATGCGTCCTGGACCCAGCTCTCCGCAGGCCTGTTCGCCGATGCCGGGACCCAGCAGGCGCACGCCGCGCTTCGTGAGCGTGGCCACGTTGGTCTGGGTTGCGGCATTAGCCCACATCTGCTGGTTCATTGCCGGCGCTAGTACCAGCGGTGCCGCGGTGGCCAGGCACAATGTGCTCAGCAGATCATCCGCGCGTCCACCCGCCAGTCGCGCCATGAAATCGGCACTGGCGGGTGCCACGAGTACCAGATCGGCCCAACGCGCCAGCTCTATATGGCCCATCGCCGCTTCCGCGGCCGAATCCCACAGGCTCTCGCGCACCGACCGCCCCGATAACCCCTGGAAGGTTGTCGCGCCCACAAACTCGCGCGCTCCAGCGGTCATGACCACCTGCACCTGCGCGCCGCGCTCGATCAGGCGGCGCACCAGATCGGCACTCTTATAGGCGGCAATGCCACCGGTAACACCCAGAAGGACTTTCTTGCCACGCATGGTGCCATTATCGGTCAGGGCCGGCGTTTCATGCCATGCCCGCCCGATATGTCGTTCGCACGCTTAGGCCATGTCGATCAAGAATCAACCGCATCTGCAACGCGCCAGCGTGACCGACTTCACATGAACCTGCATCAGTGGCCGGCCCAGGAACGACCCCGCGAGAAATTGCTGGCGCACGGCGCCCAGGCCCTCTCGGATGCCGAGCTGCTGGCGCTGCTGCTGGGCAGCTCCGGATTGCGCGGCAGCAACGTGGTCGATCTGGCGCGCAACCTGCTGGTGACGCACCGCTCGCTGCGCGAGTTGCTCAATGCCGATCGCGCGGCGCTACTCGCCGCGCGCGGTCTGGGCATTGTCGGTTACTGCCGGATGCGGGCCGCGCTCGAGCTGGCGCGGCGGCACTACGCCGAGGCCATGCGTTGCGGTCCTTTGCTCGATTCGCCGGCCGCCACGCACCAGTTCCTGATCAGCAGGCTCCGCGACCAACCGTACGAGCTATTCTGCTGCCTGCACCTCGATAACCGCCATCGGCTGATCGCCTTCGACGAGTTGTTTCGCGGGACCATCGATGGGGCGAGCGTCCACCCACGCGAAGTCGTCAAGCAGGCCCTGAGTCGGAATGCCGCGGCAGTGATCCTCGCCCATAACCATCCATCCGGTGTGGCCGAACCAAGCCAGGCGGACGAGCTCATCACACGCCGGCTCCGCGAGGCGCTGGGCCTGGTGGACATCCGGGTTCTCGATCACTGCATCGTCGGCGACAATGGCTGCCTGTCCTTTGCCGAGCGTGGTCTACTGTAGAGAAAGTGGGTCCCCGATAACCCGTGGGGACGCGCCCCGCGCGGAGCGGCGAATCCGTCGCATTTGCGCCGCCGCACGTGGCTCGATTCACGACCCGGGAAACGCCACCAAGGTGCGATGGTGCGACCCTTGGAAGTTGCCCAGAACGCTTGGGGCTGGTATAAAGCCCGCCCTTCGCTCGCCGCTTCAACCCGCGGCCCCTAACGTAAGTTATTGATTTATAAGGAATGATGCAAATGTCGCGCGTCTGCCAGGTTACCGGTAAACACCCAGTTACGGGTAACAACGTCTCGCACGCAAACAACCGCACGCGCCGGCGCTTCCTGCCGAACCTGCATCGGCAGCGTTTCTGGCTGGAGACGGAAAAGCGCTGGATCAGCCTGCGTGTTTCCGGCAAAGGCCTACGCACCATCGACAAGCTGGGCATCGATGCCGTGGTCGCTGACCTGCGCAGCCGTGGCGAAGTCTTCTGACGCTCACCCATATCCTGTAGAGACCTTAAGTCATGCGCGAAAAAGTAAAGCTTCTGTCTTCGGCCGGTACCGGCCACTTCTACGTGGCGATGAAAAACAAACGCCTGCATCCGGAAAAGATGGAAGTGCGCAAGTTCGATCCGGTGGTGCGCAAGCATGTAGGCTATAAGGAAACCAAGATCAAGTAGGCATTGAGCGCGCGGGGAACTCCGCTCCTGCCAAAAAGCCCGCCTCTTGGCGGGTTTTTGTTTTTGGGCTCCGAACGAGGTCGCCGTGCCCGAATTGCCTGAAGTCGAAACCACGCGGCGCGGTCTGGGCCGGCACCTGCGGGGCAGACGCATTCGGGCGGTCTTGGTGCACGATCAGCGCCTGCGCTGGCCGGTTACTCCGCAACTTGACGCGTTGCTGCAGGGCCAGCGGGTGCGCGCCATCGAGCGCCGCGCGAAATACCTGCTGCTGCGCTGTACGAAAGGGACCTTAATCATCCACCTGGGAATGTCGGGGAACCTGCGCGTGGTGCCTCGGCTCACCGCACTTCTCCCGCATGACCACGTTGAATTGCGCCTGGACTCCGGCGCAGCACTGCGTTTCAACGACCCGCGCCGCTTCGGCTGTTTTTTGTACACGAGCGAGGAACCATACCAGCACAAGTTGTTGCGCGAGCTGGCGCCCGAGCCGCTCGAAACTCAGTTCGACGGCGCTTACCTGCACCGCGTCACGCGTCGGCGGCGCGTCGCCATCAAGACTCTGCTGCTCAACGGCCGGCTGGTGACCGGCGTCGGCAACATCTATGCTAGCGAGGCGCTATTTCGTGCGGGCATACGCCCGCAACGTGCCGCACGTACGCTCACGCTTGCTCAGTGCCGGCAGCTTGTGGTCGCGATCCGCAATGTGCTGAAATCGGCAATACGTTCGGGCGGCACCACGCTACGCGATTATCTGAGCGCGGATGGCTTGCCCGGATACTTCAAGCAAAAACTCTACGTGTATGAGCGTGCGGGGCTGCCGTGCCGACGCTGCCGCACGCTGGTACGGCAGCTGACCCAGGGGCAACGCTCGACGTATTATTGTCCGCAATGCCAGAAGTAATTCACACCGACATGCGTGAGCGCGAGCGCGACCTCGCTGCCCGCGACCCGGTGATGGCGCGGCTCATCGCCGCCGCCGGACCGTGTACCTGGGCACCGCGGCTTGAGATACTGCCCTTCGAGACGCTCGCCCGCGCGATCGCCCATCAGCAATTGAACGGCGTCGCGGCCGAGCGCATCTTCTCGCGCTTCAAGGCGTTGTATTCGCCAGCGCCGTTTCCTGAACCGGCAGCAGTGCTTGCGACCGCGGAGGCAACCCTCCGGGCCACTGGGCTCTCCTTTGCCAAGATCCGCGCTTTTCGTGATCTCGCCGAGAAGGTGGCCGCCGGGGTGGTGCCGAGCACGAAGGAGCTGCACACGCTGGAGAGCGAAGCCATCATCGAGCGCATCACGCAGGTGCGCGGTATCGGCCGCTGGACGGTCGAGATGTTGCTGATGTTCCAGCTCGGCCGTCCCGACGTGCTGCCGGTCGACGATTTCGGGGTCTGCAACGGATTTCGCCTGCTGTACGGCCTCAAAGGCATGCCACGGCCACGGGCGCTGGCGGAATTTGGCCAGCGCTGGGCGCCGCATCGCTCATTGGCCGCTTGGTACCTATGGCGAGCGGTGGACCTCGCGCGCGCGAAAAAATTGCCGAGCGCCGGACGCGCGCCGCGTATTGCGCTACGTCTGAAGCGTGGCAAGCCCGCGCCCAAAAACCCGGCCAAGCGCCCCGTGCGACGCAAGCGCGCCGCCAAAAAACCGTCACGCAAGGCGCGCCGTCGGTGAATCTATTTTTTTGCCGTGGCGCACCGACACCCGGCAGTGCGAGCCGCGCGTGGCGATCGCACTCTAAGGGTGCCTCAAAATGAAAAACAAAAGCCTTTTCTGGTCTCACCGCACAAACTCTGATGCCTGACCAGATCGCGGGCCGCCGTATCGTAGTGGTGGGCGCTGGCATCAACGGGCTGGTGGCCGCCCACTACCTGCGCCGCGCCGGTGGCATCATCACGCTTCTGGAAAGAGCGCCACGCGCAGGTGGAGCCTGCGTCTTCGAGACCGCCTCGATCGGAGACCGCACCCAGCGCTATGCCCTTGGTGCCTCGGTGCTCGGTCTCATGCCGGATTTTATTTTCCGCGAAACCGGACTCGCCGACCGTCTCCAGACCTACGTACCGAGCGGCGCCAAGCGCATTTATTTCCCGGATCCTGGCGCCAGCGCCTGGATCCACCGCGACCCGGCGGCGCTGGATCGTGAATTGCATCAGCGCTGGGGCGAGAAAGGCGACGTGTCCGGTTTCCGTCGTGACGAGGGCCGCGTGGTGGCGTACCTTCAGGAAGGGTATCGTAACGCCAGAGCACCGAGCCTCGATGAAGCCAAGGAGCGGCTCGGTGAGACGCTGACGCGGCTTTGGATCACCGGCAGCGCCATGGAGCTGCTCGACCACTATTTCAGCGCCGACCGCACCAAGATCTATATGGCCATGACGGTCACCGAGAGCGGGCCGGTGTCGCTGCACGATCCGTACTCCGCCTTTACCTTGCCAGTCATGGATTCCGGCTCGGTCTTCGACGGCTACTACGGCTTCGTACGCGACGGTATATGGCGCGTTACCGAGGAGTTGGCGAAGATCGACGCCGATCTGGGCGTGCAAATCAAACTCGGCGCGACGGTCGAGGCGGTGGATCCCGAACGCGGCACGCTAGAGTATTCGGTGGCCGGCCAGCGCGAGAGGCTGATATTCGATCAGTGCGTTTTCGCGACTGATCCGTTGGCTGCCGCCCGTATGATCGGTGATACCGCATTTATCCGTTCGGTTTCCAGCAAGCGATTCCTTGGTACCAGCGGAAAACTGAACCTGATGTTCAATCGACCGGCACGCTGGAAGGAAGGCGCCGCTGCTGCCGATGGCGATACCCCGTTCCGTTTCATTTTTGCGATGGACACTCTTGCCGAGTTCGAACGCGCCACGCTGCGCGCGGCGTCGGGCGAAATCCCCTACGAGCCCGGTTACATCCAGATCTACTGTGAAGGCGCGGCGATGCGCCAGCTCGGGTTGAGCGAGTCCTTCGACCGCCTGACGCTATTCTTCAAGAACCTGGCCTTTGAGCAGCACGGCGAGGCGCTGCCGGAAGTGGCCGAGGCCGTGAAGGCCCAGTTGTTCCGCCACCTGCAGAACCCAGAAGATTGCGTCTGGAGCCGGATGCTGACTCCAAAGGACCTGCAGCAGCTGTTCCTTTTTCCCGGCGGCAATATCGACCACACCATGCTGGTCGGCGGCCAGACGTTCGCCGATCGGCAATTCACCAGCAATCCGGCCGCACATTTTTATCGCTTCGGGCAGTGGGCCAACCTCGCCTACTGCGGCTCCGGGGCCTACCCGTGCGGATCCATCGCCGGAACACCCGGCTACATGTGTGCGCAACAGATGATCCGACAGCTCTCGCCCGCATCCGCTTAATTACTCCCGCGCACGGGCGGTTGGCGAAGATATCCCTGGCGTGACCGTGCTCCTACGATGCTACCTCGGGGAGGGGGGCTACGGCGCGACGCCTTGGGCCCTGATCGGTACCGTCGATTTGAACCTCGACCGTGGCCAGCGCGGAGGCGAATGTCATCAATTAACTTCTCCATGCGTGAACTTGCGCTACCACCGAGCCCCATACAGGTCGGTGAACGCGAGCAACTCAGATCGATTCCTGCCCAGGCAGTGGCCCAGTCGGTGGGAAACCAGACGTCGGGCGGACGCACCGGGTAGGCACTGTCCAAGATGACGCTGCGCAGCCGGTGCGGATACAGGCCCGCGAGGATCTGGCCGACGAAGGTGCCGTAGCTATCACCGTAAAAATCGACTTCACCGATATCGAGCGCATCCAGCACGGCAAACTATATCGCCGGCCGCAAAATCCGTGCCGTACATCCAGGCTCTCGCGCCGAGTTGACAGCCGCAGTTGGCGACGGCCTGCAAGGCCACGGCGCCGGACTGGAGCCACGGACAACCAATGGGATCCGACACGCCGGTACCGCGCTTGTCGACGATGAGCACGTCGCGCCGATCGCGTAGTGGACCAAACACGGCCAGATAGAAGTCGCGCGTGCCGGTGGAGGAATCTCCCGGCCCGCCTTCCTGGGGCAGGATGGTCCCGAGTGAAGCCAGCGCGCGGTCATGGCGGGGGTAATATTAAAATCCGACCGTCCCCTTGCCTGCCACGACGCCAGTCGGATCCAGAGGGCGTTCGATCGCCCCGCAGTATCCCCCGTACCGGGTGTTACATAATGAAAGTGTGAGCGCGCCGACGGTGATCGTGTTCGACGGAGCCGAAGAGGCAACGATACGCGGACAGTGAGGCGATGTGAAATCACGACGCGTCCCCGCCATCGTTTCGCTCGAGGATAATACGCAGATTCGGTGGCGCACGCAGGAGGTCGGGCGGCGCGCCGCCGTCGCGAGTACTGTTAAATCACTTGCTCCACGACCAGTCGCTGGCCGACTTTTGACAACCGCCGCCCGCCGCGCCCGACCACGCCCGCCCTCGCACCACGCGTCCGGTGCTTGCGCCGGTCGCCTTGCCATCGCGCAAAGCAAACCTTCCATTCACGATAACCTGATTGACCCCGGTGCTGAGCTGATGAGGCCGATCGTAAGTGGCGTGATCCTGGATCGTGTCTGGATTGAATACCACAACGTCGGCATACGCTCCGGCGCTAAGCCGGCCACGATCCGGGAGCGACAGGTTATCGGCCGGCAGCGTGCTGAGTTTGCGTACCGCCGCCTCGATGCTCAGTGCGTGATCCTTGCGTACGTATTCTGAGAACACCCGCGCGAAGTTGCCATAGGCGCGTGGATGCGCGGCCGACAGCAGAAATACGCCCTCGGGCGCGTCGCCGGCTTCGTCGGATCCGAAACTCACCCAAGGCAGTGCCACTTGCCTGCGAACATTGTCTTCATTCATCAAAAAGTACGCGACGCCCACACGGGTTCCGTCTTCGATAACCAGGTCGATGGCCGCATCCTCGGGCGAGACGCCACGGATTTTTGCCACCTCGGCCAGGCTCTTCCCAGTGAGTGGTTTAAGTTTTGGATTCTTGAACTCAAGCAGCAACATGCCCCCGGGCCCGGCGGCCGCATAGAGATTCTCCCAGGTCGCAGGATGGGGATCGCGCATCTCCGCGATGACTTTGGCGCGGGTGCCCGGATCCTTGAGCCGCGCGATCCAGGCCTCCAGGCCCCCGTCCTGTACCCACGTAGGCATGGCCGCGTCCAGGCCGGTAGCGCCCGCGGTGTAGGTGTACATGTTGGCCGAAACGCGTATGCCCGAGGCCCGTGCCTGATCGATCGCGGCAATCACCCCATCGAGCTTGCCCCAGTTGTCTTTGCCGGCCATCTTGAGGTGGTAGATCTCCGCCGGGGCGCCGCTGGCGCGGGCGATTTCGATGGTCTCCTGTACCGCCGCTTCAATGCGATCGCCTTCGCTGCGCATGTGGGCGGTATACATGCCGCCGCACCGCGCTGATTCCGACGCTAGTGCAATGAGTTCCGGGGTTTTCGCGTAGGTGTCCGGCGCATAGATGAGGGCGGTGGTCAGGCCCAACGCGCCTTCCTCCATGCTTTGGCGCACAAGCGCGCGCATCTGCTCGAGCTGGGCCGCGCTCGGCTGCACGTCGACTTCCCCCAGCACGTAAGTGCGCACTGTGGCCGCCCCAACGAAGGACGCCACGTTCGGGCTGATGCCGCGCTTTTCGACGGTGTCCAGGTACTGGCCAAGGCTCGTCCAGGTGACCGGAAATTTAATGTCTCCCTGGCGCTGAACCATCAGCTCCTGCATTCGTGGATTGAGCGGACCCATGGAGTCCTCGCCCAGCACTTCCAGGGTCACGCCCTGCGTCAGATCGCTGAGCGCGCGCCCGTCGATAAGGAAGGACTGCTCCGGATGGGCAAGCATGTTGATAAATCCGGGCGCGACGGCCTGACCGTGCACGTCCATTACCGTGCGCCCGAGCAATGTCTTAGGCGGGCCGACGTAGCTGATGCGATCAGCGTCAATCGCAACATCCCCGATATAGGGCTTGCCACCCGAACCGTCGTAAATCGTGCCGCCCAGCAACACCAGATCGTGCGCGTTTCCCGAGGTCGCCTCGGCCGATGGCATGGCGACCAGCGACAAGAAACATGCCCACAACACTAAGGTTCCGTTTGCTCTCATGACTAACCCCCTAAAATTTGGGCGCACCCCGTGTCGGGGGCAACGCTGCCTGTGATTTCTTAAGCGGAAGAATCCGCCCCTTTTTCGATCGCCTGGCGCACCAGCGTGATACTCAGCAACAGCTGATTGGGTTCGCAGCGCCAGCCACTCGGTCGTCTGTCGTGCTCCATGTCGTATCCTAAGCACAGACGATCCCCGTCCAGCTCAATGATGGCCAGCACCCGTCGTCCGGTGTTGGGCCCGGCCTTGCCCACCAGGTCGATGGATCGGGGAGTACCGAGCGCGCCCAGTTGCCAGGTACCCGAATCAACCACCTCTCCGTCATGACCGATGATGGCGTATCGCTCCAAATCAAAGCTCAGACGCGCGATTCGCAGCTCCTCGATGGCGAGCACCTGGCCTGACACGTCGGCCGCGACCGGCACCCAGCTGCCCGTGAGCAGCGGTTCCATGTTCACTTACTCGACGACCCCGGCGCCCTCACCGCGCGGATCGGCCGCGGCTTCGACGGCGCCGGTTGCGCGATCCCAGGTCACGGCCTGAAAATTTCCCCAGCGAAACGAGCTCGCCTGCAGTGTGTCGCCCTGCGCCGTGAGGGTCTTGAGTTCCTCATCGGTGAATGCCCCGGCCTCGTAGCGTACGACGTCCGGCAAATATTGGTGGTGGAAACGCGGTGCGGCCACGATTTCGCTGGCCGATCGGCCGTCGATAAATTCCAGGGTCGCCAGCAACACCATGCCCATGATCAGGCTCCCGCCCGGCGATCCGCCGATCATGATGCGATCGCCCGACTCGACAAAGGCGGGGGACACCGAGGAGAGCATGCGCTTGTGCGGTGCAACCGCATTGGCGTCAGCACCGACCAACCCAAAAGAATTGGCCGTGTTCGGCTTGATGGAGAAGTCGTCCATCTCGTTGTTGAGGAACAGCCCAGTGCCGGCAATCATGCGCCCGCTTCCAAAGCGCAGGTTCAGCGTTATGGTCGCCGCGACTCGGTTGCCGTCGCGGTCAAGTATCGAAAAATGAGTGGTCTGCGGCCCGGCGTTGGCGCCCGCCCCGATGCCAGGCAAGGCGCTGCTGGGCGTGGCGTGGTCGCTGCGAATGGAGGCCGCCAGTCCCGCGGCGTAATCGGAATTGGTCAGGCGCGCCACGGGCACAGCGACAAAGTCCGGATCGCCCAGATAAACGGCCCGATCGCGATGCGCACGGCGCATCGCCTCGATAATGAGGTGCTTTCGTTCCGCCGGCGTCACCGCGTGCAGGTCAAATTGCGCGAGGATGTTCAACGCCTCGACCAGCCCGACACCGCCGGAACTGGGCGGCGGGGCCGAGACTATGCGTGCGCCCCGGTACTGCCCGATGATGGGCGCGCGCTCCCGGGCGCGATACGCCGCAAGATCCGCTTCGCTCCAGATGCCGCCCTGCGCGCGCACTCCCGCCACCAGCTTCGCGGCTAGTTCCCCGCTGTAAAAGCTCGCAAATCCGTGCTGGGCCAGATACTCCAGGGTGGCGGCAAGTTGCGGTTGGCGGATGATCGATCCCAGCGCTGGCACCGCACCCTGCTGCAGGAAATTCTGTGCGACATCAGGCTCGCCCTTGAACTGCTCAAGCCGGGCGACCAGCGCATCATGCAGGTGCGGGGACAGCGGGAAGCCATCGCGCGCCAAACGGATCGCGGGCGCAAGGCTGCGCCCCACCGGCAACCGCCCGTAGCGCGCGGCCAGCAGTGCCAAACCCGCGGGCTCCCCGGGGATGCCGGCGGCCAGTGCACCGTCGGTCGAGAGGCCCGGCACCGGATTGCCCTTCGGATCCAGGTACATGTCGCGCGTGGCTGCGGCCGGTGCCATTTCGCGGGCGTCCAGTGCGACCTCAGCCTCATCGCTGTGCCGATGCAGCAGGTAAATCCCACCGCCGGTCAGCCCCGAGCCGGTGGGCTCGACCACTGCCAGCGCCGCACTGACCGCCACCGCCGCGTCAAACGCGTTGCCTCCCGATCGCAGTACTTCCAGGCCGGCAGCGGTCGCCAAAGGATGAGCGCTCGCAATGGCGGCGTGGCCCGGAGCGCTCGGCAGGGGCGCACTTGCTGGCGCTGCGAGCGCGGCACCGACGCCGGCGAGCACCAGCAGCAGCGCACCTCCTATCGCGGCGCGCATCGGGCGGCCGATGCGACTCACCTTGCTACCTTGCGCCGGAACGCGGCCTCGACAAGCGGGTGCACGAATTCGCTGACGTTGCCCCCCAGGGTCGCGATCTCACGCACCAGCGTGGAGGAGATGAAGGTGAATTGTTCCTTTGGGGTCAGGAATACTGTTTCCACTCCGGGTGCGATATGCCGGCCCATGTTGGCCATCTGGAATTCGAATTCAAAATCCGAGACCGCGCGCAGCCCGCGCACGATGACCCCGATGCCCTGGGCGCGGGCAAACTCCACCGTCAGGCCGGCGTAGCCTTCGACCTGCACATTGCTGATGTTGGCGAGCACGGCGCGCGCGAGCTCTACACGCTCGTCGATGTCGAACATCGGCGCTTTGCCCGGATTCGCGGCGATCGCGAGCAGCACGGTGTCAAACATTCCCGCCGCGCGGCGTACCAGGTCCTCGTGGCCCCGGGTGATCGGATCGAAGGTTCCGGGGTAAACGGCTCTGCGATTAACTGACACGAGCTCTCCTTAGCGATACTCATACAGATCATACCCGACGGCGCCCGCCGCGCCGTCGCGCAACGGTTGCCAACCGGCGGAAAGCGCCGCCAATGGCACAGTGCGCGGATGCTCGAAATAAACAAGGCACCCTGGCGACAGCCAGCCCTTTGCTTGCAGCTGCGTCGCCACCTCGGCGAGCGCCGCACCGGCAAACGGCGGATCGAGAAACACCAGATCGAACGCACGCGCGGGTCGCTTGAGGAACTGCGCCGCCCGCAGGTGCACCAACTCGGCAACCGAGGAGTCTGCGCCCCATTCCCGCAATACATCGCCTAAGGCGGCGATGGCTTGCGCGTTTTGATCCACGAATACACAGTGCGCCGCGCCGCGTGAGAGCGCCTCGAGACCCAAGGCGCCGGAACCGGCGTAGAGGTCCAGGCAATGGCGCCCGCACACCCTGCTCTGAAGCCAATTAAAAAGCGTCTCGCGGATGCGATCGCTCGTGGGGCGTATCTGGGCATCCGGAAATTGCCAGCGCCGTCCGCGCCATTGGCCCGCAATGATGCGCAGCCGCCGCGTCTGTGCGCCGCGGGCATGGGTAGGGCGCGGCGGCGAAGCGGGAGCGCGCGGTTTGCCTGTCATGGTCGGGAAGCCTACCGCATATGCGAGAATCCCCCCATGCTCGACCAGCACCCCACTGACGCCACACCGCCGGAATCCACGCCGGGCTTTTTCGGCCGACTCCGTGCCCGGCTCAACCGGGGCGGTGCCACTTTGGCGCGCGAAGTGCGCGGCCTCTTACAAGGGCGGAAAATTAGCGCTGAGTTGCTCGAGGAACTCGAAACCAGGCTGATCGGGGCCGATCTGGGGGTGGTGGTTACGACCGAAATACTCGAGGATTTGCGCGCCCGAGCCTCGCGCCACGAACTGCTAGACGCCGAGGCGCTGCTTGCCGCGCTGCGGGCGCGACTCACCGATATCTTGCGCCCGTGCGAAAAGCCTTTGCAGGTCGATCGCACCGCTCGGCCGTTCGTAATTCTGGTGGTCGGCGTCAATGGCTCGGGCAAGACCACAACGATCGGAAAACTCGCCGGGCAAATGCGTCAGCAGAAATTGAAGGTGTTGATGGCCGCCGGCGATACCTTCCGCGCTGCCGCCATCGAGCAGCTGGGCGTTTGGGCCGAACGGGGCGGCGCGCAGTTTATCGCCCAGCAAACGGGCGCCGATCCGAGCGCGGTTATCTTCGATGCCTTGCAAGCAGCGCGCGCGCGCGGAATCGACGTGCTGCTCGCCGACACTGCAGGGCGACTGCACAGCCAGTCGCAGCTGATCGACGAACTGCGCAAGATCAAGCGTGTGATGGGTCGCCTTGACCCGGCCGCACCGCACGAAGTGCTGTTGGTGCTGGATGCCAACCAGGGGCAAAACGCGCTCGCGCAAGCCGAACATTTCCACGCTGCGATCGGTGTGACGGGCCTGGCCATCACCAAGCTCGACGGTACAGCGCGTGGCGGCATCGTGGTGGCGATTGCCCGCAAGCTCTCGCTCCCGATCCGCTTTATTGGCTTAGGCGAGAAGAGCGAGGACTTTGGCCAATTCGACGCCGCCGCGTTTGCGCAAGCACTGGTCGATGGCGTGGAGAGCGTGGCCACAGCGTCGCGGCCCGGCTCGGAACCCGGCGCGTGATCACTTTCGACGCCGTCGCGAAGCGTTACCGCAATGGCCGCGAGGCCTTAAGCAACGTCAACCTGCACGTAGCGCCGGGCGAGATGGTGTTCCTCACCGGGCGCTCGGGCGCGGGCAAGAGCACGGTGCTCAAGCTCATTGCATTGCTGGAGCGACCGACGCGCGGCCGGGTGGCCGTGGCCGGCGCCGACACCGGCGAGCTCAAGGCGCGGCGCGTGCCCGCCTTTCGGCGGGGCGTGGGCGTGGTTTTCCAGGATCACCGCCTGCTGGCCGACCGCCCGGTGTTCGACAACGTCGCCCTCCCGCTGATCGTCGCCGACAGCTCGCTCAAGGAAATCGACAAGCGCGTGCGCGCAGCGCTCGACCAGGTGGGCCTCCTGGGGAGCGAGCGCAGGCTTCCTGCTGAACTTTCGGTGGGCGAACAGCAGCGCGTCGGCATTGCGCGCGCCATCATCAGTCGGCCCCCGATTCTCATTGCCGACGAACCGACCGGAAATCTCGATCCGCAGCTGGCCAGTGAGGTTATGGCGCTGTTCCGGCGGCTCAACGAGGTGGGCGTCACCGTGGTCGTCGCGACGCACGATCTGCACCTGGTGCGCGAATCCGGATTGCGCTCCATCGTGCTCGACAACGGCCACATCGCCGGCAGCGAGCCCAGCAGTATGTTGCCCGTGATTGAGGCCCGTCGATGAGCGGCGGCCTGCCCGGCTACCTTGCACGCCACACGCACGCATTGCTGAGCTCAGCCGGCCACCTCACCCGCGCTCCAGTGGCCACTATTTTTACGGTACTCGTGATGGGCCTGGCGCTTGCATTGCCTCTGGGCCTGGACGTGCTGGTGCGCAACGTCCGCACCGCGACCGGCGACTTTAGCGGCGCCGTCAGCCTGTCGGTATTTCTCAAGACCGGTGTTCCCGAAGCTCGCGCCCAGCAGCTGGCCCGGACTGCGCGTGACAGACCGGGCGTGGCGTCGGTGCAATTGATCACCGCCACCCAGGCCTTGGCGGAATTCCGGGCACAGTCCGGTTTCGGCGCCGCGCTGGATGCGCTCGAGGACAACCCGCTGCCGAATGTGCTCGCCATTACGCCCCGGCCGTCAAATTCTAATCCGGCCGACATGGAGTCGCTGCGCCGTTACTTTAAGGCCTGGCCCGAGGTCGACACCGTGCAGCTTGATGGGGATTGGGTCGCCCGGTTCAACGCCATTCTGGCCCTGCTGCAGCGATCCTTACTGATCGCCGCGGGCCTCTTGGCCTTAGGGGTCGTGGCCGTCGTGGGCAATACGATCCGGCTGGAGATCCAGAACCGTCGCGCCGAAATAGAGGTCACGAAGCTGGTGGGGGGCACAAATGGCTTCGTGCGCCGCCCCTTCCTGTATACGGGCGCACTTTACGGTTGTCTGGGCGGACTGACGGCCTGGCTGGTGGTAATCGTGGCTATCCACCTACTAACCCCGGCAACTTCGCAACTGGCTCGCTCTTACGGCAGCACTTTCAGCCTGGCGGGCCCCGCGATCGGCGACCTCCAGGTCCTGCTGGGCACGAGTACAATCTTGGGATGGCTCGGATCCTGGCTCGCGGCCGCCCGCCACCTTGCCGGGATCGACCCTGGTTCAGGCTAGTCATAAGTCTTTGAAATTTTTAGCATTTTACGTTCATTATTAGCTTATGACACCGTTAGCACTCTGGGTTTAAGAGTGCTAAAATTGCCCCCATCGATCTCTTACTCTTAGGGGAACTCTGGGCATGAGCGCACAAACCGCGATTATGAAGCACGTAGGCGACCTTGGCGTAGCCGGGCCGCTGGGTAGTTTTGAGGCGTATGTTGAGCGCGTGAGCCGGGTGCCGGTCCTGAGCCGCGAGGACGAACAGAAGCTGGCACGCCAGTTCCGCGATCACGACGACCTGGATGCGGCACGCCAGCTGGTGCTTTCACACCTTCGTTTTGTGGTGCACATTGCTCGCGGCTATAACGGGTACGGATTGCCATTGAGTGATTTGGTCCAGGAAGGAAACGTCGGCCTCATGAAGGCCGTCAAGCGTTTTGATCCGGCCGTGGGTGTGCGACTGGTCTCATTCGCGGTCCATTGGATCCGGGCCGAAATCCATGAATACGTGCTGCGCAACTGGAGGCTGGTGCGGATTGCCACCACCAAGGCGCAACGGAAGCTCTTTTTCAACCTGCGCCGCCTCAAGACCAATCTGAACTGGCTCAGCGCCGAAGAGACCCGCGCCGTGGCCAGGGATCTGGGCGTACCGGCCGCAGAGGTTACGGAGATGGAACAGCGCCTCTCCGCGCATGATTTGAGCTTCGATCCGCTGCCGGCAGGCGAAGAGGAGGACTCCTATGGTCCCGCCGCCTACCTGGGCGCACCCGATGCCGATCCGGCCAAGCAGGTTGAGGCCGAAGATTGGGATGGGGACTCCACCGCGCAGCTGACCTCAGGGCTGGAGAAGCTCGATGATCGCAGCCGCACCATCGTGAAGCGTCGGTGGCTCGCCAGCCCCAAGGCCACGTTGCATGAACTCGCCGCCGAGTACGGAGTATCGGCCGAGAGGATCCGGCAGATTGAGGCGAGCGCGTTCTCCCGTTTGCGGGGCTTTTTGCCGACGCCATCCGTCTGATTCTGACCACAGGCCAGGCAATTCGAACCCATGATTGTCGTCCAAAGACGACATAATTCGCTCCTCAAAGTGATGATTTGCTATAGATTTTTCGCTCCGGAAATCATATCCTCCCCCCATGCGCTATCGGCGGCTCTGGCGATGCGCAAAACGAACAGATCAGAATTTTAGAAATCTGGCTGTCCGGGTGGACACGGATGAGGCGGCCGACATTTTTGGCCACCGGGCATGATCAAGCGCGAACCGACGCGTTAACCCCGCAGTTTCGGGGGAGGCAATTTGCCAGCTCTGCCAGTCCGGAAAATATTGGCCCACCCGTGGCAGACCGGATCTATTTTGGAAAGTTGAAGCCCCGCTTGGAGGGGCTTTTTTTTGGCTCGCGCGCCCCGCATCCGGCACGGCAGAATGTCTCAATGAAGGGTCCAAGACGGGCGCGGGTTTGGCTCATCGGGCTGGGGCTTGGGGCACTGGCAAACGGCATTACCTGCGCCGAAGTGCACGTCGCCGCGTCGAGCTGGCCGGACACCTTCGCGGTGCGCGTCGAAGCTCTCGCCTTGCTGCAGACGCTTAATGCCGATTTACTGAGCCATGACAGCGCCACTGCGACGCTCGCGCGCTGGTGCGAGCTGCACAAAATGGCCCCTGACCCGCACATCATCGCGGTGCGGCTGCGAGGCGCGGCTAAGACTCCTACCGCTGCGCAACGCGTGGAGCTGGGCGTCTCGACCACGCAAACGGTTCGCTATCGCCACGTTGAACTGATGTGCGGTTCTCTGGTGCTCTCGGAGGCCGACAACTGGTACGTACCGGCTCGCTTGACTGCGCAGATGAATCATCTGCTGGAGACGACCGATACTCCGTTCGGGGTAATCGTTCATGCCCTGCATTTCCAGCGACACACTTTGTCCGCGCGCCTGTTGTGGACCCCTTTGACTCCAGGTTGGGAAATGAAATCCATCCTCGCGGAACAGGCCACAGGAAATCTGCCGGTGCCCGCCGAAGTGCTGGAACACCGCGCGGTGTTGACGCTGCCCAGCGGCACGCCTTTTAGCGAAGTGGTGGAGGTATACACGGGCAACGTGCTGGCATTCCCGGCACCGCAGGTGCCGACGCAGCAGCGCTGAGCAGCGCGCGTGTCGGTTCGAATACGGCGGCCCATGGCTTATAGGAAGACACGGTTCTGTAGCTTAAGTACCCGCCAGCCAATCGTGGCCATGGCGCCTGGTCAGCAAGGGCAACAACCGGGCGTCGAGTTCCGGGTCCGGTGATCGATAGGCCCACTGTGCCGTTGGCGGCATCGACATGAGAATCGCATCAGTGCGCCCGTTGGATTGCAGGCCGAATAAGGTGCCGCGGTCAAATAGCAGATTGAATTCCACGTAGCGGCCGCGCCGATAGAGCTGATAGCGTCGTTCACGATCACCGTAAGGCAAGTCACGGCGCTCCTTGACGATAGCCAGGTAGGCCTGCAAGAACCGACTGGGGACGGCACGCATGAACTCAAAGCAGCGCTCCCAGGACATTCCAAATTCCGGAGTCTCCGCATTCAGATCATCAAAGAACAGGCCCCCGATGCCGCGCGCCTCGCCCCTGTGGCGCAGGTAAAAATACTCATCACAGGCCTGGCGCAGCTGCGCATAGAGGCGCGCGTGATAGGGCGCGCAGGCTGCGGCCGCGGCCCGATGCCACAGCAGGGTGTCCTGCTCATAGGGCAGATAAGGCGTCAGATCAAAGCCGCCGCCAAACCACCAGACCTCCCCGGCGCTGAAGTAGCGCACATTCATATGGCTGGTCGGCACCTGCGGATTGCGCGGATGCATCACGACCGAGATGCCCATGGCCCGATAGGGCCGGCCGGCGAGCTTGGGGTTGCGCGCGCTCGCCGCCGGCGGCAGCTCGCTGCCGCGCACGTCGGACAGCGCTACCCCGCCGCGTTCGAATAAAGCACCGCCCTCCAGAACCGCGGTCACTCCATCGCCGGCGAGCGTCTCGATCCCCGCAGCTCGCGACCATGGGTCGCGGGTCAATTGCCGGCTGCCATCGGCGGCGGCGAAGGCACTGCACAGTTCATCGTGCAGCGCGCCGAGATAGCCGCGCACCGCGGCGCCGCCCGGCTCGTTCACGCCTTGGACCTGCCCATCATCAGTGCTTGACCATGACGTGGCGGACCACGCTGTAGTCCTCCAGCGCATACATCGAAAGATCCTTTCCGTAGCCAGAGCGCTTGAGTCCGCCGTGCGGCATCTCGGAGATCAGCATGAAATGAGTGTTGATCCAGGTGCAGCCATAACGGAGCCGTGCCGCGACCTGCATGGCGCGGCCGACATCGCGGGTCCATACCGAGGAGGCCAGTCCATATTCGGAATCATTGGCCCAGCCGATGGCATCGTCGCTGTCCTTGAACCGAGTCACCGACACCACCGGACCAAAGACTTCCCGGCGTACGATTTCATCGCTCTGGCGGGCGCCGGCAATGACGGTGGGCTCAAAGAAGAAGCCTTTGCCGGTTTTTACGTTGCCACCGGTGACCACTTCGATGTGCTTCTTGGCCGCCGCGCGCTCGACAAAACCCGCGACGCGAGTGCGTTGTTCCGCGCTGATCAGCGGTCCCATCTCGACGCCGGCCATTTGCTGCGTGCCGACCTTGATCGTGCCCACGGCCGCGGCCAGGTCGGCCACGAGGCGCTCGTACACTTTGGCGCCGGCATAGATGCGGCAAGCCGCGGTGCAATCCTGGCCGGCGTTGTAATAGCCGAAGGTGCGCACGCCGCTGACCACTGAGTCCACGTCCGCGTCATCGAAAACGATGACCGGCGCCTTGCCGCCCAATTCCAGGTGGGTGCGCTTGACGCCCTTGGCCGCCGCGGCCAAAACCTTCTCGCCCGTCGATACGTCCCCGGTCAGCGAGATCATCGCCACGGCCGGGTGCGAGATCAGGGGAGCGCCCACGCTCTCGCCGCGTCCGCAGATGACGTTAATGACACCCGGCGGAAAGAGCTCGGCCAAGGTCAGCGCCAACCTGAGTGCGCTAAGGGGCGTTTGTTCGGACGGCTTGAGCACGACCGTGTTGCCGGCGGCGAGGGCGGGGGCCAGTTTCCACGCCGCCATCAACAACGGATAGTTCCAAGGCGCGATCGAGGCCACCACCCCGACCGGATCGCGTCGGATCATGCTGGTATAACCGGCCACGTACTCTCCGGCGACCGCGCCATGCATGGTGCGCGCCGCGCCGGCAAAGAAGCGCATGACATCGGCCACCGCCGGGATTTCATCGCCGCTGACCGCAGCGAGTGGCTTGCCGCAGTTGGCGGATTCGAGCGCGGCGTAGTCAGCTGCGTCGGCCTCGATCCGATCGGCGAGCTTTAGTAAGAGCGCAGCGCGATCCTTGGGCGGCGTCGCAGCCCAACCACCAAAAGCGGCCCGCGCCGCCTCCACGGCGGCATCGATCTGTGCCTTGGAGGCCTCGTTCACGGTCGCCAGGATCTTGCCGCTGGCCGGGTCCAGGATCTGTTCCGCGGCACCTTTGCCGCCGGCCAATTTTCCATTGATCAGTAGTTTGGTATTCATGCGGTTACTTGCTGCGTACTAGTTGTGTGCTAGGGCCTTTGCCGATACATTCTCAATCTATAGATGGCGATCCCCATGCCGCCTATATTCCCACATTCCGAGGAGTCGATCGTGCACACCCTGAACCGCGCTCACGTCACCCTGATCGCACTGGCATTGGCTAGCGTCAGCGGCATTACCGCCGCCGCAACGACACCCGCCACGGATCCGCAACTGACCCTAATGATTGCCAGCCCGGATCGGGCCGACACCTTCAAGTCGCGAGATGCCGCGCGCCATCCGGGCGAGGAGCTGACGTTTTTCGGACTTAAGCCGAACATGACCGTCGTGGAGCTCTGGCCCGGTTCCGGCTACTGGAGCGAAATCCTGGGACCGTACCTGGCAGCGAGCGGCAAGTACTATGTTGCCCAGCCCCCGTCAGGAGACAAGGAGGAGGACGAAGGCATCGCCAAGTGGCGCGCGCGAATGGCCGGCCATAAGGGTCGTGTCGGCAAGATCACTGAGACGACGCTCGGAAAGGATCACTTCGACATCGCCCCGGCCAACTCCGCCGACCTGGTGCTCACGTTCCGCAATTTGCATAACTGGGTGAACGGCGGCTACGCCGACGCCGCGCTCGCCGCCTGCTTCCGCGCCCTCAAACCCGGTGGCATTCTCGGCGTCGAAGACCATCGCGGGCGGACCGATCGCCCGCAGGATCCGAAGGCCGAGAGCGGGTATCTGCGCGAAGATTTTGCGGTCGCGCTGGCCAAGAAGGCCGGTTTCGAACTGGTGGCGAGTTCTGAAATCAACGCAAACCCGAAGGACACCAAGGACTGGGCGGATGGGGTCTGGACTTTGCCACCATCGCTCTCGCAAGGGGACAAGGACCGTGCCCGCTACGTGGCAATCGGCGAGGCCGACAATTTCGTCCTCAAGTTCCGCAAGCCGGCGCACTGACAAGCGGACGGCTGAGCGGCCGCCTTCGGCCGCTCAGCCGGGCTCCTGGCGGGGGGACGCGTCAGCTGAGACGCCGGCGCTCCTATACTGGTTCGATCTGCGCCGCAGGAGCCCATCATGGCAAAGCTCTACAGCGACTCCCATCGCAATTTGCAGCGGCGCTTCGACAGTGAACGTCTGGCCGATCGCCTCGAGCAGCGACTGTGCCGCGATCATTTGACTGAGGATGATCGGCATTTAGTTGAACGCCTGGACATGTTCTTCCTTGCGACGGTCAATTCCGAGGGGCAACCCAGTTGTTCGTACAAGGGCGGCGATCCTGGCTTTGTACGCGTCATTGATGGCCACACGCTCGTGTTTCCGAATTACGACGGCAATGGCATGTATTTATCGATGGGCAATGTTGCAGCAAATGCCCAGGTTGGGTTGCTGTTCATCGACTTCGCCCGGCCGCAACGGCTCCGCATCCACGGCACCGCGCGCATTATAGAGGCCGATGCCATCACCCCGACTTATACCGGTGCGCAATTTGCCGTGTCCGTGATTGTCCAGCAGGCGTTTCCAAACTGCCCGCGTTACGTTCATTCCTGGCAGAAGACGGCTTCTTCGCCCTATGTGCCACGGGACGGCGAGCGCACGCCGGTGCCCAACTGGAAGCGTTCGAGTTGGGCCAGTGACGTGCTGCCTGCAGGCGATCCGGCAAACCAACCTGATGAGGCCGGCTAAAAGTCCAGGGCTAAGCCTTCGGGACCAACAACAGCGCCTGTCGGCGCGCCAGACTCGCGGCCGGCCAGTATTTTTCCCGATCGTAGTACTCGGGGACCGTAGGGGCCCCGGGGGTTAAAACAAGCCACGGCTGTTTGGTGTTCGTATAGATATGTATATCCGGGGGAAATTGCGCCGGTTGATCGAGCGTGCCAACCCGCACAAAACGCACTCGGTCTCCGGCACCGGCATAGCAACTCCACAACGCGATACGGCAAGTCGGACAGCGCGCAATCTTCTGCCCCTTACCGCTCGCCGAAGGCGTATTCACCAAGTCGATCGCACCGCTGAGCAGTTCCACCTGGTCGGCCTCGATCATGGCATTTAACGCGAATGAAGCGCCGGACTCGCGCTGGCACCAGCTGCAATGGCAACAATGCACTGCGGATTCAACCGGTGGATGCAACACACTAGAGGCTGCGGGAGCAGGAGGAGTGTTGCCCATGAAGCAAAGACCCCGGATTTACTACACGGAAGGCCAGAAGGCGGTGATGTGGGAGCGCTGGCGCAAGGGCGAGTCGC
>JBBQTF010000023.1:0-66735 GCA_038234675.1 Steroidobacterales bacterium
TCCTCGGCAATCAGGATTTTTATGGGGCCCGCCACGCCGAAAACTTACCAGAAATGCCTGTTTTTTACCTGTAGGTCGCACCTTACATCTCTTAAGGGCCCGAACCTACTGCTCTCCAACGGCCAATGCCCCAGCGTGGTGACACTTCCACGGTCGAATCCAACCTACACCCTGAGTCCATGTCCTTAATTTACTCAAGTCGTTTAGTCACTCGCTCTAAAGCATCGCGTTGCGGACGTACGCGAGAGACCTTGTGCGTGCTTGCGAGTGCGAGGCCTGTTGGCGGGTGCACATGATGCTGCGCGTCCTGTTGGTTGAAGACTCCAAACTGCTGGCCGAGCGGGTGCGCGAGGTCCTCGATCAGATTCCCGGAGTCCAAGTGGTCGGAACCGCCGACACCGAACGCGGGGCGGTGGCCATGACCCGCGCCAACGATGTGGATGCCATTATCCTGGACCTGCAGCTTAAGGAAGGCACCGGATTCGGGGTGTTGCGCGCCCTGGGCAAGTTGCGTCCAGCGGTCGTTGTGCTCACTAACTTCTCGCTCCCCATTTTTGCCGAGCGCGCCCGAGAACTCGGTGTAGACCAGATCCTGGACAAAGGTATGGACTTCGAGCGGCTGCCAGCCGTGCTGGCCTCGATCCAGAACACTCTGGATTCCGTCAATTAGCGAGGGGCGGAGCAGTACGCGACAGCGACCTACGCCAGCAATGCCTGGCACTTTCCCGCAGCGGGGGCGCTGCTGGGCAGTGCACAGGGCGTCCACCGCGTCACTCCCCCTCTTAGGGCAACTTTCCGCTGAGTACGTGCCGGACTGGCAGACTCCTAAAGGTTGTTCCCCTTCATAAGGGTTTGCGGCCTTGGATCACGCGAATCAAAATCACCACGATCGCAACCACCAGCAGCACATGGATGAACCCGCCCATGGTGTAGGAACTCACCATTCCGAGTATCCACAGCAGGATCAAAACTACCGCAATTGTTTCTAACACCCCATTCTCCTTTTTGATTTTTAGCGCGCTATTGAAGCTCTTGAATTTTCACACAAATAGCTACTGGTTCCCAAGTTGGACCGCAGTATCAGCAGCCGTTGACGCACTGCATATACGCCTTTCGCCTCAAACTCTGTAGGACGATTCTGACCCGCCCCTAGGCGGCATTGCGGTGTAACCTGCCCCACCGTTAGCGGCCGCGGGCTCCTGGCTGCGGTTCGTCGGTTGCCGCTTCGCCATTTCCGACGCTTTGCTGCGCGTGATCCACGGGTCCACCCGACAGGAAGTAACTGAACACCTGTAATCCCTCCACGCGCTCGAACACGACGTTCAGGGCCATGATGATGGGGATCCCCAGCAAAAGTCCCCAGGTACCCCACAGCCAGCTCCAGAACAGCAGCGATATGAACACAGTGATGGCATGGAGGCGACTCACCCTCTGCGTCAACCAGGGCACCAGCAGCATGCCGATGATCCCGGTACTGATCAGGATACTGAGAATGATGGCCGCAACCGGGCCCAAGGTCTGGAACTGGACGTACGCGACCATGGACACGATCACGAGAAACACGGCGGGGCCGACATAGGGAATCATATGCAGGATGGCGCCGCAAGAAGCCCAGAACACCGCGTTTTCCAGCCCTAGCCCAAAGAAGGCCACACCGACCACGACCCCGAGTAACGCGCTCGTGGCCACCTGTAAGGCCAGGTAACGCTGTATCTGGGTTTGGACGTCCGAAAAAATCCTCAACGTCATCTTCCTCTTGGCGGTACTCGGACCGCTGGCGCGCACCAGGGCGAGGCGGAAACTATCGCCCGATATCAGCAGGAAATAGGCGAGCGAAAGCACCACGACGAGCTGACCAAATCCCGCCAGTGCGTTGGCCGTGCCCATCATGATGTAATCACGCACATTGATCGGCGGCTCCGCAGCAGCGGCTGGAGCACGGGTCACGGCGCGTGGCGGCGCTGCCCCGGGGGTATTCGCCACCGCGGCGGCGCGCTCGATTTCAGTGGCCGCTCGGTTGAGCTTCTGCAGGGCGCTATTCCGGTTTCGGGCGTTCGCGCGCATCGCATCGGCGAACTTAGCCGTGGCCTTCGGCACCACATCCAGGATGCGAATGACCTGTGGTTGCAGCGCGTCGGCACCGAGTCCCAGCAGCGCAAAAAGCAACAATAGGACGGCCGCGGCCCCCAGGGGCTTCGGGATATGGACCGCGCGACGCAGCCAGCGGACGATCGGGGCCAGCGCGCAAGCCGTCGCGCAGGCAATCGCGACCGGGATGAACACGGCCTGCGCCTCGCGCAGAAAAAAAATCGTGGCCAAAATTGCCAGTACCGCCAGTGAGGTGCTGCGCACGTTCATCGGGCCACTGAGCTTGGCAACGGGGCGCCGGTAAGTCACATCGTCCCCTGCTGCTGTAAATCGTCCAATCGCATCCCCCCCAATGGAAAGTGCGAATGCATGCTGTTCTGGGCCGCTCGACGGACCTAGCGGACACGTACCCCTTCCACCGTCAGCGCGCACCTACATCTAGGAAGCGCGCCCTCCGACTCGCGACAGCAAAGGTGTCATCAAGCGCAGACAGTTTGCTGCCCGACGCGTGTTCCGACACCCCAATGTAGGCGATCCCTTGCCCGGAAAGTCGGGATGCATACCTACTCGTGCGCCGTGGGCACGTGTCTACTGAAAGCATGAAGGGTGACAGGTCCGTGAAGTGACCTTATTCGGGGACCTGCTCGTCAAATCAGTAACGGAGGAATGTGAAATGAATATGGCTGTTCAAAAAAACCATCGAATCGTCGTCGGGGCGGGTGTCGCCGTAGTCGCGGCGATCGGTGCCGGGGTGCTCGCCGTGCAGTCGCATCGGCAAATCGTCTCGAAGTCCCCGGCGACCGCGCCGACGGCCCTTCTGGATACTGCAGTTCCGGAGGCTAGTCAGACTTCCCAGACCGCGCCGCCGCCTCCCATGGCCGAGGGCACGCCCTTGACGGGGGCCGCCGCAACGGCTGCGCCTGCCGATTCCCCCCCAACCACCTCGGAGTCGCCGACGGCGCAAAGCACAGAGCCGACCCCGAGCAGCGCTGCGAAGCCGTCGGGCAGCAGCACACCGAAGACCAGTCATTCGACGGGCCAAAGCCCGCCGTTAAGCTCTTCGCGTCAGCCCATCTCATCGGTTCCAAGTAAGACGAGCCCTGTTGCTGCGGAATCCGCCATGGCGCGTGTTCCGACCGGTGAGGGCGCGGTGGCCCCGCTGGCCGCCACATCGGCCCCCTCCAGCGGTGGCACCCTGGAGCCGGGTAACACGGCGCAGGCCGACACCGCAGCGGATTCCGCGGGCTCAAGCGCAGTAGCCAACGCGAACGGCGGGGCCGCGACCGGATCCGCGCTGAACAATGGCGAAGTGACCACCACCATGCAGGCCCGCGCGGTGGGCGCGGATTCCGCCAACTCGGATCACATCATTACCAGCGCCGTTCAATCGCAGATCGCCGCCGACGCCGCGGGAAGTCAGTTGGCCGTCAGCACGATCAACGGTGTGGTCATTCTCACCGGCAGCGTGCCGACCGCTGATGCGGTGGAGCATGTCAAGCAGGTGGCCCAGCAGGTCAAGGACGTCAAGGGTGTGGATGCAACCGCCGTGAGGGTCTCCGGTTCCTGAGCCAGGAACCAGGTTGCTCGGGTATGGGCGAAGGACTCAGGAAGTCCTTCGCCCATTTTCGTTTATGCACCTAAGCGCGGGGTCACGTCGAGTCTCCCGGATGGCGTCGTGCATTAATACGTGACGAGGCACGCAGCCTGAACATTGTCGGAGCCCTCCTACCGAGGCTCGGTCCTGCGGCCTACAGTGTGCTTCCGTCCTTCCGGTATGTTTCCTCCAACGCGGGCATTGCGTCTTCGGGGGTTCCACTGTGCATATTGAACCGCCCAGTGACGGCGCCCGCTGTGGTGGTCGAGCAGGTTCCCAGAACTCGGTGGTTAAATGAACGAAGTCAGGACGCGCGCACGCTCCAAATCATCGGCTTCTCCCGCACACGGCAACGGGCGCCTACGCAAATCGGACCTGGATCCGGCCTGGAACGAGGACTCGCGCGATGTGCAAATGCGACAGATCCTGGCGGCCATGGAGGCGTTCCGCGACGGCAATTTTAATGTCCGGCTGCCCAAGCAATGGGCCACGACCAACGCCCTTCTGGCGGCCGCCTTCAATCAAACCATCGCGCAGCAGCAGCGCATGTCGGAGGAAGTGGCGCGGCTCACGGAGTCGGTCGGCAAGCAGGGTCGGTTGCGCCAACGCATCACCCTTCCCGGGGCCGTGGGTGGCTGGGCCGCCGAAGCCGACGCGGTCAACACGCTGATCGACGATCTGGTCCGACCGACCACCGAAATCGCCCGAACCATCGGCGCGGTCGCCAAAGGGGACCTGGCCGAATCGATGGACCTGGAGGTCGACGGGCGTGCGCTCAAAGGCGAGTTCCTGCGTTCGGCCAAACTCGTCAATACCATGATCCAACAGCTCGCGGTGTTCACCTCGGAGGTCACCCGCGTGGCCCGCGAGGTTGGCACCGAAGGCAAGCTCGGCGGACAGGCTCAGGTCAAGGGTGTGTCGGGCGTCTGGAAGGACTTAAGAGATTCGGTCAATCAGATGGCCGGGAACCTGACCGCGCAGGTGCGCAATATCGCCGAGGTCACGATCGGCGTCGCCAACGGAGATTTGTCCAAGAAGATCACCGTCGACGTTCGAGGCGAGATCCTCCTGCTCAAGGAAGCGACCAACACCATGGTCGATCAGCTGCGCTCCTTCGCCTCCGAGGTCACGCGTGTGGCGCGCGAAGTGGGTACGGAAGGGCGCCTCGGCGGCCAGGCGGTGCTCCCGGGCGTCGCCGGTACCTGGAAGGACCTCACCGATTCGGTGAACGCCATGGCCACGAACCTTACCGCCCAGGTGCGCAATATTGCCACGGTCACCACCGCGGTCGCGCGCGGGGATTTGTCGCGCAAGATCACGGTCGATGTAAAGGGTGAAATCCTCGAGCTTAAGGAGACCATCAACACGATGGTCGACCAGCTCAATGGCTTTTCGGCCGAAGTCACGCGCGTGGCGCGCGAAGTGGGCACCGAGGGCAAGCTCGGGGGCCAGGCGCAGGTGCCCGGCGTTGCGGGGACCTGGAAGGACCTCACCGACTCGGTGAATTCGATGGCCTCGAATCTCACCGGCCAGGTGCGCAACATTGCCGACGTCGCCACCGCGATTGCGCGCGGCGACTTATCTTCCAAGATCGCCGTGGAAGTGCAGGGCGAGATTTTGGCGCTCAAGAACACCATCAACACGATGGTCGATCAGTTGAACGGTTTTGCTTCCGAAGTCACGCGCGTGGCGCGCGAAGTGGGCACCGAGGGTAAGCTGGGTGGCCAGGCGCAGGTCCCCGGGGTGGCCGGGACCTGGAAGGATTTGACCGACAACGTCAATTTCATGGCCTCCAACCTGACTGGTCAGGTCCGCAACATTGCCGACGTCACCACCGCCGTGGCCAACGGGGACTTGTCGAAGAAGATCACCGTGGACGTGCGCGGTGAAATTCTGGAACTGAAGAACACCATCAACACGATGGTCGATCAGCTGAACGGTTTTGCTTCCGAAGTCACCCGCGTGGCGCGCGAAGTGGGCACCGAGGGCAAACTGGGCGGCCAGGCGCAGGTGCCGGGCGTCGCCGGCACCTGGAAGGACCTGACCGACAACGTCAACTTCATGGCCTCCAACCTGACCGGGCAGGTCCGCAACATCGCCGGCGTGGCGACCGCCGTGGCCAACGGGGACTTGTCGAAAAAGATCACCGTGGACGTGCGCGGTGAAATTCTGGAACTGAAGAACACCATCAACACGATGGTCGATCAGTTGAACGGTTTTGCTTCCGAAGTCACGCGCGTGGCGCGCGAAGTGGGCACCGAGGGCAAGCTCGGCGGCCAGGCGCAGGTGCCAGGCGTCGCCGGCACCTGGAAGGACCTGACCGACAACGTCAACTTCATGGCCTCCAACCTGACCGGGCAGGTCCGCAACATCGCCGGCGTGGCGACCGCCGTGGCGATCGGGGTCTTGTCGAAATAGATCACCGTGGACGTGCGCGGGGAAATTCTGGAACTGAAGAACACCATCAACACGATGGTCGATCAGTTGAACGGTTTTGCTTCCGAAGTCACGCGCGTGGCGCGCGAAGTGGGCACTGAGGGCAAGCTCGGCGGCCAGGCGCAGGTGCCCGGGGTGGCCGGCACCTGGAAGGATTTGACCGACAACGTCAATTTCATGGCCAATAACCTGACCGGTCAGGTCCGCAACATTGCCGACGTCACCACCGCCGTGGCCACCGGTGACCTCTCCAAGAAGATCACCGTGGACGTGCGCGGGGAAATCCTGGAACTGAAGAACACCATCAACACGATGGTCGATCAGCTGAACGGTTTTGCTTCCGAAGTCACGCGCGTGGCGCGCGAAGTGGGCACCGAGGGCAAGCTCGGCGGCCAGGCGCAGGTGCCGGGCGTCGCCGGGACCTGGAAGGACCTGACCGACAACGTCAATTCCATGGCCTCCAACCTCACGGCCCAGGTCCGTAACATCGCCGAGGTGACCATTGCGGTCGCCAACGGCGACCTGTCGAAGAAGATCACCGTGGACGTGCGCGGCGAAATTCTGGAACTCAAGGAGACCATCAACACGATGGTCGATCAGCTGCGCTCGTTCGCCGCCGAAGTGAGCCGTGTGGCCCGCGAGGTCGGCACCGACGGCAAGCTGGGCGGTCAGGCGCAGGTCCCCGGCGTCGCCGGCACCTGGAAGGACCTGACCGACAACGTCAATTCCATGGCCTCCAACCTCACCGGCCAGGTGCGCAATATTGCCGACGTGGCCACCGCGATTGCCCGCGGCGATCTCAATCGCAAGATTACGGTGGACGTCAAGGGTGAAATCCTCAAGCTCAAGGACACCATCAACACGATGGTCGACCAGCTTTCGGGCTTTGCTTCGGAAGTCACGCGCGTGGCGCGCGAGGTCGGCACCGAAGGAAAGCTCGGCGGTCAGGCCGCCGTGCCAGGGGTCGCCGGCACCTGGAAGGACCTGACCGACAACGTCAATTCCATGGCCTCGAACCTGACCGGCCAGGTGCGCAACATTGCCGACGTGACCATCGCGGTCGCCAACGGTGACCTGTCCAAGAAAATCACCGTCGACGTGCGCGGGGAGATTATGCAGCTCAAGGAAACCATCAACACCATGGTCGAGCAGTTGCGCTCCTTCGCCTCGGAGGTCACCCGCGTGGCGCGCGAGGTGGGCACCGAGGGACGTCTGGGCGTGCAGGCCGTGGTGCCCGGAGTGGCGGGCACCTGGAAGGACCTCACCGACTCGGTCAACACTATGGGAGCCAACCTGACCGCGCAGGTGCGCAACATTGCCGAGGTCACCACGGCGGTGGCGCGCGGGGACCTGAATCGGAAGATCACGGTCGACGTCAAGGGTGAAATCCTCGAGCTGAAGAACACCATCAACACCATGGTGGATCAGCTCAATTCCTTCGCCGGAGAAGTCACGCGCGTCGCGCGCGAGGTCGGTACCGAGGGCAAGCTCGGTGGCCAGGCCCAGGTGCCGGGCGTCGGTGGGACCTGGAAGGATCTGACCGACAGCGTCAATTTTATGGCCTCCAATCTTACCGAGCAGGTGCGCGGCATCGTCAAAGTGGTGACCGCCGTGGCCACCGGCAACTTGTCGCAGCGCCTGACCGTGCAGGCCAAAGGAGAAGTCGCCGCTCTGGCCGACACCATCAACAATATGACCCACACGCTCGCCACCTTCGCCGACCAGGTGACCAACGTCGCCCGTGAAGTGGGCGTGGAGGGGCGGCTGGGAGGACAGGCGAACGTCCCGGGAGCCGCCGGCACCTGGAAGGATCTGACCGGTAACGTCAACCTGCTCGCCGCCAACCTGACCACGCAGGTGCGCGCGATCGCCGAGGTCGCCACCGCCGTGACCAAAGGTGACCTGACTCGCTCCATTCAGGTGGAAACCCGTGGGGAGGTCGCCGAGCTCAAGGACAACATCAACACGATGATCTACAACCTGCGCGAGACCACCGAAAGCAATCGCGAGCAGGACTGGCTCAAGACCAACGTCGCCCGATTTACCGGCATGCTGCAGGGGCAGCGCGAGTTGAACACGGTGGGCAAGTTGCTGCTGAGCGAACTGGCGCCGCTGGTCAACGCCAACCAGGGCACGATCTACCACGTCACCGACGTCGAAGGGGAGCGCGGCCTGCGGCTGCTGGCCAGCTACGCTTTCGGGGGCGATGTGAAGTTCATGGACACGATTGCCTTGGGACAGGGCATGGTGGGTCAGTGCGCGGTCGAGAAGTCGCGGACGCTGCTCAATAACGTGGCCTCGGATTTTATCCAGGTCTCATCGAGCCTGGGAGCGGCCCGACGCATCAGCATCATCGTCGTGCCGGTGCTGTTCGAGGGCGACACCAAGGCGGTCATCGAACTCGCCTCGCTGGAAGCCTTCACCCCCGGTTCGCTGGCCTTTCTGGACCTGCTGACACTGAGCATTGGCGCGGTGTTTAACACGATTGAAGCGACCATGCGCACCGAAGGACTGCTTGCCCAGTCCCAGCAGCTGACCGTGGAGTTGCAGTCGCGCCAGCGCGAATTGCAGCAGACCAACGAGGAATTAGGCACCAAGGCCAAGCTGCTCGCCGACCAGAATGCCGAGGTCGAACGCAAGAACGCGGAAGTGGAGCAGGCCCGAAGAGCGCTCGAGGAGAAGGCCGCCGAGCTCGCCCTCACTTCGAAATACAAGTCGGAATTTCTCGCCAACATGTCGCACGAATTGCGCACCCCGCTGAACTCCATTTTAATCCTGAGCCAGCAGCTGGGCGAAAACTCGGAAGGGAATCTGTCCTCCAAGCAGGTGGAATTCTCGCGCAATATCAATTCCTCGGGCTCCGACCTGCTGCACCTGATCACCGACATCCTGGACCTGTCCAAGATCGAATCCGGCACGGTCACGGTGGAAATCGAGGAGCTATCCTTCGAACAGGTGCGCGATAACATCGAGCGCAACTTCCGCCACGTGGCGGAAGCCAAGAATCTGCCCTTCGAGGTGCATTTCGCCCCCGACCTGCCGACCGCCCTGGAGAGTGATTCCAAGCGTCTGCAGCAGATTCTGAAGAACCTGCTGTCCAACGCGGTGAAATTCACCACGCACGGCCATGTGAAAGTGCGCGTGTCGCTCGCCAGCGGGGGATGGAGTCCCGACCATCGCGTGCTCAGTCAGGCCCGACAGGTGGTGGCCTTTGTCGTGGAGGACACCGGCATCGGCGTGGCCCCGGAAAAGCAGCGCCTGATCTTCGAGGCCTTCCAGCAGGCCGATGCGGGCACCTCGCGCAAATTCGGAGGCACCGGACTGGGTCTCGCCATCAGCCGCGAGCTGGCGGCGTTGCTGGGCGGGGAAATCCGCTTGGTGAGCCGCCTGGGCGAAGGCAGCATCTTTACCTTGTTCCTTCCGGTGCTGTATTCGGGCCCGGACGGTCAGACCGGCGCCGCCAGTCACAGCGCTTCCTCACAGTTGGCTCGTCCCCAGCCCTCGGCGGTGCTGCCTCCGGTGCGCGAAATTCGGGTCGATGATGACCGCGGTGCCATTGGAGAAAACGATCCGGTGGTTCTGATCATCGAGGATGACCCGCACTATGCCCGCATACTGCTCGGGCTCGCCCGTGACCGCGGCTTTAAGGGCCTGGTGGCCACTAACGGCGCGCTGGGCCTGTCGCTGGCGCGCCAGTTCCGACCCAGCGCCATATCGCTCGACATCTTCCTGCCCGACATGCTCGGCTGGACCGTGCTCAATCGTCTCAAGAGCGATGCACTGACCCGCCACATCCCGGTGCAGATCGTCACACTGGATGAGGAGCGTCAACACGGGCTGGCGCACGGTGCCTTCGCCTACGTGGTTAAGGCACCGACCGTGGACGTCCTAAAGGGCGCGTTCGATCGCATCCAGGAATTCACGAAATCACGCACCAAGCACCTGCTGATTGTCGAGGACAATTTCATCGAGCAGCAATCGATTAAGGCCCTGCTCGGCTACAAGGACATTGAGATGGTGGCAGTGGGGACGGGCGCGGCGGCGCTTGAGCAGATGCACGCCCAGCGCTTCGATTGCGTGGTACTGGACTTGCGCCTGCCGGACATGAGCGGATTCGAGTTGCTCGAGAAGATCCATGCCGAGCCGCAACTGTCCGAGGTGCCCGTGGTGGTCTATACCGGCAAGGAGCTCAGCGACCCCGAGCAGCAGCATCTGAGGTCGCTGGCCAAGAGCATCGTATTGAAGGACGTGCAATCGCCTGAGCGCTTGCTGGATGAGACCGCGCTGTTCCTTCATCGCGTGGTCGCGGAGCTGCCCGAGAACATGCAAAAAGTGCTGCAGGGGCTGCACAATTCCAACGAGGTTTTGCGCGGGCGCAAGGTGCTGGTGGTGGACGACGACGCCCGCAACATCTTTGCGCTGACTTCGCTGCTCGAAAACCAGAGCGCCGAGGTCATCAGCGCGACCAACGGGCGCGATGCCATCAAGACCATTCTCGACAACTCGGAAATCAGCATTGTGCTGATGGACATCATGATGCCGGACATGGACGGTTATGAGACCATGCGCCAGATCCGCGAACTGCCGCACCTTCGCACCCTGCCGATCCTGGCGCTGACCGCCAAGGCCATGAAAGGCGATCGCGAGAAATGCCTGAGCGCCGGGGCAAGCGACTACATTGCCAAACCCGTCAACACCGATGAACTGTTGTCGCTGATGCGGGTGTGGCTGTTCCGATGAAAGCGGCGTCGCACTCCGCACCGACGGACCGCCGCTTGCGCGGCTCGGTGCCTTCCGGCGAGGCCGGCGATGACAGCGCCGCGGGCAACGGGCTCGCCGATCCGATCAACATCCTGATCGTGGACGACGAGCCCGTTAATCTCACCGTGCTCGAGACCGTACTTCAAGATCCCGGCTATAAGCTGGTGCGTGCCGAATCGGCCGATCAGGCCCTGCTGGCGCTCATGGCGCAGGAATTTGCGCTGCTGATCCTCGACGTGCGCATGCCCAGCCTGACGGGCTTTGAACTGGCTGCGCTGATCAAGCAGCGTAAGAAGACCGAACAGATACCGATCATTTTTCTGACCGCCTATTACAACGAAGACCAGCACGTGCTCGAGGGCTACAGCACCGGCGCGGTCGACTACCTGCATAAGCCCATCAATGCGACCGTGCTGCGCTCAAAGGTCGGGATCTTCGCCAACCTTTATCGCCAGGCCCGGGAGCTGGAGCGTATCAATCGCCGACTCGGTGAGGAGGCTACCGAGCGGCGTGAAGCGCAGCGCGAGCTGCAGGAATTGAATCGGACGCTCGAACAGCGCGTCAAGGCGCGCACTGCGGATCTGGTCGAGCGCACCCGTGTGCTGGAGTCCGCGCAGCAGCAGCTGCGCGCCGGGGCGGCGCAGTTTCAGGGGCTCGCGGACGCCGCGCCCGGATTTATCTGGAGCACCGACGCACACGGGCGTTTCACATTCATGAGCCGGCGCTTCGAGTTGTTTACCGGCCTGTCATTGGACCAGTTGCGCGAGGACTGGCAGCGGGTGCTGCACCCGGAAGACAGCGAAGCGGCCACCCGACAGTTCCTCGCGGCCATTCGCGACCACTCGCCCCTCAGCGGCCGGGTGCGTCTGCGCCGAGCGGACGGTGTTTACCGCTGGATTGAATCGAGCGCCGTGCCGCTGCTGGACCAGCAGGCTGAGCCCGCTGCGAGCTTTCGCGGCCTTATCGGCATGTCCATGGACAACAGCGACTTGGTCAGTGCCGAGCAGGCGCTGCGCGAGGCCGATCAGCGCAAGGATGAATTCCTTGCGACCCTGGCGCACGAGCTGCGCAATCCACTGGCGCCGGTTCGCAATGCAGTGCAGATTCTGCGCACCCAGGAGGGCGCCGGCCCCGCCGCCCGCAAGTTGCAGGACATCATCGACCGGCAAATAGGACAAATGGCGCGGATCGTTGATGACCTGCTCGACGTGAGCCGCATCAGCCAGGGAAAGCTCGAGCTGCGTCGGGGGCGGGTGACGCTGCAGCAGATTATCCAGAGCGCCGTGGAAACCAGCGGACCCCTGATCGACCAGAATGATCACCAGCTCGAAGTGGTATTGCCCGAGAAATCTTTGGTTCTTGACGCGGACCTGACCCGGCTGTCTCAGGTATTTGCCAATCTTCTGAACAACGCTGCGAAATTCACCGAGGCTTCGGGCCGCATCAAGCTCGTGGCCGAGGAGGACGGAGCCGAAGTGGTGGTGTCGGTCAGTGACAGTGGGGTCGGCATCCCGGGCGAACAGATGGCCCGACTTTTTGAGCTGTTCTCCCAGGGTCAGGGCGCGCCCCACCGCTTGGGCGGCGGCCTGGGCATCGGCTTGTCGCTGGTCAAGCAACTGGTGGAATTGCACCACGGACGCGTTACGGGCCACAGTGGCGGGCTGGGTCTGGGAAGTGAATTTACAGTGCGATTGCCGCTGGCTCTGGACCAATCGCTGTCTGCCGCCGCGGACTCAGGGCATCCTCCGGCCGCACGGGAACGGGCCGCCCGGCTGCGGATTCTGGTGGTCGATGACAGCGAGGATGCGGCGCTCACCCTGGCAACACTTCTTGAGCTCTCCGGCTACGAGCTCTACGTGGCGCACGATGGCGAACAGGCTCTCGAGGTGGCCGAGTCCACGCGCCCCGATGTGGTCCTGTTGGATATCGGCCTGCCCAATATGAACGGGAACGAGGTCTGCCAGCGCTTTCGGCAGCTCGAGTGGGGTCGCCAAATGACCGTGATCGCCTTGACCGGCTGGGGTCAGGAGCAGGATCGCCGGCGAACCACCGAATCGGGCTTTGACCTGCATCTGGTCAAGCCCGCCGATCCGGTCGCGTTGCTCAAATTACTGGAGGGCATTGCCGCTTAGCCGCATCGCGGTGCCGAATCCAGAGCCCAAGGACTTCGGAGTCAGGTGGCCAGCAGAAGTATCGACTCGCGCGCTTGTTGCAGCATGGCGGAGGCGACGCTCCCGAAAAATAAGCTCTCCCGCGACCGCGCGGTCACCCCCAGCACGAGCAGATCGTAGGGCGCGTTCTTCAATTCGTTCAAGATCGCCTGGGCGGGGTCCGGGCCGTATCCGACGCGCGTGCGCACCGCGGTTTCGAAATGCGCGCCCAGCTCGACCACTTCCTTCAGCACCGATTCGCTCTGTCCTCGCCCCCGCAGCGCACCGGCAAAGTTTTGGCGCCAGTGTGTCGTGGGCGCCTGGGACTCCACGTACAGAGCCGTCACAGTGCTTCGGCTCGCGTGGGCCAGCGCGAGGGCGATCTCGGCGGCGCGACTCGAGTAGGCGGTGCCCGTTACCGCGAGCAGGATTTGCAGCGACCCCGAGCTTGCATGCTGAGCGCGCTGGCCGCGGGCGCTCACGATGGCCGCGTGGCCCTTAAACCCCGACACCAGCTCGGCCACCTGCTGATCGATTTCGCCCGCCTCATCCGTGGTCGGATCGACGCCCACCCAAACCAAATCAAAACCCTTTCTCGCCTCCACGCCCACGGCTTCCTCAGGTCGTGCTATTCCAGAGGTCGCGACCTCAACGGCCACGGCCGACCCGGTCGCCGCCGTTTCGTCTGCGGCCAGGACTCGCGCCTGCCCGGCAGCCAGGGTCACCGCGGGAGCCGCACCTCCCGCCTCAGCGGCCGCACTCGCTGAGTGCTTGATGGGCAGTATCGTCGTGGGCATTCCGCGTGCTCCGGCCAATAAGCCGACCAGGCGCGAGGCGAGCTGGCCGCTGCTGCTTTGATCGACCGCGATGAGCAGACGCTCGAGTTGGGCGACGTAGCTGCCCTGATCAAACTCGCGTTGCTGGAGGCGACGCGCCTCGTCGCTGGTCAGCGGAATGCTGCGAAGTGCGGCGCCCAAAGTCGAGGGCATGACCAGCGTCGTGACGACGGCCATGATCACGATCAGGGTAAAGAGTGTCGGATTCAGAACACCCACGCTCAGTCCCAGGGTCGCGACGACCACTTCCGTGGATCCTCGGGCGTTCATGCCACAACCCACGGCGATGGATTCGCGCCACGACAGCCCGCCCACGCGCCCGCCTGCCAGTGCACCGGAAAATTTGCCTACGGTGGCCACGAGGATCACGATCCCGGCCCACGTCAGAACCGAGCCGTTGCGCAGCAGGCCGAAATCGGTCCCCAATCCGGCCAGGCCAAAGAACACCGGCATGAACAGCGCCGTGATCAGGCCGCGCAACTGCCCTTCGATATGTGAGGTGAGTATCGGTGAACGCCCGATGAGCATGCCTGCGACGAAGGCCCCCAGAGCGGTGTGCAGGCCCAGGGCATCGGTCGTCAGCGCAAACAAGCCCAGGATAAGGAGGATCACGGTAACGACGGCAAGCTCAGTCTGGAAATGGTCGTTGCACCAGCGAATCACAAAGCTCACGGCTGTTCCGCCCACCGTGAAACTCAGTGCCATGAAGCCGACGGCGCCGAGCACGGTTTTCCACAGCGCGGTGAAATCCACGGCGCCGTGACGCGCCAACCCGAACACCACCGCCAGGATCAGCCACCCGAGCGTATCGTCGAGGACCGCTGAGGCCAGCAGCACCTGGCCGACGCGCCGGTGCGTGAAGTTGAGCTGTTTGATGACGGTGGCCACAATCTTCACCGAAGAGATGGCCAAGGCGATGCCCAGGAATAGCGAGGTCAGGAGCCGGGCGCCCGGACTGGGCAGGAGTGCCTCCGGGAGCGATTCGCCCAGCGCAAATCCGCCTGCGAACGGTAGCGCGATTCCGAACAGGGTCACCCCGAGCGCCGCGCGCCGGACCCGCTTGACGATGGCCAGGTCCGTCTCCATGCCCGTCAGGAGCAGAAGCATCAGGATGCCCAGTTGCGCCACACCATCGAGCATCGCTTTCTGAGCAGGTGCCGGCGGGAATAGCCAATGTTCGGCGGCCGGCCACCAGCCCAGTATCGAAGGGCCCAGCAGTACGCCGGCCAGCAGCTGCCCAATCACGGCCGGCTGTTTAAGTCGATGGGCCACTTCGCCCAGTAAGCGGCCGACCAGCAGCAATGCCACGATCTGTGCAATGAAGGTGGCGACCACCGCGCCACTGGCGCTGTGGGTCAAGGGCCGAGGTCCGCTAGCGGCTCAAATCTTTTCGGCATGCCGTGTGCCGGCCGACCCCGACAGGCTGGCCAAGGGCGGTGAACGGCCATCATCTTAATATGCTCCCAACGTATTTGCGGCCGCGACCGCGGGGCGGACCGGGAAGCGCCACCCAATATAGAGCCACAGCAAAATGATCATCGGGTACATCAGGAAGCTCGCCTCTGTGCCCAGGACTCCTCCGGTCAACCATGGGGGTCCCGCAAAGCGCACGTTCAACAGGCGCCCCACCGGCACCTGCGCGCCGTTAGGGGTGCCGATGACGAACAGCTGCATGTAATCAAAGGCCACATGAAAGCCAACGGCGAACCACAACGTGCCGGTACGCAGGACGCTGTAGCACATCAGCAGGCTCAATGAGAGCAGCGTGATGACGTCCCAGATGTTTTCACCCGGCTTAGTGAAATAATGATCGGCCGCGAAGTTAAGCGCGATGATGATCGCGGCCGGCCAGAACCCCAGGCTCTTCCAAAGGGTCTGAAGAATGTACGAGCGGTACCAAAATTCTTCGGCGACGCCGATGAGAATATTCGCGACTAGCCAGCCCAGGGCGGACAGCGCCAATGCGCTGCCCGTGGTGGCCAAGCCGAGCACCTGCATACCGCCCAGTAAGTACATGCCCAGCGCCACGGCGCCGGCCATGAGCACGCCGGCCAGTGCGCCCTCCCAGGTCAGCGCGCTGAGCGCGAGCTGGCGGGGAAGACCGTAACTGTCGACGCGCCGTCCCTCGTAGCGAGCGAACAGGGCCGTGCACAGCAGCGTGGCGATGAACAGTAGCAGCTCGCCGAGCGCGATATTGGCGGCCGTCAAGCCCTCGCCCATATGAAACACTCGGGCGGTGGGATCGTAGGCGCGCTCCAGCAAGGGAATCAACGCCCAATTGCCCAGCACATAAAACAGCAACCCCCGCCAGAGCGGTCGAACCTTGCGCACCGGATCAATGAGCCAGTTTCCCTTGAGCGCTGATTTGATCATGTGAGTGGCCTCTGGATCCCTCAAATGCCCGGGACTCGGCACGGCGGTCCTATCATATCAACCCGGCGGATCAAGAAAGCCGTCCGGCCCGGAGCCGAGTGCGCCACCCAGGGCACCGATAAATATCAGAAAATTCGTAGGCGCTGATGCGGCATCGGCCGGCGCATTGCGATGCGCTTTGACACCTGCCACTGCGGGCGCTTGCCGTGTGTTGAAGCGATAGGGGCTTCGGACTATCCTCTGCGCCCGGCGCGCGCACCGGCCCTGCAATTGATTACGGAGCTCCCATGCAGAACAAATTTTGGATTCGCGGACTCGCCGCCCTGACCCTCGGTGCGCTGCTGTCGGCGCCGGTCAGTGCCGCCACCATCTTTGGCACCGTAACGCAGCAGGGCAAGCCGGTCCCCAAGGCCCACCTGACGCTCCGCTGCGCAGGACTTGAGGCTCCGGTGGAAACCCAGACCGACGATCGGGGCAGCTACCATTTCTCAACGAAAGCCAAGGGCAGCTGCAAGCTGAATTATCAGAACGGGAGCGTGACGGCCCAGACCGACGTCATTGTCGACCCCAACCCCACGCAATACGATTTTGAGTTGGACGCGGGCGCCGCCGGCGCGCGCTTGGTACGCCGCTGACCCATGCGGCCCGCGTGGCTGAATTCGGAGTCCGTAAAGACGATGCTGACGGTATTGGCGATCCCGTTGGCCTTGGCGTACTTGTCGCACCGCTACGAGGCGACCACGGCCAAGAACCAGGCGGCCGACGCCCGGCTGCGTCTGTACACCGAATTGCTCACCTCACGCGAGCAAGCGGATTCCGGATTGCGCAAGGACATGTTCGGCAAGGTGCTCGACACCTTCATGACCAAGCGGGATGGCGATATCGGCCAGCAATTGGTGGAACTGGAATTGCTCGCGGCCAACTTCCAGGATTCGCTCAACCTCAGTCCGCTGTTCCGCCAGCTTCGCCGCCAGATCGACGCGCAGGCGCCCAAGGACAAGGCGAGCCTGATGGAGCGCCTTGAAAGCGTCGCCAACGATGTCAAAGCGAGGCAAATCGAGTCGCTGGAACTGGTGGGCGCCAAGATGGACGGCACCGTGTACTTCGCGCAGCTCGATGACGGAACCAGCAAGCCCGTGGTAGACAAGGAACTGGTATTTTCTGATCCCGGCAGCACCGATGCCAACGCGGGCGGTAATCCCGGCCTGCACAAGCGTCGCTTCCGCGTGGAGGTCCTTGAATGGGATAAAGACCAACAGCGCTTATTGGTCCAGGTGCATGACGGGGCCAAGCAATGGGTGATTGCGGTCGACCCGTTCGATTTTCCGCTGGTCGACTACACACGCATTTCCAGCACCGAGCGCTTTACAGTCGCCATGACTTCGTACTCCGATGAATACGCGCAGCTGAAGTTTATTTATTTCCCCAGTTCCCGTAGCGGTGTGAGCGATAAGCCCTACATCGATCAGGTATTGGCGAGTTTGCGCCTGGATCACTGAGCTTCGTGCCCCACAGGCATGCCGATGCGTCATCTGGATCGACCAGGGCAACGAGGGGTGTACCCCGCGGGGGACTGGCGCGTACTTCAACGCCGATCCTGGCCGCGCATCGGAACAGTGGTTAATCTCCTTCGTCACGATCATGCCTGAATCATCCGGATGGCAAAATGATACCGCAGACCCTGCAAAAGTGGGCCTACCCGAGCCGCTCCAACGCTCGTCCCTGACCCGCCCATGAGCGATACGGATAACGGGGTTTTCCTGAGCTACGCCTCGGAGGATGCGGCGGCGGCGGCGCGCATCTGTGCCGGACTGCGCGGCGTCGGTGTCGAAGTGTGGTTCGATCAAAGCGAGCTGCGCGGTGGAGACGCCTGGGATCATCACATCCGCAATCAGATTCGCGATTGCGCGCTGTTTGTGCCGATCATATCAAGCCATACTCAAAGCCGACCCGAGGGCTACTTTCGTCTCGAGTGGGACCTCGCTGAGCAGCGCAGCCACATGATCGTGCGCAGCAAGGCCTTTGTGGTTCCAGTGTGCATCGATCAAACCCCCGAGCTCAGGGCAGAGGTGCCTGACTCGTTCCTCAAAGCTCAGTGGACCCGGTTGCCCGATGGCGTGACCACGCCCGGGTTCTGCGAGCGCATCGCCAGGTTATTGGCCGGCGGCGAGGCCATCAAGCGGCCCACCCGGTCGGTTCCTGCCCCCACGGCCGCGCCCCCCACAATGGCCTATCGTTGGTTGGCCGCCGGCGCCGCGGGCGTGCTGATTGTGGCGGCGATCGGGTGGCAAGCGTGGCGCCAGAGCCCACCAAAGCAAGCCACGCACCCGCCCGCGACGGTCGCTGCCGTATCGGAGAAGTCGATCGCGGTGCTGCCATTCGTGGACATGAGCGAGAAACGCGACCAGGAATATTTCTCCGACGGCCTGTCCGAAGAGCTGATCGATCACCTCTCGCACAACCCGGATCTAAAGGTGATCGCCCGGACCTCATCGTTCGCGTTCAAGGGCAAGAATGAAGACATCAGAACCATCGCGAGGACTTTGGGCGTCGCCAACCTCCTGGAGGGGAGCGTGCGCAAGGCAGGGAACCAGCTGCGCATCACGGCACAGCTAATTCGCGCCGCCGATGGCGTGGACCTGTGGTCGGAGAGCTACGAGCGGCAGCTCACGGACGTGTTTAAGGTGCAGCAGGAAATCGCCACGGCGGTCGTCAAAGGGCTGCAGGCCAAACTTCTGCCGGCCGCGCTCGCTCCACACAGTACGCCACGCAACATGGAAGCTTACAGCCTGTACCTGCGTGGCCAATACTTCGCTCGCCGCGCCAGCGATGAAGACGTCGCACAGGGCATCAGCATTCTCAAGCAGGCCATAGCGCTCGAGCCTGACTTCGCGCCGGCGCACGCTGAGCTCGCAAGTGCCTATATGTACGTGGCCACATTCGGCATCGGCGACACCGTAGAGCGCGCTGAACAGGAAAGCGCGGAGGCTCTGCGGCTCGACCCGACCCTGCGATCAGCACTCAACCTGCGCGCCCAACTCGCCATCGTCAACTGGGATTGGGTGGCTGCCAAAAAACTGCTCGACGAGCTGCTCGCCACGGAGCCGCACGATTCCGGCGCGCTGCTGCGTAGCGGGCAACTGGCGCGGGCGTTAGGCCATCAGGACCAGGCGTTGACATTTTTTCGTGAGTCCCTGCAGCTTGATCCGCTGGCGGTGCTGAGTCACATACAACTGGTGATGTTGCTCGACGGCATGGGACGCTCCGCAGAGGCCCGCGCCGCCGCCGAGAGCGTATTGACCGTCAACCCCATGGCGACCAAGGCGCATTTGCTCATTGCGTTGCTTGATCTTCAGGCCGGACACCTGGAGGCCGCGAACGCGGCGATTGAAAAAGAGTCGGGCGAGTATTACCGGCTGGAAGGCAGATCCATCCTGGCGTTCGCCGGCAAGCGCATGGCCGATTCGGACGCAGCGCTGGGAAAACTCATCAACGCCTATCACGCCACCGCAGCGATGCAGATCGCACAGGCCTACGCCTTCCGGGGCGACCGCACCAAGGCCTTCGAGTGGATGGATCATGCCTTCACGCAGAAGGACCCTGGGCTCGTCAACGTCAAGACCGATCCGTTGCTCATTGGTCTGCGCTCGGATCCGCGCTTTGCGATGTTATTGCGCCGGATGAATCTGCCAACCAGCTAAACCTGGCATGCGCAAGCGAGGGCAGGCGGACGATGGAGGAGGGTGTCGGCCAGGCTTAGTTTCGTCCCAGGAAATCCATCTTGCCGAGCTCGACACCGTTGTGCCTGAGGATGTTGTAGGCCGTGGTGACGTGGAAGTACACGTTGGGCAAGGTGTGGTTGGCAAGGTAGGGCAGGCCCTGCATGGACTTGGTGCTGCTCCGGGATTGCCATGAGATGGTTTTGTCCTCGGTGCCATCGATCTGCTCCGGCTGCACCGAATTCAGATACTCAATGGTCTTGCGCACGCGCGCCACCAGCGCCGCAAAACTGGATTCGTCGTGCTCGATCACGGGAGGCTCGTTTCCCGCCAGACGCGCCACGCCACCGCTCGCCGTGTCGGTGGCAATCTGGATCTGCTTGGTGAATGGCAGCATGTCCGGGAAAAGGCGTGCATTGAGCAATGCCGCAGTCTCGATCTTCCTGGCTTCGGCGTGCGCCGCTCCCTTCTCAAGGATGGCAACAAGGTTGGTCAGGGTGCGGATGCAGGGCGGCACCGCAGATTGGTACATCGATGATTTCATGGCGGGTCAAAATCCGTGTGGCGAGGCGTTGGAGCACTCTTGGGGTGGCGCCATCGTACAGCAGATGTGCCTTGGGAGGCACGAGCCTACATGCCAACGAATGGTCACGCGCCGTGCTGCCGGCGCAATTTGGATGGGCCCGGTCTCGGGATAGCGCGGAGCCGACACGTGGTACGGTTATAAATACGCATGAGGGATGGCGGTCGATGGCCAAGTTTGGGGCGGCGTATCAGGAAACCGTTCCGTCACACATTCCTGATATACAGAGGTCACGCTGGCAAGCGACCGGCCGCATACATAGTGAGCCTCAAATGGAACTTAGAATACGCGTTGTAGTTGCCGCTGCTTTGGGCGTCCTGGTGGCTGCCGCCACGCAGGCGCGCAGCCCGCACAATCTCATTCTTTTTGTGCCCGACGGACTCCGGTCCCCCATAGTAGATGCATCGACGGCCCCTACAATGGCGCGCCTCCGGAATGAGGGTGTGAATTTCACCAACAGCCATTCACTCTTCCCCACATTCACCACGGCAAATGCCTCCGCGTTTGCCACGGGGCATTTGTTGGGCGACACGGGCAACTACAGCAACACGATCTACACACTCCTGCCGCTTGAGGGCAGCGTGACACCGTTTCTCGAGAACGACACCATTCTTCGCCAACTCAACACGGACATGGGTGGCAACTACCTCAATGAACCGTCCATCATTGCAGCGGCCGCGGCGTTGCCGGAACCCGATAAAATCTCCACCGCGCTGATTGGCAAACTCGGCCCCGTCGCGATCTTCGATCCCTCCGCATTCAACGGCACGGGTACGTTGATAGTCGATGACAGCAGCGGCCAATCTGGCAAAGACATACTGATTCCTGAAGGTTGGCGTAAACTCATAGAGAACGCGAAGATCAAGCCAATCAATGCCCCTTCACGCGGCGACAATGCCGTCCCCGGTACGTTCATCGCGAACTTGTCACAGCAACAGTACTTTCTCGAGATCACCTTGAAGGTCGTGCTGCCGAGATTCAAAGAGATCGGCGCGCCTTTTGTTCTCGTATATTGGAGTCGCGATCCGGACGGCAGCCAACACACGCAAGGCGACGGCAGTATTAATGGTCCCACCTCAATGACGGCCATTCGCGCCGCAGATGGCGCGTTGGCAGCGATCGAGCAGGCCCTCAGAGTCCTCGGCCTCTACGAAACCACGAACATTATCGTCGCCTCCGATCACGGCTTTTCAACAATCGCCAAGGACAGCGAAAACGGTGCTCGAGAGCTGCCCACTGGATTTCTCGCTGTGGACATTGCCGCAGCGCTTCGAAAAGATGATGTAAACATCCAGCTCTACGACCCGGACAATGGCAATAAGCGCGTAGATGCAAACAGCGCCCATCCCAGCAAGGGCAACGGCATCATTGGCACCGACCCTCGGTTTCCCCAGGTTGTTGTTGCCGTTAACGGTGGGTCAGATCTGATTTACCTGCCTGCTCTCGGGGCGAAAGGCCCGCTTGGAAACGATGACAGAGAGACGCCGCGGGAACAGCGGCGAATCAAGAAGCTCGGACGGCGGATCGCGCAGATGCTCTTGGACCGAGACTACGTGAGCGGCTTGTTTGTGGATGATCAAAAGATCGGCAAAGTTGCCGGCACCCTTACTCTCCAGGACATTGGACTTCGCGGCCAGGCAAAGACGCCCCGGCCCGCGATTGTCGTCAACTTTAGATCGTACATTGCGGCCTCCTGTGACAGACCCGACCCGCTTTTGTGCTCTCTTGATGTCTCCGACACGACTTACGCGGCCGGGGCAGGCATACACGGTAGCTTCAGTCGTGCCGATACCTGGAATTTCATGGCCGCGCGCGGTCCCGACTTCCGTGCGCACTATGTCGATGAGCTCCCCGCGAGCAACGCCGATATAGGGGTGACAATCGCCCAGCTCCTGCAACTGCAACTTACGCCCCGCGGTACTCTCACAGGCCGCGTCCTCGCTGAAAGTCTGCGCGGCCACGAGGGCGATCCGCTACCCAAAGTTGAACACGCCACTCTGGCGTCCGAGCCCTCCACCAACGGCTGGAAAACAATCCTGCGCACGCAGATCCTTGGTCCCTACAGGTACTACGACACGGCCGGCTTTCCAGGGCGAACCGCTGGTCTCTCGGAGTCAGTCGCAGGCGCCGCGAAAGACCGATAAGCACCGGGCTGCGAATTAGGAGTTTAGGATGGCCTGGTCCTTAAAAATGGCGGCGCGCGTCTGGCAGGTTTCCGCTGGGGCCGTATCTCCACAACAGGGTATCGGGTTAAGGCGGCCGGCCTGGACCACGTCTGGTAATGTATTGCTGCGAGAATTTGGAGTGCCCGCTCATCCGGAAGGCTCGTACTCGAAATTCACCTGTTTGTCCTTCTTCGGCGCGCCGAAGGTAAATACAAAGCCCAGATAGACGACACGGCCCTGGACAACTCGTTGGTAGTTTTCCGTGAAGGTCTGAGCCGCCGCGTACCTCTGAAAGCGCTGACCGTTAAATACGTCTGAGACCGTCACAAGCCCGGTTAGGCTCGAGCTCACCTGATGCTTATACCCGAGGTTCACGACGTTGATGGCGCTCACGTACCCCTGCGGCGTCAGCCGCTTGTCCGTGCGCGTCGCCGAGATTTGGGCGGACTCGGTAACGGCCGGACGATAGTCGAGCTTGAACTTCGCGTTCAGCCCGGTGGTCGACTGCAATTCCGACGCCCCGAGCGCTGTCGCATCGATGCGGTTGTGGAACAGGTTGCCGCTGACGCTGTAGGCCAGCTTGGGTGCGATATGGCCGTTCGAGGAAAATTCGACGCCGGCCGCGTCGTTCTTCGGCAGATTGACCTTGGTTGTCAGGGACAGGCCGTTGCCCAGATATTCGGTTAGCTCGGTCACACTGCCTTGGTCGAGACGGTAATACCCGGTCAAAGTGAGGCTTTCACCTGCGCCTTGCCAGTCATAACCGATTTCGAAGGACTGGGTGTACTGCGGCCTCAGATTGGGGTTACCCGAGCGCAGGTTAGGCCTGTACTCATAGTCGATGTAGGGATTGAGGTTTTCGGGACTGGGACGGGTCACCCGACGGCTTGCGCCGAATGACAGGCTCGACCGGTCGGACAGAGTCCGATCCACGTGGAGGCTTGGATAAGTTCCGAAGTAGCCGTGCGAGTTCGAGGTATTGCCGGTGATCGGGTGCGCGTCGGTACGCGCAAACTCCGCTCTTAGCCCCCCCAACCATGCCCAAGACCCGGAGCTGGCCTGGTAGCTTCCGTACGCTGCGTTGATTTGTTGCCGAAACTTGAAGTCGTCGGTCAGATTCGGGTCTGTCACCTGCGCGCCGGTCACCGGATCGACGTTGTTGCCCACCGTTCTTAGTCGGTAGTCATTTCGTTCGAAATCGTACCCGAGCTTGAGGAAGCGCGTTTTGGACACCGGCAGTGCGTAGTCAGCGCCGATCTCGTTGATCTTGTGCTGCTCGAGCATGGTTAGGTTGTTGTAAGACGTCTCCCCCGGCGGTACCAAGTGGTCGTTGGTGTAGTCGTAATGCTCGCGCTGCTGCGAGCTGGAGCGGTGCGCAGTGACCTCGAGGGTCTCGCCGGCCCGGCCGAGTGTCTGGCTAAAACCCAGCCTTTGATCGTAGTCTGACTCTGGATCGTGACCGGAGCTGAGGCGTGTGGACGAACTCTGCAAAACCCCGGAGGGTGTGCTGGTGCTGTCGAACTGGGTGTAGGTGCGCAAACCGCCGCGCGCGGCCCAGCGAAATGACCCGTTCATGGATTGGTGATCGTTCAATGTGTATGCAGCAGTCACCCCGGCCGTCGGCGCCTCCCGGCGGATCCTTTCACGGCTAGAGCTCTCGCTTGCGAGCGGCGGCCCAGTCCCAGAGCCGTTCACAATAACCTCCGACTGGGTGAGTCGCTGCTTATAGTCCTGGCGATACCCGGCGCTGACGGCGGCCGTCAGTTTTTTCGCGCTGTAGCTGGCGTCCGCCCCGATGACGGCGCGGTTTCCGCTGCCGAGACTCCCTTGAACAGAACCGGCCATACCTTCCGGTTGCTTTTTGCGCGTGATGATATTGATCACTCCGGCTGCCCCTTCCGCTCTGAACTCGGCGGGGGGTGTGGTGAGAATCTCCACGCGTTCGATGTTTCTAGCCGGGATGGACTGTAGATGATCGCCCGCCGAGCCACCCGAGAATAGCGTCGAGGGTTTGCCATCGACCAAAATCAGGACATTGCTGTCTCCGCGCAGTGAGACCACACCGGCCGGATCCACATCGACCGATGGGATCACATTAAGAATGTCGCTCAGCGCGCCAAAGGTGCTTTGTACATCTGAGGTGACGGTATAGACCTTTCGGTCTATCAGCGTCTGGACAGGCAGTTTCTCGGCCGTGATTACGATCGCTTCAACCGGAGCCACCGGCGTCCCTGCCGGATCATCTGCCGCGCCGGCAGTCGAACTCACCATGGCGACAAGACACAGCCCGATACAGGATGTACACGACACAGTGCGGACCTGGGCGCGACGGGTCCGAGTATGAAAATTCACGAACCTCTCTTGGGCTGACGTAAGTAGGAACGCCCCAAGAGCGTGGCAGCCCTCAATCTTCCCACGAGCACGCGGACGGCTACAAGATTAGGGGGTGGCCTACTTTGACCGGCAGGGCGCTTCGAAGTTCGAGCGGGTTGCGGCTCAGCCTGCGTACAACGGATGGGGCGCCCTCAGAACCTATAGTTAGCGCCGAGCTGCAGTGTTGTGCCATAGAATTCCCGCTGAATGACGCGGTCCGGGCCAGAACCCTCCGTAAACTTGAGCGCAGTGTTGGTCAAGTTCTTGGCGTTTAGATACATGTCGAACGCGTCGGTGATTTTATATTCGCTCCCGAAATCCAGGGACAAGCGCTCCTGGGTCCAGATATCGAGCGCCGCGCTGCCACCCCGCGCAAAAATGTTCTTGCTGGTGTAGTAAGCGGCGAGCGTGGCGCTGAAACTATTCATGTTATAGAGCAATGCGGCATTCACGGTGTTGCGCGAGGTCGAAGGCAGAACCGAGTCGCGGCTGCCAACAATAAGGCCGGTGCTCGCATCGGCAACCGGTACGCTATAGGTCGACTGCACCCAGGTCCAATTGGCCGAGACCCCGAGACCACCGAGGGCGCCTGCCAGGTGGTCCCTGAAGTGTTCGACAAAGTTCGCCTCTAGCCCGTATAAATGCGAGGCTGGAGCGTTTGCAAAACTGATGAGCTTGACGATACCAAGATTGCCCCCGGTATTTTGCTGACCCCCCGCCACCTGGCGAGCATTGGTGACAATGTAATCCTTAATATTCTTCGCGAAGACACCGAAGGAGGCGATGCCGGCGTGCGGCAGGTACTTTTCGAGCGAGAGGTCCAGGGCTATCGACTTAGTCGGGCTAAGGTCCGGATTGCCGGTGGTGATGTCACCGTTGCCGGAGACGGTGGTGGATGCAGTCACTTGCTGGAAGCCCGGCCGCGCAATCGCCGTGGACAGGGCAACGCGCCCAACCAGATCCGGTGCAAACTCATAACGGGCCTGAGCAGTGGGGAAAAAGTCCGTATAAGTCTTGTTACTTGTGACCGCGCAAACGCGCGTGGCAGGTGGCGTCGGGTCGAGAATCGGACACCCCGCGCTCGCCACCGAGTCTGACTGATCGGCCTTGTTGCCGCCGTAGGTCGCTTTAGTGTGTTCTACCCGCACCCCGGCGATGATACCGAGCGGGCCAAATCCGAACTGATATTGTCCATAAGCGGCATACACGTCTTCCTTGTCGTGCACGGTGGCGAGGGCGTCTCCGACCGGGTCCCCTACAAGTTTGCCGCCGGCTGCGGCGTTCGCATAAATGGCACGCAGGGTGGCGCCGTCGATTTGAGGTCCATTCGCGTAGTGGTTTTGGTAGAAATTGATGTTATTCCCGTATACCGCGGACGCGAGGGCAAGCGGTGGAATCGCCGTATCGGCGACCGAGAATGACAACTGGTCGGCCGACTTTTCGCGCAGCCGTGCATTGACACCAAATTTCATTTCTTCATCCGATCGGTCGGTGTAATGGGTGGGCATCGCGAGATTTGCACCAATGCCCCATTCGTGGTCGTCGGAATTAACGTCCTGGGTTCTGACCGAAGAGAGCAGATACCCGCCCGGATTCGCAGGATCCACGAGCACGGTGCCGTTGCCGGGGGTACCGGGGAGGACCCTGATGGACGGCCAGTTCGGCAGCGTGGTGTTGTCGTACACCACATTGGCCAAGGCGGGATTTTCAAATTTTGAATTGTAGTCGTATGGCTTTTCGTACGTACCATTCGTATAACCAACGTGGTAATCCACTGTATTGGCACTAAAAATGTTCTTGCCGCCGACCTCAGCAATTTTTGATTTCAGGTATTCCTTCTCGTCGCGCAGCTTCTTGCTGAAGGTGGAGGTATCAAGGAACGCATTAGGGTTGGCAGGATCGACGCTCGGCGCGCCGGTCAGATCCCAGCTCAGAAGATTGCGCGAGACGGTCTCTGAGTATCCGGCATCGTAATAGCGCACAAAGTACGTGTTGTTTTCATCCGGTGCCCAGCCCAGATCTGCGCCGTAGCCGTGTCGCTCTCTGTGATAGTTGTAGTACCGCTGTTCAAACCCGGCGAATGCTTTATCCGGAACGCCGGCCGGCTGGTTATCAATGAAGCCGGCCTCGGCGTCATCGATGCCGCGCCGATCGTTGTAGATCGACCCCGTGATCAGCACGCTGAAGGGCTGGTAACCACCGGCGACGCCACCGAATCGAGTACCTGCGGTCACGGCTACATCGATGATTGACGTATGCCGCAGCAGCTCCTGACCCGTGCCTAATTTAAACTCCGCAAACGCCTTGCCGTCGGCTGGCGCCGTCTTCGGCGTAATGTCGATGGTGCCTCCGAGCGCCTCGGCGTCCTGCTCTGGAAGATTCGTTTTGGTTACCTTGATGGCCCCCACAAACCCGACGGGAATGGAGTCAAATGCAACCGCCCGACCCGCCCCCGAGGGCGAGCTATTGTTGGTGGGCGGTAAGCGCAGGCCCCCGAAGGTAGTGCTGTTGAGATCAGCATCCAGTCCGCGGATGTTGATATAGCGGCCCTCGCCGGTGTCGGTTTCGAGCGAAATGCCGGGCACGCGGCGGATAGCTTCGCCGGTGTTTACATCCGGCAGCTTTTGAATTTCCTCAGCCGTAGTCAGGTTGATCAAGTTTGCCGCTTGCTTCTGCGCCATGCGGGCCAGCTCAGGCGTCGAGCGTTGCGCCTGGACGGTGATCTCCTCGAGCGCATCGGTTCGAGTCACTGTCACTATCGGGATGCGTGACGCAGGCTTTTCTGGTGCGTCAACAGCGTCGCCGGCATCAGCCGCCGCGCAACTACCGGAGGCAAACAGGCACACAAGAGTTGCAGCAATAGTAAACGTCGTCGGCGTATAAACCGGTTTCATAGTTTCCTTATCGGATGAGATTGACCGCTGTGCGGAATTTGTTGGAGACTAATGTGCGCAGTGTGGCAGTGAGAGTTTTCAGTTTTGTTACACAAACGGCGGAGAGACAACCTTGGAATACGATCGATGAGCATTTCCGTAACGCGTCGGGACGTTTTGGGCGGCATGGCCGTAAGCTTGTTGGCCGCCCCAGCACCCGCCGTTGCAGCGGCGGGAAGTCATCCGTTTAATTTTCTTGTCGTGGGAGACTGGGGGCGCGGCGGAACGGATCACCAAAGCGAAGTCGCTACGCAGATGGGTAGGGCAGCCGAAGCGATGCGATGCCGGTTTATCGTGTCGGTCGGCGATAATTTCTATCCCAAGGGCGTGCAATCGACCGATGATCCGCAGTGGCGATCGACATTTGAGAACATCTACACAGCCCGCTCTCTGCAAATTCCCTGGTATGTCACACTTGGCAATCACGACTATCGAGGCAAACCTCAGGCGCAAGTCGATTATTCAAAAAAAAGCGGTCGTTGGCGCATGCCAGCGCGCTACTATGCCGTCTCAGGTTCGGAACTCGATGCCCCCTATGTAGATCTCTTCTTCATCGACACCTCCCCGCTCGTTCACGAATATCGCGTGGACGTTGAGGATGCCATGGCGGCAAATGTTGCTACTCAAAATGTACCAGGGCAGCTCCGATGGCTTGACGACAAGCTAGGTCGATCAAAGGCAGCGTGGAAACTGGTCTTCGGCCACCAAACCCTGCATTCCGGTGGGAGCGAGCACGGCGATACTCCGGAAATGGTCGAGCTGATCGAGCCGTTGCTGAAGGCGCACGGGGTGCAGGCTTATTTCAATGGTCACGACCACGACCTGCAACACGTTCAGCGGGGCAGCCTGCATTGCATCGGCAGCGGCGCAGGTTCATCGGTGCGTCCGGTAAAGGCGATTGAAGGCACGAGATTTTGCGCTTCGGTATCCGGGTTCGCTGCGATGAGTGTACGTCCGGCTAAGCTGTCGATGCAGTTTCGAGACTTTACCGGTGCGACCATCTATCAGACGGACCTGGCGCGCCATCCCTCAATGTCGACTAAGAGCGCATAGCAGCTCGGCTCGGCTCGACTCGCACTACGAGAATCGCTCGCACGCTTTGAGCACCCCAAAAAGTTGCCCCGGCCAGTAGACTATTTGACCTTCAGTGCACAAGAGTTTCGGGTCGGCCGGCGGAAAAGAGGTTGTCGTTCTTCGTAACGTGTGAAGTGATGGTCAGCTTGACCAAGGTTGTCTACGCACCAGGCGAGTATTAGTGCGCACTAGTTGCGGACGCACTGATGCAGGCCCAGTTAAGCCGCGCCCCGGGTTCGGTCCAGCGAGAGCGCTCTAGCTACAGCACGTAGGCGACATGCCCCGCTCTGCGCCGCAACAAATACCAGCTGAGTCCGCGACGGCGTGACTCCAAAGGCCATCCTTACGTGAGCAAGACTCAACCTGTTATCTGAGGTGGCAGGTATCAGGGAGGTGACGATCGACCTGGCCACGCAATTGTGCGAAACCCAGCAGCCCACATGCGCCGAACGCTGGCATCGCAGGCTCGGGTGTGCTGTGCAGTGACGCAGCTACTGGTCGCTGCGCAGAGGCACATAGCAGAAAACGTTCTTCGTTGGTGGCCCGCGGTCATGGGACCGTCATAAGCTAATGGCACAATAGTTCGAGCATTTTGGCACAAATATTCACGAACGCGAGCGAAGATCACTATTACCACTTCAATTGCCACGGGTCATTTGATGGCCGCCGCGATATGGATATTAGTCCAGCCTGTCACGGCCCGCGCCGGTGCGGCGCCAGCGAATCACGTCGTCCTCATTTCAATCGATGGACTTCACCAGACTGACCTCGACGCGTATGTCACATCTCACCCATCTTCAACAGTGGCCAAGTTTGTCCGTGACGGTGCCACGTACACAAATGCCCGCACGCCCTTCCCGTCGGACTCCTTTCCGGGTCTAACGGCAATCGTAACCGGAGCCAATCCAAGATCTTCCGGCATCTATTTTGACGACAGCTGGAATCGGTCGTTGTTGCCTGCTGGCACGACTCATTGCACACACGTCGCGCCTGGCGCTGAGGTCAGATACGTTGAGGTTCTCGACCTGGACCCGAAGGCAATCGATGCCGGCTATGGCGTCGGGGACCTGGCCACGCGCTCGAGCATACTAAGCAATATCTACAAGATGCCTACGCAGGCTCGCGCTTTGATTAACGAAGCTCAGTTGCCAGTAGACCCCAAGAGCTGCAGGGGCGTCTATCCGCACGAATACCTGCACGTCAATACAATCTTCGAGGTAGCGAAAACGCATGGGCTCCACACCGCGTGGTCCGACAAACACGCTGCGTACGATCTTGTCAATGGGCCGTCCGGTACGGGCGTCGACGATATCTTTGCCCCTGAGATCAATAGCTTGGTACCCGATGGGGGCGGCGATGACTGGGCTAAAGATAACCTGAACACTCAGTTTTATGATTCGCTCAAAGTGCAGGCCGTTATCTACTGGGCGCACGGCGGCAACCATGACGGAAGTCGAAACGCCGCAGGGGAGCCGGCGATCTTCGGCATGAATTTTCAGTCCGTATCGACCGCTCAGAAATTGAATTTGTCCCACTTCCCTAAGGATGGTGGCGTTGAGGGCCTGGGCGGCTACGTGTCAAGGGGCTCCATGGCGGGTCCGGTCCTGAGCGGGGCACTAGATTTCATCGACGCGCAGCTCGAAAGAATTGTTGCCGCCATTAATCCACGAGACACCCTCATCATCGTTTCCGCGAAACATGGACAGTCGCCGCTCGCTCGTGAGCAATTACGTCTGATCGATGACGGTGAGGTGATTGCGGCTCTCAACAATGCCTGGGGCGCTGTGCACGCTTCTTCGAGGAAACCACTCGTGTCCTTCTCGATTAGCGACGATGGCATGCTCATGTGGTTGGCCGATCGTTCCGAGGCGGCGATCGACTTCGCAAAAACGTTTCTGTGGAATTACCAGCCGTTGCGCGTAGGCGGGTCCGACGCCCACGGTTCGTTGGTTGACCGCAGCGGCACCGTGCGTCATTCCGGTCTACGGAAGATTTTCGCGGGTAAGGCGGCTGCTGATTATTTTGGGGTTGCCACGAGTGACGATCGCGTTCCTGACCTGATCGGTTTGGCGTCCGTCGGAACGCTCTACTCCAGTCCCGCGCAGATCAAGAAGATTGCGGAGCATGGCGGGGATGCCAGCCAGGACAGGCGCGTTCCGATCCTCGTTTGGGGCGCGGGCGTGCAACATGTAAGGATCGAGGATCTGGTTGAGACCACACAGATTGCACCGACTGTGCTAACAGCACTTGGTATTCCTGCCCGGGAGCTGGAGGGCGTTCGAATTGAGCACACCGCGTCTTTGCCGGGGCTAGGACACGTTGGGCAAAGTGTGGTTGGCAAGGTAGGGCAGGCCCTACATAGACTTGGTGCTGCTCAGGGATTGCCATGAGATGGTTTTGTCCTCGGTGCCATTGATCTGCTCGGGCTTGACCGAGTTCAGATACTCAATGCTCTTGCGCACGCGCGCTACGAGTGCCGCAAAAGTGGATTCGTTGTGCCTCGATCACGGGAGGCTCGTTCCCTGCCAGACGCGCCACGCTACCGCTCGCTGTGTCGGTGGCAATCTGGATCTGCTGGTGAATGGCAGCATGCCCGGCAAAGGGCGTGCATTGAGCAACGCCGCAGGCTCAGTTGGTCAGGGTGCGCGTGCAGGGCGGCACCGCTGATCGGTACATCGATGATTTTATGGCTGGCAAATCAGAGTGGCGAGGCGTTGCCGCACTCCTGAGATTCGCATCATACCCCCAGAACTCCGCCGCGTCGGTACGCGCCTACATGTAGGCGTGGTTCGACCCAGTGCTGTCCCGCATCGCGCACAAGGGGCGGGTGGCAGGGAGGCTTTGCCATCCGCGCAGGAGAGCACATTGACCGACTGACCGCATAGCGGCGTGCAGTGAACGCCCGACCTGAACCGAGCGGTCGAAGTTTGGTACTTACTCCGTGCCAGCGATCTGTGCAGGAGGGGGTACTGGTGGGCTGGTCAAAAAACACTCACTCACTGAAGGAGACCCGCCATGATCCCGATTACTCCGCTTAGCCGGGGCCGCTCCGGTGCGCTGCTGGCCCTGTCCCTGGCGGCGTGCGCGTCCGTTGCGCAGGCCCAAGTTGATAGCGCCGCTGCACATCAGTTCTATCGCGCACACGCGCTCGTGTCTGACGGCGCGATACCCGCCGATGTAATCGACCCCAACCTCGTCAATCCGTGGGGCGTGGCATTTAACCCCAACGCGGTCGTCTGGGTGGCCGATAACGGCACCGGGGTGTCAACGTTGTACGACGGCGCAGGCGCGCGCCAATCTCTCGTGGTGCAGATTCCGCCCGCCAAGATCGGCGACGGACTCGGTCACCCCACCGGCATCGTGTTTAACAGCTCGACGGACTTCGTCGTTAGCAAGGGCGGCACCTCGAGTGCAAGCCTGTTTTTGTTTGCCAGCGAAGACGGCTCGATCAGTGGCTGGGCGCCCGGTGTCGATCTGCAGCACGCGGTGCGCGCGGTGGACCGTTCCGCCCAAGGGGCCGTTTACAAAGGACTGGCGCTCGGCGCCGATGGCACGCAACACTTGATCTATGCCACGGATTTTCATAACGGGCACGTGGACGTCTTTGACGCCAAATTTGTCAGGGTAAACCGGCCGGGTGCTTTCCAGGACAACAATCTGCCTGCGAATTTTGCACCCTTTGGCATTCAGAACGTCAACGGCGACATTGTCGTCACTTACGCCAAACAAGACAGTGCGGCGCATGACAATCTGGATGGACCCGGGCTCGGTCTGGTAGACGTATTCGACGCCCGCGGTAAGCTGATCCGGCGCTTTGCGTCGCGAGGGGCATTGAACGCGCCCTGGGGCGTGAGCCTGGCTCCGTCCAGTTTCGGCCCGTTCGGTGGAGCGCTCCTGGTTGGCAATTTCGGTGACGGATCCATCAATGCGTTCGATCCGGTCAGCGGGAAATTCCTGGGCGCACTGCGGGATGCCGCGGGCAAGGCCATCCGTACTGACGGCCTGTGGGGCATCAGTTTCGGCAATGGTGTCGCCGGTCAGGCCAGCAATGCCTTATATTTTGCCGCCGGGCCGGACCATGAATCTCACGGCGTATATGGGGTGATTCGAGCGGCCAGTTCGCCGTAACGCAGACCGTGGCGGTCGGCGCAATTGTACTTTGCGCCGGCCTCCCCCCGAAGCGGACACACGCCCGATGCTCGCTTGCACCGGGGCCGCGATAATCGCCCGGCCATAGCTCCTACAGACAACTCTTGCAGGGCGCGGCTAGGATTTCTGGCGCGTAACGCGCGAGGAGTTCTTCATGAAAAAATTCCTGGTTTTGTATTTGGCGCCAGCTTCGGTGGTGGAAGAGTGGAAAAAGACTCCTGCCGAGAAGAAAAAAGCGGCGCAAGACAAGATGCAGCAGGAATGCAAGGATTGGACCAGTCAACACAAAACGATGTTTGTGGACGCAGGCGCCGGCGCCGGCAAGACTAAGCGCGTCACTGGGCAGGGGTATTTCGGACGCCCGAAACGACATCTTGCTGTATTCAATTGTGCCAGGCGGGGTCGCAGGACGCGGCCGCGCAATCCTTTGCGCGCCACCCGCACCTGCAAATTCCTCAGGCCTCAATAGAGATCGTTGACCTGCACTCGCACCCTGCGATGTGAGGTTCCCGGGATTGAAATGGTGTTAGCGGCTGCGGTGGCGCAGGAAAGTCACCGATCTATCGGTGTGTGAGTCCTCGTCCTCGTCGGCTTCACTCGGCCACGCCGCAGCCAGGCGCGCCGGCGTGTCGCGCACAAATCGGACAATTTCCTCGAGCGGCGCCGGAGCGGCGATCAGGAAGCCTTGGGCCTGTATGTCGCCGCAATGTTCCAGAGCGTCCAATTGGCCAGGTCGCTCAATGCCCTCAACGGTGACGGTGAGCCCGCGGCTCTGACAAAGCTGGATGCAAGAATGGGCGAATCCGGCCGCGCTCGGGTTCAGCTCTATGTCTTTAACCAGGCTCCGGTCGAGCTTGACACGCGTCAGCGGCAGTTCGTCGATCGACTTTAAAGTCGAGTATCCCGTCCCAAAATCATCCAGCGCCACCGCAACGCCGCTGCGGCGCAGCTCATGCAGGGTTTCGATGGCCCGCGGCCCGGTCTGCAAAGCGCTTTCGGTCAGCTCCACTTCAAGGCAATCCGCCGGCATCCTGGTGGCGGCCAGCGCCTTGCGCACCCGCTCGAGGAACTGCCCGGCCAGCAACTGTTGCGGAGAGACGTTAATGGCGACCTTAGCCGTTGCCCAGCCGCTCGCGCGCAGATCACGGGCGGCTTCCAGTGCAGAGCGTATCAGCCAGTCGCTCAGATCCAGCAGCAAGCCCGATTGTTCAGCAATCTCGATGAATTCGCCCGCCGGCGCTATGCGCCCGTCCGGCTGTCGCCAGCGCAGCAACGCCTCGACCACACTGGTCTTCCTTGTCAGCAGCGAAACTTCGGGCTGGTAATGCAGCAGGAAGTGCCCATTGGCCAGGGCATAACGGAGCGCCTGTTCAGTGTGAAAGCGATGTGACGCGCCGGCCAAGAGCTCCGCCCGATAGACCTGGAACCCGTTGCGTCCTTTGCCCTTGGCATCGTGCAGCGCCGAGTCGGCCGCTCGCAGCAACGCCTCCACTGAATCGCCGTGCTCGGGATACAGGGCAATGCCCGCCGTTAAGCTCACCAGCAGTTCACGGTCATCGACCCGCAGCGGAACCGCGAATTCCCGGAGGATGTGGGCCATGAAGTATTCGACCGACAGGGGCGACTTGACGGTGGGTACGACCAGCGTGAATTCATCACCCCCGAGGCGCGCCAGGAACCCGACCTTTCCGACGATGGTGAGCAGCCGCTCTGCAATGGCCTGCAACACGCGGTCGCCAAACTGGTGGCCTAGGGTGTCGTTGATGGTCTTGAAGTTGTCGACGTCCAGGTACAGTAACGCGCACGATCCGCCGGCCTCCTCAGCGCCGGCAATCGTGGTGGCCAGGCGAATCGCCAGTTCGCGGCGGTTGGGTAAATCGGTCAAGGGATCGTGGTGGGCGAGGTTGAACAGTTCCTCGGTGCGTTGTGCGATGCGCTCCTCCAAAACTGCCTGGTGCTCACGCAGGGCCTGCTGCGAGGCGTGCAACGCCTCGGCCATGTCATTGAACGCGACGGCCAGCTCGTCCAGTTCCCGCAGGCCGCCGCGCGGTACGCGCTCTTCAAGAGCCCCGCCGGCCAGACGGCGGGTAACGTGGAGCAGTCGGCGGATCGGCGCCGCGACCCCGAACAAGATGACCAGCGCGATGGCGACGATCAACGCAATAGTGGCGAGGTTATAGGAAGTGATCTCATCTTCGGTACGCTCTGCGGCGACCCGGGCGCGCCCCGCGGCGTGCGATAGGGCCTGCCATGCGGGACGTTGTAATTTGTCTTCGATCAGGATGTCCAGATCGTGCGAGGCGCGCTCGAAGTCCGCTAGCGATGTGTCTATACCCTTCTCGAGCGCTGAAAATCGTGTGCGGGCGCGCGCCGCGGAACTGAGGTCGTTGGCCATGAGTTCGTACCAGGCTCGGCCCGGTGCGCGCAGGAATTCGTCGCTGTGGGCATGAAGCATGGTGCGGAAGGTGGCCTCGTTCTCGGCCGCGGCGTCCGCTGTGGAATTGGAGGGCGAAGCAAAGTACATCAGCGTACTGGAGCGCATCGCCGCGGCTGCGCGTGACAATTCGGACAAGGATTTCCGGGTATACACTTGATCGCCCGTCTCGAATCCCTGGGCGGCCTGTGCCGCACGATTGGCCAACGCGTTCAGTGCCTCCTGCGCCGTGTGGCTGTAGGTCGAACGCTGCCGGCAAAGGTCTGCAATTACCAGGCCCTGGGCCCGGAACGCATCGAGACTCGGGCGCAGCTTCGAATCGGAAAGACCCGGCGCCGTAGCCGACAGAGCGGCGTAGTTATCAAAAGCAGAGAGCAGACTCGCCCCGGATTCGGGCAGGGCGGTGGCCTCGTCTTTCAACCGCTCGTGTGCCCGGGCATTGACCTGATGGCTATAGGTCGTCAGCGCCTCTTGAAGTTCGCGGGTCTTGCCTAGAATCGGTTCGTACTCTCGCTCCACGCTGCCGATCAGGTGAGCCGCCTCGCTTGTGCTCCGGTGGGCCACCCGCACACCGACCGACAACCCCGCGAACACGACCAGAAAAGCAAGCCCAAGCACCAGGCGAAGCGAGGGCTTCGGGAGCCATTTGGAGGAGGTCGCACCCAGCACTCCCGCGATCGCGTTAGCGCGAGCGCGCAGGGAGTCCACGGACCCTGCGGGTGTGTGATCTGGATGAACACCGTGCACGGGCAAACAGGTACTCCCTGAAGTGAGAGACCGCACCGTAGCGAATTGCCATACACGGCGGTAAATTGCTGTTTCGAAATGGGAAGTTCATCACCGATGAGCGGACTTATGTCAATCGCGACCGCCCCATCTGGGCCGAGCCCGGGAGGGGCGCGGGTTGGGGCCTAGGGCGGTATTTTCACTACACTGTTCTTAAGGGTTTGCCTCGCAACACACGGCACTACTTTTCACATGAAGGTAATAATGGCAATCCTGTGCATGACGGTACTCGGCGCGCCTGCGCAGGCCGCCCCCTGGCAGCTGGCGATTCACGGCGGAGCCGGCGTGGTCGAGCCAGGTTCACTGACTCCCGAAAAAGAATCCGCCTATCGCGCCAGCCTCAACGCCGCCCTGGAAGCCGGAGCGCGCGTATTGCGCAGCGGCGGCGCCAGCCTCGATGCCGTCGAGGCGGCGGTGAAGGTGCTGGAGGACGATCCGCTGTTCAATGCGGGCAAGGGCGCGGTGTTTACCGCGGAAGGCCGCAACGAGCTTGATGCCTCGATCATGGACGGTCGCACGCGACAGGCCGGCGCGGTCGCGGGCGTGACGCGCACCAAGCATCCGGTGAGCCTCGCGCGCGCCGTCATGGAGAAGTCCAAACACGTCATGTTGGCGGGTGCGGGCGCCGACGCGTTCTCGCTCCAGCAGGCTTTGGAACAAGTCGATCCCGGCTACTTTCGTACCGCAGAGCGATGGCAACAGTTCCTGCAGTGGCGCGATAAGTCCGGCGCGCTGATCGATCGCACGCATGCCTACGGGACGGTGGGCGCGGTGGCCCTTGACCAGGCGGGACATCTGGCCGCCGCTACTTCCACCGGGGGCATTACCGGCAAGCGCTGGGGGCGAGTGGGTGATTCACCGATTATCGGCGCGGGCACTTATGCCGAAGACAAGATGTGCGCCGTCTCAGCCACCGGGGATGGGGAATTTTTCATCCGCGGCTCGGCGGCGCGCCAACTGCGCGACCGCATGGCCTGGCATGGGGAAGGCGTGCAATTGGCCGCTGACAACACCATCGCCGACATCGGCACCCTCGGTGGCGAAGGCGCAATTATTGCCATGGATGCGCAAGGTCACGTGGCTTTTTCGATGAACAGCAGCGGCATGTACAGGGGCACGATCGGTTCGGCCTCCGGGGCCCATACCGCCATCTACGCCGCCGAGAAATGAGAGCCCAGAATTGCACGTAACCGATTGACTGGTAAGTCATTTCTTATGGTTATCATCACATAACAAACGCTTCATAAATAGTTCACTTTACAAACCAATTCAAGTGGGTATTATGTCCGCCCATGGGCATCGTTCGAGTGCAAATTCGACGGTACCCTTAAGTCGCGGAACAAGACCCCCCCGTTTCCGCGCAATACCTTAGAGCCCCGCTTGCGGGGCTCTTTTTTTGCCCAACGCTCGCGCCGGCCGTTCACGCTCTGGCGGCGTATCCGCCGCTCGCCTCTTGATCGCTTCGCGTCGATGTAGCGGCCATCCGCGTTCCGGCGCGAGCGCATAGTATTGGCTCGATGACACTCGCGAACGATCACGCCGAGCGCGCTCTGCAGGCACTGGAAGAACGCGAGCCGGCGTGCGCGGACACACTTAAGAAGGCTCCGCCGGAAATACTGCTCGCGGGCCGGCGAGTGCTTGCCTCGAGCGATTTCGTCCTCGATGCACTGGCGCGCGATGAGACTTTGCTGCCGCGGCTCCTGGAGCATTCCGGGCAGCAATTTGCGGGCGCTTTTTCCGTGGACCGCGCCGCCTCGGTACTCACTGATGAGCCCCAATTCATGGCCGCTCTGCGCCGCTGGAGGCGCGCGGAACTTACGCGTATCGCGTGGCGCGATCTGGCGGGCTGGGCGAGCCTTGCGCAGACGCTGAGCGATCTGAGCAATGCCGCCGATACCGCGATCCGCGTTGCGCAGGAATTTGCCTGGCGGCAGTTAGCCGCGCGCCACGGTCCACCGGCGACCGAAAATCCCGAGGCGCAGCGCCTGATCGTCATCGCGATGGGCAAGCTCGGAGGCCAGGAGCTGAATTTTTCCTCCGACATCGACCTGATCTTCCTGTTCGACGCTCACGGGCAGACCACAGGTGAGCGTCCGCAATCGCACGAGGAGTTTTTCCTGCGCCTCGGGCAGTTGTTGATTCGATATCTGGACGCGCCCAGCGTCGAGGGCCGCGCGTTTCGGGTGGACATGCGCCTGCGCCCCTTTGGGGCCAGTGGCCCCCTGGCGGCCAGCACCGCCGCATTCGAGGACTACCTGGAGCGCCAGGGCAGGGACTGGGAGCGCTATGCCTGGATCAAGGCGCGCGCGGTGACCGGAGCGAGACTCTACGAGCAGGTCTTCCGCTCCAGCGTGCGACCGTTCGTGTACCGCCGCTATTTGGATTTCGGAGTCTTCGAGGCGCTGCGCGACATGAAGGCGCTGATCGAGCGGGAAGTGTCGCGGCGCGATCTGCAGGATAACCTCAAGCTCGGGCCGGGCGGAATTCGCGAGATCGAATTCATCGTGCAATCGCTCCAGCTGATCCGCGGAGGCACCGAGCGCCGCCTGCAAAGCAGTTCACTCCTGCACACGCTCCCGCTCCTGGGCGGCGCCCGGCTGTTGCCGGCTGCGGTCGCCTCGGAACTCGCAGCCTCTTATGAATTTCTGCGGCGCCTGGAGAACCGGTTGCAGATGTATCAGGACCAGCAGACCCACGCCCTGCCGACCGAGGCGGTGGCCCGTGAACGCATCGCGCTTAGCATGGGTTGTGCGGATTGGGACCAGCTCCGAGCCGCGCTGGAGGCACATCGAACCCGGGTCGCGGCGCATTTTGCGGCGCTGGTGCAGTCCGATGCTGGCGCGCAGCCACAGGCGGCCTCGCTCGCGAGCTGGCTTGAGGGCGAGGAGCCGCGCACCGCGCTCGAGGCCCGGCTGCAGAGCCTTAACATGCCGGACGCCGCGATCGTGGCCCAGATCCTGTTGGACCTGCGCGGTTCGTCGTGGCCGCGGCGACTGGACGTGGCGGGGCGCCGGCGTCTTCATTCACTGCTTGGGCAGGTGCTTGAAGAAGTGGCGCCGCGGGCGGGCGCCCTGGCGATCCTGCGCCGGTTGTTACGCGTCATCGAGGCCATCGGCGCGCGCTCGGCCTATTACGCTCTGCTTCTGGAAAACTCGACCGCGCGCCGGCGGTTGATCGAGCTCGCCAGCCATGGTGATTTTCTCACCGCGCAGATCGCGGCGCTGCCGCTGCTGCTCGATGAACTGATCGACGAGCGATTGTACGAGCAGCTGACCACACGCGCAGAACTGACCTCCGAGCTGCAGGCACGGCTGGCGGATGTGGAGACCGGCGATGAGGAGCAGCTGGTGGTGCAGCTGCGCAATTTTCAGCGCGCCGCGTTATTTCGCGTGGCCGTCGCCGACCTGTCCGGCGCACTGCCGCTCATGAGCGTGAGTGACCGGCTCACCGAGATCGCCGAACTCATCATCGAGCAGACCCTGAAGATCAGCTGGGATTTCGTCACCGCGCAATACGGCACGCCCATGTGCGGACAGGGCGAGCAGCGGCGCCCGGTGAGGATCTGCGCGGTCGGCTACGGCAAACTCGGCGGTATCGAATTAGGCTACAGCTCCGATCTTGACGTGGTATTCCTGCACGATTCGACCGGAGCGGGCCAGGAGACGCAGGGCGCGCGCTGTGTCGACAACCAGGTGTTCTTCATCCGTTTCGTGCAGCGCATGGTGCATACACTGACGATGCACTCGGCTGCCGGACGGTTGTACGAAGTGGACATGCGCCTGCGGCCGAGCGGCAAGGGCGGGATGCTGATCACCAGCATCGAGGCTTTTGAGGAATACCAGCAAAAAGAGGCCTGGACCTGGGAACACCAGGCGCTGCTGCACGCCCGCGCCGTGTGTGGCGATGCGAGCTTGCAGGAGCGCTTTGCTGCGATCCGCAGGCGCGTGCTGCAAGAGTGCGTGAGGCGCCCAAGCTTGCGTGAGGAAGTGCAGCGCATGCGCCAGCGCATGCGCACCGAGCTATCGGGGGCCAAGCCGGGCGAGTTTGATCTCAAGCAGGATCCGGGCGGCATCGCCGACATTGAGTTCCTGGCCCAGTACTGGGCGCTGCTGTGGGCGGCCGACTATCCTCCGGTGGCCTGGTATGCCGATACGATTCGCGAACTCGAATCGGTGGCCTCCGCCGCGCTCGTTCCCCAGGCTTCGATCGATGTGCTCACCGGCGCCTACCGTAAGTATCGGGAGTGCAGCCATCACCGCACCATCGCCGGGTTGACGGCGGTGGTGCCGGAGACTGAATTTATCGGCGAACGTGCCGCGGTAAGCGCGATTTGGCAGCAGACGATGCGAGGTATAATGGCGTCATGAACTCACCCACCGGCCTGCTGCCCGCCAACACGCAGCTGCAATACGAGGTCACCGAGCGGGACCTGCCCTTAAGCTGCCCGAGTGAGGCGATGACGCTGTGGAACTCCCATCCACGGGTGTACCTGGCCATCGAAAATACTGGTTGGGCGAAGTGCGGCTATTGCGGGGCCGAGTACACGCTCAAGCTTCGGCCTTAAGCGTACGGGCGGTAGGATTTTTCCTCGACCAGCGCCGAGCCAAGCTTAAGGTTGACGCGTTTCTTGATGGCGGCGCGTTCATCGTTGTTGATGTAGACCGCACGCGCCAGCTCGATAAAGCGCGCGTCAAAGCGTTTCTCGGCTTCCAGCTCCCGGATCAGGTCCTCGATTTCCCAGAGCTTGGCATTTACTTCTTCGAGGGCCCGCTCGTCGCCCGCCACATCGATCCCTTGAGGTAACGCCGAGCGCCATTGCTTCTCGAGCAGGCCCAGTTCCAGACGTACGTTGACGAGCTTGGACGCGTCGGCCATGCGCGCAGACTTGATGCGCAGGATGGTGATCTTGTCGATCAGCTCGCCCGGCGATATCGGCACCAGTATGTCTTGCATCGGACTATCGTAGCAGGGCTGTCGCCAGCAATTCGTCCAGCCGCGCACACACCGCCTCGGTCTCAACCAGGTCCATGACACCGGGCACCTCGATGGTTTCAATCCACGGCAATTCGCTTTCCGGACGGCCGCGGTACTTCAGCGCGGCCGCCGCGAAGCGATCGACGCACCAGCGTTGCGACAGATACGGTCCGCTGCGCGCACTGCGGGTACCGGCCATCAGCCCGATCACCGGCGTCCCCACCATGGTGGCCATGTGCGCCGGCCCGGAATCAGGCGAGACCAGCACGGTGGCGCGGGCGAGCAGCGCCAGCAACTGCGGGAGCGTGTCGGTGCCGATGATATTGCGCACCGGGACCTGCACCGCCGCCTCGATCGCAGCGCCCATGGCGCGCTCTTGCTCGCCCGGGCCTCCGCACAACAGCACGTTGAGGCCATGGCGGCGCACGGCGTGATCGATCAGCGCCGCGTAGCGTTCGCTGCGCCAGTTGCGCGCGCTCCAGCGCGAGCAGGGGCTCACGATCAGGGTACGCTGGCCCTCGGGGATGAGTTCCTGCGCCCAGCGCACGGCCGCCTCCGGGACGGGCAGTGCCCATTCCAGGAGCCGCTCCTTGATGCCGATCGCTTCGGTGAATCCGAAAAAACTCTCCAGCACGTGCTCACGCGAGCGGGGTGCGATCTTTCGGTTGGTGAACAGCCACTGCAGCTCGCGCGCCCGGGCGCGATCAAAGCCGACCCGCACCCGCGCACTGATGAGCGTGGAATACAGACTCGCCCGCAGCGCGGTCTGCATGTGCAGCAACACATCGAAGCGCCGGCCGCGCAGTTGGCGCCTGAGCTCCTGGGCCCCCGCGCGCAAGGAGCGCTTGTCTATAATGATAAACTCGACACCGGGCAGCAGGCCGATCAGGCGCGCTTCGATGCGGCCGATGACCCAGGTGATCGCGGTCTGGGGCCAGGCGTGCTGCAGGGTGCGGACGATCGCGACCACGTGGGTCACATCGCCGATCGCCGAGAGGCGCAGTAAGCATAAGGTGCGGGGCGGCGTGATCAAATCACTCATGCGAAAGCCGGGAGCCCAGTGGCGCGTGTGAACTTCATGGCCTTGGGTCCGGAGGTAAAAATCCAGGATTACGAGGGCGGCACGATCCTATATGACAGCTCCCGGGCCAGCAACGCGTCGCCCGACTGGCTCGAGGCGTCGTGGTGGGCCGCGCGCGGTACGGTCAGCGCCGCGCAAGAAGGACGCGGCTCGGCGTACCTGATCGAGGCTGACGCGCGCAGCCTGGTGTTGCGCCATTACCGGCGCGGCGGCATGGTCGCGCGCATTTTCAAGGACCGTTACTTGTGGCGGGGCGCCGAGCGCACGCGCTCCTTCCATGAGTGGCAGTTGCTTTACCTGATGCACCGCGCGGGTCTGCCCGTGCCGCTGCCGATCGCGGCCGGCTATCGGCGCAACGGCTCGACGTACACCGCGGACCTGCTGGTGCAGCGGATTCCCGCGGTGCGCACATTGGCCGCCGCTCTCCGAGCAGGGCCGGTGTCGCTCGGGGTCTGGGTGGCCATCGGTCGGTGCCTGCGAAATTTCCACGCCCACGGCATCTACCACGCGGACCTGAACGCGCACAACATCCTGCTCGGCGAAGACCGGAACGAGGTGTGGCTCATCGACTTTGATCGCGGCGCGGTGCGAGTGCCGGGCTGGTGGTCGGACGCCAACCTGGTACGCCTGCAGCGCTCCTTGAACAAGATTTCCGCCGCGCTGGGCGGCGAGCGATTTTCCGGCGCCGACTGGCAGGCGCTGGTCCATAGTTATTTCTCCACCGCGATCGAGACCCGCCCGCTCCAGGCTACAGTGGCGCTCTAGTTCGTGCGCAGGCTCTACAGCTTGCTGCTCACGCTCGCGCTGCCGTTTGCGAGCCTGGTGATTCTGTGGCGAGGAGTGCGCGAGCGCAGCTATTGGCACGGCTGGAGTGAGCGCTTCGGTCGCGGCGCACCCCTCCCGGGCGTGGCCCCGGGCGTGTGGGTGCACGCGGTTTCGGTCGGTGAAGTGCAGGCGGCGGCAAGTCTGGTGGCGGCGCTGCGCAGCGCCTGGCCTGCACTGCCGCTCGTGGTCACGAGCGCCACCCCGAGCGGGCGGGCGCGGGCGCGGGCCGCCTTTGATCCCCACGTGCAAGCCCGTTACGCCCCGTACGATCTGTCCTGGTGCCTGCGCGCCGCAATGCGACGCTTCCGTCCGGCGCTGCTGATCGTGCTGGAAACCGAGCTCTGGCCGAACCTGCTGCAGACCTGCACCGAGGAGCAGGTGCCGGTGCTGTTCGCCAGCGCGCGTCTGTCCGAACACAGCGCCGCGCGCTGGAGGAAATTTTCAGCGCTCCTGCACCCCGCACTCGCGCGCAATGTGACCGTGGCGGCGCAGTCGCCCGCCGATGCGCGGCGTTTTGAATTACTGGGCGTGCCGGCCTCGAGCTGCCAGGTCATCGGTAACATCAAGTTTGATCGCGCCACGACGCCGGCCGTGCGCGTGAACGGCCAGGCACTGCGTGCTCGTTACGCGCCCACGCGCCCGCTCTGGGTCGCCGGCAGTACGCATCCGGGTGAGGAACAGGCCGCGCTCTCCGCGCACGCCGCGTTGCGCGCTCAACATGGGGATGCACTGCTGGTGATAGCGCCGCGGCATGCGCCGCGTTTTGAAGAGGTGGCCAAACTGCTGGAGGGGAATGGCGTGCCCTGGACGCGCTTTACTGCCGCAGGCGCTGCGGATGGCGCCACTTCGGCGCGGATATCGGTGCTGTTGCTCGATACCTTAGGTGAGCTCGAGAACTTCTACGCCGCGGCCGACCTGGCTTTTGTGGGCGGCAGCCTGGTGCCGGTCGGCGGACACAACCTGCTCGAGCCCGCCGCGCTCGGAGTGGCCACGCTCACTGGACCCTATCAACACAATGCGCCCGACATCGCACAAGTGCTCCTGGCACGTCACGCGTTGCTGGTGGTCGCCGATGCCGCGCAATTGTCCACCGCGCTGGTGCGTTTGATGGGCGATAAGCCCGAACGCGCTCGAATGGCCGAGGCCGCGCGCGCCACGATCGCCGAGAATCGCGGCGCGCTCGCTCGAGTGCTCGCGATCGTCAGCGAGGAGGTGGCGAGGGTGCCGCACTCGCCGGGAGCACCGCCGGTCCCCCGCTAGGCGCGGGCTTCGGTGCGGGCACCGGCGTCGCAACCCTAGGGGTGGGAACTGCAGGAGTCGCAGTCCCGGGCGCCGGAACCACCGGCGTCGCAGTGCCTCGAGGCGGAATCAGCGACGTCGAAGCGCCCGGGGTCGGGCTGGCGGGATTTGGATTCCCCAGAGTCGGATTCCCAAGACTCGGATTCCCCGCTCCCGGAGTCCCCTCGGTCGGCTGCCCCAGAGTCGAAGTCCCCGGCGTGGTGGTCGGCGTGGTTTCGGGGGGCGGCGGCTGGGGTTGCACCAGCCAGCCATTGATCTGCTGAATCGTGGCGGCATCGAGGTTACCGGCCGCGAGGCGCAGTGCGACGAGATTATTCAGGTAGCCGTATTTGGCCTGCGAATAATTGGTCTGTGCCTGCACCAGCAGTTCGCGCGAGGACAGCACGTCGATGGCCGTCTTGGTCCCCACTTCGTAGCCTGCCTCGGTCGCCTGGAGCGACACCCGGTTGGATTCGACCGCTTGCTTGAGTGCGCCGACCTGCGCAATCTGACTGATCACGCCCTGGTACGCATCGCGCGCCAGCTGCTCGGTCTGGCGCAGCGCGAAGTCGTAACCCGCCTGGCCGGCGTTCCAGAGGTACCTGGCCTGGCGCACCCGGGACTGCGTGGCCCCGGCACTGAAGATCGGCACGGTCACACCGACCGACCAGACGATGTCGCTGGTGTTGATAAAGCCCAGCGTGTTGGTGGTGAGGTTGCCCGGTTGCCTGATGAACGTTCCTTTCGAGTTGGGGTCCTCGAGGTTCCACGAGCGGGTCGCCGACGCGTTGATCGTGGGCAGATGTCCGCCAATCGCCGCCAGGTAGTTCTCGTGCTGGATGTCCGAGTTCATCCGGTTCGCGATCAGGCTCGCGTTCTGGGTGAGCGCCGTGGACACCCAGGCGTCCTCGTTGGCCGGTTCGGGCGTCAGCAGGGGCATGTCGGGGCCGGGCTCGTTCAGCCGGGTGTATTTCTCCCCGGTCGTCGCGCGCAGCTGCTCCTCGGCATTGGCCACGACGCGCTTGGCGGCGATCACCGCCGCGGCGCCGCTGTCGCGCGCCGCGCGCGCGATTTGCACGTCGGTCACGGCAATCAGGCCGACCTCGAAGCGCCGCTCGGCCTGCTCGAGCTGACGCGTCTCGGACTGCAGCGCGGTGGCCTGGGCCGCGAGGGTGTCGTTGGCGGCCAGCACCGCGAAGTATTGCTGCGCCACACGCACGATCAGGTCCTCGCGCGCCGCCGAGTAGTTCGCTTCGCCCTGCGCCACGATGCTGTTGGCTTGCTTGAGTGCGATCCACTTGGCCCACGAGAACAGATTGACCTGCAAGCTCAGGTTGCCCAGGATCGGCGTGGCCGCGGTATTGCTGTTGAGGCCATTCCAGGTCTTGCTGAGGTTGGTGTCCAGCGGCAGCAGGTCCAAAATCGCCTGGGTGCGGGTCTCGCGCGAGGCCAGGTGCAGCGCCGCGGCCTGCTGCATGGTCGGATCAGCGCTGAGCGCGTGGTCATAGACCGTTTGCAGATCGACGGCGCCCTGGGCACCGGAGGCCGCCATCAGGAACAGGGTGAGGCACAAGAGGCGATTCATGCGTAATTATCCATGGTTTTTCAGTATTCTGGGACGTCCGGATCGATGTCGCGCGCCCAGGCGTTGATGCCGCCCTTAAGGTTACTGACCTTGCCGTAGCCCTGGGCGGCGAGGAAATTGGCGGCGCTCTGGCTGCGTGCGCCTCCCTTGCACATGACAATGATCTCGCAAGTGACGTCAAGTTCCTTCAGGCGCGCGGGGATGTCGTGCAGCGGAATGGCCAGACTCCCCGCAATTGAGGCCAGTGCCACCTCCCAGGGTTCGCGCACATCGAGCAGGCAAAAGGATTCTCCGGCATCCATCTTGGCTTTTAACCCGGCAGGGTCTATCTGGGTTACAGCATTCATGTCTTTAAAAACTAAATTGCGGGGGCGCGGGGGCATGCTCGAGCGCTTCGATCGAGGTCTCGAACAGCGGCACCGAGCTAAACTCATTGGGCCCTTCGCGGCGCAGCAGGCGCGCTTGCATCAGCGGGGCGGTCCCCACCACCACGAACAGCCGTCCGCCAAATTTTAGGGCACGCTCGAAGCGCGGCTGATAGATCGGGAGCGAGGCGGTGAGCACGACGGCGTCGTAGGCGGTCTCGCTGTAGAGCGCCGTCCCGTCCGCGCAGGTGACTTCGATCCCCTCCACGCCCGCGGCGAGCAAATTGGCACGCGCCAGGTTCGCGATCTGCTCGTGCAGCTCGAGGGATTGCACCCGGGCGCCCAGAGCCGCCAGGCACGCCGACATGTACCCGGATCCGGTGCCGATCTCCAATACCTGGTCGCCGGGCAGCAATTCCAGCGCCTGCAATATGCGCCCGACCAGCATCGGGGTGAGCATGCGCTTGCCCAAGGGCAGGGGCAGCGCGCAATCGGCATAGGCCAGCGAGCCGAAGGCGGCCGGCACGAAGTGCTCGCGCGCCACCGAATGCATCGCCTCGAGCACCCGCGTGTCGAGCACGTCCCAGGTGCGGACCTGCTGGGCGATCATCTGGTCGTTTTCGGCCTGGGCGTTGAGCATAGGGGTCGAAGCCATCGGTGGTCCTAAAGTAAAGCTTAACTTATTGTGCCCTGAGTCTTCAGCTGTCCGGCGAACAGGCATGAAACATCGGTGCAACTGCGCAGTAACGCGACGATGATATGGTGAATTTGCTCTCCGGTGCGACCGTCCGCTGGGCTATGCTGCAGTAGTTAGATGAGCGGCGCCTCGCGAAGGTTTGGCCGCACTCCGGCACCACAGGACACACCAGCCCACCCATGTCGAACCTGATTCTTTTCGGCGCGACATTTGCGGTACTGGTAATCGCGATCGCGGTCATCCAGACCTTTCAGCTTCGCCAGCGGCACGCGCTTGCGGAGCTCACGCGCCAGCTCCACCGCATCGCGGTGGGCGGAACACTGCGTGGTCGCGTCGAGCTCGCGACCGATCAGAAGGAGGTTGCGGCGCTGGTGACCGTAGCCAATCATTTGCTGACCCGCGCCGCCAGCGCCACGCCCGACTCCCAGCCCGCCCCGTCCGCCTCGGTGAGTGTGCTGGCCGATCAGCTGCATGAGGCGGTGTTGATTCACGGCAGCCGCGGCATCTTGTACGCCAATCCGCAGTTCGCCACCCTGATCGGTGCGCAGCCGGCCGAGCTGATTGGTCGGCGACTCGAGGACCTGGTGCCGCCCGAGTATGCGGAGCTGGTCGGTGAGCATATCCGCCACCGGCTCAGTGATGAGCCAGCCGCCCCGCGCTACGAAGTGGATTTGCTGGGCCTTCAGGGACAACTTGCGCGGCTCGAACTGACGGCCTGGCCGATCCAGCACGAAGGCCATCGAGCCTTGCTGATTGTCGGGGTCGAAGTGATGCCGACCCAGACGGTGACGGCGCTCGCGGCACCCGCTGGGATTCGTTCGCGCGCGCGTTTGGCGCTCATGTCGATGCCCGGTGCGGTGGCGACGCTTGATGCGAACGGCCGGGTCGAATACCTCAATCCTGCGGCCATCGCGCTGCTGGGCGTGCCCGGCGATGCCGCCAGCGGCATGAGTGCCGAGCAGCTGGTCGGCAGCGCCAACGAGCCGGATCAGAAATTGCTGGCCGAACTCGTGCAGCAGGCTCTCACGGCCGGCACGCCCCTCAATCTGGGCCGCCGTCCCTTAGGACTGGGGCAAGGCGCGAATGAACGGCTGGTCGAAGCGATGGTGGCGCCGATTCGAAACGACAGTGGCGATATCGAGGGGGCGGTGCTGACCTTCGATGACGTGACTGAATCGCGCGGCCTGACGCGCCAGATTTCCTACCAGGCCGCGCACGATGGGCTCACCGGGCTGGTCAATCGGCGCGAATTCGAGCGACGTTTGCAGGAATCGATCGAGTCCGCCCGCCGCGGCGACGGCAACCATGTGCTTTGCTATCTGGACCTGGATCGTTTCAAGGCCATCAACGACACCAGCGGACACCAGGCCGGCGACAGCCTGCTGCGCGACATCGCCAAGCTGGTACGCAGCGGGGTGCGCGACTCGGACACGGTCGGTCGCTTAGGGGGCGATGAATTTGGAATGCTGCTGGTGGGCTGCCCGCTCGACAAGGCGCGTCAGATCGCCGACGACGTGTGCCGTAAGGTGGCCGATCACCGCTTTATCTGGCGCGACCGGATTTTTAATGTCGGGGCCAGCATCGGCCTGGTGGAAGTCTCGACCGCCGCCGGCAGCATTGACGAGGTGCTCGCGGCGGCTGATTCGGCCTGCTACCAAGCCAAGCGCCAGGGCGGCCACGTCACGGTGTACTCGGCGCGCGATGAGACCTACGCCCGCGAGACCGGCGAGATCCAGTGGCTGCAGCTGCTGCAAGGTGCGCTCAAGGAACATCGCTTCGAACTGTATTGCCAGCCGATTGTCGCCGCCTACGGCGATGGCGATGCGGGCCCGGCCATGGAAGTGCTGGTGCGCTTGCGAAACGACGCCGGCGAGCAGGTCGCGCCGGCTGATTTCCTGCAGGCCGCCGAGCGGTACCGTCTGATGGGGCTGGTAGACCGGCAGGTGGTCCAGACCACGCTCGAGGCCTTAGGAAGGGGCGCGATCGCGCTGCCCAGCAATCGCAGCATCGCCGTGAACATCTCTGGGCAAACGCTTGCCGACCTGCAATTCCTCGAATTCGTGGTCGATTGCTTCGATGCCACGGGCGCAAATCCCGCGCAGGTGTGTTTCGAGATCGCCGAGGGCGCGGTGATCGCCAACTTCGAACATGCGCGCCGCTTTATAGGCGTGCTGCACGGCATGGGTTGCCGCTTCGCGCTCGATGACTTCGGGAGCGGAATCGGCTCGTTCTCCAAGCTCAAGCTCCTGGCCGTCGATTATCTGAAGATCGACGGCTCGTTCATGCGCAACCTGGCGCGCGATACCGTCAATCAGGCCATGGTCACGGCCATGATCAAGCTGGCGCGCACCCTGAACTTCAAGGTCATCGCCGAGCAGGTGGAAGATGAATCCTCGGTCGAGGCCGCGCGCCTGATCGGGGTCGATTTCCTGCAAGGCTACGCCTTAGGAAGGCCGGCGCCGCTCGCGCTCGCCGCCTAGAGCGCTGCGTCCCCCCTTAAGGGCTTTCCCGATCCAGCAGCGCACGCTTGCGCTCCACGCCCCAGCGATAACCTGAGAGCGCGCCATCCTGGCGCACCACGCGATGACAGGGTATCGCCACCGCCAGCGCGTTGGCGGCGCAGGCCTGGGCGACCGCGCGCGTCGCGCGCGGCGCGCCGATCCCGCGGGCAATGTCCGAATAGCTCACGGTCCGCCCGACCGGCACTTTGCGCAATGCCTGCCAGACCCTTTGCTGGAAGGCCGTGCCGCGCACATCGAGCGGAAGCTTCAGGCCCAGCGCCGGGGCATCGACAAAGCGGATCACTTCGGCCACCTGCTGTTCAAAGCGCGCATCGCCTCCGAGCAGTTGCGCGCGTGGGAAGCGATCCTCGAGCTCGTGCAGCAGCGCCTGCGGCTCATCGCCCAGCAAAATGGCGCACAGTCCCTTGCGGCTGCGCGCCACCAGGATCGCGCCGAGCGAGCAATCGCCGATCGCGAAAAGGATCCGGGTATCCGCGCCTCCGGCCCGATACTGGCGCGGGGTCATGCCCAGCAGTTCATTGGAGTCGGCGTAGAAACGACCGCCCGAGTTGTAGCCGGCGTCCATGATCGCCTGGGTCACGGTGGGCGAGCGTTTGAGCTCCCCGCGCACGCGCCGTGCGCGATGCGCGGCGGCGTAGGCACGGGGGCTCAAGCCGGTGATGGCGCTGAACACGCGGTGAAAATGATACGGGCTCATGCCGGCGCGTTCGGCCAGTTCGGTGAGGCGCGGGAGGTGCTCGGCGTGCTGGATAAAATCGCAGATCCTCGCCACCGTGGCCGCACGCCGCTCGGTTAGGGAAGCTCCCCTGGGCTGGCAGCGCCTGCAGGGGCGAAAACCCGCCTGCTCGGCCGCATCGCAGCTTGCGTAGAAGGTGACGTTCTTCGGGTTCGCGCGACGCGAGGGGCAAGAGGGCCGGCAATACACTCCGGTGGTCCGCACCGCGTACAGGAACTTCTCATCTGCCTGGGCATCGCGCGCCAACACGGCGCCCCAACGAGGATCCAAAGCGGTGGCCCCGGCTCGCGGCCCGTGGACTGGGTGGTCTGTGCTCATGGTGTCAATCCGCCGGTCTGTCACTGTGGCCAAAGACTCTAGCCCAGGCCCAAGGCGCACACACTCCGGCTCTTGCTGCGGAATTTTTCTTTGCCCGATCAGGCGTCTGGCGGTGGGCAAGCAAGCCGATCGGCGCTGGACAGCCAAAAACGTTAAGCGAACGCGGCCTCGGTCTCGCGCGTGCTCGGATCGGCACTCGCGCGGCGGGCAGGTTCAGCTTCGGTGGGTGAGGATTCTATGGCGCCGCGTGCGAAGGAATGCACGCTTCGCGCCTTGCGCCCGCGCAGGATCACGCGCAGCACCGCGCGGCTGGGCAGGCACAACTCTCCGTCGCGCGCACGCAGCGCGCGGAGTGAGCCTAAGTCCACCTGGTTGGTGGTCGTGCCGCCGCCCGCAGGCGACTCATTGCCAAGCGTGATCCACTGGTAATACCCGCAGGTCGCGGCCCGGCGGATGATCTCCCCGACATAGAGCGAGGCGACCCAGATCGTGGTCAGGAGCGAGGAGCCGACCGAGGTCTGTTCGTTCTCGTGCACCACGTTGAGGTATTCGTCGATGACATCCAGGCTCTGGAGGCTGAAATCAAGCTTCGAGCGATCGAGGCGCTCAGGCATGACGATGTCCTCGGGCCTGGGGCCGCCCTCGACGAGGAGCCGCTCCATGGTTTCCATGAACATAGCGATGGTATCAGTGCGTGTGTCCGCCACGATCCGCCCCCCGAAGCAACGTGACACAAATCTTAAATATTTGTGGACATTATGAAGAGTGCCGTACACGACAACAAGTCCTCATACGGCGACACTTCAATAATAATTTGCACCGACCGTTAGACGGTCGCGCTCTTCAGAGGAGGGGCACCAGCAGCAACGCGACGATGTTGATGATCTTGATCAGCGGGTTGATCGCAGGTCCGGCCGTATCCTTGTACGGATCCCCGACGGTGTCGCCCGTCACCGCGGCCTTGTGCGCTTCGGAGCCCTTGCCCCCGAAGTGACCTTCCTCGATGTATTTCTTGGCGTTGTCCCAGGCGCCTCCGCCCGTGCACATCGAGATCGCCACGAACAGGCCGGTGACAATCGTGCCGATCAACAATCCACCCAGCGCCTTGATGCCTTCGCCCGGACCCATCAGCGCATTCACGCCGAAGGCCACGACGATCGGCACCAGGATCGGCAGCAGCGAGGGCACCACCATCTCCTTGATCGCCGCTCGGGTCAGCAGGTCCACCGCTTTGGAATAGTCCGGCTTGGCGGTGCCCTCCATGATCCCCTTGATCTCGCGGAACTGGCGGCGCACCTCGGTGACCACCGAGCTGGCCGCGCGGCCGACCGCTTCCATGGCCATGGAGCCAAACAGGTACGGCACCATGCCCCCTAAGAATAAACCGATGATCACGGCCGGGTCGGACAGTGAAAATCCCACCATCGCGCGCCCCGAGGCCGCCAGGTGGGCCTCGAGGTTATGGGTGTAATCGGCGAACAGCACCAGCGCGGCCAGCCCCGCCGAGCCAATCGCGTAGCCCTTGGTCACGGCCTTGGTAGTGTTGCCCACCGCATCGAGCGGGTCGGTGATGTCGCGCACCCGCTTGTCGAGTCCGGCCATCTCGGCGATGCCCCCGGCGTTATCGGTGATCGGACCGTAGGCGTCGAGGGCCACGATCATGCCGGTCAGCGAGAGCATCGCGGTCGCGGCGATCGCGATGCCGTAGAGCCCTGCGAGCTCGTTGGCGCCGAAGATCGCCGCGCACACCGCGATCACCGGGAGCGCGGTGGATTTCATCGACACGCCAAGTCCGGCGATCATGTTGGTGGCATGGCCGGTCTGCGAGGCGGCCGCGACCAGCTGCACCGGCTTGTATTCGGTGGCGGTGTAGTACTCGGTGATCACGATCAGCACCGCGGTGAGCGCCAGGCCCACCAGCTCGCAGCCGAACATCGCCTTGAAATTTCCGGGCATGATCTGCTGGGTGATGAACCAGAACAGCACCGCCGAGATCACGCCCGAGACGATCACGCCCTTGTAGAGCGCGTTCATGATCTTGCCGCCCTCGGAAGTCTTCACGAAGAACGTGCCGATGATCGAGGAGAGGATCGAAGCGGAGCCGAGCGCCAGCGGGAATACGATCGCGGTCATGCCCGCTTCCTTGAGCAGCAATCCCCCCAGCAGCATCGTGGCCACGATGGTCACCGCGTAGGTTTCGAACAGGTCCGCGGCCATGCCTGCGCAGTCGCCAACGTTGTCACCGACGTTGTCGGCGATCACGGCCGGGTTGCGCGGATCATCCTCGGGGATGCCCGCTTCGACCTTGCCGACCAGATCGGCGCCCACATCGGCGCCCTTGGTGAATATCCCGCCACCGAGTCGCGCGAAGATGGAGATCAGCGAGCCGCCAAAGGCGAGGCCCACCAGCGAGTGCAGCGCCGCCTCATCGCCGATGCGGCCGCGCACGGCCAGGAAGTAACCGGCCACGCCCAGGAGCCCCAAGCCCACCACCAGCATGCCGGTGATGGCCCCGCCGCGGAACGCGACCTGCAGTGCGGCGTTAAGACCCGAGTGCGCCGCCTGCGCGGTGCGCACGTTGGCGCGCACCGAGATGTTCATGCCGATGTAGCCCGCCAGGCCTGAGAACACCGCGCCGACGGCAAAACCCCCGGCGGTGGGCCAGCCCAGCGCCCACCACAGCACGATGAACAACACGGCGCCCACCATGGCGATGGTGCTGTACTGGCGATTGAGGTAGGCCTTGGCCCCGGCCTGGATGGCCGCCGCAATCTCCTGCATCCGAGCCGAGCCCGCATCCAATCGCAGGATCGAGAGCATCGAGAGCACCCCGTAGGCGATAGCAAGCGCGCCCGCGATGACAGCCAGCCACAGCCAATTAGCGGGATCCATGAAAACCTCCGGAATTCAACAGCTTCTGGTTAATTTTGGTCCCCTGCGATCCCCCGTTTGGGGGCTCCCGCGCGGGGGCGCGCAATATACCACAGGGTCGGCCGATTGCCGGACGGTCGGAGCTTAAGATCCCAGGCCTAAGGGAGTGAGGCGGGGCGCGCCGCGTGGCGCTCGAGCCAGTGATCGAGCGAGTATTTCCCGCCGCCGCACACCATCAGCACCAGCAGCATGTAGCCCCATAAAAAGTGATCGTAGGGCAGGCCTTCGGCAAACAGCACCTGGCGATAGGAAATCATCGCCATGGTGTTGACGAAAAACGTGCCCAGCGCCCCGAAGCGGGTGAAAAGCCCTAAGTACAGCAGGATAGGGAATCCGAGCTCGCCGCAGGTGCCCATCACCGCCGCGAGCGCCGGGGGCAGCAGCGGCACGTGGTATTCGTCGCGGAACAGCCCGAGGGTCGTGTCCCAGGAGGTGAACTTCAGCCATCCGGACTGGGTGAATTGCCATCCGACGTAGAAGCGCGTGGCCAGCAGCAGGAGCGAGTGCAGGCGCTCCAGAGCCCGCCCGAATCGGGCGTGGCCGCGCGTCAGGGAATAAAGGATTTTCAGGCTCTTTAGCCCCAAGCTTCGGAAAAGTCGAACGGTTGTTCGACGTATAGCATAACCGCGGTGGGCGAATGTCCGCTTCGCTGACGGAGCGGGCGAGGGCGATGGGCTAGATTCCGCCCATGATGCGCGATGTGCACCCCACGCAGACCCCGAGCATGCGGGTGGATCTGCCCTCGCTCGCGGCGTGGTGGGTGATGATTAAAGAGACCGTCACCGCCTGGATCGCGGACTATGCGCCGAGCATGGGCGCCGCGCTCTCGTACTACACAGTCTTCTCAATGGCACCCACCCTGCTGATCGTAATCTCGGTGGCCGGCCTGGTGTTTGGCGCCGACGCGGTGCGTGGGGAGATTCTTGGCCAGCTCAGCTACCTGATGGGGCCTGCCGCCGCCGGCACAGTACAACAGGTGCTCGCCAGCATGCACCAGCCATCCCACGGAGTGGCCGGGACGCTCATCGGTGTGGCGCTGGTGCTGGCCGGGGCCACCTCCGTGTTCGGTGAATTGCAGAACGCACTGGACCGCATTTGGCACGCCTCGGCGCGGCAATCGAGCGGCATATTCAGCCTGGTCCGCGCCCGGCTGGTGTCCTTTGGCATGATCCTGGGCATTGCCTTCCTGCTGATTGTCTCTTTGGTGTTGAGCGCCGGGATCTCGGCCCTCGGCAAGTGGTGGGCCGGTGCTTTCGGGCGCTGGGAGCTTCTGGCGCAGACCGTTAACGCGTTGGTGGGTTTTGTCATCACGATGGGCTCGTTTGCGGCCATCTATCGGATGATTCCTCGGGTGGCTATCCGATGGAGTGATGTGTGGCTGGGGGCTGCCGTCACGTCGCTCATGTTCACCGTCGGACGGCTCCTGATTGGCATCTATATCGGCAAGACCGGAATCGCTTCGGTGTTCGGGGCCGCCGGCTCGTTGGTGGTCGTGTTCGTGTGGGTGTACTACTCGGCGCAGATCTTTCTGCTCGGCGCAGAGTTCACCCGGGTGTACGCTTTAAACTACGGGTCACTGCGCGGATCCGACATGGGGGCCGCGGCGGGCGAGGAGCGCGCCCCGGCGCCGGTGCGCAAGGTGTAAAGTTTCCGAACTCGCCTGAGCGTGAACCTATGACCCGCCCGCCGTTACCGCCTTTTAGCTCAGAGACCGCGGCGCAGAAAGTGCGCATGGCCGAAGACGCCTGGAACAGCAGGGACCCGGCGCGCGTCGCTCTGGCGTACACCCCGGAGAGCCAGTGGCGCAATCGCGGCGAGTTCCTCAAAGGCCGCGAGGCGATCGAGCAATTCCTGAAAAGAAAGTGGTCGCGCGAGCTCGATTACCGGCTGATCAAGGAGTTGTGGGCCTGTCAGGGCAATCGCATCGCCGTGCGCTTCGCGTACGAGTGGCACGACGAGGGCGGCCAGTGGTATCGAAGCTACGGGAACGAGAACTGGGAGTTCGACGAGCAGGGCCTGATGCGCCGGCGCATCGCCAGCATCAACGACCTTGCGATCGCGCCGGCCGAACGAAAATATCATTGGCCTTCCGGCCCGCGGCCCGCCGAGCATCCCTCGCTGAGCGACCTGGGCCTGTAGGGTTCGATCGTGAGCGGAGGCTCAGTGAAACGCCACGGCGTGGCGCGCGTGATTTCTAAACTCGGCATGGCCTCGCGCAGCGAGGCGAGGCGCTGGGTGCAGGAAGGACGGGTGCAGGTGAACGGGCGCGTGGTGCGCGATGCGGAATTCCCGCTGCGCCAGGGCGTGGATCGCATCGAAATCGAAGGCCAGACGCTCGCGGCCGCCGCTCGCCTGGTGCTGATGTTGAACAAGCCCAGGGGATTGGTGACCACAGCGCGGGACGAGCGCGGGCGCGACACGGTGTATCGATGCTTCGCCGGGGCCGCTCTGCCGTGGCTGGCGCCGGTGGGACGACTCGATAAGGCCAGCGAAGGTCTTTTGTTGTTCAGCAACGATCCAGTCTGGGCCGCGCGCATCACCGATCCGCTCACCGGGCCGGACAAGACCTATCACGTTCAGATTGACCAGGTGCCCGCTGAGGCCATGCTCGAGCTGATCCAGCGCGGCGCCCTGCTCGAGGGCGAGCGCCTGAGCGCCAAGTCCGTGCGCTGCCTGCGCTCCGGAGCCAAGCACGCGTGGCTGGAAATCGTGCTCAGCGAAGGCCGCAATCGCCATATCCGGCGAATGCTGGCGCACTTTGGGGTATCGGCCCTGCGCGTGGTGCGGGTGAAGATCGGCGAGCTCCCGCTGGGTGATCTGCCCAAGGAGCACTGGCGTTTACTCACCGAGCTTGAGATCAAAGGGGTCAGTCGTGAGCCACCACAGCCCTAGGGCCTGCTGGCTGCCAGGGGGTGTCACGCAGCAACGGCGGCTTGGCACTGCGATCAAGTTTTTATAGGCCAAAAAATCGGGGCCGTTGCCGCAATCGATTCGAGCCCGTTATCGCCCGTCAGTTATCCGGCGCAGTGTCACTCTATAGCGCGCCCGCGGGGTGAAAGTCCGCCGGCGTCGATCGCCACGACGGTGCGCATCAATACGTTCACGCCGTGCACGATATCGATCGGTGCGGTGTATTCGCGCGGTGAATGGCTGAGGCCACCGACGCTGGGCACAAAGATCATGCCGATGGGAGCAATGTGAGCGATGTCCTGGGCGTCGTGTCCGGCGCCGCTGGGCATGGCGAGTGTCGAAAGCCCGAGCGTGTGCGCCGCGGCGTCGATGAGGCGCTGGATTCGTGGGTCGGTCAGTGCCGGCTCTGCGGTGGCTTCCAGATCCCGGAACTCGATGCGGGTGCCGCGCGCGCGCGCGATTTCCTCGGCGCGTGCGCGGATCCGCTGGAATACCGCCTCAATCCGTGCCGCCTCGAGATCCCGCACTTCGATGCTGAGGGTGACTTTGCCCGCGATCACGTTCGGGGCGCCCGGCTCGGCTTGGATCCGGCCCACGGTCGCCACCTGTCGGCCGGGAAACTCTTTCGCCGCGGCATTCACGGCCAGCACCAGTTCAGAGGCCGCGAGCAGCGCATCGTGGCGCTGGTCCATCGGGGTGGTGCCCGCATGGTTCGCGATGCCGGTGACGATGGCCTCCCACCAGTGAATACCGACGATGCCCTGCACCACGCCAATGTCGGTGTGGGTATGCTCGAGCACCGCACCTTGCTCGATGTGCAGCTCCAGGTAGGCGGCCAGATCGTGGCTCTTGCGCTGCGCGTGGGCGAGCGCGTCCGGATCGCCACCGAGGGCGCGCAGTCCATCGCGCACACTGCGGCCGCTGCTGTTCACCAGGTCCAGGGTGGCCGGGGAAAGTGTGCCGGCCATGCCCCGGCTGCCCACCAACCCGCCTTCCTCGTCGGTGAAGTCCACCACTTCAAGGGCGTGGCGCAAGCGGATGTGCCGCTCACGCAGCAGCTGGGCCACCTCGATGCCCCCCATGACACCCACATCACCGTCGAAGTTGCCCCCATGCGGGACCGAGTCGGTGTGCGAGCCCACCACGATCGTCGCTAGCTGCCCGTCGCTGCCTTCGCGGCGGCCGATTAAATTGCCCGCAGCGTCGATACGCACCGTAAGTCCGGCACGCTCCATCAGCGTCGTTACGTATGCGCGGCCGGCGACATCCGCATCGCTGTAGGCGACGCGACTGACCCCACCCTCCGGATTTGCGCCAAGACGCGCCAGCGCGTTTAAGTGCTCCTGGATTCGCCCGGAGTTTGCAAGCGTCGCATCCGGGGGCGCAGCGGCTAAGGCAAGTGCCGGGAACAGGAGCCCAACGCACCCCGTCCATCGCCGCTTCAGCATCGGTCGCCCGTGGCCGGCGTCGCAGGGCACCTGAGGGAAAGCATCTTTAGCCAATGACCTTGCATGTCGTGCCCTTTTTTTAAGGATGCTCGACTTCGGCGTGGATTTTCTCACGCCGCACCAGGAACAGCCCGCTGCCCATGATAATGGCGGCGCCCAGCAGCGTGTAGTGATCGGGCGTGGTATGCCAGATGAGCCGGTCCAGGCCCAGCGCCCAGATCAACGAGGTGTATTCGAACGGCGCGATGGCCGAGACTTCGCCGTGGCGGAAGGCGTAGGTGACGCCCCACTGACCGCAAAAGCCCGTGAGGCCGACCCCGGCAATCAGCCACGCGTCTTGCGGACGGATGGCCAGCCAGTGCGGCCAGGCCAGGGCCGTGGAGCCCAAGGCGAGCATCGAGATCAGCCAGAACATCAGGCTTTCCATCGAGTCGGTGCGCCCGAGGATGCGCACGGCGATCGCCGAGATCGTGTAGCACACGGCCGAGGCGATGACCGCGAGTCCTGCGAGCGTAAACACGCCCGATCCGGTCGGTCGCAGCACGATCAGCACTCCGGTCATCCCCAGGCCAATGGCGCACCAGCGCGCCGTGCCCACGCGCTCGCCGAGCACCGGCACCGAGAGCGCCGTGATCAGCAGCGGGGCCACGTAGAAGATCGTGTAGGTTTCGGTCAGTGCGAGGTGACGCAGTCCGATCACGAAGGTCACGAGCATCACGATCGCGAGCGCTCCACGCAGCAGGTGCAGCGGCCAGCGCACCTGCAGCATCGCCGCAAAGGAGCTGCGCCACGCCACATAGAGGTACACGAAGGGCAGTGAGCTTAAGCTCCGCAGCGCGGTCACCTGCATCGGTGGGTAGTGCGCCGAGAGCAGCTTCATGCCCGCGTCCATGATCGTGAACAACGCCGCGGCCGAGACCATCACCAGGATGGCCGGCAGGTTCTTGTTGGCGCTCACACGTCGACGTTGAGCGTGCCCGTCATGACCGGCGCGCAGCGTCCGCCCACCCGCACGAATTGAAGCGCGCCCCCAAGCTTGGAAGTGGCGCCCAGCAAAATGCTCGCTCGTCCCATGTCATCGCCCTGGTGCACGCGCCAGCGGCGCTGGATGTCCGCCGCCCGGTCCAGGTCGGTGAGCAGCGCCAGGGTCGAGGCGGTCGCGCTGCCGGTGGCCGGATCCTCGGGGATGCCATCGAGCGGTGCGTACATGCGCGCGTGCAGCACGCCGGATGCACCATCGTCCTGATCTCGCACGTAGGCAAAGATCGCATCGACGCCGATCCCGGGCAGGAATTGCTCGTGCGCGGCCAGATCGGGCCGTGAGCGCGCCAGTGCCGCGCGCGTTGCGACCTCGGCGATCAGAAACGGCAGGCCCACCGAGGCGACGATGGGCGCGTGCACCGCGCTGCTGATATCGCTCGCCGGGAGCGATAAGCAGGCAGCGGCGATGGCGGGGGCGACCGTCGCGCCGCGGCTTAAGGGTTCAGGCGCGGTGAGTTCGGCGCCGATAACCTGGTTTCCTTCCTGCAGGATCCGTACCGGCACCAGGCCCGCGCCCTCTTCGAACTCGAAGCGTTCCGGAACCGCCTGGCCGGCCGCCGCCAGGGCCCGGGCCAGCACGAAGGCCGTGCCCACGTTCGGATGGCCCGCAAACGGTACTTCGGAGCGCGGCGTGAAGATCCGCACCTGCGCGGTGTGCTTCGGATCGCGCGGCGGCAGCACAAAGGTGCTCTCGGCGTAGTTGAACTCCGCGGCGATCGATTGCATTTGTGCGCCGGTCAGCTCCAGCGCATCGAGCACGACGGCGAGCGGATTGCCGCCGAACCGGTGCTCGGTAAAGACATCCACGGTCGTGTAGCGACGTTCCATCGTTCCCCCTCCCATCAAAACGCGGGCTCACTTCAGGCTGAAGGTGCCCTTGAGCCGGCGGCGTACGCTCTTGCCCCGCAGCTTGGCGTATTCGGGCAGGCCATTCTGGTACGGGGGATAGTCTTCCCCGCCAATCAGAGGCTCCAGGTAGCGCCGGCAGGCGGCGGTGATTCCAAAGCCATCCTCGGTGATGAAATTGCGCGGCACGGTCTTCTCCACATTCGCCACCGCATCGAGTGGCACCGGCACGATGCTCCAGCGGTACGGCTTGGAGGACAGGCGCTTGATCCCCGGCATCACGCCACTCTTTCCGGCCATCGCGTAATCGACCGCCGCCTTGCCCACCGCGTAGGCCTGCTCGACGTCGACCCGGGAAGCCACGTGGCGTGCGGCGCGTTGCAGGTAATCGGCGACCGCCCAGTGGAACTTGTAGCCGTGCGCCTCGCGCACCATGTTGGCGACCACGGGCCCCACGCCGCCCAGCTGCGTGTGGCCGAAGGCGTCCTTAGTGCCGGCCTCGGCCAGGAACTTGCCCTCCCCGTAGTTCGCGCCCTCGGACACCACGATCACGCAGTAGCCAAAATCATTCACGCATTGCTTGACGCGGGCCAGGAACCGCTCCTTGTCGAAGCGGATCTCCGGGAACAGGATGATGTGCGGTGCATCGCCGCGCCGGCGCCCGGCCAAGCCTCCGGCCGCCGCGATCCAGCCGGCGTGCCGGCCCATCACTTCAAGCACGAACACCTTGGTCGAGGTGCGCGCCATCGAGGCCACATCCAGCCCGCCCTCGAGCGTGGAGATCGCGATGTATTTGGCGACCGAGCCAAAGCCCGGGCAGCAATCGGTGTGCGGCAGGTCGTTATCGACGGTCTTGGGAATGCCCAGGCAAGCGATCGGGTAGCCCAGCTGCTGGGCAATCTGCGAGACCTTGTGCGCGGTGTCCATCGAATCGTTGCCGCCGTTGTAGAAGAAGTAGCCGATGTCATGCGCCCGGAACACATCGATCAGGCGCTGGTACTCGGCGCGATTTTCATCCAGCCCCTTGAGCTTGAAGCGCGCCGAGCCAAAGGCGCCCGAGGGTGTGTGGCGGAGCGCGCGGATCGTGGCGCGATCCTCCGCGCCCACGTCGATGAGATCCTCGGTCAGGATCCCCACGATGCCATCGCGACCCGCGTAGATGCGCTTGATCGCACGGGCGCGAAGCGCGGTCTCGATCACCCCGCAGGCCGAGGCGTTGATGACGGCGGTGACCCCGCCGGACTGGGCGTAGACGGCATTGCGGGCAGCGGGCTGCGACATGAGGGATCAGGCTCCGGCGAAGGGGATTTCGGGCCCGAGAGGATAGCCGAAGGCGGCACCCGGGGGCAGCGGGTGTTTGACCCTCGGAGGGCGCCCCGGTACCTTGCGCGGATGCGTATTGTCCTCCTTGGCGCGCCCGGTTCGGGCAAAGGCACCCAGGCGCAGCGACTGGTCGCGCGCCTGGGGATTCCCCAGATCTCCACCGGCGACCTGCTGCGCTCGGCCGTGGCCCGCGGCACCGCGTTGGGGTTGCGGGCCAAGGTGGCCATGGACGCGGGCGCGCTGGTGGCCGATGAGATCGTGATCGGCATCATCCGCGAGCGGCTCAAGGAGCCGGACGCGGCCGAGGGCTACGTGCTGGACGGATTCCCGCGCAACCTCGCCCAGGCCGAGGCGCTTTCAACCATGCTCAAGAGCATCAACGCGCCGCTCGATGCGGTGGTGGCGTTCAACGTCGATTACGCCGAGATCGCCCGTCGCATCGCCGGTCGTCGCAGCTGCCCGACCTGCGGCACGATCTACAACGTGCACGACGCGGGGACGCTCGGGATCACGCATTGCCGCCACTGCGCCTCCTCACCGCTCCTGGTGCAGCGACCCGACGACAACGAGCACACGGTCGCGCGGCGCCTTGGCGTCTACGATCAGCAGACCCGACCGCTGATCGAGCATTACCGCGCACAGGGCCTGCTGCGATCGATCGAGGCCATGGGAACCGTGGGCGAGGTGGAGGCACGGCTGCGCTCGGTGCTGCCCGAGAGCCTCCAGGCCGCCAAGGCCTAGAGCGCGTTGAGCAGTTCGGCGCCGATCGCGGCCCGGCGCCAGCCACTCAAGGCCGGCCCATCGCGGTGGCCCGCGGCCAGCCGCTCCATGTCGCGCCGCGTGGCGAGCAGTTCGGGCGCCAGGCGAAGCTCGCTCGAGACGCGCCGCGTGATGTCCGTCAGGCGCTGCACTTTTTCAAGCTGTTCCGGAGCGGGTCGGCGGCGCTGGGGGAGCGGTGCGGGCGGAAGCGGCACGGCCGCCGCGTTGATCAGGTGCAACACCTGCGCGCCGCTGTTCTCGCGTATGCCCTCGGGCAGCTCGTTTAAGCGCTCGAGGCCCGCCCGATCACGCGGCACCTGGAACACGATGTCGCGAAGTGCCGCATCCGGCAGGATCCAGCCCCGGGGTCGATTGGAGTGGATGGCGCGCTGCTCGCGCCAGGCAGCGAGTGAACGCGCGAGGCGCTGGCGGTCCGGGTCAAGATCGGCAAACGCCTTGATACGAAGCCACGCCTGATCCGGATCAATGGCAAAGGAGTCGTTGCCGATCTGGGCCATCTCCTCATCAAACCACGCCGCGCGGCCTAACTGCCCGAGCCGCTCCGCGAGCTTCTCGCGCAACGGCGGCAGGTGGCGCACGTCATCGAGGGCATAGTCGAGCTGGGCTGCGGATAACGGGCGGCGCGACCAATCGGTGCGGGTCTGGTTCTTGTGCAGCTGGATGCCGAGGATCTCGCTCACCAGCTCGGCGTAGCCGACCTGCGCGGAAAAGCCCACCAGTGCCGCGGCCACCTGGGTGTCGAAGATGTTGACGAGCGAGCCCACCGCCGGCGCGAGCACTTCCAGATCCTGGCGCGCGGCGTGCACGATTTTGCAGGTGGCGGCGGCGCCCATAAGCGGGCGCAGCGCCTCCAGGGAGGTTAGTGCGAGTGGATCGACGCACACGGCGAGATCCTCGCTCGCCAACTGCAGCAGGCACAGCTGCGCATAGTAGGTGCGCTCGCGCATAAATTCGGTGTCGAGCCCCAGCACGGGTGCGCGTGCCAGGATCTCGACCGCGGCCTTAAGCGCCGCGGCATCGGTGATCGGTGTAGACAAGGTGCCAACAGCTCCTGAGCAACCAGCGCTCGCTTGAGGGCGTGCGCATGGCTCGCGTGTACAATCGGCTTGATTATGCACGTACATATTCTCGGCATCTGCGGTACTTTTATGGGCGGTGTGGCCGCCCTGGCCCGCTCGGCCGGTCACCGGGTGAGCGGCTCGGACCGCAACGTGTACCCGCCCATGAGCACGCAACTGGCCGCTCTGGGCATTGAACTGAGCGACGGGTTCGGCGCCGAGCAGCTCCATCCGCGCCCGGACGTGGTCGTGGTCGGTAACGTGTGCACGCGCGGCATGCCGGTCATCGAGGCGCTGCTTGAAAGCGGCATTCCCTACACCTCCGGGCCTGAATGGCTCGCGCGCGAGGTGCTCGCCGAGCGCTGGGTGCTCGCGGTCGCCGGCACGCACGGCAAGACCACCACGGCGGCGATGCTGGCCTGGATACTCGAGGATGCGGGTCTGGCGCCGGGGTTTCTGATCGGCGGGATTCCCGGAAACTTTCAGCAAAGCGCGCGCCTGGGCGAGCTGCCCTTCTTCGTCATCGAGGCCGACGAGTACGACACCGCCTTCTTCGACAAGCGCGCCAAGTTCGTCCATTACCGACCCCGCACCCTGGTGCTCAATAACCTCGAGTTCGATCACGCCGACATCTACCCGGACTTAGGGGCGATCGAGCGCCAGTTCCATCATCTGATCCGCACCGTGCCCGCGAGCGGACGGCTTCTCGTCAACGGGCACGATGCCAACCTGGCGCGCGTGCTCACGCTCGGATGCTGGAGCGAGGTGGAGCGCTTTTCACGCGATCGCACCGCTCCCGCCCCCGCGCCGGCGCCGCTGTGGAGCGCCGAGCTGGCGGCGGGTGAAGACGGCTCGGAGTTCGCGGTGCGCCTCGATGAGGATCTTTGCGGGACGGTGCGCTGGCCGCTGATGGGGTTGCACAACGTTGATAACGCACTGGCGGCGATCGGCGCTGCGCGCCACGCCGGTGTGCCTCCGGCGCGCGCCTGCGCGGCGCTGGGGAATTTTGCCGGCGTGCGGCGGCGCATGGAACTGCGCGGCACGGTTGCGGGCGTCAAAGTCTATGACGATTTCGCGCATCACCCCACGGCCATTGCCACCACGCTCGAGGGCCTGCGACGGCGGGTCGGAACGGAACGAATCATCGCGGTGCTGGAACCGCGTTCGCACACCATGCGGGTCGGTACCCATCGCGACACGCTGGCCGATTCGCTGCGCGGGGCGGACAGCGTCTGGTTGTACTCGCCACCGGACCTGGGCTGGGATGCACAAGGCTCTCTGGACCCGCTCCAGGGTAAGGCGCACGTGGCGCATGATCTGGATGCGCTGGTGGCGGGCCTGAGCCGCGAACTGCGCTCAGGTGATCACGCCCTGCTGATGAGCAACGGCGGATTTGGCGGCCTGCACGAGCGATTGCTCGACACCCTGGCGACACGCGGTTCCCATGACTGAGCTGCCACTTTTTCCTCTGGACACGGTGCTGTTCCCGGGTGGCTTGCTGCCGCTGCGGATTTTTGAGCCACGTTACCTGGACATGGTCGGCCGCTGCATGCGCGAGGGGACGGATTTTGGGGTGGTGCTGGTCACGAGCGCGGAGGAGGACGGGCCGGTCGCGGCCCTGGCCGCGGTGGGCACCGGCGCGCGCGTCGTGGATTTCAGCCAGCTGCCCGATGGCCTGCTCGGGGTGATGTGCCGCGGCTCCAGACGCTTTCGTCTGCTCAAGTGTGGCGTGCAGTCCGACGGGCTTCGCGTGGGCGAGGTCGAGTGGCTGGCCGAACCCGGGCCGGACGCGATCGCCGAAGAGCACCGACCGCTGGCCCTGGTGCTCCGGCGCGTGCTGCAGGAGCTGGGCGATACCGCGCGCCACCTGGACGCGGACTTCGATGATGCCGACTGGGTTTCCAATCGCCTGGCGGAGTTCCTGCCGCTCGAGCGCAGCGACCAGCAGGCGTTGCTGGAGCTTTGCGATCCTCAGGAACGCATGCGGCGGCTCGCACCACTGATCGAAATCGCCTCGAGCGAGGCCCACTAAAAAAAAAGAGGGTACGCCTCCAGTGTCCTCCTCCTTGACCCTTTACTGCCTGCCGTCATAGGACGGGCCTTTCTTTAAATAGAGGCTCGCGACCCCGTGGGCAATTCGACCCGGTTTTGCGCCCTCGAGGTTGGTCAGCACCACCACGGTGAGCTTGTCGTCGACGTAACGGGAAATTTGCGTCTCGAATCCCTGCCAGGCACCCCCGTGCTCGATGAGGCGATGTCCGTTTTCGGCTTCGATAAACCAGCCAAAGCCATAGTGACCGGAATTGGGCTTGCCATCTCGCAGCAGTGCCACGCTCCACATCTGCTGCAGGCTTGAAGGCTTGAGAAGTTTATCGGTGTAGAGGGCCGCGTCCCATTTGGCCAGGTCCAGGATGGAGAAATACAAGGCGCCGTCGGCGGTTGTATTTAGCGTGGGGTTGACCCAATCCTGGTTTTTCAGCTGGCCGTTGACCAGCCGGTAGCCAGCCGATCGGTTGGGAACAATGTCCGCCTCACTGATGACGCGGGTCGTTGACATGCCGAGCGGCCGGAAAATCCGCTGCTGCAGGAAGTCTCCATAGAACTGCCCGGTCACCTTGTGGATCAGAACCCCGAGGGTCAGGAAACCGAGGTTGCTGTAGCTCCAGTTCGTGCCCGGCGGGTAGGCGAGGGGTACGGACTCGACGATCTTGAGCAGATCCTGCTCGGTATAGTCCTTGCGAAAGTCGAAATCCTTCGGATAGTCGGTAAAGCCCGCCGTGTGGCTTAGCAGTTCCCGGACCGTCACCTGCTTCCAGGCTGCCGGCGCTTCCGGAAAATACTTGGTGAGGGGGTCTTCCAGCCCCACTTTGCCCGCCTCCACCAGCATCATCACCGCGGTCGCGGTGAACTGCTTACCCATCGACCCGGACTGGAAGATGGATTCCGGTTTGGCGCCGACGTTCAGTTCGACGTTGGACAGGCCGTAGCCTTCCGTGCGGATCGGCTTGCCGTTCCTGGACACGAGCAGCGTCAGGCCCGGAATGTGCTGCTGCTGCATTTCGGCGCGAACAAGTCTGGTCACCTCATCGGGCGGTGCGCTGGCCGCCATGAGCCGTACGGAAAAAATACAGCCGAAAGCCAGAGTCGCAAACTGCCGGTAGGTCATGCCATCCCCCGTAAAAATTAAACGCCCGGGTCGAGCCTGGTGCGGCTCTCTTGGCAAGCCTAACCCAAGCGGCGGTGGAGCGGTCCAAGGGGCGGGAATGTTCAAATCGCGCCGAGTGCGACGGTTTGGAGAGGGATAAGCCCCAGGCGGCCCCGACCTTTTTCCAGCTGCTCAATTATTAAAAAAAGAACAGCTTTCCCGGTCGGCGCAACGTCTCGTTATGTCAAATTAAGACTCGGGGCCTACGGTGTACTACATAAAGATACCCATGGTGTACAGTCTGGGCGGTACCAATAATCAGAAGATGCCGACGGCCGCCTAAACCGCAGGCGCCCAAGCTGTAGAACAACTTTCCAATCAGTCCACGAAATCCAGCGGGGAACGGGGAGAATTCTTA
>JBBQTF010000024.1:0-62524 GCA_038234675.1 Steroidobacterales bacterium
CGGACCTGCGTCGCCAGATCGAGCGCTTCGTTGATCACTGGAACGAACATCCGAAACCCTTTGTCTGGACCGCCACGGCTGACTCCATCCTTGCTAAGCTCGCACGACTTGGCAAAGTTATCTGTGGGACATCACACTAGGCGTTCACTGAATCGCGCCGCAGCGCCTGGCACATGCAGTGCACTGCTCCGCCACCGGCACTGATCATCGATACGTCCGGATCGTATACCTTGAGGCCTTCAGCCCGGCACATATCAATCAGGCGTCGGCTGGAGGCCGGCACCAGCACGCGATCCCCACCCAAGGCGACAACATTGCAGCCCAGGTCCATGGCGTCCGAATAAGGTACTTCGAGCAGGCGGATCCCTTGCGCTCGCAACCATTGCTGCATTTCTTTTTCCAAAACTTCGGTGCAGGCCACGGCCAGTCCGGGTGCCAGCATGCCCAGCTGGACATCCAGATGTAAAAAATGCGGATCAAATGCGTAGCTGTAAAATTCCCAGCCTTCGGTTTCAAACCAATCACGCAGCTGTTCCACGGCCGATCGGATCGAACGCTCACCGGAGTAGCCGCACACCGCAACTCCCGGCTTGAGGACCATGAAATCGCCCCCCTCGAGATTGCCGGCGGTAATCAGGTCGTAGATTGGAATGCCCGCCTCCAGGTAGAAGCGCAGGCAGGCCGCATACTCGCCGCGTCGAAAAGGCTTTTGCAGTTGGGTGATGACCGCGCCCCAAGGGGTCATGACGCTGCTGTCGCGCGCAAACACCTGATAAGGGAGTCGTATGTCGGCTGCCAACCGATGTACCCGAGCGCCGGCCTGTGTAAAGGCATCGACCATTTCGCCGTGCTGCTGTATCGCGATTTTAGCGTCGAATTTTCGACCGACGCGTTCACTACGCTGCGCGACCGCATTACCCGACTGCCAGTTAAAATGATCGACCGGGCCAACCAGTACATCGGTCAAGCGCCCGTATTCACTGTCGATCCCCCAGTGGTCCGGACGGGCGGTGCCCCCACCTTCAACTCGAGTCCGGATTGCCATCGGCCCCACCTCCGCTGATGTGCTCATTCGTTAACGACCGCCAGCATCGCCTGCAGCAGCACGTTAGCCCCTGCCGCAAGGTCTTCGCAATCGGCCAATTCGGCCTCGTTATGACTAAGACCACCCGCGCATGGCACGAAAATCATGGTGGTCGGCGCAAAACCTGCGATGTTAAGAGAGTCGTGCCCTGCACCACTGACGATGCGTTGATTCGTGTAACCGAGGCGCCGCGCCGTGGCTTCGACGACATCGACCAACCGCGGTGCAAAGTTCGTAGGCGGCATATGCCACACGGGTTCGATGCGTACCTCGACTTGCGCGTGCGCTGCTTCGCGCGCAACCAGAGTGCGAAGTTCGCTATACATCTGCTCGAGGGCGGAGCCATCGGGGTGGCGTATATCAATTGAAATACGCAGCGTTTCGGGCACGGTATTCCGGGCGCCGGGTTTGCACTGGACGTCACCCACGGTACATCGACCCCACGGAGCACGCGCTTCGGCCAGCGCCATGGCACCGGCCACAATCGGGGCTGCTGCGCGCCAGGGGTCGCGCCGCATATCCATCGGCGTCGGTCCCGCATGACACGACACGCCGGTCAGCACCACATCGAGCCAATGCAGCCCCTGTATTCCGGTAACAACACCAATCGTCACTCGGTCGCGCTCAAGGATTGGGCCCTGTTCAATGTGGACTTCGAAAGCAGCATGGACCGGAAATGGTCGCGCCGGACGCTGCCCCCGGTACCCGATCCGATCGAGTTCCTCGGCAACCGAAAGGCCCTCGGCATCGCGCCGGCCCAGTGCGAACGCGAGTTCGTGCGTACCGGCGACGGTTCCAGAACCGAGCATCGCAGGCACAAACCGGCAGCCCTCCTCGTTGGTCCAGCTGACAACGTCAATGGGGCGGCGCGTTTCGATGTGGCGCTCATTCAACACCCGGATGACTTCCAGCCCGGCCAACACGCCGTACACCCCGTCAAATCGTCCCCCGGTGGCCTGCGTGTCGAGATGACTGGAGGCCATCACCGGCGCCGCCGCCTCGTCCAGCCCACGGCGGCGCACGTACAGATTGCCAATCGCATCAACCGTCATCGCGCACCCTGCCTCGTTCGACCAGGCGGCAAACTGATCACGGCCCGCCCGGTCTTCGTCGGTCAGGGCCTGACGGTTGCAGCCCCCGCGTGCGGTGGCGCCAATCTGTGCGAATCGCTCGAGCGATTCCCACAGGCGTTGAGCGTTGACCCGCAGGTCGGCTAAAGGCGCTGTGCTGTCGGTGGCGGATGTCACTGTGTCTGCATGGTAAATCCTGTCCACCGGGATGTCGAAGCGATCGCACGGGATCTGCTCCCTTCCCAGAGCGCGACACTCGGGGTTTGGGCCATTGGCCGCGCGGGTTTGGTGGCCCGAGACTGACTGCGATAACATGATTGGGCACGCTTCAGACTCGCTATGCGCGGCAGTTTCCCGCGCCCCAATCAATGGAATCCCTATGGTGCAACCCGTTCGACGACTGATCGCCTGCCTGCTTGGGGCGGTCTGCACCGTGAATTCGAGCGCGATACCTGCAGCCGAAGCTATCGCACCCACGTTGCTCAACGGACTCGAGTGGCGGTTGATAGGTCCATTTCGTTCCGGCTGGAGCACCATGGCCGCTGGCGACCCCGAGCAGCCGGACACCTACTACTCGGGATATGCCGGCGGTGGAGTCTGGAAGACCACGGACGCCGGCCAAACCTGGAAGCCGATCTTTGACAGTCAGCCCACATCCGCCGTGGGCGCACTGGCCGTCGCCGCCTCTAACCCACGGGTAATCTATGTGGGCACCGGTCAGATTGAAGAGCGCTACGACATGGGCACCGGGAGCGGTGTTTACCGATCAAGTGACGGAGGCCAGACCTGGCGCACCGCGGGTCTGGAGGACACGCGACATATCGGTTCCATCCATATTGATCCACGTAACGCGGACGTTGTCCTGGTGGCGGCCATCGGCCACCTCTATGGCACAAATGAACAGCGCGGGGTTTTTCGTTCAAGTGACGGTGGGCAAAGCTGGTCACGCACACTTTATCTCGGCAATGACACAGGCGCGGTCGACATCGCCGCAGATCCGGTTGATCCGGACCACCTATATGCCAGCACTTGGAAAGATCGTCAGTGGCCGTGGTTGAGTTACTTCATGCCCTCGATGGGACCCACGGGCGGCGTTCACGAGTCCCACGATAACGGCAAGACCTGGGTGCGCGTGGCCGGCAAAGGCTTGCCGGGCGGGGATATCGGTCGCATTGGCCTTGCCGTAGGCCACACGGCGGCCGGCACGCGCGTCTATGCCAGTGTCAGCGCAAGAAATGGCGCAGGCCTGTATCGTTCCGATGATGGCGGTGCAAACTGGACCCGCGTTAGTGAAGCACGTTCGGTCGTAAGCTCCTACTTCAGTCGCATGACCCTTGACCCGCGCGATGCCGATACGATTTACCTCACCGGCCAGTCGATCAAGAAATCGACCGACGGCGGCAAGACCTTCACGGTGGTTCGCGGCTCGCCCGGCGGCGATGACTACCACCACCTGTGGATCAACCCCAAACATCCTGATCGGATGATCGCCGCCTCGGACCAGGGCAGCGTGATCTCGGTCAATGGTGGGCTCACGTGGAGCAGCTGGTACAACGCGCCCACAGGCCAGTTCTATTACCTGGCAACTGACAACGCCTTTCCGTATCGGATCTACTCTGGGCAACAGGACAGCGGCACGGTCGGAATCGCCAGTCGCAGTGACTATGGCGCTATCGGCTTTCGCGACTGGGCTCCGGTGGGTGGCGACGAGCGCGACTACGACATTCCCGATCCCGAAGACCCAAACATTGTCTATGCCACCGGGTTGGGCGGACGCATGTCGCGTTGGGACCGCCGCACCGGGGACATGCAGAACATTACTCCGTGGCCGGTCAATAGCTACGGCCGCCGGCCCAGCGACTACAAATACCATTATTCCTGGTTCACGCCGATTGCTTTTGGCGCTCGAGCCCCATACCCGATGTACTTGGCTACGCAGAAATTACTGCGTTCCCTCGATCGGGGCGAACATTGGCAAGAGATCAGTCCGCAGCTCTCGTATCGCGATCCGCAGTTCAGCAATTGCGAGGGTGATTTGCAGCCACCGGCCGCGCGCAGCTGCGGGGTCGGCGTAATCTACAGCATTGCACCCGCGCCTCAAGATAACAACGAGATCTGGATCGGCACCGACGACGGGCTCGTGCAGTTGACTCGCGACGGCGGAAAGAGCTGGCACGAGATCACGCCGCCGGGGGTGAGCGCATGGTCGAAAATAAGTCGCATCGATGTGTCCGCGCTCGCACCCGGCACCGCATACGTGGCTGTCGACAATCATCGGCAAGATGAATATGCGCCCCACGTGTGGCGGACGAGTGATTACGGTGTGAATTGGACCAACATCTCGGCAGGCCTGCCGCCGCACTCGTTCATCAACGTGGTGCGCGCCGATCCGCAGCGCGCAGGACTGTTGTATGCCGGCACCGACCAAGGGGTGCAGTGGTCGATAGACGACGGCGCCCACTGGCAGACTCTTGAGCTTAACTTGCCGCCAGCCTGGGTGAATGACCTTTTGGTGCATGGAAACGATTTAATCGCAGCGACCCAGGGACGGGCATTGTGGATCCTTGACGATGTATCCCGACTGCGTCAGCTCAAGTCCGGCGCGGACATGAGCGCCACACACCTGTTTACCCCGGCCCCGGCGATTCGCTGGCGCAGCAATCAGAATAAGGACACCCCTCCCCCGGCCGAAACACCACTCGGCACGAACCCCCCTGAAGGGGCGGTGATCGATTACGCGATCGGAAGCGATAAGCACGGCGAGGTGACTCTCGAAATTCGGGATTACAACGATCAGTTACTGAGAAAATTCTCCAGCCGCGAGCTTGACGAATCCCTGGCCGTAGAAAGCTACTTCGCGCAGGACTGGCTCAAACCGGGCCGCAAGCTATCGGCCGAACCGGGCGCACATCGCTTCGTCTGGGACCTGCGTCTTGCGCGACCCAAGGCATCGACCTACAAATACAGTATTGCCACTTCACGTAGTGCTGGGGTACCGGTCGAGCCGCGCGGACCGATGATCCTGCCTGGCAGCTACCGGCTTAGCCTGATCGTTGATGGCAAGCACCAGGACGCGCCGCTTGAGGTCCTTATGGACCCGCGTGTCAAAATTTCTGCGACGGCCCTGAAATCGGCGCTGGACTTCTCAATCGAATACGGCGCGGTGCTTGGGGAAGTCTGGCGCCACACGCGCGAAATCGAGACGCTCCGCGCCGCGATCAACACGCAGTTGAAGGAACTGCCAAAAGGCGACCCATTAAACGCCTCTTTGGTTGCCCTCAAGGCCCGCACGCAACCGTGGGTATCCGGTGACAGCGAGAACTCTTTAAACCTAGCCAACACAACCGAAACACTCGCCGACATACTCACCGACGTCGGCGGCACCGATCGTGCTCCTACCGCGGCGCAACGCGCAGTCGCCACTGAGTGCGCGCAGCGCGCGGCAGCGGTGACCAGCCAGTGGCAGAGCCTGCGTGAGCACGAGCTCGCCTCCGTCAATGGGCAGCTACGTCATGCTGGCCGCAAAGAGATCTCCATACCTGCGCCGGCAAGCCTCGGACCGGGCCTTCCGGCTGAGAGCACCGAGCTGCCGTGAGAGTTCCGGCAGGCAGCCGTCCGCGTGCAAACTTTGACTTAAGGAGCCCTAAGTGATCAAGGTAAGCTTGCTGTACGCCAACGCGCCCAATGTTCGGTTTGATCACGCCTACTACCGTGACCGGCATATGCCGCTGCTCAAAGCCCGAATGGGCGATTCCTGCAAGAGCTATACCGTCGACAGGGGCGTAGCCGGAGGCGCACCCGGATCACCGCCACCTTTCATCGCCCTGTGCCACATCTATTGCGACTCGCTTGGCTCGTTCCAAGCCGGGTTTGCACCGCACGCCGCCGAGATCATGGCGGACATCGAGAATTACACCAACCTTACCCCTGTGGTTCAAATCAGCGAAGTGGTCGTGAGCTAGAAATTTACATTGGGCCAAAATAGATAAGCGAAGCGCACACGCGTGCAAAGCAGCTGTCAGGAGTCCGGTGCTAAAGGTCCGCTCCCCGCTGCAGGGTCGGCAAGCTTTGGTTTCCAGGCCCCAACCGGCAATACGTCACTCACGGTCCCCGGCCGTGGTGGCCGGAATCTTGATGATCCAGAAGCCCCGCTTGCTGCGTGCACCTTAATGGTGCGTAGCGGACCTGCTCAACTGTCATCTTTGGAGATTGCACGCGCTGGAAATCCTTCCGAGCAGCACGCAGTAAGTTTGGATGGTCTCTGATCGCAGCTCTGAGTTCAAGCGCAGATTGTGACCCGGTTGCCTGCTCTTCTCCGCTCAACGAAAATATCCGAATAATTACGATGTCCACCAGGGAGTTCAGCCCATGCGCACTGCCTACTGCCTGATATTGATTCTGATCGCTCTGCCTGCGGCAACTGCCGAACTCACGATAACGAGACTGTTCGGCGACCCGGCACTCTCAGGGCCCACGCCTCGGGCTGTGCAGGTATCGCCGGACGGCCGACGCGTTGGGCTGCTGCGAGGCCGCGCGGACGATCAGCACCAATTGGACCTGTGGTCCTACGACGTCGCTGAAGGTGCCTTGAAATTACGCGTAAATTCCAAACAACTCGTACCGGCTGAGCAATTATCCCCGGTTGAACTGGCTCGCCGTGAGCGAGAACGTACCGCCGATTATCATGGCATTGTGGAATACAAGTGGGCGCCGGATAGCCGTCACGTATTGTTCACGCTGGCCGGGAGCTTGTATCTGTGTGATCTGGACGCGCCAAGCGAACGATCGCTTCGGCAGCTGACACAGGGCGGGGCGGCGGTCGTCGATCCACAGGTCTCGCCTCGGGGTGGGTACGTATCTTTCGTCCGCGATCAAGACCTCTGGCTAATCGAACTTGCTACCGGCATTGAGCGGCGCCTCACCTTCGATGGCGGCGGAACTGTCCATAACGCCGAGGCCGAATTCGTGGCGCAGGAGGAGATGGACCAGACCCACGGATACTGGTGGGCGCCGGACGATTCGGCGATTGCCTATAAGCGCTTTGATGAAAGCGCGGTGCCCATAGTACGTCGCTTCGAGGTGTACGCGGACCGGGTGGAAGTGGTCGAACAGCGCTACCCCGCAGCTGGCGATCCAAATGTCGCGGTCCAGCTGGGCTTGGTATCGCCTGCCGGGGGTGCGACGCGCTGGATCGACTTGGGAACGGACCGGGATATTTACCTCGCCCGTCTCGATTGGACACCCAACAGCAACTCGGTCGCATTTCAAAGGCTAACGCGTGATCAACAGCGGCTCGATCTGGTAATCGTCGACGCGCATAGCCTGGTCGAGCGTACCTTGGTCTCGGAGCAGTCGCGCACCTGGATAAACCTAACGGACGACTTGCATTTTTTAAAACGCCAGGCCAGTTTTGTCTGGTCGTCCGAGCGCAGCGGCACCAGGCATCTTTATCTGTATGGGATCGACGGTCGCCTGCGTTATCCGCTGACCCAGGGCAGCTGGAACGTCGATGCGTTGCTCGCGGTGGATGAGCCGGCAGGCCAGTTGTATTTTGCCTCCAATCGGGACGCGATAGTCGACCAGCAGATCTACACCGCGCGCCTTGACGGCCGCGAGCCCCAGAAACCGCATCGCGTCAGTCGAGGCGACGGCTGGCATACTGCACAATTTGCAAAGGAGGCGGCGCGCGTGGCGCTTTATGTGGATACGTTCTCCGACCCGAGCACGCCTCCCCAGGTTAGCGTGAATGCGCCCGACGGTCGGCGCCTCGCATGGATTGAAGAGAACCCGTTTAACACGACCCATCCGTACTGGCCCTTTCAGGATAATCACGTTACCCCCGAATTTGGCCAACTCAAGGCGGAGGACGGTCAGGCCCTTTATTACTCGGTACTCAAGCCGCCCGGCTTCAACGCGACGCGACGGTACCCGGCGTATGTCGACGTGTATGGCGGACCGACGGCGCAAACCGTTCAACGACGTTGGTCAACTGATTACTTTGACCAGTACATGGCGCGCCAGGGCTATGTCGTTTTTCGCCTCGACAATCGCGGCTCCGAACGCCGCAGTCGCGCGTTTTCTGACCCCATCTACGGGCGCCTGGGCGAGATTGAGGTGCACGACCAGTTGCAGGGCGTGCGTTGGCTCGCCGAACAGAGGTGGGTAGACGCCTCACATATAGGGGTTTTTGGTTGGAGCTACGGCGGCTACATGAGCCTGATGCTGCTCGCGAAAGGCTCAGATCTCATCGCCGCCGGAGCGGCGGTGGCGCCGGTGACGGATTGGCGACTGTACGACACCTGTTACACAGAGCGTTACCTTAGGCGCCCACAGGACAATCCGCGCGGCTATGCTCAGTCAGCGGTTTTTTCATCCCTTGACGGCTTGCGCTCGCCGCTACTGCTGGCCCATGGCATGGCGGATGATAACGTTCTCTTTGTGAACTCAACGCGATTGATGTCCGAGCTCCAGCAACGTGGTCATCAATTCGAGCTCATGACCTATCCGGGTGCCAAACATGGATTGTCGACGCCACAGATGAAAGTTCATGTCTACACCGCGACGCAGCGGTTTTTTGACCAACATCTAAAGCACTGAAGAGCGCGGCGCCCGCGTCGTAACCGGGTCCGAGCGGCGGACTGCGTCGGTCGGTGAGTGGCAATGAAGCGGGTGCCCCTAGTGAGCGTTTTCTCCGTGCCGCAAGTGGCCGCCCTCAGATTCACTGAATGGTGCGGCCGCGGTGTCACTCCTTGATCGCGAGAATGAGCCAAGTCCGGCAACGTAGTGGTCCGCGGCCCTAACCAGCAACGCTTTTTCGGAAACCTTAAATCGGGCGGTCTCAATGCCACGCGCGAGGTCGGGGGCCATTTCTTCCGGTAGGTGACCCTTGACCCAGATTTGCAGCTCATCAAGCGGCACGGAGCGCCAGAACATTTCCGGGCTGTACTGGGCGATGTACAAGAGGCCGTTGGGCTGGTGAGGCGCAAGCAGAGCATCGAGATGCTCGACGTAGGCATTCCACGCCAGCTGCTGATGAGCCTCGCTGAGCGCAAACACGAGCCACAATCGCAGCGATTCAGCCTGCGGCGGTATCTCCGTGGATAGCGCGATTTTGATAGCGGCCGCTGCCAGGTGTGGGTCACGCACCTGCATCAATGCAGTGTAATAGCGACGTAATTCAGTCTCGTTGTGGGCGGACTTGGCCACTGCGTGCAGTTGCGCGAAAGTCTCGGCGTCGGCACTGCGGGCGACGATAGAGAGCACAACCGCCTGTTCGTCAGGCCGGATTGAGGCGCGATCCCTTAAAAACGCCGCAAAACGCCGCCGCGCCTCGTCGATTATTGCCTGATCGCCCCACATGCCCAGATTTCCGATCACCGTGCGGCGCAGCCGTTGCACGCCGGGAGTCTCGCCAGATTTCGATTCCCAGCCCAATTTTTCATACACCGGGCGAATTATGGCGCGCGCGTAGAGCGAGAATGCCTCATACCCGGCCGTTCCGCGCTCGTCGTACTCAATCGTCCCGAGAGCGTCGGCAATTTGCGTCCACGCGCGCTCGTTCAGGTCATCGCCCATCGCGGCGACCAGTCCAAGATAGGTGGCCAGCGGTCGCGCGCCCGTCTCGACCAATGCCCATTGATCGTCCAACAAGGCGATCCGATCGCCGCTCGGCAATCCGGCAAATTGTTTGGTGATGGAGGGCAACACCGAATCTTCGTACTGGACACGGAAATAGCCGACCGCGCCGGCGTTCACGCTCAAGGGCTGATCACATTTCCCGGCGGCCACGGTTTGGCCATCGCGGATCATCAGGACCGGTTCCGGCACCGCGCTGGCGCCCGATCGAATCTGCAGAGGAATAATCCAGCGGGAAAGTGAAGTGTCGTGCCCTTGCAGCAGGAAGCGTCGTTGCGACATCGTAAGCGTCCGTTGTCCCGCGGGGCCACACTGCGCGCCGATGCTCACCACGGGGAAACCGGGCTGCTCGGTCCAGCTCGAGGCGATCTCACTCACGTTGTGGCCGCTCGCGGCACTTAGAGCTTCCCACAAATCTGCGCTATTGGCGTTGGAATAGGCGTGCGACTTTAATAGCCTTCGCACTCCGTCACGAAACGCGTCCGGGCCCAAGTAGGCCTCCAGCATGCGCAGCACGGCCTGACCCTTGTTATAGGTAATTTCTGGATCAAAGACATTCACCGCCTGGAGTTCATCGGTCACCTTTTGCTCTACCGCGTGTGAATTTACGCGCGCATCGGCCCGCATCGCGCTCTCCTTGGTTTCGTCCTGCACCTCCCACCAATGCCAGCTCGGATGGCGCATGTCGGTTTCCGAGGCGCCGCGCCAGGAAGCAAAGCTCTCGTTCAGCCAAATATCGTCCCACCAACCCATGGTGACCAGGTCACCGTGCCACTGGTGCGCCATCTCGTGGGCCTGAATGCTGAACACATTCTGTAGATCGTCTGCCGTACTGGAGGGGGTCACCAACAGAGTCTGATCGTTATAGGAAATCGCGCCCCAATCCTCCATCGCACCGGTGAATCCGCCCGGAACTGCAACCGAGTCCAATTTCGACAGGGGATAGGGAAGCGCAAAGTACTCGTTGTAGTCGGCCAGGATCTGCTGGGCGTTGGCCAGAGCCACCGCCCCGTAGGTTTCCTGCCCTCGTACCGTCCATACGGCCAATTGTGTCTGACCGCTGGTTCCAGATATGGAAGCCAAATCGCCGGCCGTGAGGTGCACAAGATAAGAAGGCATGCGCGGAGATCGTTCAAACTCAACAGTGGCCAGACCGGCCGACGCTATCCGCTGTGCAACGGGCATGTTGGATACGGCCGTCCAATTCGCGGGAATGGTCACTGACAAATGAAAACTGGCGCGGAATGCGGGTTCGTCCCAGCACGGGAACATGCGACGCGCATCCGTGGATTCAAACTGCGTGGACAGAAGCAGTCCCGGCTCTCCACCCGGCTTGACGTAGGGCTGTGCGAACAAGCCCTGAGGTATGGTCTCTATCTTGCCACGGTAGGAAAATGCCAGAGTGTGCCGGCCAACGCCCGCCGGTGCCGCCAATGTCACGGTGGTCAGTTGCTTATCGTCGCTGGAGACGACACCCAGCACCGGCTTGCCATCGAACTGCACCGAGTCCAAAGTTTCGTTGAGTGAATTGAATACGACACTTGCACTAGGTTGTTTAAAATACAGGGTAACCGATTCCGTGCCCAGTAACGTTCGCGCCACGGCGTCCGGGGTAATGGCGATAGTGTAGTCAATCGGCAATATGTTCTTCGGCAGACGCCCAGGCACCGTTGCAAATGAAAACGGCACCGCGCCTGCGACAGCGGGTTCAAGCAGTCCGGTCCCGCAGGCTAAAATTAAAGGCAAGGCCCACAACACGACCGGTAATCTACGCATCAACTCTGCTCCGTGCGAAGCGCGCGCTGTAAGCGGCTCCCGAATAACAGCACCATAAGGCCGCCCGCCGCGCCAATCGCGGCATGTAGGGCCCAGAAATCGGTGGGACTCATCTTCTCATACAGGCTGCCTGTCCACCCAGTCAGGATGTTCCCCACAAACAAGCTCGTAAAGACCACGCCCATCATAAGAGAGTTCAGCCGGGCAGGGGCCGTACGTGACACCAGCGCCAGCATCGTGGGCCAGTAATACAGAAACGCTATCCCCAGCCCCACGCAGTAAAGGAATGGCCAAACAGGATGTATCGGTGATCCGTGTGAGCCGATAATTGCGGCGACCAATATCAGGTTGCTGCCGCAGGCGATCCAGGCGCCTATCCCAAGCTTGCCAAGATCGCCCGGTTCGGCACCGCGAGCGGCCTGGAAGTGCCACAGCCATAACAGAGCGGGTACGAAAAGGATGCTGGACAGGGCGTCGATCGACTGGTACCACGGAATCGGTATGGCGAATGACCCGACCGTGAGTGCGACGTGACTTTGTATCCACACCGGCAGCGCGTCGGTCCGCTGGTTGTAAGCCACGGTCTGAAAAATGCTGATACCCACCACCACCACGAGCGCGCGCACGATACGCCAGTCGTTTGCGGTCAGTCGGCTTGGCTCAATGCCGGGCCGTTCAACTCGGGCGGGCAAATGGCGATACCCCACAAGGTAGGTTGCGAGGCCGACCAACATAAAAATAGACGCTACCGCGAAACCCGAGTGCCACCCATATATTTGCGCAATAAGACCGCAAACCAGCGATCCAGCGGCCGCGCCGATATTGATGGCGGTACTAAAAACGACAAACCCGTGGGATCGTCGCGCTTCAACATCGGTGGGATACAGCGCACCCACCTGGGAGGAGATATTTCCCTTGAGTAATCCGGATCCGGTTACCAGCAACAGTAATGCCAGCAGAAATGACTGGTCGAATGCCATCGCAATGTGGCCGACCGACATGGATGTCGCGCCCAACACCACCGCGTTGCGCTGTCCGATCCAGCGATCGGCGATTAACCCGCCAAGGAGCGGTGTGAAATACACGAGCCCCGCATATAGACCGAATATCTGGGATGCGAATCCCTGGTTCGACAAGGGCCCGGTAATGGACTCCAGGGCGCCACGAAACTGTGTCATTCCACCGACGCGCTCGGCGTGCCCCGGCAGCAGCAGCTGGTTCACCATGTAAAGAACCAGCAGCGCCGTCATGCCATAGTAGGAAAATCGTTCCCACGCCTCAGTAAAGGCGAGGTAGAACAATCCCCTGGGGTGACCCATAAAAACTGGGTCGCCGGCGCGCCCTACTGTCGCATCGCTAGACATCATCGGGGCAGCACCCTACAGAGGTCAGGCTGATGCCGCCAGTGCGTGCCGGTGCGGAGGACCAATCCTTCGGCTGCACTTCTGCTCTTGCTTCGACTACCATGTTTCCATGGGGGATCCTATGCAACACAATCTCAATCGCACTTTACTGGCGCTGGTCGCCGGTTTCTTACTAACCCTGCCCGCTTATGGGCAGGCCACGCTGGTGGGAAATGTCCACGGATACACTCTGTCGGATGACCATCTAGCGCAGTTTACCGGCTTGGTATTTGATGAAGGCAAGGTGGTGGAAGCGGGCGACGCCGCCGTCTTGCGGAGGAAATTTTCCGGCGCCAGATACATCGATGGCGCTGGTTCTACTTTGCTGCCCGGGCTGATCGACGCCCATGGGCACGTGATGAGCCTAGGTTACAAGAGCGCCCGCGTTGACTTGGACGGCACCGAGAGCCTGGCCGAAGCACAAACACGCGTACGATCGTACATAAAGGCGCATCCGGGCACGGGCTGGGTACTGGGAGATGGTTGGAATCAGGTCAAATGGCGACTTGGGCGCTTCCCGTTGGCGACAGAGTTGGACGCCGCGGTGGCGGACCGGCCTGCGGCGCTGGGTCGCATTGACGGCCATGCCGTGTGGATCAACTCTCGCGCCTTGCAGCTCGCTGGCATATTCAAGGACACACGCGACCCGGTTGGGGGGCGGATTGAACGCGACGCCAGTGGCAACCCGAGCGGCGTACTCGTAGACAAGGCGATGGAACTTGTCGACAAGGTAATCCCGGCACCGAACGCCGCTGAGCGTCGCGCCGCCTTGCGCGCCGCACTCGCGCAGCTAAGTGCCGTGGGCCTCACCGGGGTCGCCGACGCCGGAGTCAGTGCCGAGGATATTGACCTCTATAAAAGCTTCGCCGACCAGAACCTGCTTACCGTTCGCGTCTACGCCATGATAGGGGACGTCAAGGCGGGTTTCGAGGCCTGGTCTAAGTCCGGGCCACTGCTTGCTTACGGCAATGACCGTCTTACGGTCCGCTCGGTCAAGCTATTTGCCGACGGCGCCCTGGGGAGCCGGGGTGCTGCGTTGTCCGCACCGTATTCGGACGCACCCACGCAGCGCGGGCTGCTCTTTCATACGGATGCTGAAATGACGCGCAAGATTGAAACCGCCCTTAAGGCAGGTTTTCAAGTCAACGTTCATGCGATCGGGGATGCCGCCAACCATCAGGTGCTTGATGCCTTCGAGGCCGCATATCAAAAGGTCGGGGGCCGGCAGCTGCGCAATCGCATCGAACACGCGCAGGTGGTTAGCCTGGCTGATATCCCGCGGTTCAAATCACTGGACCTGATCGCTTCGATGCAGCCCACGCACGCCACCAGCGATATGAACATGGCGGAGGATCGGGTCGGTAAGGATCGGCTCCAGGGAGCCTACGCCTGGCGCACCTTCCTCAACCAAGGCACGCGGATTGCAGCCGGGTCGGACTTTCCGATCGAGTCCGCCAATCCGTTTTTTGGCCTACACGCGGCCGTCACCAGGACCGATCATGCCAACCAGCCGCCCGGCGGTTGGTACATTTCACAGGCCATGACGCTGCTTGAGGCTTTCCGAGCCTTTACGCTGGATGCCGCTTATGCGCAGCACCAGGAAAAAACTCTCGGCTCGCTCGAGAAAGGAAAGTGGGCCGACTTTATTCTTATTGACCGGGACTTATTCAAGATCCCGCCCGCGGAAATCTGGAAAACTAAAGTGCAGCAAACCTGGGTCGCGGGGCGCCGGGTGTATTAGACCCCGCTGTTTACTGCGCTTCCGCCACGGCGCTCAGCGCGAGGTCCAGTGTTTCAACAAGCCGGTCGCCATCCTTGACGCTAAAGGGCATCGGAGGCCTTATTTTGAGCACGCTGTGGTACGGGCCGTCCGTACCTAGCAGGACGCCCTGATCGCGCATGTGATTTGCGATCTGCGAAGCTGCTCGTGTTGCCGGCTCCAGCGATTGCCGATCAAGGACGAGTTCAACTCCCAGAAACAACCCCGCGCCGCGGACATCGCCAATCAGGGGATGGCGATTCTTCAGTTCTTGCAAGGCCCGCAGGAGATGCTTCCCCACCCGCGCCGCGTGCGCCTGTAGATTTTCATCGGCCACGACTTCCAGCACGGACAGGCCAATGGCGCACGAGACGGTATTACCGCCGAAGGTGCTAAAGAATTCCATGCCGTTATCGAACGACGCGGCGATATCCGGCGTGGTTACGACCGCAGCGACTGGATGGCCATTTCCGATCGGCTTCCCGAGCACGACGATATCGGGAACCACCCCGTAATATTCGAAACCCCAGAAATGATCCCCTAAACGACCGTAGGCGGTCTGGACCTCGTCGGCAATGCACAACCCTTTGTCGGCCCTTACGATCTCGTATACGCGCCGAACATACTCAGCCGGCAAACTCATCTGCCCGGCCACGCTCGGCCAGGATTCGGCCAGAAAAGCGCCGACGCCGGCGCCGCGGCTGCGCAACCGCTCCACTATGCACTCGACGCCCGCTGCGTACTGATTCGCGGCGTTGTGATCTGCCCGCCGATATGCGCCGCGGTACAGATCCGGGAGCGGCGCAACGTGCACCCAGTCCGGAGCACCCACGCCACCTCTGCCCGCGTGCTTGTAGGGACTCACGTCAATCATTGTCGTTGTGTTGCCGTGATACGCATGCTCTAGAACGATTAGGTCGCGCCTGCGGGTGTGTGCCCGTGCGAGACGTAACGCAAGCTCGTTAGCCTCGCTTCCGGAATTGACGAAATAACAGACCTTGAGAGCGCCGGGGAGCGTCGCGCCTAGAGTCAGGGCGAAGCGGTGGAGGAGCTCATGCAGGTAGCGCGTGTTGGTGTTCAACTTGCCCATCTGCACCTGCCCTGCCTGCACGACCCGCGGATGGCAATGGCCGACGTGCGGCACGTTATTGTAGGCGTCGAGATAGCGGCGGCCGTCCTGGTCCCACAGATATTGCATCGAGCCACGAACAATGTGCAGCGGATTGGCGTACGAAACACTTAGATTGCCACCGAGCAGCTCTCGACGCTGGGCAAGCAAGGCGGCCGGGGAAAGCGTTCTGGTCAAATGCGATTCCATGACACCTACTACGAGCCGCAGGCGTCGCGCCAAGCTGTGCGCGCAGCTATCGACGATACTTCTGCCAGTTGTTGCAACAGCCTCCAGGCCGGCCCTGCCGTCACCTGCTGATAGGCATCAGCGCTTTTGACCCGGGCATTATACGCGGCGTAACACAAGCTCATGCTCAGGCGCGCACCAATCAATGGATACAATGCGTCGAGTTCAGAGGCTATGAGCGGAAACCGATCGTGATAGGCGCGCACGATGGTCTCGGCCACTTCCATCGGCCGCGCCTTGGCCAACATGGCATAGGCCACCGCGATTGCCAGGTCGCAGACGATGGCAGAATATACGAGGTCACCAAAATCGATGAGGCCGACTACGTGCCCCTGCCGCACGAGCACGTTATGGTCGTTGGCATCGCCGTGAATGACCCCGTGCCGTAGTTTGCTCCAATCTATGGCCGACCACCCTTGCATGACGCCGCGGACCATCTGCTGTTGGCCCGCTGTCAGGAGCGACAGATGTTCCAGCGCCAGGTCTGCTCGCTTCAGGTTCCAGTGCAACTCGCGATACATCGCGATATGCGAGAACCCCTGCAGCGCCCGATCGACCTCCCCCATCGTTTCCCCTAGTGAAGCGAGCAACGCCTCATCGTGGGGCGCAACATCGGCAAGCGTCTGGCCGTCGAGCCAGCTGACCAGACGTACGTAATGGGACAGTCCTCGATGGTCTTGGATCTGCGTCAAGTCTTCGCCGAGACGTGTGAGCAAAAGCCGCGGTACGGCCAGGCTTGGTGTGCGCAAGGCAACCTGCCTGAGTGCCGCATTCTGGAATTCCAACTCGGCTCGGACTTCATCGGACTTGGCAATCTTGAGCACGAATCTGCTGCCACGCAGCGTATCGAGTACAAAATTTTGATCACGTTCACTCGGCAGCGGAGCAACCTGGGCGGTGACGCCAAAGAACTGTTGCGCTATTTGCGCAGCCTCGTGACTGGCGAATCGAGGTGTGGTGTCGGGAATCACCTAACGTGGCTCCATTCATTATCTATGAGGGGCGATGTTACAGGTGTTAAGTAAGAGTGCGCTCGCCATAAAAAAAAAACGGGCCGACTGTGGGCAGCAGAGCAGGTCCAGCGGACTTTACAAAGGTCACCTCGGACTGAAGCAGAGCGCCGGTTGTTAGAAAATCATCGATAGCGGCGCCCAGCGTGGCCCGCTATGATCGGAACAAATGGGTTTTAGTTGTGCTAGGAGAAACTGCCACCTCCTAATGACCGAATCACGCCATAGGTAAAGCGACACTTACTGATCGCGATGGTTACTGGCATGGCCGCGAATCTGAGTATTCTTGCGTGACTGCCAAAATCCAAGCAGCTGCAATTTGTTGGTCACTATTCTTTTTGTATTTACCTCTATCATTCTATTTTCTAAATGCGACGCGCCACCTGACTCAGGTTTCGCATATTTCAAATCATTGGCTCGCGCTGCCGCTCTTGGTTGCAGCGGGCTTGGGAATCCCGGTGTTGCTGCACCGCGCGGCATATCGGTACCGTTGGTCGCGATTAATGGTGTTAGGTGACTGGCGGACAGTGCCGGGCTAACCGCACAACGCACTGACTGACTCACAGCTCGTGAATAGACACTGCGATAGATCCACAGTCGGCGCAAGCGGGAACGCGCGCACGACTTGCGTTGATGATCGATGACTGCTCGGGCAAACAGACCTATTGCGTTGCACCTGACGCGCATGGTCGACCTGCGAATTGCTGGCGCACCGACCTTTTTTAGACCAGAATCAAGCGGCCGACTAAGCTGGCCCACGGGGCGAATCATGAAGTTTTACTCAACCCTCGGCTTCCTTGCCGTCGCACTGTACGGTTCGCTTACAGTGCTCGCAGACACTGGCGTAACCGTGATTCTGGCCGGCCATCTCGTAGATACCGACGCGGGTCGTGTGCTTGGTGCGCAGACAATCGTTGTCCATGACGGAATCATTTCAGAACTTGGCTCATCACTCGCCACGCCCCAGGGCGCCCGCGTAGTCGATCTCCGTGCCTACACCGTTATGCCTGGGCTGATTGACGCGCATACGCATCTGACGATCGATTCGAAGAATCAGGACCCTCTCGGGGAGCTCGACCACACCGCCGCTGAACGGGCCTTTGGATCACTACCAAACGCCCGTGCCGTGCTGCTCGCAGGTTTTACGACCGTCCGGGATTTGGGTTCTTATCGCGCGCTGGTGGACGTCGCGCTGCGCGACGCGATTAACCGCGGGGACGTGATCGGGCCGCGCATGTACGTCGCCGGAGCGTACCTTACGATCACCGGCGGGGCTGGCGCTGTGACCGGATACGCTCCTGATGTGAGTCTGCCGTGGGATTTGCGGTTCGGCAACGCCAATTCGGTCAGTGAAGTGCGGGAGCGGATCCGGGCTTTGGCGGGGCAACGCGTTGACGTGATCAAGATGTTCGCCACCGGCGCCATCCTTACGCACAACAGCAGTCCCTCGGCGCGTGAGGCCACGCCAGAGGAACTGAGTGCGGCCGCGGACGAGGCACGCAATTTCGGGCTAAAATTGGCCGTGCACGCGCATGGCGCCGAGGGCATCAAGGCGGCGATACGCGCCGGCGCGGCGTCCATTGAACATGGCACGCTCATGGACGACGAGGGGCGCGCGCTGATGAAGCAACACGGTACTTACTTGGTACCGACACTGGAAACTCGCGAGTGTGTTGGCAGCAACTATCCCCCAGAGTTCGTCGCCAAGGCCAAACAGATCATGAGTTACCAGTTACAGAACTTCCGCAAGGCGGTCGAAGCAGGCGTCAAAGTTGCTTTTGGCACCGACATTGGCGTGTGTCCATTCGGCCAGAATGGACGCGAATTCAATCTCATGGTGCAAAACGGCATGACGCCGATGCAAGCTATTCAGTCTGCGACCGTCGCCGGCGCCGATCTGCTAGGAATTAGCGACAAGGTAGGATCGATCAAACCGGGAAAGTTCGCCGACCTGATCGCGGTCCACGGCGACCCGCTTGGCAACGTGCGTCTGCTTGAAGATGTCCGATTCGTGATGAAACAGGGCGAGATTTATAAGCAGGACTGAGGGTCGCGAAAACTGCGGCGAGCGTCCCGGTGCCGTCAGGCCTTGGGAATCACTCCGCCCGGAGTTAGCCGGTCAATAGCCTGGGGCAGAATTTGCGAGAACTTTTGCGCAAGTTCCTGCGGATTCAGGCCCGCTTTGGCTGCCAGCTGAGCTATTGTGCCTTGACCGAAGGCCTTGTGGATCTGGTCAGCCGAGATCGGTTGGTTAGCACCCGTCCCCACCCAGGACTTGACCGTCTCGCCGAATCCCTGTTGCTGCAGCTGGTGGACAACACCCTGCACACCGCCGTGCCTTTCGATCAGGCCGTTAATGGCGGTAGCCCTCTCGCCCCCGCCCAAGCCACCCAGTAAGCCTTCGAGTAATCCCATTTTCCAACTCTCGCTTTAATTATGAGATGCCAGGCCCCACGACCCGGCATCTTGTAAAGCTCAGCCGCCATTAGTGCCAGTACCTTATTGGCACGCCCTGCCGTGATCGGCCCGATACCCTTGCGCGACAGCGTCCGCCTCGGACATGTACGCCCCTTCCTTAGTCTTGCCATACCACTGATCATTAGGACAGTGATAAACCTTGCTGAGCTTGTTTACCCATACCTGTCCTTGCCCGCCTCCGGGGGCCGGCGTGGCGGGAGGGGTATAAGAATTCGTCCTCGCGGGCGTGTCGCCGGGAACGGCCGGCGCGGCCGCGGGAGGTGTGGAATTACTCATCGGTGCGCCAGCTACTGGCGCCGTGGCCCCTGCGGCGTACCAATCCTTCACCCCACCATGGCCACTGCAGGCTCCGCTCTTGGACGCCGCGCTCGTTGAGGTCCCGTCTTTGCAACTCCCCGTCGCGGCGGCGGAGGGACTCGCCGGCGGTGAGGTCGCAGCAGGCGCGGCCTTGTTCATCGTTGCGCCAGTCGCAGGCGCCATGCCCGCTGCGGCATACCAATCCTTCACCCCACCATGGCCACTGCAGGCTCCGCTCTTGGACGCCGCGCTCGTTGAGGTTCCGTCCTTGCATGTCCCGGTCGCGTCGGCCGCTGTGCTGGCCGCAACACTTCCCGGCCCTGGTGCAGCGGCGTCTGTCTTTTTCTTGCTCTTGGACGACGCGGCGCTCATGTCTGAGCTGCTAGAGGCCGCTGCGTCCGCCGGTGCAGCCGCCTCTGACTTGCTCCTGCTCTTGGTCTTGGCGGTGGAGGCGCCCTTTTCGGAACTAGGGGCAGCTGAAGCTGCTGTGTCGACCTCGGCGGCCACGCCGTACCATTTCTTGACCCCGTCGTGCCCACTGCACGCACCGCTCTTTGAGGCGGCCGAGGTATAGGTACCGTCCTTGCACATGCCGGTGGAACCGGTGGGTGCTGTAGCTGGCGCCTTTGCCAGAGCTAGCGAGCTGCACACAAACAGCGCTGACAGTGTGGTCAGGCGTGCGATTCTAAACATGAGAAGTCCCCCAGAAATTGATGAGATCAGGCTAAGCGGCTTAGCGCCCGCAGCCTATTTTAGGACTCGCGGCACCGGCGAGCTTAAATCTCCTTAATCCTGCCGCGCAAGTAAGCCGCTGGAGCTGCCCTGCAGCGCCCAACCCCCTGAGCGTCTAACCTCCCGGATAGGTCCTGCCCGGGGCCTAAACTCAGTGCAAACAAAATTGCCGCCTGCGTTTCTTGTAGGACCGCGCGTAGCGCGTAGGCTCATCAGCATCCTTGCCGCACTGATGCTTACCACCTGATCGGTGGGTCAAAAATTAGCGCGCAGCCGCCCCAATAGCGCGTCCCCGGCCGTATTCCGCTAGGGCTTCTGGATCGTGGGACTGCGTGACTTGCGACGCAGTGTCCTACGCGTTGTAGGTCGGGCGCGCTTAGCGCGTCGTGGTCAAAGCCGATGCTCCAAAGTGCAACGAAGTCCCTGCATCCTGCTCCGGAAGGATGGATAAGGTGTCGTCATCATTTGGGCTTAAGCCCTTCGGCGCACGGGGTGAAAGGCCGCGCTCGGCCGTATCAGTCTCGCCTGAAAAACTCTCTCCGGAGCTTACAAACAAATCGTGAGTGCTCAGTTCGATCGTCGACCCGCGGCGAGTGACGCATCCGCACATGGCAGTCGCGCATCAGCTGCGTTGAGGCCTGTGTCGATCCGGCCGATTTAATTTTTCTCCACCATCGACGTACAACCCACCGGACCGCGCCGTGCGCCCAAAGAGCAACTATTCCGGCCGCCGGGCGCTTATATCTCGTCATCGCTCACAGCAACGCGAGCGCACCAATTGACGCGAAACGAGGGACCGGCCCGTGGTGGCGGAATATCGCGCCAGGATGTGTGCAGCTGCTGTTTCTTGACCCTGTCGACTAGCGCGCCGTGCTGGAATTACCGCTAAATTGTGCACGCAATCACATTACGCTCCCGCCCGCCGCAAGAGCACTGTTTTGCCCCGGTGTCGCAATTTTTCGACACTGACAAAAGATTTTTTACCGCCGCATACTACGCGCCGAATCGAGGGGGGGCGTCCTCCATTGCTGTCGATTGCGATTCCAAATCTGGAGTTTGATTCACTACACGAGCGGTGGTCGCGCGGGCCTTGGAGCATTCGCGATCGTATTGAAATTCGGATCGATTAAGGACTGCCTAATGAAATTATCCGGAATGATGTTTCTTTCCTTGGCCATCATGTCGTCATCCTTCGCCATGGCGCAGGGCACCGCACCGAAAAGCGGCTTGCTAGTTACTCGCCTCAACAATCAGCAGTGGCAGATCCGCCTGATTGGCGGCAGCAACGCGGAACAGTTCAGAGGTGTCGTCGACTCGAGTTTGCCCTTTTCAAAGTCCACGAGCCTGAATAAGAACAGCGCCGAAAGCGCAAAATTGTTGTCGTCCACTTCCCTGGGCACGACTCTCGCGGCGCAGGCAGGTGGCAGCGACGGTGTGGCTTTCTCAGTGAGCCCTGACAGCGCGCTGTGCCTACGCGACACCGGGAATCCCGGGGTACACATTTATTTGGGCGACAGCTTGGATGATGCTATCCCGGTGACGGCGCCCGTGGCACTCACCAGCGCCGATGCCTGCGGTGCCAATACCGAGTTGATGTTGCCGGCCGCGGGGGTGAGAAAATTTCACGGTGGCCACTGGATCGTTATGGGCCGAGGCGCTTCTACCGCGGCGCTGATGTCTCAGTCCATCAAGCCTGGAGTGACCGGTGTGGTCAAGCGTTACACTTGGCGCGCACTCGAACCCTCGCAGGGGGTCTACAATTTAACGGGCATGAAGTCGGATTTGGCGTGGGCGGCGGCTAACGGCATGCACCTGATTATAATTATCGAAGACAAGACCTTTACGATGGAACGGCCGGACCCGGCTTATCTGGATAAGTACACGCCGCGTAATCGTGCCGGCGGATACACGATGGTGCGCTGGAATTCCACCGTGGTCACGCGCTTCAACGCGCTCGTCAAGGCGATCGGCAACCAGTTTGACAGCAACAAGAATTTTGAGGGCATCGCCACGCAGGAAACTTCCTTGGGCCTGGATTCGTCGGCGCTAAAGCAATTTGGTTATACGCCTGAAAAGTATCGGGATGCGTACATCAACATGTTGACGGCTGCGACCCAGAGCATGCCGACCTCGCGGGTTTTCTGGCTGATGAATTTCCTGGTCGGTAACCAGGCTTATATCGGCAGCATCGCCAATGCTGTCGCGTCCAAGGGCGTGGTCATGGGCGGCCCGGACGTGTGGCCGGACAACAAGTCGCTGCAGAGCAAGGTCTATCCGTTCTACACCCAGTTCTACAAGAAAATGCCGCTGTTCGGGCAGGTGGAAAACGTCTGTTACTCGGAACCGCACATGACCGGCGGCTTCAGGACCAAGTACTGGACGATGACGGAATTGTTCAGCTACGCGCGCACGAGGATGCACGTGAGCTACATGTTCTGGGTTCGTGTGACTTCCGGCCCGAAGGGGGCCTACACCTGGCTCGATGCACTGCCAGTGATAGCCTCCAGCGCCAACTTCGCGCCTGCGCCGTAAAGGTCTTCATAGCCTAGGGCCTGCACTGGGCAGACCCTAGGCCTCTTCTTTAGACTTCTTCCTTGCGCAATCGAACCTTCGGGTTGATCATCTCAGCCGCCATGGCGGCTCCCATTCCGAGAATCAGACCGAGCACCGTGGCGCTGACCATGTTGAGCAGCACGTTCGGACTCGCCGGATCCTGCGGCGGCACGGCCGTACTGAGCACCGCGATATTCGTCTGATTAAACTGACTTTGAAAGGACTGCTTGTTGTAGTTCTGAATGGTTGCCGTATAGTTCTGCTCTTCGGCATCCGCCTCGCTGGCAAGTTCGTTCAATTGATCGCGCTGACCTTTCAGCTGCAGGACCAATCGTCGCTGCGCGCCCAGCGACTGAGTAAGCGAACTCTGGCGCTGCAGCGCAGAGATGTAGTCCGGATGATTTTCTCCAAGTTGGCGCGATCGCACTTCGTCAGTGGCGATTTGCGCATCGACCAACTTCTTGGAAATATCGTCTAGGCGCAGATTCTCCGCGGCCAATTTCTCATCCAGCGCAACAATGCCCTTCTGCACCTGAAAATCCGTCATGCGGGCGTGCGCCGCTTCGACGCGCTTTTTCAACACCTTCAACTGCTCGTCGAACCAGGCCGCATTGCGGCGCGCAGGTTCAAGCGTGAGTTCCAGAGTCGTGGTAATGAAAGCCTGCGCAAAAGCGTTGGCGATTCTTGCCGCATCCGTGCTACTCAGCGCTTCGTAACTAACGCTGACCACATGGCTGCTGTTCGGCAGTGGCTCAACCAACAGGTTGGTAAGTAGCTGGCTGGCGATCCAGTCCCGGATCGGCGTGCTTTTGACACCCGCTTGCTTGTACGCTTGCTTCCAGCCGGGTTTATCGGCCATTTCCAACTGGTCAACAACCTTGAGCGCCACATTCTGGCTGCGAATCACGTCAAGTTGAGTCTCCAGATAGCTTGAGGACAGCTGCGCTGGGAGCATCGTCGTGTCAAACGGGTTGTCTTCTTTGAAATTGAAGAGCAGAAAAGTTGCGGCCTGGTATTTTTTGGGTGCCAAGAAAGTCAGCACGCCGGCAAAGCCCACCGTTATAAGCAGTGTTAGCAAAATAAGCATAAACCTGCTTTTTATGATCGCCAGAAACAGCCTGAAATTCATTTGTAGTCCCTGTAACTCTGAGAATTGATGCGAAGGCGGCCTTAAAACACCGAGGTCTTGACGTAAACGACGTCGTTGGGCTGCATGTGGTCATCCAAATTTGATTTGAACGTCTTGATTTCGCTGCCCACCTGGCGATTCAGTTCGATGCCTTTGATGCTGCCGCGCGCAGTCAACCCGCTAGCCACCGAGAGTCCCTGCATGACGGTCATGTCCCGCTCCAGCTGATAGCGGCCCGGCTTCTGCACCTCACCGTATACGTAAAATACGTCCATTTCGGGCACCAGCACGACGTCATTATTGGAGAGCGCGAAGTCCGCTTTGATGTTGCCGTTACCTATAAGGTCGATCAAATCGACTCTCTGCCGGTGGGGTTGCCCGTTCTCCTTACGCACCAGGAAAAGATGATCTGCCGCCTTGTCCGTAGTGCCACCCGCCTTGGCCAGCAGCGTAACCAACGTGCTGACGCTCCCTGCCGTATCCGCATCGAGTGAATAGGTGCCCGAGTGCAAGACCTGCCCGAGTACGGTGACACTGGCGTTGGGGACTTCGCTACGCTCCTGGACAAACATCGTTACGGCGGCGTTCTTGACGAACCCGCCGTCGCGGAGTTTCCCGGCAATGATCTCCTCGGCATGGGCCTGGGAAAATCCTCCGACCGCGACCACCCCGATAAGTGGGAATGTAATGGTGCCGTTGGGCAGCACTCGCGTCAGGGTCGTGAGATCGGGGTTGCCGTAGACCGAAATCTTCACCAGGTCCCCTGGAGAGAGCGTCGCGGAGGTCTGTGCGGCGGCGGGGCGCGTGGCGGCCGTGATCGCCAGCAACACGATGATCAGGGTCTGACAATACACTCCTAGAGTCCGATGATATCTCACAGTTGCTTGCTCCTCGCGTGTTCTATTGCGTGCCAAACATTACATTAACCCACTACCGGCTTCAGGGATTGAAGGTCGGGTAGCGAGCAATCACTTCACGGGCGTCATCCCAGTTGTGCGAATCGGGCGGCACACGTTGGGGATGGTAATCCCAGAATAGATAATCAACGTGCAACTTGTTGCGCGCAAACTGGAACAAATCCTCCATGCTCCAGTAACTGCCGTTGCTGTCCTTGCCGCCGTGACGGTGGCGATAGCTGTTGTGTTGCATCGAGTTGAATAGTTTTAAACGCCCCCGGAACTCGTCGTAATACGGGTAGACCCGCTTCTGCAAGGCGCGGTTATCCGGGAGTATATCGGGCCCGCCCATAACGACTCCAGTACCAGTAACGGCTTTGGCGATATCGCCGATATAACGTTGGTTGCGCGGCAGGAAATTCATATACCAAAATACTCGTGAACGCGGCACGCTAGTAGCGGACGAGCGCAGCAGATGAATCAGGGCATCGCGGTACTTCTCAGGCGTGTAGCCGCTTGCGTCCAATGAAGAATCATCAAGGCTGGGCGATGTTTCCTGAAAACCTACGCCCTCAAAGTTTGGATTGCAGTCGAATTGCGCACCCACCTTCGCAACCAAGCGCTCCAACCTGTCCAACACGTAAGGGTCCCAGCGCAGCGCGCTGAAGCCCCGGTTGTGGTTGCGGACTGTGTATTTTTCATTCAAGTAGGCCGGGGTGGGCGCGTCGTCGGTGAACGACTTATCCTCGATGAGCACAACCAATTGAACGCCGGCACTCTTTGCCGCCTCCAGATCCCGCGCGATCGGCGCGAATTGATAGTGATCGGGTTCCGGTTCCAGTTCCGCCCAGCGATAGCGCATTTGCACGCCGGTGATACCTTTGCTCAGAGCGGAAGTAAAACCGTTCGCAGCCTCGCTCCTCCCGATAGACACGTAGTGCCCAGGGTGAAACTTCCGTTGTGCTTCCGAGAGTGGCGAAGTAGGGGCGAGGCAGGCGGCAGCGCCCTGCTCGGGCGGTGCGCTCGCCGCGGCCCAGACAGCCGGCGCGGCACACAGCCCACTTACTAAGGCCAGCAATGCCCGTACCATCACGCCCATCACAACAGTCTACACGCCCAGCCGCGGATTGATAGACCGACCTGCCTCTTCATCAATGAATCTGCGCGGACGTACCGTCCTGCTTGAGCTGGTAGATGTGATTGGCCGCCAGCCCGTGGTAGGTCGTCGAGGTGCTGTCAGGCCACACTACAGTAGTGGTATCGACCGCCGTATTAGTCGCCAGCCCAACGTGCACGCGCATGAAGTTCTGCGACCAGCGATGGTAGCCGCCGTTTTGCTCGCGGTATTGCGTTACGCCATCCGGGGTGAGCACATACAGCTTTGAGCCGATGCCATCGCGATTGGAGGTCGTGCCGACCAGGTCGAACTCAATCCACGAGTTGCCGTTGCCCAGGTTGTGAAACAGCTGCTTCGGGCCACCCATGCTGAGAGGCCGCATGTTGTCGCCGTTGGTCACGAGCAGGTCTAGAAAACCGTCCAGGTCGTAGTCGGCCACCACAACGCTTTCACCGGTTCCGGCGTGCTCGGCAACTGCGGCACCAATGATGCCGGCGGCGCCGCCCGCATTGGGAACTTCGGTAAATTTACCCGCACCATTGTTCCGGAACAGCCGGTCGGCGACATTATGGGCGCCTCCGGTGCACGCGAAGAACACGTCCTCGTGCATGTCATTGTCGAAATCACCGCTGACCACGCTTTGGCAACGCAACTGGTCGTTGAAGCCCGCCGTCAAGGCCTGCGTGAACCCGCTGCCGGTATTGTGAAGCAGAATGGGTTTGTAACCGATGTCCGAGCCACTCGCCCCGTAAAACGTCAGGCCGGAGATTGCTTGGGTCGAGGTCACCTGCAGGTAGGTGTAGTTGTAAGATTTGTTGCCTTGAGAGATCGTCCAGGTGTTGGTTGCAGGGGTGTATCCTATATTGATACCGAGGGACCCGGCCTGGACGCCCGCATTGTTTGCATCGGCGGGATCGAGCTGGAATGTCAGCGCGCTCGGGTGGTAATTGCTGTTGCCGATGTAAATATAGTTAGGATCACCCTCGTATTGGGGATCGCTTGAATTAATGCCCGCGCGCAGGCTCGCCGTGATCGTCAGAACGCCGGTGGTCTGGAACGTCACGGACTTGCTCTTGTTCGCCGCAGTGATGAGCTGCATCTCCACGCCCGTATCCGAGTACTGATAGGCGTCGGAGGGGCGCTCCGAACCGCGCGCCATTATGAGGTCCGGTTTCAAATCGCCGTCGTAATCCAACGTGGCCGCGTCGTTGATCGGGCCGTACTGAGTGTATTGTGAAGTAACATTCGATATTACGCCGCCGCTAAACGCATTCACGTTCGGGTAAGTCTCCTTTCGCGGCGCGCAAATCACCTCGAAACCCGGGCTGGAATTAATATCCGAAATCTGGCCCCACTCGCCGTCCGTAGGACAGGCCATCGGCGCATCGACGCCATCGCCGCTGCCAAAAGTACTGTTCGGCAATTGAGGGGAATACGCCGGATACCGCAGTCCAATTGAAGCAAGGTCAAGCCGGCCGTCGCCGTTGTAGTCAAAAAACAGAATTTGCCTCTTGGATCTAGTCCGTAATTTGTCCACCGCGTAGGCGGCAGTGGATAGCGTCAGCTTCCCGCCGCTATTAATCCAGAAGTTGTCAATGCCACTGGACACGGCTTCGATGAGGTCTTCCTGACCGTCATTATTCACGTCCCCCCACGTCGCACCGTGAGTGTCCACGTCCGCTCGACCGCCCGTCCACCCAGGAGACTTGGACAAATCGGCTAGCTTGGACACGTCGGTAAACGTTCCGTTTTGGTTGTTGTGAAACAACGACGCCCGCATGCGATGGTTGCTGGAAAACAGGTCCGGGTAATGATCGCCATCCAGATCGCCCCACGCGGCACCCCAGGTCTCGGTATTGGTGTTGGCAAAGCCGGCCGCCAGCGAAACGTCTTCGAATGCGATCTGTGCGGAGGCACTCGTGACGACAGCGTCGGCAAGTAGAACCGTCAGCAACATCGCCCCGGTGCGGTGAATCAGGTTGCGTGTTGGCAATATGCGCATTTGTCGTGTTTCCGTGTAGTCCAAGTGAACGATCCTGTGTGTCGATGGGAAGGAATTTTAGGGTGGATGCATGTACCCCGAGACCGCATTCGCACCCCGAAAACCCGGTTTTTGTGACGAGTGTCACCAGATATCTGCCTAAGCAAATTATGTCGGCCCCCCAAAGGGAAGCGATAATGCGATCGGCTTCTGCCTTATGTTGTAAGTTCACCTATAGTGCGATAGGAGCGTGAGAATGGACGCTCCAAGTGCGCTGGCACGGTTATCGGAGATTGTGGATGGCAAAAAGGTTCACCCCCGGCACCCCGAATCGGGCCGCCCGGATGATGCGCAGCGCAGCAATTTTGGGTGTAGTTGCTCGCGGTTTTATATGCCAAGTTGCGTATGCAGACCATTCCGATGACTCCCATGGCGCTGACAGCCTCGGCCACTTTTTTGACGTTACGAATCCCTACGTGTCGGCCAGCCTTACCAACGACTCCAACGTTCTGCGACTGGATGACATTCAGCCGGTAGAAAACCGTGCCGACCAGTACCTTACACTGGCTGCGGGTTTTGATTCGGTAATCAAAAGCGGCGAGCAGCAGTATCAGCTGCTCGGAGAGTTCAACCACAACAACTACGAGCACCACAACGAACTCGACTATAACGGCGGCAAAGCCGCCGCGATCTGGCATTGGAGCGCCAATGCCCTGACTACCGGCACCGCTGGCTACCGCTTTATACGGACCCTACGAAACTTCGAGAACGAACTCGCGCCGCGACGGGTCATCGACGTTCGCACGGAAAACCGCGTCTTTGCCAGTGCGGATCGGGGTCTGCCGAACAACTGGAAGGTCGGAGCGCGCGGGGATTTTGCGGATGTGACTTACGACCATACCGCGGACCTGGCCATCCGGCGGAGTACCGGCGGACTTTCGCTGGGCTACGTATCCCAAGCCGGTAACACGGTCGGACTGGACCTTGAATTCATCGACGGCGCCTATAAAAACGTCCCGAAGCTAGATTACAAGCAGTATACGATCGGGCCCACGGTGGAATGGAAATTCACAGTCAGAACGCAACTCAACGGCAAGATAGGCTACACCACCCGCAATAACGCGAGCCCGACGCGACCCGACTACAGCGCCGCGACTGGGCGAGTCGAACTAACCATCGCGGATGCCGGACGCGGCAGCCTTAAAGCCTCGGCCTGGCGCGAACTCAGCACCCTCGGGGATGAAATTGCCGAATATGCGGTAGTCGATGGCGCCAGTATCGAACCGGCGTGGACACTATCAAACGGTATTACCATTCGGCTGTTGGGCAGTTACGAGAACCGCGATTTCAAGGTCGTCGACAATGTGGGCCCCGGCCGGAAGGACGATGTCGGGCTAGTCACCGCCTATCTTGACTGGCCGATCGGGCGTCACATAAAGATAACGGGCGGACTTTCACGAGGTCGACGCTCGTCGACTCGCCTGTATCAAGACTACGAATTCTTCGAACAACAACTTCAGATCGTCGGCACCCTGTAACCTCTGCAACCACGTTGATCGCGCGCGCACGCTCACGCGCGATATTAGGTGCCGCTTTCTCCCTGCGCATGTTGTCCTGCCGGTCATTCGCTGTGCGCGTGCACGATGTGAATCACCGCGCTCACTGGCCTTGTCGGGCGATGCGTGCCGCGCATTTGACATTTAAATTTTCGGTCTTCCGAAAAAGTGTCGAATACATCGCAGATTTAGCCATGTCGTGCGTGGGAGACATTCCCGGGCTTGTAGGAATCCATTACCTTGGCTCTCGGCAAACCCGTCGAAAGGCGGGGACGCAAAGCCACCGGTTTAAGGGCACTTGGGGCCTATGACAGCGGGGTTGCCGGGATGTCCAAACATCCCGTTCTCAAGTCGGAAGCGGCGGTATTTATTTACTGCGCTTTCGGCAGCATGCAACCGAGCAGTCTCCCGATCACACCCGGTGGCGTCACCGCGTCGCCGTGGAGACGGGAATGCACAGCGGGTACAAGGCGGGATTACGCGGGGTCGCCACCCTACTCATCATCGTTTCGCTGCTGGCCTGCAATGGCAAAAGCGACACTGTTTCCAGTACCGACCCGCCGTCGGGTCGGGTTGCCACTAAGCCGCCGCCGACCGTCATGCCGCCGCCACCCCCTTCGTCGTCGCCCCCGACGACGACGGACGTCATGCCCGAGATAGCCGGTACTCCACCGACTAAAGCCATGGTCGACAAACCATTCAACTTCCAGCCCAGCGTTTCCGACGGCTCGGGCGGCAAACTCACTTTCTCAGTCTCTGGCAGGCCCCCATGGACATCGTTTGACGCATCCACGGGGCACCTGTGGGGCACTCCGCATCAGACAGACGCTGGCGTCCGTGAACAAATCTCAATCAGCGTCAGCAATGGGAAGCACACGCAGGCATTGCCCAGATTTGCGCTGACCGTGGTATTGCCCCGCAAGAGCAATTACGGACACTACTTCGCCACCCATTATTCGGATACCCCCACCGACGCGGCCGCCTTGTGCGAGCACCCAGGCGTCAGCGGGGTGGTGTGGCGCCAGACCTGGAATCAGGTGGAACGTTCCGCTGGAACCTATGATTTCAGCTCGTTCGATAAAGTACTAGCAGCCATCTCCGCCTCGCGCAATCCGCATTGCCAATTGTGGTTATTCGTGGAATTTAAGAGTTTCGCGACCAGTCCAGTCAAAAATCCGTGCCCGACCTACCTGCAGGCGCAGCACTCCGCCCCAAACTCCTTTGGAAAGGGAGCTGCAACGTGCTTTATGTGGGAGCCAAGCGTCGTCAGCGCGTACGTTCAGATGATGAAAGCCGCCGCGCAGCGCTATGACAGCAATCCACGCGTAGAGGGACTGATGCTTCAGGAATCGTCACTCGGCTTTAATAATGGATTCTCACAAGATGTTGCCGACGGAGGCACCTATACACCTGCCGCGTGGCGCGACGGGCTTATCCAGATCATCGGTGAATGCGCAAACGCTTTTTCAAGCAGTCGCTGTCTGTCATTCCTTAACTTTTTGCGCGGCGGTCAGCAATACCTGAATGACATCTCCGCGGCCATTTCCGCAGTACCTGACAACCAGGTGTGTTTCTCGGGCCCGGACCTCTTGCCTAACAATCGTTCACTGTATGACTCGCCCGATAAGGTCTACCAGGTACTCACCCGTCACGCGGGGTGCCGCTCGAACAGTGCCCAGAACGATTCATACCATGTGGCCGGCTGTGCACTCGATTGCATATTCCACTTTGCGGTCAGCGGCACCCTCGGCGCCTTTCCAGTCAATGCACCTCTGACCGGCGGCGTATGTGTGAATTCCTACCTGTTCTGGAATGACAGGACCGTGCATGGAAGGGGCCTGAGCTACAAAGACGCGTTGCCGATAATAGCCGCGCACCCTTATGGCGCCGGCTGGCTTGACCAATGCTCGGGTTCCAACGGCGCGCCCTAGCATCGTCAGAGCCTTAGTACATAACGAGCAGTTATGTTTAAGGTTCTCGCAATCGCGCGCAAATTGGGCGGGATCTCTGCCGTGGGGGAGGCAAAGTGCTAAGGTAGGGTCTACCGCCAGTCGCTCCACCGAGATACTCGATGTCCGCAAGCGCCGACCCCGCGCTCCTGATCGAGCGAAAATTAATATTTATTACGGGAGCTTCGCGTTCGGGCACCACTTTGCTTAGCTTCGTGCTGCGCAATCATAGCGAGGTGCTTGGACTCAAGGAATTACAGTACTTCGGCCAAGCCTGGGATCCGCGCGACCGCCAACGCTACTTCTCGCGCGCCCAATCGATAGCGGCAGCGGCCGCCATTTATGCCTGCCAGGAGCAGGGCATCCTATCCGCCCGAATCGCGCCGGCGCACCGTCTCGCGGCGACCCGACTCGTTGATGAGCTGGGCGGCGGGTTGATAAATCCAGCGGCGTTGTTTGCGGCGGCTGTCCACCAACTGGCACAAGCAGCCCGCAAGCCCATACCCTGTGAACAAACGCCGCGCTACATCTTCTACGCGCGCGCATTGCTGGAAATCTATCCAAACGCTCAGGTCGTGCACATGGTGCGCGATCCCCGCGCCGTAATGGCCTCACAGAAAATGCGCTGGCAGCGTCGACGCCTCGCAGCCGAGGGGGTGAATGTCCCGCGTTATCAGTCCGTGCGCGTCTGGGTGAACTACCATCCATATACAGTGGCCAGGTTGTGGTCGCAAGCGACCGGCGCCGCCCTAGCACTTGCGCTGCATCCTCGCGTCACCTTGGTTAGATTCGAAGATTTGCTGCAGCAGCCCGAAGCCACGGTACGACACCTTTGTGTCCGCCTAGGACTGAGCTTCGAGGAAGAGATGCTTGATGTGGGCCAGATCAACTCTTCACATCAGTCGTCGGCAGGCGGTGCGCGTCGCGGCCTGCACACGGCGGCAATCGACACCTGGCGGCAGGTGCTCTCCCCCACGGAGACGGCGATTGCCGAGCGCCGCTGCGGGGCTCTGATGAACCGCTTCGGTTACCAGAGCAGTGCGGCGGCGGTGCCGCGAAGCCTGTTCGGTGAACTGGGCCACCGGCTGAGCTATTTCATGCATCTGGGCGGCGTGCTGCTCGTCAATCCGCGCCGCGCGATGGTGCAAGCGAAGGCATTGCTGCGGCCGCGTCCGCCCTCTGGGCGAGCAGACGCCAGCGCCAGCGCCAGACCCGGCGGCGATCGCGCCGAGTGATTTCGACGATGAACCAGTTCCGGTCGGACAACGAGGCCATAGCAGTCGCGCACGACTTGGGGCCACTCGATGGCCCCGTCGCCGCCGAGATTCGCACGATCATGGGCATGCGCTGCTGGGATACCGAGCTCGATTCCGCGGCGCAGTTTTTAGTTAAAGCAGCTATCGCGCGCCAGAGTTTGCAGGTGTACTTTGTCAACGCGCATTGCGTCAACATCGCAGCCCGCGATGCGGCCTACGCCCAATTACTGAAAAGTTCACCTTTCCTATTCGCCGATGGTGCCGGCATGGCCCTTGCGGCCCGCGTGAATGGTGCGCCACTGACCAACAACGTGAACGGCACAGACCTCTTCCCCAGGTTGTGCGCCGCCGCCGCCGCGGCGTCAGTACCCATAGCGTTTCTCGGCGCCCGTCCGGGTGTGGCTCGCCAGTGTGCAACTCTGATGGAGCGGCAGTATCCGGGTCTGAGCGTAGTGTGGGTTGAGGACGGGTATCTTTCGAATGAAGCGGAGCGATCGAAGCTCGCGGAACTCGATAATTCCGGCGCGCGGCTCCTTTTTGTCGCCAAAGGTGTACCGACGCAGGAGCATTGGATTGCGGCGAACGCCGCGCGGCGGGCGGCGCCGGTAATTTTAGGCGTCGGCGCGTTGTTCGACTTCTACTCCGGGACGGTGCCGCGCGCACCGCCGCTGCTACGTCAATTGCGTATGGAGTGGGCGTTTCGACTACTGCAAGAGCCACGCCGTCTGTTCCGAAGATACGTGCTCGGAAATCCGGAATTTATTGCGCGCGCGCTACTGTGGCGCCTGTCGCACTAGCGTCCAGTGTGATGTTGCCTAACGAACCCGAGCTTTCAGCGGCACCGCGGCTGGCCAACTTTGTAATTGGCGGCACCGAGAAGTCCGGCACCACCTCGGTGTTCGACTACCTCAGCGCTCACCCGCAAGTGTGTGCTTCCTCTATAAAGGAAACTGACTTCTTTCGCCACGGCTATACAGGAGAGCGTGCGGTGGATTCCCGGCGCTACGGCAGCTATTTTGAGAAATGTAATCCGAGCACTCCGGTAATACTTGAGGCATCGCCCGGGTATTTGGGCGAGGCGACGACGGTTGCTCCGCGCCTTCGCGCGCTGGTGCCGGAAGCCAAAGTGCTGTTCATCCTTCGTGATCCGGTCGAACGCCTCTACTCGTCTTATAACTTCCATCGTGGCAAGCTTGACCTTCCAGCGAGCGTGAGTTTTGAGGACTATCTGAAGCATTGCTTGGATTACGACCGTCGCGCGGCCGGATGGCAACAGTCCGGGCTCGACGAATGGTATCTCAAGGTACTGCGCTTCGGCTGTTACGCGGAATTTATCGCTTCGTTTCGCTCGCATTTGCCCGTGGGGCAACTCAAGGTGATGTTTTTTGAGTCATTGCGCGAGGATGCGCGAGCCTTCATGGTGGAGCTCAGTGAGTATCTGCGAATAGACGCCAGCTTCTGGACAGGTTTTACGTTTCACAAGAGCAACGTAACCTTTTCAGGGCGCAATCGGGCGCTGCACCGCCTGGCCATGCGGATTAACGCACTTGCAGAGCCTCTGATGCGGCGGTATCCAGACTTGAAGCGCATGCTGGTCAACGCCTACAAGTTGGTGAACCAAGAACGCGAAGGTTACGATCCGATGTCAACGCAGACGCGGGAACTATTGATTGAGTACTACGCGCCCAGTGTGAGTGCGCTGGAACAGTTGGGTACCACCCTGCCACCGACGTGGCGCTACCTGACGCAACGGGCTGTCGCCGTATGACCTCTAACGTGGCTGAGCGCGTGCCGGGCGAGCAAGTGGCGTTTCTGGTCGGCGCCGGCCGGTCCGGCACCACACTTCTGCACAAATTATTGTGTTTGCACCCACAGATCGCCTATATCAGCAATTACGAGAATCGATATCCCTGGTTCCCAGATGGACTGGCTTGCGGGGCTATAGCGGCGCGCCTTGATGAGAAACTCAGCGCCTGGTTTGACAAAGGAGGGAATGCGTATTTTATTAAGCGCCCCTGGTTCAAGAAGCTCTTCCCGACTCCGAACGAGGGCGAATCGGTATTCCGGGCTTGCGGTATCCCGCTTTTCCCGCAGCCACATTATCGGCCAGATCCAGCGACCATTGGCTGCCTGCGGCGCCGCTTCGAGCAGATCCGCCGCCGCGCCGGTGCAAAAATGTTCTTGTCAAAACGCACGGCCAATAATCGACGCATAAGGCAACTGGAAGAGATATTCCCGGCAGCGCGTTACGTGCACTTGATCAGGGACGGGCGCGAAGTCGCGCAATCACTGTCGGTGGTCGAGTGGTGGGATGCACACCGCGTGTGGTGGGATGGGCGCACCCCGGCCGAAATGGAGCGCGCCGGTGAACCGCGGTTGGCCGTGTGCGCGCGCAACTGGGTACGTGAGGAGCAGGAACTTCAGTTGCAACTGGCAGCAATCGATTCGCACCGGCTGCTTGTTTTGCGATTTGAAGAGTTGCTGCGCGACCCACACCGTCATCTTGAACGGTGTACCCAGTTCCTGGGGGTGCAGTTTTCATCAGCCTACAGCCAGGCAATCGAGTTGCTGAATCTGCAGCCAACTCGAGCAAAATGGTCGGCGGAATGGGACCCTTCTCAGCTCGCTATCGTTCTCGACGTACTTCAGCCCATGCTGGGTCAGCTCGGCTACACCGATTAGCGTTCCGATGCCTGCCAATCATTCGTCCAGACCCAGCTATATCGGCATCGGTGCGCAAAAATGCGCCTCGACGTGGTTGCACCGTATCCTGGCCGAGCATCCAGATGTGAGCGTGCCGGAGGTCAAGGAACTCGACTTCTTTTCCTATCGCTACGATCACGGCTATCAGTGGTACGAGCGCAGCTTCCAGAATGCCAAGCCCGTGCGGGCCCGCGGCGAGATCTCGCCTTCTTATTTCGCCGAGCCCACGGTACCCGAGCGCGTCGCGCGCTACTTGCCCGAGGCCAAGATCCTACTCTCCCTGCGCAACCCGGTGGAACGGGCACTGTCCAATCATAGGCATGAGGTACGCGAAGGCCACCTCGTAGGGGCCGACCTGAGTTTCGAGACCGGGCTTGCCAATAACCCAATGTATATAGAGCAAGGCCTTTACGCGACACATCTTAAAAGCTGGTTGCGACATTTTCCGCGCGACGCCATTTTGATCGTGTTAATGGAAGATATAGAGTCCGACCCGCTCGCGGTAAGCAGGGCGGTCTATCAGTTCCTGGAAGTAGACGACGGTTACGTACCCGCGGGACTGGCCAATCGCTATAATCGTAGCTTCGCGACACGTTGGTCGCACCTCGGAGGGATGAAGGACGCGATCTATGGCGCCACGCGGCTGCCGGGTCTGCGCTGGTTATGGGACGCCGCGGCGGGTGTAGGCCTGCGTTCGCTCTACCGTGACGTCAATAATGTGCCCAGCAGCTCAGTAATTCCCCAGCCCACCCCACAAACTCTGGCGCAACTGCGGCAGCGATTTATCCCCGAGATTCGGGAACTTGAAACTATCATCGGCAGGTCTTTAGCGACATGGCTCTAGCAATGAGTTCGGACCGGCACGGGGAGCAAAACGCGCGCACCTGGTCGCAAAGGTTGCGCCCACTTCTGGTGCTCGTCATGGTGGCGGTGCTGGGTCTGCTGGGCGGGGGCCTCAGTGCTTCCGGCAAGCCCCAGTTGATTGCGGTTTTCTTTGGACTCGTGCTCGTCGCGCTCATTATTTCCTCGCGCGTTGCCTTGTTCTGGTTCGTGATCATTTGCGGACTGGTCGTGACCGGGCTGTGTCAGCTTTATTTTCCACAGCTCAAATACGTTCGCTATATCGTACCGCTGGCCTCTATGCCGTTGCTGTTGCACGGCGTGGTGGATTACTTCACGAGCTGGACGCGCGCCAAGAATGAGCCGATGCCGGCCATCATGCTGTGGGCGCTGGCGTTTGCGGTCGCCTGCGCAGTCTCGGTATTGATCAGCTTGAGCGACCCCGCCGTCGCACTCGTGGGGTTAAAGGGTTATTTCCAAATGTGGGGCCTGTTTTTAAGCGTGGTCTTTCTGCGCTGGAACGAGCGCTTCACCAAGAATTTGGCGTGGGGATTATTCCTGCTTGCTTTGCTGCAGCTGCCTTTCGTGGCGCATGAGTATTTGATACTGGTACCTAGGCGCGTGGGTTTAGGTGGCGGAATCGTGCCGGTGGACATCGTCGCCGGCACTTTCGGTGCAGTTTTGGAAGCCGGCGGCGCGAACGCGGTTCTGGCGGCCTACCAAGTCATCACAGTCGCCGTTCTGCTGGCCCTCTGGAAGAATGGCGCCTTGTCAGGATTCGTCGCCGCGGTGGTGTCGCTCGCATTGCTGTCGCCGATGGTGGTTAATCAGGCGAAGATCACCGCGTTGTACGTGCCACTCGTATTCATAGTTGTGTTTCATCGCGACATTGCCGTCAAGCCGCTCAAATTCATTGTGGCCGGCGCCAGCACGGTCGGATTGCTCGCCATATTGATGACGGCCTTGGTGCTGGGCAGCAACTCATCCAAGGTTAAGAATTCTGCTGATCTCGTGAATTTCGTTATCGCCCAGCAAACCGCTGGCGTTGATCAGCGCGAGGGTCAGTACAGCGAACTTAGTCGCTGGACCGCCCTGACATTCTGGGCTAAAGAACATCTCAGACTCAATCCGATCAACACCCTTCTCGGACACGGTGTGGGCGCTTCACGAGAAAATGCCGGGGGCCTGGATATTACTGACACACTGGCAGAGAAGCGTTACGCGGGCTTGCGCATTGGCTACACCGCGCTGTCGGCAGTGCTGTGGGACACCGGGCTAGTGGGCCTATTCACAGTGCTGGGCATGTTTACCTCGGCATTTTTTACCGCCGGTAAATTGGCTCGCTACTACCGCGGTAAGGACAACTTCAGGACTGGATTGTTTGAAGGGCTCCAAGCGGGCATGGCCGTCTTGACGCTGAGCCTGGCCCATAAGGATTTTTTCATCAATCACCTTCCGTATCAGGCGTTCACCTACGTGATTCTCGGTTTTATCGCCTATTCCTGGCTCGAGGTCGTGCGTAGCGACGGCCAGGCATTCCGCGCTTGAACACTCAAGCCTACAGTGTTCACCGATTTCGCAAGGCGCTCCTCCAATTTGTAGGCGGTCGGCTCGGTCAGTTGGCCGCACGCGCCGTATTGGTACTGGCGCTGGTCCGAATACTACCGATCGCGGACTACGGCGCCTACATGCTGATCGTGGGTACCGCCGAATTGCTCCTGCAGGTCGGTTCGTGCGGAATCCTGCCACTGGCACAGCGTTATTTGCCGCAGATGCTCACGACGCTGCCCATCAGGACGCTCTACAAATTTGTCAGTTTCCTAGTGGTTGCGCAGCTCGTGGTGCTCACGATCATTGCGGCCTTGCTGGGCCACTACTGGAATTCTCTCGGGCCCGTGTTCGGGCTGAGTCAGGAGCAAATTGCGCGTACCAGCCTGGCCGCGTGGCTGTTCCTGGTAATTCCGGCGTTCCGATTCTCGGCAGAGCTGCTCGAGGCGATGCTGGCCCAGGGGCAGACGGCACGCGCGGTTATGGTATTCGTGCGGGCTGCCGCAATTGTGGTACTGGTGCTGGTCAAGAAGAAGATTGGTCTTACCGACGTGCTGGTGGTGGACCTGGTATCAACTAGCGCCTGCGTGGTGCTGAGCTGGTCCAGCATCCGAGCGACGATGGCCTCGCTCCATTCCCCTGCCGCCGACGGCAAGCTCCCGGTGCACGAGATGTTTACCTTCGCATGGCATATGGCCTTGGTCGGGCCCATGAGTGGTACCGCCAGTCCAGGGGCGATTCGACTGGCGCTTGCCAACGGTCTGGGTGTCGCGCAGAGCGGCTTATTCGCCTTCCTGCAAAGCCTTGAGCGCCTCGTCAGCCGCTACCTGCCTGCCACATTAGTAAGAAATTTGATTCGCCCTATCCTGATATCGCGAACGATTGGTCAGGGAAGCACCGACCTGCTCAAGGCGGGCACCGGATTGCTGCTCAAAAGCAATATGCTGACCGTGGTGGGGGGGCTGGTGGTCATTTCCGTGTGTGGCGACCAGCTCGTGTTAATCATGAGCGGCCATAAATTCAAGGGGGCGGGCCTAACCCTCCTTTTGCTGTACGTGAACATGATTGCGACCTCGCAGCGCGGGGTGCAGGAAATGGTGATGCAGATCACTGGCCATACGCGGATGCTCTGGATTACCACAGTAGTCTCGCCCATCGCCCTGTTCCTGGTGTGGTCGTTTTCAAGGTACGGCTTGAATGTTGCCGTTTTGATCGTATGTGCCGGCAGCATGACCGCCAACTGGCTCGCCTCGTGGGTATTGCACGTGCGGACCGACTGGTTTCGCGTGGACTGGCGGGGTATGGCCGCCATATTCCTGGCCGGCGCCGCCGCGGCAGCCATCGGTCTGGTCCTGGCGATGTGGATGAAACCGCTACTCGCGGGCGCAATTGCCCCGTTATTTTTTATCCTGTTCTTGCGCGTCGGGAGACCGTTCGAAGCCCGTGAAATCCGAACCATCGAGCGCGCCATCGGCAAACGAGCGGCCGGAGTGCTGCGCGGTTTCTCCGCCTGATGGCCGCGGCGGCCGCAATCAAAGTCCTGCACCTGATCAATGGTGAATTTTACGCAGGCGCTGAGCGGGTGCAGGACCTGCTGGCGCTCCAACTCGCCTCGCGCGGGTTTGCGGTCAGCTTCGCTTGCCTCAAGGATGGCACCTTTGCGGCCCGGCGGCGCGCTCAACAGGCGCCTCTGTATCCAATGCCAATGCGGTCCCGATTTGACTTCGCACTTTGCCTGCGACTGGCGAAGCTCGTGCGAGCTGAGAAATTCCAGCTTTTGCACACGCATACCCCGCGCTCGGCACTCATCGGGCGAGTGGTCTCTACCCTGACGGGTCTACCCATGATTCATCACGTCCATAGCCCCGCTGAGCTGGACACGGAACAGGGTTGGAGAAATGTGCGCAATGGCTTGGTGGAGAAATTCAGCCTGCGCGGGGCGAGTCGCCTGATTGTAGTGTCCAGCAGCCTGGAGGAGCGACTCCGCGAACGCGGCTTTCCCGCAGCACGCATATGCCAGATTCCCAACGGGGTCCCGGTCACGGAGCGCTCAAGACGCAGCTACCAGCCGGGCCAGCCATTGACGATCGGGATGATTGCCCTGTATCGCCCGCGCAAAGGTGTGGAAGTATTGCTAGAGGCTATGAAACGCCTGCGTGATGCAGGCGTGCAGATCCGCTTGCGTGCCATCGGCCCGTTTGAGACTCCCGAATACCAACGCGCTGTCCTCGAATTGGCTAGCAAGTTGGGACTTGAACAGGCCATTGCCTGGGTGGGCTTTACTTCCGACATTTCTGGCGAGTTTAAAATGATGCACTTGTTCGTGCTACCCAGCTTGTATGGGGAGGGCATGCCAATGGTCGTACTCGAAGCGATGGCCGCAGGCCTTCCGATCGTGAGCACTCGGGTCGAAGGCATACCCCAGGTCGTCCGCCATGGCGTGGATGGTCTGCTGGCCACTCCCGGCGACGCGACGGACATCGCCGACGCCATGAAACAATTCGTGCGCGGTGACGTTAGTAGCGAACTCATGGGGGACAGTGGCTGGCATCGGCAGCGGGAGAATTTTTCCGACGTGTCCATGGCGGCGGGCGTCGCGGCCGTATACGAACAAGTGCTGCGAGCATGAACGCGCAGCAAACAGGGTCAGCTCCGGTTTTCGTCGTCGGGATGAACGGCTCCGGCACCACTATGCTGCTTGATTGCCTGGGCCGCCACCCTGAACTCTACGCGTTTCCGAAAGAGACGCGGCTGATTCCTTTTCTGATGTCGCAAGTTCCCAGCTACGGAGATCTGCGGGTAGACACCAATTTCCGGAGGTTGTGGGAAGAGGTGCGGGCCCTGCCGGTATTTAGGGAAACCAACAGCAACACACCGATTCCGCTGCCTGCAGACTGGCGCGATTATTCGCGCAGCCTTGCCGCCATTCTCGATGCCGTATTCGGATATTTCGCTGCGCGCGAAGACAAACACCGCTGGTGTGAAAAGACCCCCCAACACGTGCAACACTTGCTAGCGCTGTCTCAACAGTTTCCTACGGCAAAGTTTCTTCACGTGGTCCGCGACGGGCGCGACTGTGCTGTCTCTTTTCATCGCCGCTGGCTGCGAAGACCCGAGTTAACGGTGTTTCGGTGGAAAAAAGTCGTCACAGTCGGGCGCGAGCAGGGACAGCAATTGGGCCCCCAACGCTATATGGAGATTCGTTATGAGGATCTCACTGCAACACCCGAAAACTCCCTGAGGCGAGTCTCCAGCTTTCTGGCCCTCCCCTTCAATGAGGCCACGCTGGAGTCGGCACAGCCCTACCTCAAATCAGCTGCCACCAACGGTAAGCGCGGTCTGCAAGCCAATTCAGGAAAATGGCAAGGCTACTTTTCCGGGCGACTTCAGCAACGTCTGGAACGCATCGCAGGCCGGACGTTGGCAAGTTTCGGCTATGCGACGCAATGTCCCGACTGCGATGCCGATATAGCGGGCTGGAAACGCAGGTATTGGTCCATCACCGAGGCGTTACGGCAGTTTGGACGTGAAATCTGGCGCAAGCTTAATGGCGACCTGCAACGGCCGTGGCGCGTAATTCTGGCCAAGCCGCTCAATGCACTGCGCCAGCGCCAGCAGAACGAGTACTGATGGAGATGTCTTCGCCATCGAACAAGCCAGTGCTCACGCAAGGCGGCGGCAGCGTGCGCGTGTCCATCGTTGTCAAAGCACTCAACGAGCAAATGCGCATAGGTGCAGCCCTGCGCTCCGCGCTCGGCGCGCTTGAGGGAATCGGTGGCGAGGTCATCCTTGCCGACAGTGGATCCGCGGACCAGACCGTGGACATTGCGCGCGGTTACCCGGTCCAGGTACTGCAGCTCAAGAATCCCGCAGAACGACGTTGCGGCGTCGGCCCGCAGCTGGGCTACCAACGTGCCCTAGGTGAGTTCGTGTACATCCTCGACGGTGACATGGAGTTGGATCCATCCTTTCTGCCCGCGGCGATCGCCGCGATGGAGGCAGATCCCAAGCTTGGGGGTGTCGGAGGACTAGTCGAAGAAGCCAGCGATGCCAGCTACCAATTCCGGGGCCGAAAACGCCGCGGCACGGAGAGTATCACGGGTCAGTGTGAGTGGCTCGACATGGGGGGACTTTATCGGGGAAGCGCGTTGCGCCAGGTAGGCTACTTTTCCAATCGTAATTTGCACGCCTACGAAGAGATGGACCTGGGGCTTCGCCTCACCGCCTCCGGCTGGGCTCTACGCCGCATTGCAATACGGTCCGTCATCCACCATGGTCGGACCGAAGGCAACTGGGCGTTGCTCGCACGCCGCTGGCGCAGCCGATACCTCGATGGTGCCGGTGAGTTACTGCGCGCGGCCGTGGGGCGCCCGTATTTTTTTCGCGCTGCTGCGACGCAGCGACATCTGTTTATCGGAGTCCTGATCTGGCTCGGCTTGATTGGCGGGCTCTTCCTGTTGAGAGTCACGCCTTGGCCGCTATTGATAACCGTTGGGGTATCGGTTGGGCTTATTATTATACGCACCATGCGTACTGGAAGCATTTCCGACGCCTTTTTCGGGCAAATCGTGTGGCAAGTGACCGCCCTGGCGATGGTTCGCGGCTTCCTCACGAAGCCACGCGACCCCCTGGACCCAATCGAATACCTCGTGCTCGCCCGGGGCGAACAAAATGAGGTGACGCGCATTTAATCAGCCCTTACGTGAAAAGGGGGATTATTGTTCATTCTCATTCAGTAGCATTGCTCGCGCAGGAGACGGCTCGTCAAGCGAACTCCTGCGTGGCGCCAGTGTCGAACGAGCGCGGCGTTTTCACCTCCCCGATAGGCGCATACTTCCATGCAACTGACGTGTTTCGGCCGGCTTCCTCATATGCTGGTCCTGTCGATCGGCATCGCCTCGACGGTGGCCTCGGCACAGATTGCCTTCACCGATGTGACCACTGCATCAGGCGTCACGCATTCAAGCGAGAGCTATGGTGCGGCGTTTGGCGATCTGAATGGCGATGGTTATCTGGATATCTACGCCAGCAACCACCGCACCCGAGATAGTCTGTTTTTAAACAGGGGCGATGGGACCTTTGTTGATGTCGGCCCTCAAACCATGGACTGGCAAAATCGCCCCAATGCCGACACTCACGGCGGTACCTGGGCGGACTACAACAACGACGGGCGGCAGGATTTGATGGTCAGCACTGGAACAGGCAACCTCAGCATGTTCCTGGTCAATGAGAATCAGCGGTTGATCGATCTGACGGTTCCACTTGGGCTAGGTGAGACCAATCTGGGTGGGCGTCTGCCGGTGTGGTTGGACTATGACAACGACCACCTGCTCGATGTGGTGGTGACGCAATACGGCGGGGTTGCCAAACTGTTTCACCAGCTTTCCAACGGGACCTTCATCGACGCCACCACGTCGGCGAAACTCCTGTGCGTGCGATTTATGTATGCGCACTTGTTCGACGCCAACGCCGACGGTCATCTTGATTTCCTGTGCCCGGATGAGACCAATTTTCCTCAGAAGATCTATGACCCGACACAGTTTCCGTGGAAAAAACTTTATGACAGTGCCACTCCGGGCCCATTTTTTCCGAACGTACCCCAGGTGGCCGATTCTGTCGTCGCAGATTTCAACAATGATGGACGCATGGACATCTTTCTGCTGAGCGGCGTCCAACTGCGCCCCTCTTCGGTAGTTCAGGGAGGTCCCAATAACTTCGAGTCTTTGCTGGCCGGCGGCAGCAAGGGCTTTAAATTTGTCAGCAATGGCTCGGTCACCCTCCAAGTGGACTGGAACAAGGCAGACGAAGGAGTGGGGACCGACATTACGAAGATCCAGATTGGTTCCGGGGCCCGACATCCGACCGCGAGTACATTCACGCTCGATCCGAATGATCCTACCGTGGCAGGCCCCCCCCCGGCACCGACCGACTCCACCTCCTTGCCCATCATGCAAATTGGCTATGCGCCGAGCACCCACTTGTGGACAGTCGCAATCGTCACCAAATTGACTCCCACAAGCCCCAGCATATTTAGTCAGGGCTACTTTCAGGTCAGCTCGACAGCACCGATCACTGGTCTCAAGGGGACCGGGCTGTGGCCCAGTGACAAGCCAGGCCGGCCTACATTGCTGATAAATACCCCGGGCCAATACACTGACTCGACAGTCGCAGCCGGTCTCGATACCCCGGTTCAATGTGCAAGCGTCACCGCGGGCGATTTCGACAACGACATGTACGTGGACTTGTACCTGGCATGCCGCACAGGTGCCAGCAACATTCCGAATATCCTCTATCACAACAACGGCAACGGCACTTTTACGGCCGTACCCACCGCCGGCGGCGCAACGGGTCCGCTGGGACTGGCCTTGACCGATGCAGCAGGTACTGCTGATTCTGTGGTATCGGGCGACTATGACGTAGACGGCTTCCTGGACCTTTTTGTCACGAATGGCTTTAACTTGCGCCCGCTATACATAGGCGGACCGGACAAGCTGTTTCACAACAACGGGAACAGTAATCATTGGATAGAACTGGACCTGGTAGGCGTCAATTCTGACCGTGACGCCACAGGCGCGCGGGTATCCGCGACTGCGCTGGGGGTTACGCAGTACCGCGTCCAAGACGGCCGTTACCATCGCTGGTCCCAAGACGCCAAGCGCATGCACTTTGGCTTGGCCGGCGCCGCCGCGGCCGATATCACTGTCACCTGGCCAAGCGGGGCCGTGCAGACATTCCCGAACGTGGCCGCTAACAAGCTCTACAGGATTACGGAAGGCGTGACAGTCCCGGTGCCCGTGGCTCTGGGTGTCGCGCCAGCCTACCCGTGCGGATCGCCCAATTTAAACGGTGCAGTGGATTCGGGTTTATTTATCTGGCGAGACTGCCCCTCCGGCGAATGGCGACTTAAGACCGCGGTCGCGGGCAGCAGCGACACCTACAGCGGCACGGTGACCTCCAATGCGGACTACTCGGGTGTCACAGGGGTGAACACCAACACGTCCGACATCGTGACCAACACGGATCCAAAGCAAATCTCCTTTACCTTTCACACCAGTGGAACCAATACGGACGGCGTGAACTTCACGCCCCAGAATTTCAGCAGCAATTGCCTCGTCATAAGTGCGCCGGCGTCGACGCCGATATTTTTCGGGCCCTTCCGCATTCCCGAACCGCCCAGCTTCAGTCTAGAGACGCAGACCGCCTGTCCCTAGAGAGACAACGTGGGGTGTAGCCCCGGGCGGGAACCAACTCTGGCTGCGTGTGCGCGACCAACTGGATAGCGCGACGGGAACTACGTAGAATTTGACTAGTTTTTCTCCGGCGCTGACGCAAATATCCCGGTCAGGGACTTCCTACGAAGCGAACGTCCTTTTCCTCTTGCTTTGCCGCACCGCGCGGGTAGGGTTTAATGTCAGCATGACCGATTCGACCTCATTCCTCGCCGCTGGTCCTTGCCATCAGGTGGCCCTCGCTCAGATTCCTTCGTCGATACGCAGTGAATCCGACCGTAAATGCGTGGCGCCCCTGGAGGCGGAGTGACCGTGGCGCCGCGATCGGAAGCTGCCGGCGCCAATTTGCCTTCGGACGCGCTGGTCATCTTCGGCTTCTCCGGCGACCTGGCTCACAAGAAGATCTACCCGGCGCTGTATGAAATGGTGAAGAAAAAGCGGCTAACGACACCGATAATCGGCATCGCGTCGACGGACTTGGACACCGACCAGGTCCGCGCGCGGGTGCGCGACAGCCTTGAGCACGCCGGCGACATCGATGATGCACCGGCCTTCGAGCAGCTGCTGTCACTGCTGCGTTATATCAGCGGCGACTACAGGCAACCCGATACGTTCGGGCGACTAAAGGCCGCCCTCGGCGCAGCAGCGCGGCCGGCCCACTACCTGGCCATCCCCCCTAGCTTGTTTGAGACCGTTATTCAGGGTTTGGGCGCCTCCGGCCTGGCCCGCGACGCACGCGTGATTGTCGAAAAGCCATTCGGCCGCGATCTCGCCTCGGCAGTCAAACTCAATGCCGTCGCACACGCCGTGTTCCCCGAGTCGTCGATTTTCCGGATCGATCATTACCTCGGAAAGGAGGCGATCATGAATATCCTGTATTTCCGGTTCGCCAACTCCTTTCTCGAGCCGATTTGGAATCGCAACCACGTCGCCAGCGTCCAGATCACGCTCGCCGAGGACTTTGGGATCGGCGCGCGTGGCGGTTTCTATGAGAGCGCCGGCGCACTGCGCGACGTGATAGAAAATCACATGTTCCAGATCGTCGCTCTGCTGGCGATGGAGCCACCCTCATGCCGCGGCTTTGGCGCGGTGCATGCCGAGAAGGCCGGTGTCTTCCAAGCGATGCGGCCATTGGTACCCGACGATATCGTGCGTGGCCAGTACGAAGGGTATCGCCAGGAAAAAGACGTCGCCGCCGACTCAGACGTCGAGACATTCTGCGCGTTGCGTTTATTTATCGACTCTTGGCGCTGGGCCGGTGTGCCTTGGTATCTGCGTTCCGGCAAGTGCCTGCCCACAACGGCTGCGGAAGTGCTCGTACGTCTGAAGGTTCCGCCCCAGCGCCTCTTCGATGATTCGGCGTCCGCGGCGAGCGGTCCAAACTATATCCGATTCAAGCTGCAGCCCGTCTCGGCGGTTGGGCTGGCGGCCCGCATTAAGCGACCGGGCAAAGGATTTGTCGGCGAGCAGCGCGAACTTTTCCTGTGCGAAGACTTCGCCGGCGAGGAATCCACTTACGAGCGGCTACTTGGCGACGCGATGAGCGGTGACCGTTCCTTGTTCACGAGTCAGGACGCCGTCGAAGCTGCCTGGTCGGTGGTCGATCAGGTCCTGGTCCACCATGCGCCGTGTTTGCCCTACAAGTCGGGCACCTGGGGCCCGCCCGCTGCCGATCTGCTGATTTCCGGGGACGGGGGCTGGCGCAACCCGGGGCTGGAAGTGGGATGCCCGCCGTGACCGGATCGCCCGGCAATTTCCTGGTACGCGCCGACCGCCTCATTGACGCCCTGCGCCAGTGCCTTGGGAACGACTTCGCCATCGTCAGGGCGACACTTGATCTCAGCCTCCGCTCGCTCCACATCGGCTCCCGGGAGAACTGATGAACACCATTACCGAACAGCTCCACGCACTCGGGCAAAGCCTGTGGATTGATAACATCACCCGGAATATGCTCGAGGACAAGACGCTTGCACGTTACATCTCCGAACTTTCGATCACTGGGCTGACCTCGAACCCCACGATCTTCGAACACGCCATCGGGAAAGGTGGCGCCTACGACGAGCAGATCGCGTCGCTCGCGCGCGCGGGCGGCTCTGATGAGGATCTTTTCACCCAGCTCGCACTACAGGATCTGACGCGGGCCGCCGACCTGTTCAAACCAACTCATGAGGCGACCGATGGGGTGGACGGCTGGGTGTCTCTGGAAGTTTCGCCGCTCATCGTCGATGACGCCGAAAAGTCCATGCAAGCTGCCGCACGCCTGCACGCGGCGGCAGCGCGCTCGAATCTTTTCATAAAGATTCCCGGCACCGTATCCGGAGTCCGGGCGATCGAGGAATCGATTTTTTCGGGTGTACCGGTAAATGTGACGCTGCTGTTCTCGCGCGAGCAGTACCTGTCTGTCGCCAATGCCTATTTGCGTGGCATCGAGCGACGTCTTGCTGCGGGTTTGGACCCGAAGATCGAATCGGTCGCATCCGTCTTTGTCAGCCGGTGGGACGTCGCCATCAAGGATCAAGTAGCACCCGAGTACCGTAACCGCCTCGGCATCGCCATTGCCAAGCGGACGTACAGAGCCTATCGCGAACTGCTCGGTTCGCCGCGCTGGCAAAAACTTTCCGCCGCCGGTGCACGGCCGCAGCGCCTGCTCTGGGCGAGTACCGGCACCAAGGATCCGGACGCACCCGACACGCTCTACATTGAGGCGCTGGCCGCACCAGACACAATAAACACCATCCCCGACAAAACCCTTGAGGCATTTGCCGCGCATGGCAAGATCGGGGCGCCGATTCCGATTGACGGCGGCGACGCGGAGGCGGTGATTGCCGAATTTCGCGCCTTGGGTATCGATGAGGGTGCGCTCGCTGACCGCCTGCAGCACGAAGGCGCCGACGCCTTCGCCAAATCATGGAATAGTTTGCTCAAAGGCATCGCCGACAAGGTGTCAGCCCTGTCTACCGTGTAAACCCTCAGCGATGTGACCAGAATCGACCCTGAGTTGATTGGCGCGCCCGGACGAATTCGAACCGCCGACCACCTGGTTCGAAGCTGGCCGATTGCTCGAATTGGTATGGCCCGATTTTAGTTTTCACGAGCTATTGTTTTAAGCAACCACGCAGACGGGACGTACGATACTATCTACCCGTCGAGCGGGACAGCGCAGTACACAGCGGGACTAATCCCCGCAAAAGCCCCGCAACCTTATGGCTCCTGTGGAACGGACCAATCACAAGGCCGTGACGATGAGGTCGGCGCTTCGAGCCACCTCGTGCCGAATCGATGATCTGTGGTCCGCGCCCACGGACGTCATCAGCCTCGAGAGAGATTAGAGAACCGCCGAACACACAATGCGTTCCTGCCGACGTGTCGGCTTCCTTCGGTCTATTGATCACTCAGGAGATGGCCTCGTGCCACTTCCCAATACCGACTTGGCCTTACATACCCATTAGGGACACGACCCAACTGACCTCTGGCCATGTCTTGCGCAGCAATCTGTAGGCGAACGACTGTGTCGTGCCTCAAGACGTAACGTGAAGCTCGTGCTGTGAATGAACGAGTGAAAACGCTGGGCCGAACAAGGCAGAAATGTCAGCTGGTTCACGGCGCATCACGGGTAGTTGACTGCGCATCGCGGGACCGTCAGCGGCAAAGCATCCGATAACAGCAAAGCCACCACTGTCGATGGCACGAGACGCAGCGGTACGCAGTTTACGGCATCCGCAGGATCCACCAGGATGTGCAGTGCCGCGCCATCGTGCCACAAGTCGTAACAATTGGATGGCAGCTGGGTGTGCGCCACGTCGGCCACTAACCAGTTGACGAGCGTAGCCCGTTGCCCAAGGCGTTGACGGACGTCGTCCAATGACGCGACTGACATGTCCAGGGCTGTCATGAGCTTGACGCCTAGCCCCGCAAATCATCCACCAGTGTTGAAGCACCTGCGCCTACATCTATTACCCGGGATTTCGCATTAAGGCCACCTCTCATGAGCAGTGCGATGGATATGTCGAGGCGCGGCTTGTACCAGCTAACTTCCTTGGACTTCTTACTCTGATACACGGCCTGCCAGGGCGCCACTGAGTCCCGATTCATTTATTTTTCTCCACTGCTACGCCAAAGACCTGCCTTCCGACTTTCGGATTGCTATTCGGTGTGGCATGTAGTGCGGCATCAGCCCCTATCTTGGTCACTCTCCTAGGGCGCCTCTGGAATTCGAATGGTTAATATTTACGTCCGGTATAGGAGGGGTATCGTTTCATTATCGCCAAATGGCCATTTTCGTTTTCACGGAGGTGCACGGGGCAACGCCGGTCCTCGGGGCAACGCCGGTGCTCGGGGAAACGCTCACGAGCTGCAGGGACACACCAACCACGATTTGGGTCTAAAACAACCCTGATCAATCACGCGACTTGGTCCGGAGGCTTGTGACCATGCCGGTGATGCAGGTCCGGGTAGTGTGGGTGATGGTGCGTCAGCGCCTCATGGACATGCTCATGGGTATGGGATCCGAGCCCATGCCATGGCGCATCGTGTGGGTGCTGGTGATGCGCGTCGTGCACATGGGCGTGCGTGTGCACCATGAGCTGGTGTGAATGCTCGTGTTCGTGCCGCTCGCTCAGGTGCAGCCAAACTCCGGCGGACATCAATACGGCGGCGAGCCAAAACCCGTGCGCAGCCGGTTCGTGGAATGCCACCAGAGCTATTACCGCACCCAGAAACGGAGCGGTGGAAAAATAGGCCCCGGTGCGGGCGGAACCCAGACCCCGCAGGGCCACGACAAAAAGCACCAGGCTTAGGCCGTATCCGAATAGACCAGTCGTCATCGCCGCGGCGACCACCGTTGGCCTCGGGAGCGTCGCGCCAAGAAACATCGCCAGCACAACATTGGTGATGCCAGCGGCAAGGCCCTTAGTACCAGCAATAAACACCGCATCGGCGGCGGATACTTTCCGAGTCAAATTGTTATCGAGCGCCCAGGATAGACAGGCACATGCAATGGCGATCCCTCCCAGCGAGCCTCGTACTGAAGTATCGCCGTGCGGCCATGCCAATGCGATGCCACCGGCGACAATGAGCGCCATACCAAGTACGATTCGCCGGTCAGCGTTCTCGCGGAATACTAACCATGCAAGCAACGCGGTGAATGCGGATTCCAGGTTGAGCAGCAATGACGCGTCGCTAGCAGAGATCTGCGTCAAACCATACATCAACAAGACTGGCGCCACCACGCCGCCAGAGACTATGGAGCCTATGAACCAGAACCATTCGCGCACCAGAAATGTCGGCAACGCCAGGCCCTGATCGCGATAAATTCGAATCGCCCACAGCCCAAGCCCGCTTCCCAGATAAAGCAACCCCGCTAAAAGAATCGGCGACACCTGCCCCGCCAACACCTTGGCAAACGGCGTACTACCGCCAAACAGCAATGCCGCCGCCAAGGCAGCAATAATGGGTGCCCGTGCACTCATGATTTTTCCAGATTCAGATTCAAGGTGGTCCGCTCTCCCTGCTGATATCACGTGATATCGGCCACAATCTGCCGGGCATCAACTTACTAGCACGGCCGAGCGTGGCGGGATGTCTGCTTCAAGGAATCTACTAATTATTCGACAACACATGGGAGTTCATCAGATGACATGGTCCGGCGCCAGCGCGCAAGGCTCTACGCAATCTCCCAATTCCAGCTGAAGTGTCGAATGTCGAATCCGGAATCGTTGGTCCAGCTCTTCGACCAGTTGGGCCACAAAAGCGTCCCCGGGGTGCCCAGCGGGCATCACGATGTGCACAGTTAGTGCAGTGTCAGTCGTGCTCATACCCCAGATATGCAGATCGTGCACTTCAGTCACCCCGGGGCGAGAAATAAGAAACGCATACACGGCGTCGCGGTCCACTCCTTCCGGCACGGCATCCAGAGCGAGAGTCACCGTTTGAAGTAACAGCCTCCAGGTACCAACCACAATGACGACGCCGATGACGAAACTGACAACCGGGTCGAGCCATAGCCAACCCGTGCGCAGGATGACGAAGCCAGTCACCACGACGCCGGCCGCTACCAGGGCGTCGGCTGCCATATGTAGATAGGCCGCCCGAACATTGAGGTCACCCTTGCGACCGGATCGGAACATGAACGCCGTGACCCCATTAATAACGATGCCAACCGTGGCGACCAAGATCACGGTGATGCCGACAACCGGTTCCGGGTGGCGCAGGCGTAGAAGCGCTTCCCAAGCGATACCGCCCGTCACCAGCAGCAGCAACACGGCGTTAATGAGTGCGGCAAGCACCGAACTGCCTCCAAGACCATAGGTAAATCGCTTTGATGGTCTGCGGCGCGCCAGCAGCATCGCTGCCCAAGCGAGCACAAGGGCCAGCACATCGCTCAAGTTGTGCCCGGCATCGGAGAGCAAGGCCAGCGAGTTGGCGATCAAGCCGTAGATAATTTCGACGACAACAAAAACCAAGTTGAGTGCAATGCCAACGGCAAACGCTTGCCCGAAATCGGTTGGCTCATTCGAGTGTCCGGGTAAATGACCCGGTTTATCTCGTCGATTGTGATTGTGGGATGGCACGTATTCCCGTTATTTGCTACAAACTCAAGCGACCCGCCGTTTCTACCAAGGTTACTCAGAATAAGCGCCCGGTTCGCACCCAAATTTTGCGGACAGCAGCTATCACGATACACCACTCGCCGGGACCTGCGGCAAGGCAGGCTCGACGCCCGATGCCTCTAGTGGATGACAAAGCGTGAATTTCACAAGTCCGCTCGGCCTAATGCCTTCCCGCCTGGCCAATTGGCAGGGTGAATTCATCCAAGTTCGGGAGCACATTGGGCAACTCAAAACGCACCAGCCTACCGCAGCCCTTTAACGGCTGCAGGGCCCATGACAATGGCGTAGGCTGCTGCGCATGACTCTGCCCCCTGAGCATGCCCACGTGAGCATGACGACGCATCACGACCATGTTCAGGATCCGCAAGTTGCTGGCCCAAATCCTGCGGGTTCCGGCCAGATCCGCGATCCGGTTTGTGGCATGGTCGTCGATCCAAGAACGGCCAGTTTTCGGGTCGAACATGATGGCGAGACGAAATACTTCTGCTCGGAGCGCTGTAAGTCGAAATACCTCGCTGATCCATCCAAGTACTTGAAGCAGGGCACAGACGCCGATCCGCCCAATCCCCCCGAGGCATCGGGTGTGGTCTACACGTGCCCGATGCATCCGCAGATTCGGCGCGACGCACCGGGACCCTGTCCGATCTGCGGCATGTCACTTGAACCCGTCAACGCCACGGATACTAACGCGGGCAGTACTGAATTGCGGGACATGACGCGGCGCTTCTGGATAAGCGCGGCGCTCGCAGCGCCCGTGTTCGTCCTTGAAATGGGCTCTCACCTGCCCGGCCTGAACCTGCATCACTATATCGCTCCAATTCTTTCGATGTGGGTCCAGTTCGCGCTCGGAACCCCCGTGGTGCTGTGGGCTGGATGGCCGTTCTTCGAGCGCGCTTGGGCGTCGGTGGTGAACCGCTCACTTAATATGTTCAGCCTGATCGGCCTGGGCGTCGGCGCCACGTACGTTTACAGTTTGGTGGCGACCTTTGCGCCCGGACTTTTCCCCGCGGGACTGCGAATGGAAGGCGGTCTGATCCCCGTTTATTACGAAGCGGCGGCCGTGATCACCGTGCTCGTCCTGCTGGGACAAGTCCTGGAGTTGCTGGCACGTGAGCAAACCGGCGGCGCCATTCGGGCGTTGTTGAACCTCGCACCCAAAACGGCCCGACGGCTTCGTGACGATGGCACCGACGAAGAAATTCCCCTCGACCAAGTGCACGTGGGCGATCGGCTCCGGATCCGGCCGGGCGATGCGGTACCGGTGGACGGATCCATCGCCGATGGGACGAGCGCTGTCGATGAATCCATGGTCACGGGCGAATCCATGCCGGTCGAAAAGGTAGCGGGTGCCAAAGTGATCGGCGGCACCATTAACGGGACCGGGGCGCTGGTGATGCGGGCGGAAAAGATCGGCTCAGACACCATGCTCTCACGTATTGTGCAGATGGTGTCCGAGGCCCAGCGTAGCCGCGCGCCCATTCAACGCCTCGCCGATGTCGTGGCCGCCTGGTTTGTCCCGGCGGTCATCGCTGTCGCCATAGCGGCGTTCGCGGCCTGGATGATCTGGGGACCGCCTCCGGCCCTCGCTTACGCCGTGGTCGCCGCTGTGTCCGTCCTCATCATCGCCTGCCCTTGTGCATTGGGTCTGGCGACTCCGATGTCAATCATGGTCGGCGTCGGGAAAGGCGCGAGCGCCGGTGTACTGATCAAGAACGCCGAGGCGCTCGAACGCTTCGAGAAAATCGATACGCTTGTGATCGACAAGACCGGGACTCTGACCGAGGGCAAGCCACGCGTCGTGGCAGTCATTCCCGTTGCAGGGGTCGATGAGTCCACCGTTCTGTCTCTCGGTGCCAGCCTCGAACGCTCAAGCGAACACCCGCTGGCCGCAGCGATCGTTGCCTCGGCCCATGAGCGCCACCTCGCACCTCAGGAAATCACCGATTTCCGCTCCGTCACGGGCAAAGGCGTCACAGGCGTTATAGCGGGGCGGCGCGTGGCGGTGGGTAACGTAAAGCTCCTGAATGATTTGCAGGTCGTGAGTACGGACCTCGAATCTCAAGCCGAGGCCCTCAGACGCGAAGGTGCGACGGCGATGTTTGTAGCGATTGACGACCGTCCCGCCGGAGTAATCGCGGTCGCCGATCCCATCAAGAAGACGACGCCCGCGGCGCTGGCGAATCTCCAGCGCGCGGGGATCCGGATCGTCATGTTGACGGGTGATAATCGCACCACCGCGCTGGCAGTGGCCGCCACGCTCGGCATTACGGAGGTCGAGGCCGAAGTGTTGCCCGAACAAAAACATGCGATCATTCGGCGTTTGCGGGCCGAAGGCCGTATCGTCGCCATGGCCGGCGACGGCGTCAACGATGCGCCAGCTCTCGCGGAGGCCGACGTCGGTGTCGCAATGGGCACGGGCACCGATGTGGCCATGCAAAGCGCCGGTGTGACGCTTGTGAAAGGTGATCTGGCTGGCATCGCACGTGCGCGCTCACTCAGCCGTGCCACGATGCGAAACATCCGCCAGAACCTGGTTCTCGCCTTTTTCTACAACGTTCTGGGCATCCCTTTAGCCGCCGGCGTTCTATACCCCGCATTCGGGCTGTTACTGAGTCCCATCATCGCAGCGGCGGCAATGAGTTTGAGTTCGGTCTCAGTGATCGGGAACGCCCTGCGACTACGGCTTCTACGGATCTGAGTACGCTTAACACGACCGGTTTTGTCTTGCTCAGTGCGTTGGGGAGTAAAGAGACGTGAGAGTCGCCGTGAGCGATAGCGCAGCGACGATAACGCCGCCGGTGCCGGGCGTGGGATTTGTCTAAGTGCGCATGCGCTTGGACGGTCCAAGGCAGCAAGGTGGTCGTAAATGCGAGGTCATTTTTCAATTGCCAGGGTTCCGCGCCGCCGGTATTTTCCGCCTTCGAATCAGCAAGTACACAACGGGTAGCGCGAACATTGACAGCAGCGGCGCCGTAACCATGCCACCAATCATCGGTGCGGCAATGCGTTGCATGAGCTCGGATCCCGTGCCCGTGCCCCACATGATCGGTAATAGGCCCACTATGATCACGGCGACCGTCATCGCGATAGGTCGCACACGCAAGGCGGCACCTTCAATGATTGCTTCCTTGAGTTCAGGTTCGCTCTCCAGCCGCTGATCGGCGACACGAGCAGCGACGGCGTGGTTCAAGTAGACCAGCATGACAACACCGATCTCAGCTGCCACGCCTCCGAGCGCGATGAAGCCTACGGCGGAGGCAATTGACAGGTTGTAGCCCAATGCATAGATCAGCCAAAAACCACCCACCAGCGCCAACGGAAGAGTTGCCATGATTAACAGTGCATCATCAGCCCGATGGAACGTGAGATAGAGTAAGACGAAAATTATCAGCAAGGTGGCAGGCACGACGATCTTGAGTTTGGCGACTGCCCGCTCCAGAAACTCGAATTGCCCAGACCATGAGAGCGAGTATCCCGCGGGAAGTTTCACTTGCTCGGCCACGGCCCGTTGCATGTCCCGGACTGCGGAACTGAGATCACGTCCCCGAAGGTCCACGTATACCCAGCCCGTAAGCCTGGCGTTTTCGCTCTTGAGCATCGACGGACCATCGCTGATTCCAAGAGCGGCAACATCGCCGAGTCGAATCTGGGCGCCCCGCTCGGTCAGTATCAACAAGTCGCGGAGCTTCTCAACCGAATCGCGCATCTCCCTCGGATAGCGCAGGTTAATCGGAAAGCGCTGCAACCCCTCGACGGTCTCGCCGATATTGTCTCCGCCAATCGCGGCCGCGACGACGCTTTGCACATCCGCGATGTTGAGGCCATAGCGCCCCGCGCTCGCTCGATCAATTTGAACATTGATATAACGTCCACCGGTCAGGCGCTCGGCGAACGCCGAGCTCACGCCCGGTACCTGCTTTACGGCCTGCTCTACTGCAGAGGCCAGACGATCAACTTCATGCAGATCGGTCCCAGAAACCTTGACGCCCACGGGACTCTTGATGCCGGTCGCCAGCATGTCGATCCGGTTGCGGATCGGTGGCACCCAGATGTTTGAAAGACCTGGAACCTGCACCACTTGATCCAACTCCTGGACCAAGCGGTCGGGCGTCATGCCGGGCCGCCACTGATCGCGTGACTTGAACTGAACCGTGGTCTCAAACATCTCGAGCGGCGCCGGATCAGTGGCGGTTTCGGCTCGCCCAACCTTGCCAAACACGCTCGCAACCTCGGGCACGGTCTTGATAAGCCGGTTAGTCTGCTGCAGGAGTTCTCCCACCTTGCCCGCGGAAATCCCGGGCAAGGCGGACGGCATATAGAGCAGATCCCCCTCATCCAGCGGCGGCATGAATTCTCCGCCGATACGCAACACGGGTATGGCCGCCGTCAGCAGGATCACTAGCGCGACCGCCAGCGTCGCTCTCGGATGGGCCAATACCCGTGTAAGGAGCGGTTGATATATCGCAATTAGCCAGCGATTGATGGGGTTGTCGCGCTCTGCGGGGATGCGGCCGCGGATCAAATAGCCCATCAACACCGGAATGAGCGTCACCGAAAGGCCAGCGGCAGCGGCCATCGCATAAGTTTTGGTGTAGGCGAGCGGCGAGAATAGCCGCCCCTCCTGGGCCTCCAGCGTGAACACCGGTACGAACGAGAAGGTGATGATCAAAAGCGAAGTGAACAGCGCTGGGCCCACCTGGGCCGCCGCATCGCCAATCACGCGCCATCGCTCGGCACCGACCAACTCTTCATTCGGATTCCTGTGTAGCCAGGCCTCGATCTGCTTGTGCGCATTCTCAATCATCACGACCGCCGCATCGACCATCGCGCCGATGGCAATAGCAATGCCGCCGAGTGACATGATGTTGGCGTTAACCCCTTGGTAGTACATCGCGATGAAGGCCAGCAGCACCCCCATTGGGAGCGAGATGATGGCCACGAACGCTGATCGCAAGTGAAACAGAAACAGCAGGCAAACCAGTGCGACTACCGCGAACTCTTCGAGCAGTTTGCCTTTGAGATTGTCGACTGCCCGCTTGATCAGCTTCGAGCGATCATAGGTGGGCACCAGCTCGACGCCCGCGGGGAGACTCGCCTTAAGCATCTCGATCTTCGCCTTGACGGCATTGATCGTCGCCAGCGCGTTCTTCCCGGAGCGCATGATGATCACGCCGCCCGCCACCTCCCCCTCTCCATTAAGTTCCGAGATCCCGCGGCGCATCTCCGGACCGATTTGCACGCGAGCGACGTCATCCAGGCGCACGGTAGTGCCCGCCTCGTTTGTCATAAGTGGTATGGCGCGAAAATCGTCAAGGGTTTTCAGATAGCCGGAAGCGCGTACCATGTATTCGGCTTCGCCCAGCTCCAGCACCGATCCGCCCGCCTCCTGATTGGCCTTCTGCACCGCCTCAATGACCCTTGCTTGCGTGACATTGAAGGCACGCATGCGGTCCGGATCGAGCACGATCTGGTACTGCCGCACCATGCCGCCGATCGAGGCGACCTCCGACACGTTGGGCACAGTCTTGAGTTCGTATTTAAGAAACCAATCCTGCAGCGTGCGCAATTGGGACAGGTCCAGCCTTCCGGTCCGGTCGATTAGCGCGTACTCGTAGATCCAGCCGACCCCCGTCGCGTCAGGCCCAAGAGAAGCGCGCGCCTGCGTGGGCAGGCGCGACTGCACCTGATTCAGGTATTCCAAGACGCGCGAGCGCGCCCAGTACGGATCGGTACCGTCCTCGAACAGGATGTAGACGAATGAATCGCCGAACATCGAGTAGCCGCGGACGGTCTTGGCACCGGGGACTGAAAGCATCGTGGTGCTGAGCGGGTACGTCACCTGGTTCTCGACAATCTGCGGAGCTTGACCTGGAAACGTCGTGCGGATGATGACCTGCACATCGGACAGGTCGGGAATGGCATCGAGCGGCGTGCGCAGCATCGCCCACACGCCCCAGCCAGCTACGGCCACAGCCGCCAGCAGCACCAGAAAACGGTTGGCGATCGATCGATGGATCAGGCGCGCGATCACGGCGTCGGCGCCGGGGACATTGATGGACTCGCCGAGAGCCGGTTTACTGCGGACTTGAGGCTCGCCTCGGAATCGATCAGGAACTGACCGGACAACACGACCGATTGACCCTCGCTGAGGCCCGATAAAATCGCGGTCTTGCTAGCCGATTCACGGCCCGTGCTGACATCAACCGCCTCGAAGGCGCCGTCATCGCGCACGCGGATCACGACGCTGCGCCGGCCGGTCACGATCACGGCTTCACTCGGCACCCATAGCTGGGATGCTGCGGCGGGGTTCGTGAACTCTGCATTCACAAACATGCCGGGGATGAGTTTGCCGGTTCGATTCTCGACTGCAATGCGTGCGGTCAGTGTGCGGGTGGCCACATCAACCTGAGGCAAAAGGGCTTCGACGCGACCAGGAAAAACCTCGCCCGGCCAGGCGGCGGCACGAACTTCTACGGCGCGGCCTGGCGCGATATTGCCCGCTTGGACTTCGGGAACCTGGGCATTGACCCACACCGTGGCCAGACTATTGATGCGAAACAGCAGCGCGCCTTCGGCAAACGCGGCTCCCTCGCGCACACCAAGTTCCGTGATGATGCCATCTATCGGCGCATGCAGCGTCGTACTTGCTGGAACCTTGCGTTCCTGCTCAAGCGCGAGCACCGCAGCCTCGGGCACGCCGAGCAGCAGCAGGCGATTTCGCGCGGCTCCCCGCAAGGCAGTGCTCGCGGTCGACTCAGCAGTCAATAGTGCCAGGTATTCGCCCTCCGCTTCGATCCAGATGGGTACCGTGACGTCCGCGAGCGGCTGACCTGTGCGCACACGATCCTGCGCGGCTTTGACATGGAGCCTGCTGACGAATCCAGCCGCGCGCGCTTGTAGGAGCGTTGTGTGGTGCTCGTCATAGGTCACGTTACCGACTACAGCGACGCTGCTGAGCGCAACGGCTCTTTCCACGCGGCCGATGCGAACGCCTAGGCTCTGACGCATATTCGAGCTGACGGCGATCCCGCCTACGACGGCGGCACTGTTCGCGTACACCGGTACCAACGCCATGTCCATGTACGGCGATTTCCCGGGCTTATCGAACCGGACTTCCGGCTTCATCGGATCGTGCCAGTACAGTACCGTGCCATGCGGCGGGTCTGCGTTTCTAGGTGGAGTGTGGTTCATCGTCGCAGCGCCCCTCACCTCGAGCGAACTACGGTGCACCCACTGGTAGCCCCCGAAGGCACCCAGCAGCGCGGCCAGCAACAGAGCAACGAGCCAGCGCGAAGTGTTCATGGCGCGTCTCCTGGAAGGTTCAGGTAGTTGAGAAACGCCCAGGCGCGGCCCAGTTTGCCGAGCAATTCGGCGTGCGTGCGTCGCAGTTCGATTTCTTCAGTGAAGCTCGTCAGTGTCGAGCGCAGGTCCATGCGTCCCGCCTGAAAGCTCGCCAGCGCGAGTTGCGAGCGCTCTCGCGCAAGAGGCAGCCGCACTCTTTCATAGAGCGCAAGTCGCTCGCGCGTTGCCTCCCAGTTCTCCAGCATCTGGGTCACTTCGGTCGAGTGCATCTTCAGGGCGGCGTCCCGATCTGCTTCGAGTTGCCGTACCGTAGCCATGCGTTCATGGATGACGGGGTCTTGCCGATCGTGCGCCCAGAGCGGAAGGCCGACCCGGAATTCCAGAGACACCATGTCCGAGTAAGCGGCGCCGCGCCGCGCGTAGTCCAGTTCGGCACTCCAGTTCGGATGTCTATCGGCACTGGCGACAGCCACATCGGACCTCGCCGCCGCTATCCGTGAGTCGTAGGCCTTAACCTCGGCGTGATGATGGAGAGTCGCGAGTATCTCCACGCGGCCCGCGGGTAGCTTGTCAAAATCAGGCGGAGACGCAAGTGTTTGGTCGGCGGCCTCCCCAACCCATCGCCTGAGTTCAGCGCGGCTAACCTCGACGTCTCTTCGGGCTTGCAGCATGCGATCCTCAAGATCGGCCACCGCCGCTTGCGCTGCCAGCGCGTCGTATGCCGTCGCTCTCCCTGCCACGACGGCGGCGCGCGCGGCTTCGGCCTGCATGTTCAGGTCCGGCGTCAGTTCTTGTAGGGCCCGCAGCGCGACCTCGGCCGCGTGAATTGATACCCATGAATCCGCCGTGCTCTGCGCCGTCTCGAGTCGCACCTGTGCCCCCTCCGACTCAGCCACAGACACTGACGTCTCCGCTCGCTGGCGTTGGGCTTCACGCTTTCGACCACTCGGAAAGCTCTGCATGACGCCCACCTTGCGCATTGTCATGAAGTCATTGCCCATGGAATACGCATCGGGCCCATTGGTCGGCAGGTTGTCTACGCCAGCGACTAGTTCGGGGTCAGGAAGACGCCCAGCGCTTGCGGTCATCGCCCGGGCCCCTTCGACGGCGGCCTGTTTGGCAATGACTTGCGGAGCATTGCGAACGGCGAGTGTCACGGCGTCTTCGAGAGTTAGTGTGCCGTCCGCGGAGTGCGCAGCCGCAACCGCGCACAGCAGCAGCAACGGCATGCGGGATCGCACGAAGTAGGTTTTCATAAGAGTGCCTCAAGTCCAATACCGCGCCGCCGTGCCTGCACGGCTCGGCGCTTCAATACACGGGGGTTCGTGCCAACCAAAAGGTCAGCGACGGGACTTTCGGCTCTAGAGCCTGAGGCGACCTGTTAGCAGGTAGATTTGCCTCTGGTCGAATCGGGCGAAGACAGGACTAGGACGCGATGAAGAATTAAAAAGGAGCCCATCGGTTGCAAGTCCTGCCGACACGCCGATGCCAGAGCCCGACGGCGCAGGCAGCGCGTGCGCCCTTCGGGACGGGGTCACAGTGATCGTTGATTGCTGCGCGGTGGGCTGCGCCGCACAACAAGGTTGCTCGCGGAGCATCGTGATCGGCGGCGCCTGATAGACGCATGGCGACCGTTGTCCGGTCGGACAGCAATTGTCAGTTGAACGCGCTGAGGTCGTGCAGGAAAATGCTGGTGGCACGAGCCCGACTAGGCTCAGCAACAGCATCCAAAACGCAAGACGTCGAGACTTCAGTAACATGCGATCCTCGGTTTCCAGTTTAGTCGCACCTCGGCGCGCGCGCAAACGGTGCCTGCCAGAGGTCTTCAGAGCGTGACCAAAGTCACGCATAAGATGCCGCACCGCGGCGCACGCAAGCAGCGCCGCGTGGCATCGAGGGTCATGGGATCGCAACGCGCCTATCGGAAGGATGTGTAAAGAAACCGGTGCCACAAGTATTGACGGGATACGGCGAGCAGCCAAACGGCGAGGGCACTGAACACGCCAAGGCCGACACCCGTTGAGCCACCGACTTTTGACACGGCGTTTCCCGTGAGCGCATGGAGGTGCCAAGCGGTGTACAGGGGGAGAATTGAGAGAGAGGCTGAAAGAGCCGTGAAAAGGTTGTGAGTGGGTGGCGAAGTGAGGGCATTAGTCGGGTGACAGTCGGAAATGTACCCTTTGCCCGCCGATCTCCCCACCAGACCTTGCTTGTTTGGTCATTGAAACTAATGACTGGTCAGACGCGGGAGCGCGTTTCACAATCTCTAACCCATGCCTGCTCGCACGCAACCGACAGTTGCAACGGATCGTTGCGGTTAAACTCAAGCAGGATTGGGCTCCGCAGCAGATCGCCGGCTGGCTCAAAGACGAGTGCCCCAAGAACCCGGAGCTGTGGGTGTCACACGAGACGATCTATCGAAGCCTTTTCGTGCAGGCCCGTGGGGCCCTGAAGAAAGAGCTGATTGGGCACCTTCGGTCAAAGCGGCGTATCCGTCGGTCGCGACACGCTACTTTTTTCGGTGAAGGTCGAGGCCGGATTATCGATGCGGTTTCAATTAGGGAAAGGCCGGCGGAAGTGGAGGATCGAGCGGTCCCCGGGCACTGGGAAGGCGATCTCGTCGAAGGATCCCGGGGAACCTACATCGCGACGCTCGTGGAGCGGCAATCGCGCTTCGTGATCATTGTCAAAGTCGCCGACAAGCGGACAGAAAGTGTTGTCGCAGCACTCATCAAGGCCATCCGCAAACTGCCAATGGCGTTGCGTAAATCGCTGACTTGGGACCGAGGAGCCGAGTTGGCTAACCACGCTCAGTTCACAGTCGCCACTGACGTCAAGGTGTACTTCTGCGACCCGTCCAGCCCTTGGCAACGAGGCAGCAACGAGAACACTAACGGGTTGCTACGACAGTATTACCCTAAGGGAAAGAGTCTAGCGGACGTGAGCCAAGTCCAACTCGATACCGTCGCAAGGAAACTCAATACTCGACCCAGACAGACCCTTCACTGGAAGACTCCAGCGCATATACTCGGCGCTAGTGTTTCGATGATCCATTGAGACGGCATTACCTATGTCCTCGGTATAAAACGTTACCGATGTCCCCGGAAAGGACCCGATGCCCATTCGGGCTCATAGGTTACAGATTATTCCGGGCACATCGCTGACACTTTCCGGCATTTGGGGAGAACCCTTATGCCGTGGCAGGAGTGTCGCAAGATGGACGAACGTCTGCGTTTTGTCGCGCGGATTCTTGAGG